>NZ_QICI01000048.1 GCF_004119445.1 Chryseobacterium sp. CH21 | reverse complement strand
ACGTACTAAAAAACATCCCGGAAATTTCGGGGTGTTTCTATTTAAAATTAAACTATTTATTTAATTAAGATTGAGAAGACTTCTCAGCGGCAGATTTCTTTGCTTTCTGCGTTTTTCCTATCAGTCCGTCTTTAGCCTCATTAAGGTCAAGAACTACAGTTTCTCCTTCATTCAATTGCTTGTTTACCAGCATTTCTGCCAATAAATCTTCAATATATTTCTGGATTGCACGTTTCAATGGTCTTGCTCCGAAATCTTTATCCCATCCTTTATCAGAAATAAAGTCTTTAGCTTCTTCAGTAAGATCTACTTTATATCCTAATTTTTCAAGTCTGCCATAAAGCTTGTTCAGTTCAATATCAATGATTTTCTTGATATCATCCTGTACAAGAGAGTTGAAGATTACAATATCATCAATTCTGTTTAAGAATTCTGGAGCAAATGCCTTTTTAAGAGCACTTTCAATAGTACTTCTTGCTCTTGAATCTGAAGTGGTTTTCTTTGCAGAAGTCCCAAATCCTACACCATCTCCAAAGTCTTTAAGATCTCTTGTTCCGATGTTTGAAGTAAGAATAATGATGGTATTTCTAAAATCAATTTTTCTTCCTAAGCTGTCTGTAACGTGTCCTTCATCCAAAATCTGTAATAGAATGTTGAATACATCAGGGTGAGCTTTTTCAATCTCATCCAAAAGAACTACTGCATAAGGTTTTCTTCTTACAGCTTCCGTCAGCTGACCACCTTCTTCATACCCTACGTATCCCGGAGGCGCACCAACCAATCTTGAAACAGCGAATTTCTCCATGTATTCACTCATGTCAATTCTGATCAGAGATTCATCGGATTCGAAAAGCTCTCTAGCCATTACTTTCGCCAATTCGGTTTTACCAACCCCGGTTGTTCCAAGGAAAATAAAGGTGCCGATTGGGCGGTTAGGATCTTTAAGACCTGCTCTGTTTCTTTGAATGGCCTTAACCACTTTCTTCACAGCATCTTCCTGACCTATTACTTTTCCGTTAAGCTTTTCATCCATTTGAGCCAGTTTATCAAGCTCGTTCTTACCAACTTTCGTTACAGGAACACCACTCATCATAGAAACCACCTCTGCTACATTTTCTTCTGTTACGGTTTCTTTTTTCTCTTTTACATCCTTATCCCATTTTTCCTGAGCAGCATTCAGTTCCATCTGAAGACGTTCTTCTTCATCTTTCAGTTTTCTTGCTTCAAGATAATCCTGAGCTTTTACAGCTTTCTGCTTCAGTTCTTTGATATCTTCGATTTTCTTTTCAAAATCAATGATTTCTGTAGGAACTTTCATGTTTTTGATATAAACACGGGATCCTGCTTCGTCCATCGCATCAATAGCTTTGTCCGGTAGGAAACGGTCTGTAATATATCTTGATGTCAAATTGACACAAGCCAGAATAGCTTCCGGAGTATAGATCACATTATGGTGTTCTTCATACTTATCTTTGATCTGATTCAGAATCTGAACAGTTTCATCAATAGAAGTAGGTTCCACCATTACTTTCTGGAATCTTCTTTCTAAAGCGCCGTCTTTTTCAATATACTGACGGTATTCATCCAGAGTAGTTGCTCCGATGCACTGAATTTCACCTCTTGCCAAAGCTGGTTTGAACATATTGGAAGCATCTAAACTTCCTGTAGAACTTCCTGCTCCTACAATCGTATGAAGCTCATCAATGAATAAGATGACATCTCTGTTTTTCTCCAGCTCTGTCATAATCGCCTTCATTCTTTCCTCAAACTGGCCACGGTATTTAGTTCCGGCAACTAAGCTTGCCAAATCTAAAGTGATCACACGTTTTCCGTAAAGAACTCTCGACACTTTTTTCTGTTGAATTCTTAGTGCCAACCCTTCAGCAATGGCAGATTTACCAACTCCAGGCTCCCCGATAAGAAGCGGGTTGTTTTTCTTTCTACGGGATAAGATCTGAGAAACTCTCTCAATTTCTTTTTCACGCCCGATTACTGGGTCCAGCTTTCCATCTCTAGCCAAAGAAGTAAGGTCTCTACCAAAGTTATCCAATGTTGGCGTTTTACTTTTCGCAGAACCTAGATTTCCTGTAGGCTTTCTCATTTGCTCAAATTCTTCTCTCTCATCATCATCATCGTAAGCACTCATCTGTGGTGACTGCCCTGAATTTTTAAGCATAGTCTGGTATTCTCTTGAAACTCCTTCGTAGTCGATGTCATAAGCTCCCAGAATATTTGAAGTAGGATCTTCATATTTATAAAGAATACCTAAAAGCAGGTGAACGGTATTAATTTCATTGCTTTTATATTGACGGCATTCTAACTCTGCACGTTTAATGGCATGATCTGCCATCTTGGTGAAAGAAATATTGGTAACCTCTTCAGAAATAGGATTAAGACTTGCTGTATTTAAAGTTTCAATTTTTCTTCTGATTTGTGTTAAATCCGCATTAAGGTTTTGAAGGATTTCTTTTGCAGAGTTTTCCGTTTTTATAATACCTAAAAGTAGATGTTCTGTATTAAGAAATTCACTTTTGAGCCTTTTAGCTTCGCTTTTGCTTTGTTTGAACACCTGGCTCAAACCTTGTGAAAACTTATAATCCATAATATATCTCATTAGAACAAAGGCAACATTACCTTTTATTCATTATCTAAATTACAAATATTTTACCAAAAATCAATTAATGACTTTATGGCAGAAAAAATTTTATTATCTTATTGAAAATGATTAAGTTTGTTGTCCTTAAATTTTCCCCATGAATACGGAAATTACTACTTACATCGGCTATTCTGCGTCGCTTTTTATTGTATTGAGTTTCATACTGAAAGATGTAAGAAAAATCAGAGTGGTCAACATGATTGGCTGTATTTGTTTTGTCATTTATGGTATCTTTAATGGAATGCTTTGGCCGGTTATCATTCCAAACGGGCTCATTTGTTTCATTCAGATCTATTATTTAATACTAGACAAGAAAGATTAATGAAGAAAAAAATAATAGTATCTGCCTTTAGCAATCTGTATACTGATCAGCGAATTGAAAAGGTATGCAAAACGCTTTTTGATAACGGCTATCCTATAGAACTGATTGGAAACGATTGGGATGGAAATGAGAAAATGGATCGTCCTTATCCTTTTTCCAGAATAGGATTGAAGTCAAAAAGTCTAAAAACCGCTTATTTTGAATTCAACTGGAAATTATACAAAGAACTGAAGAAAAAAGCGGACAAAGATACTATTCTTCATGCCAATGACATTGATGCACTTCTGCCAAATTATCTCATTGCCAAAAAACTGAATATCCCATTAGTCTTTGACAGCCATGAAATTTTCACGGAAATGCCATCCGTACAAAACAGGTTTTCGCAGAAATTCTGGAGAGTGCTCGAAAGAAAGCTGGTTCCTCATGTGAAATTCATGATGACAGAAAGTGAAAGCTATGCCGAATGGTTCCATGAAAAATACAATGTGAATCCAATCGTTGTCCGAAATATTCCTAGAAAAATACTTTCTGCTCCTGAAATTCCGGAGAATCATCCTAAAATTATTTTATATCAGGGAGCAATCAATCAGTCCAGAGGAATTGAAAAATGATAGTTGCTATGCATCATATTAAAGATGCTGTTCTGAAAATAGCGGGTGAGGGGCCAAAGAAAAAAGCATACGAAGAGCTTGTTATTCAGGAAAAGCTACAGGATAAAGTTTTTTTTCTGGGTAAACTAAAGCCGGAAAATCTTAGAGAAATTACCAAAACAGCTGATGTAGGGTTTAGTCTTGAAGAAAATAACGGAGTGAGCTATTATTATTCTCTTCCTAATAAAGTTTGTGACTATATTCAGAGCAGAGTTCCGTTGGTTATGATTAATTTCCCGGAAATGCAGCGCATAAGAGATCAGTTCAATGTAGGAGAAATTATCACCGATCATAACCCTGAAACGATTGAGAAAGCAATTAATCTTGTTCTTGAGAAAGGAAGATTGCATTATCAGAGTGAATTGAATAAGGCTGCTGAGGTGTTTTGCTGGGAGAAGGAGGAAACAAAAATCCTACAGCTTTTTGAAAAAGCCTCTCATTAATAAATTTTACAAAAATGGTTATCTTTGCACAAAGAAATTTGATTTAAAATGACCATTAAAGAAAAACAGCAGGAAATAATCGAGGAATTCGCTTTTCTTGAAGACTGGGAGCAAAAGTATGAGTACATCATTGATCTTGGAAAAGAACTGAAAGGCTTACCGGAAGAAAGAAAAACTGAAGAAAATCTGATTAAAGGCTGTCAGAGCAAAGTTTGGATTGATGCTGAATTTAAAGATGGAAAGCTTTTCTTTAATGCGGATTCTGACGGTATTTTGCCCAAAGGTATTGTTTCTCTTTTAGTAAGTATTTATAGTGGGCATTCCACTCAGGAAATTCTGGATTCTGATTTCGATTTTATTGCAGAAATAGGATTACAGGAATTTCTTTCTCCGTCCAGAGCCAACGGATTGATGGCAATGACGAAGCAGATCAAGTTTTATGCAGTTGCTTATCAACTGAAATCATAACCGTGACCAGAATTTTAGCATATCGTTTTTCCGCATTCGGAGATGTTGCGATGACAGTACCTGTTTTCAGAGAATTTCTGGAGCAGAACCCTGGTGTGGAAATTATTATGGTTTCCAGGAAGAATTTTGAAGCTCTGTTTGCCGGAATTCCTAATGTAACCTTTAAAGGAATTGATCTGGATGATTATAAAGGTCTGTTTGGATTAAGTAAACTGAGCAATGAACTAATTAAGGAATTTAAACCTGATTGTGTTGCCAATCTTCACGATGTAATCCGTACCAAAATTTTAGACAGGATATACAGAAGGAAAGGGCTTAAGGTTTTTAAAATAGATAAAGGGAAAGAGGAAAAAGAAAACCTCACAGACGTTTGGAACCTGGAAAAAGTACAGCTGAAAAAAACGGTAGAACGTTATGCTGATGTTTTTCGAAAAATGGGATTCAAAGTTGAGCTTTCACATACCTTAAGGCCATTTTCTGAGGATAAATCCGGGATAGGTTTTGCTCCTTTTGCCCAACATAAAGGAAAAATGCTTCCTTTGGAAAAATCGTACGAACTGGTAAGGATTCTAGCTAAGAAACACACAATATATTTCTTTGGCGGAGGTAAAAAAGAAAAAGAAACGCTTGAAAAATGGGAACGTGAGATTCCTAATACGAAAAACCTTGCCGGAACATTAAATCTTACAGAAGAGCTTAATCATATTGCTAAACTGGAACTGATGATTTCCATGGATTCTGCCAATATGCATCTTGCAAGTCTTGTAGGAACGAGATGTATTTCTATTTGGGGGGCTACTCATCCTTATGCAGGATTTTTAGGATTTGGTCAGAGTGAAAAAGATGTTGTTCAGGTAAAGGATCTTAGCTGCAGGCCATGTTCTGTTTTTGGAGATAAAGAATGTTATCGTGGGGACTGGGCTTGCCTTGACGAATTTAATATTCAGGGCGTTGTAGACAGGGTTAATTCTTAAAAAATAGCCTTTATCAATTCTTCCGCTTTAGTTTTATCCGAATGGGTATTTTCTAATATTTTTTTTCTGTTTTCAGCATCATGATAATCTTTTTCAGCTGAGGTAATAATATGCTGGCGAATTTCACTCATATCAGCTCCATACAGGCATAAATCTGTCAAAACAGGATCATCTGTAATATTTCCGTTAATAATAACAAAACGGCTGTTGTAAAGCGTGTTAAATAACTTTACTTTAGTTCCCGAATTCTGGTAGGAGATCAAAATATTGCCGTGGGCATTTTCCAGAAGGTGATGAAGTTTTTCCGTAGTTTGGATAGGAGTGAGGCTGATGTTCTCAACTTCTGAAATTTTCCTTTTAATATCCTCGCTGGCACGGTCGGAAGCCACCACTAATTTATATTGTGGAAGAGTTTTGAACAGCTCAATAGTTTCATTCAATGCTTTTTTGTTATCCGCAGTAGTAAGATCTCCATGAAAAAGAAAATAATTTCCTTTTTTATCCAATTGTTTCACCGCCTGGTTACCATGAAAGATGTGAATCAGCTTTGCATTTCCAGAATAGGTTTCTACTTCTTTATACTCCTTTTCAGACAGGCAGAAAACGGCTTCGAATTTCTTCAACAGTTTTTTCTGATATCCGGTATACTTTAAAGATTCAATTTTGTAAATAATCTTTTTGAATATATTCTTTTCGGACAAAGAAAGTCCTTTATAATACTCTGTTTCGTTATTGTGGTAACGGAGATAGAGTTTATGATCATTATCTCTCAGAAACCGTATAATAGCGGTTGTCTGTAAGCCTTCGAACAAAATAGGAGCTTTTATCTTCTCAAGATTCTTAATTAGTACTTCAGAATCTCTGATGGCAGCAGCGAAAGGTGTTCCTGAAAAATAGAGCAGTGGATTCTTTTTCTTTTTATAAAAAATACATTTTCCGTAATTTCTTCAATTTCCGGATCAATCTTATCAGGGGTCTGATCTATAAAACAGTGAAGGTGGATTTTTATTCCCAGAGCAGATAAAGCCTTAATCTTATAATACACATCAATAATACCACCATAAGTAGGAGGGTAGGGATCATTGAATGATATGATATGGAGTTGCTTCACGTACGGCAGATTCGAATGTAGGCAAAGGTAAATAAATATCAGGAAAAGTAGAGGAGAAGCGTTATAAATTGCTTAGGAATAAAATAAAAAAATCTCCCAGAAATCTGAGAGATTTTTTGTGGGTCCTGAGGGATTCGAACCCCCGACCCTCTGGGTGTAAACCAGATGCTCTGAACCAACTGAGCTAAGAACCCTCTAGACTTGTTCTCTTGTTTAGAGTGGTGCAAATATACGACTTATTCCTTAATCTCCAAATTTTTTTCTAAAAAATCTCCCACTACAAAGTTGCTTCCGCCGATAAAAATCATTTCTTCGTTTGTACATCGTTCTTTTGCAGCGAGATACGCTTCTTGTACAGAATTAAAAATTTTATAAAAAATTTTCGCCTCCTGAAGCAGATTTTCATAATCTTCCGGGTGTCTTCCCCTGTTAACGGATGGTTTTGCAAAATAAAACTCAGAATTTTCAGGAAGTAAATTCATTACGTCATCTATTTTTTTGTCATTCACAAATCCCAAAATAACATGCTTGTGGCGGTTAATTGAATTTAATTGTGAGAAAACATGCTCCAATCCCGCCTGATTATGTCCCGTATCACAAATGGTAAGCGGATTTTTTGAAAACTCAAACCAACGGCCGATAAATCCGGTATTCTGATGAACTTGAAGCAGCCCGTTTTCAATAGCTTGATCGGAAATATGTACTTCCAGTTTTTTTAACTCTTCAATGGCGGCCAATACTACCCTGATATTTTTCTTCTGATAATTTCCTTTCAGATCAGATTCCAGGCTTGTATCGATAAGAGTAGCATCTATAAACGGAGCATTTTCTTTAATTGCTTTCTCTATGATGATATTTTTAACCGATTCATCCTCGTCTCCGGAAATAATTGGGGTATTGTGCTTAATAATTCCTGCTTTCTCGGTTGCTATTTCTTCAATGGTGTCTCCCAGAATATTCTGATGATCCAGCTGAACATTTGTAATCGCAGAAATCAAAGGTTTAATAATATTGGTTGAATCTAACCTTCCACCCAACCCTACTTCAATAATCGCAAAATCCACTTGTTGCTGATAAAAATATTCAAAAGCCATGATCGTAGTAAACTCAAAGAAAGAAGGGCGGATGTCTTCCGGAATCGTTTTTAGCTTTTGAATAAAATCAAAGACAAACTCTTTGTTACAGTTTTTTCCGTCTACTTTGATACGTTCTGTGAAGTCTATAAGATGCGGAGAATTGTATAATCCTGTTTTATAACCAGCTTCCTGAAGTACGGATGCCAGCATATTGCTTGAAGATCCCTTTCCGTTCGTCCCTCCAATGTGGATGCATTTGATCTTATCCTGAGGATTTCCAAAGAAAGCACAAAGCTTTGTGATATTGTCTAATCCCGGTTTATAAGCCTTCTGACCATCTATCTGGTAGTTCGGCATCTGTACGAAAAGCCAGTCGATAGCTTCCTGATATTGTTCGTTTGTCATGATACAAAATTCTCAAAAGTTTTTTTAAAATAAAATATAATTTTTCAATCTGTAACTTTTTTATATTTAATTCGTCTAATATTGAAAAATCTTAATATAGAATTGCTCTCATTTGTAAGTATAAATGCTTGATGAAGATGATGCGATTCCATATGACCATTAAAAACAAATAAACATATACAATATGAAAAAAGTTTGGATCATCGTTTTTGGATTAGGTTATCTGGGTTTAAATGCTCAGAAGAAATGGTCCTTAAAAGAATGTGTAAGCTATGCAGTGGAGCATAATCTTCAGGTTATCCAAAATCAGTATAACAAACAAAACCAGGAATACAATCTTAAAGCAGCCAAAAAAGAATATTTGCCTTCCGTATCCGGGAGTGTTACGAGTGGGGTGAGTTTCGGACAAGGGTCATTAGGAGCAGGAAGTTATAGAAACGACAGATTCAATAACAGTGTGGGTCTGGGTGCCGATATGTTGGTCTATAATAATGGGAGGTTAGAGAAAAGTGTAAGAAAAGCTCAGTTTGATGTGGAAGCAAGCCAATATGACATTGAAACCATTAAAAATGATATTTCTCTTCAAATTGCTCAGCAATATCTGACTACTTTGTTGAATAAAGAGATTGTTAAAATTTCTCAAAGTGCAGTAGGAAATGCACAAAAACAGTACGACAGAGCTAAAATCACAACTCAGGTGGGAACAACTGCCCAGACGGTTCTGGCAGAGGCTGAAGCGGCTCTGGCGAGAGAAAAGCAAAACCTTAAAACAGCAGAAGTAAATGTTGGACGTGCTTTGTTTGCCATCGTACAGCTTTTGCAACTATCAGATTATAAGGATTTTGATGTAGAAGATGTAAATGTACCTGAAAAGCTTGACTTACAGCTTGCCACCGCAGATGAGGTGCTTACAACTGCGTATGAGATACAGCCCCAGATAAAAGCTGCAGAAAGCCGTATAAGATCTGCCGAAGCACAAACTGAAATAAGCAAAACAGCATTCTGGCCTACATTAACAGCCAGTGCTGGCCTTAACACGTTCTATAACAAACAATTTAATGTTCTGCCAGGGGTTGTGCAGGGAAGCTTTTTTGAACAATATAAAGATCAGTTCGGACAAAATGTAGGGCTATCACTTAATGTACCTATTTTCAATAAAGGAAAAACTAAGTTACAGGTAGAACAATCCAAATTAAACGAAAGCCTTGCAAAAAATGCATTAGAACAACAGAAGCAGACAGTAAGACAAAATGTACAGAAAGCTCAGTTTGATGCAGATGCCAATTATGAAAATTATCTGGCTGCTGTAGAAGCAGAAAAAAGCTCTAAACTGGCTCTTGATTTTGCGGATAAAAGCTATGCTGCGGGAAGAACAACGATCTATGACGTCAATGTAGCAAGAAATAATTATGCAAATGCACAGGGATCAGTAGCGCAGGCAAAATATAATTATCTTTTTAGTCTTAAACTATTGAATTTCTATGCAGGAATTCCATTAAGTTTGTAAAATGCCAATTCAATCTTTAGAAAAATATTTACCCCAAAATACGCTTAAATATTTAAGAATCTGGTTTTCAGATTACTATATACATATAAAAGTTACAAGAAACAGGAACTCAAAACTGGGAGATTATAGAAAGCTTCCGGACAATTCTCATGAAATAACGGTAAACTCTACGCTTACCCCACAGCTTTTTTTCTTTGTACTGACCCACGAGCTTGCCCATCTGATTGCGTTTGAAAAATATGGACGAAGAATTTCTCCTCATGGTAATGAATGGAAAGAAACGTTCAGAAATATGCTCATTGAAAGTCTTGAAATTTATGATGAGGAGCTAAAGCCTATCATTATAAAGTTTTCAAAATCCCCTAAAGCCAATTTCATGGCCAGCCCTGATTTGGTAAGATATTTTCATACTGAAAAACAAGATGATACTCTTCACTTTATTGAAGAACTTCAGAAAGGTGAGTTTTTTATGTACCGCAACGAAAAGTATTTATTAGAAGGATTAGTTAAAAAAAACTATCTTTGTAAGAACCTGGCTACTGGAAGGAAGTATTCTTTTAAGCCTCTAGCAAGGGTAGAAAAATGTAGCTAAGAATGTTAAAATCAGATAGATACTGTGTTATAATGGCGGGAGGGATCGGAAGCCGGTTCTGGCCGATGAGCACACAGAAATTTCCAAAACAATTTCAGGATATTTTAGGGACCGGGCGTACCATGATTCAGCAGACCTATGACAGAATCAGTAAGGTAATTCCTAAGGAGCAGATATTTGTGATTACGAATAAAGAGTATGTCGCTCTTTCCCATCAGCAGCTTCCGGAGATTCCTGAAGAAAATATTGTAGGTGAACCGCTTATGAAAAATACAGCGGCTTGCAACCTGTATATGGCCAACAAGATTGCTGAGATCAATCCGGATGCAACAATGATTGTCCTTCCGGCAGATCATTTGATCCTGAAAGAAGATGTATTTCTGGAAAAAGTGGATCTGGCATTTGAATTAGCTTCAAAGCATGAGTATCTGGTAACATTGGGAATTACCCCAACAAGACCTGACACAGGCTATGGATACATTCAGTTTGTAGAAAAAAAAGGTTCTGAGTATTTTAAAGTAAAAACATTCACAGAAAAACCTATTCTGGAGATTGCCCAAAACTTCCTGGAAAGCGGCGATTTCCTATGGAATGCAGGGATATTTATTTGGAATGTAAAAAGTATTCACCATGCTTTTGATCTTTATCTTCCAGAGATGATGCAGCACTTTATGGCTTGTGAATACAATTCTGAAAAAGAAAATAGCTGTATTGAAACCATTTATCCGAAAGTTCAGAAAATTTCTATTGATAATGGGATTTTAGAGAAAGCAAAAAATGTATATGTGATTCCATCAGACTTAGGATGGAGTGATCTAGGAACATGGACATCTGTTTATGAAAATACCGAAAAGGATAAGGACGGAAATGCAGTAAAATTAAAGCATCTGCTTTCTTATAATTCAAAAGGAAATATTATCCGCTTAAGAAATAATAACAAGGCTGTCATCATTGACGGGCTTGAAAATTACATTGTTGTAGACACAGATAAAGCGCTTCTTATCTGCCCGAGAGATAACGATCAGCTTATTAAAGACTATGTTCTTGACTTAAAAAACTTTAAGAAAGGAGAGAAGTTTATGTAATATTTGGTACATTTTCTGCTGATTTTTAAAATTATGATTAAAACTGCAACCCGATTTACAATTTTTACATTTTTACTTTTGGGAATCTTAGGATATTCTCAGGAGAAGAAAAAATTTTCAAACATTCCAAATATTTTACAGCAGATCGAGCCAGGCAATAAGGTAGGCTCATGGATATTGGTGTACAACAGCTACGGAAAAGGACAGGAAATAAAGATTTCGGGGAAGGTAGATTATACACCTCAGTTCTCAGGATTCAATCTTTTTCCTAATGAAGACAGCTTTTACTACATCGCTTATTCGGAAGGAGGGAAAGTAAACTACATTACTGATGTTGAAGGTCTTAAGAAATTTGTGGATAGAATTGATAATGCTCAGGAAGCTGCTGTAGTACTGGCAGCTGATGGCTATATGATAGATGAGGAGTTTAAGGATCTTGCAGGGAACTATCATGAAGATAAATCGAATTATTATCTTGACCTTGGAAAGCTGACTTCAAAGGAGTGTCCTTACCAAAAAACACATTATACAGTGACTGTAAATAAATCGACAGGAGCTGTAAGCAATGTAAAGGATAATGGGACCTATATTGAACTTTACAATAAAAAATGTGCTAATAACCCGAGACTTTTAAAAATCGAAAAAAAAGAAGAACCAAAGAAAGATGAGCTCAAAAAAACACCCAAGCGCAGATAATACCTATGAGACTGAGCGATTAATACTTCGTCCAATGTCCCGTGAAGACAAAGATTTTGTCTTTGAGCTTTATAACCGGCCAAAATTTATTCAACATATTGGTAATCGCAATGTTAACAGTATTGAAGATGCCGAAAATTATATCCTAAACAGATTCGCTCCACAGATTGAAAGACTGGGATTTGGAAACTATCTTTTAGTGACTAAAGAAAGCAATGAAAAAATAGGAGCAGTCGGGATTTTTGAAAGAGAAGGTCTTGATATTGTTGATATTGGTTATTCTCTATTGGAAGAGTTTGAGGGAAAAGGGTATGCTTTTGAAGCTGCTCAGAAAGTTAAATCTATTGGTATGGATGAGTTCGGGTTAACAAAAATATCTGCGATTATTTCAAAAGATAACATTTCTTCCCAAAAGCTTATCGAAAAACTAGGATTGAGGTTTAAAAAACATGTCACACTTCCTGGCGAAACTGAAGAATTAAACTATTACGAAACAGAGTAAATAACAATAAAAAACACTTTCACAAATACCATATAGATTTTAAATCGTGTTATTTGTGAAAGCATTTGTGATATTTGTGTTTCAAAAAGAATTAATCTTCCAAAATCTGCTCCGCAGCAGTCTTTGAAGTTACCTTTTCAATAACTCTTGTACAGACACCTGCTTCATCAAAAATAAAAGTGGTTCTTACAATTCCCATATACGTTTTCCCAAACGTCTTTTTCTCCTGCCATACCCCGAATTTTTCGATAACATCACGGTTTTCGTCTGCAATAAGATCATAAGGGAAAGCAAATTTACTATGGAAATTTTTCTGTTTTTTCACAGAATCGCCACTTACTCCTAATAATTGAAATCCCGCTTTCTTAAGCTTAGCATAATTATCACTCAGGTTGCAGGCTTCCACCGTACAGGTTGGTGTACTGGCTTGCGGATAAAAGAAAACCACCAGTTTTTTTCCAATTAATTTTGATGAGGTTACTGTTTCTCCGTCTTGATTGAATCCTTCAAATTCAGGTAATTTATCTCCAACTTTCAGCATAATGATTTAATTTTGTTCAAATTTAAGGCATACATGACAAAAAAACAAAGAGCTGAGCTCGTTCAGATAGAACTGGATAAATTATATCCCACCACACCTATTCCTTTAGATCACACCGATCCCTATACATTAATGGTTGCTGTAGCTCTTTCTGCGCAGACCACAGATAAAAAGGTAAACCAGGTTACCCCCGATCTTTTTGCAGTAGCAGGAACACCGCAGAGAATGGCGAAGCTGGAAGAATTTGAAATCAAAGAACTGATTAAAGAAATAGGACTGTCTAATACAAAAGCCAAAAACCTGAAAAGAATGGCCGAACTTCTGTTGGAAAGACACAATGGTATTGTTCCTCAGACTTATGAAGAATTGGAAGCTCTTCCGGGCGTAGGACACAAGACTGCTTCAGTAGTGATGAGCCAGGGATTTGGATTTCCTGCTTTTCCGGTAGATACCCACATTCACCGTCTGATGACACAGTGGAAGCTTACCTCCGGAAAAAATGTAGTGGAAACTGAGCGTGATGCAAAGAGTTTATTCCCGGAAGAAGTATGGAATAAGCTTCACCTTCAGATCATTTTCTATGGAAGAGAATATTCTCCGGCGAGAGGAAAGGGAGAGAAGGATTTTATTACGAAAATGATGTTTGAGAAATAATTCAGTAGTTTTAGCGCTATGATCGCCAAGATTTTATAAAAATTATGTTGAAATAGCTCGCAAAGGCACTTCGTTTAGCAAAGGCAATATTTTCTTAGCTGAGTGAAACGCCCTTGCTAATTAATAGAAAACGCAACAATTACTTTGTGATCGTTGCGTTTATTTTATAACCATGTCAAGTAAAAAGAATTTAATTATCCAATAATCTCCTGTGATAATTAATCTGTCCTAAATGATAATCCAGGTGGGCCACCAGATGGATCAGGAAGTAATCGGTGGTCATTTTGCTCTCAAAAACAACCAGCGGATATTCTTTTTTAAGATCATCTTCAGACAATTGTGGCAGAACGGAATCTATCATAGCTATGGTAGCCTCAATTTTTTCAATAAGCTCAGTTTTTGGAACGTCTTTTAATGAAAATTCCAGCTCACGATTTCTAACATAATCTGTATTTCCTAGCTGTGCTCCTATAAAATGATTAATGTTCCCAACTAAATGCAGACAAAGGTTGCCCGCAGAATTGGCAATACTTTTATCAATTATCCAAAGATTTTCTTCATTCTGATAGGCTTCTATCTCTGTTTTTAATTTATTTAAATCTCTACTGAAGAGAGATCTTATGCTTTCTGTGATCATATCAATTTTGTTGTATTGTCGTTTTAAAATACCCTCTGAAGTGTTTATAAACCAAACTGTCAACCCTGCATTTATAGTCTATGAAACCATAAATACTATCATTTTTGTTGAATTTATTGGTGTTTAGAATTAGTTTTTGTTCTGAGACATTTGATTTTATGAATTTTTTTTCACCTTTTAATGTTTTAGGATCAATATCTTTTATATAAAATTGGTTGTTGAACACTTTTACCAAAACTCCATTCCCAAAATATCCATTATTATTGTTCAGTAGAATATTTAAAGTATCATTTTGATATTGTGCTGTACACTTATAATCGTCAAAGATGAATGATCCTTTAAGCAAGCCATCGTAATAAAATGCTTTCTGAACAATGTAAGCTGTCCTTGTCTTGCTTTCAACAACTTCACTTTTATACAGCTTCAGCTCCGGATATTTTGAAAGACGCTGAATTGTATCATAATTGGGTAAGTCTTTATCAACTATGAATTTTTCAAAACTTTGCTCCTTATGACAGCTTAAAACAGTCAATAAAATACCCATAAAAAATAAAAATAGTCTCATAAGAAACTATTTTTGTTTTTGGGACCAAAGCTCCATTTTTCTATTGAGAACATCTAAAGGAAGACATCCCTGGCTCAATACTTCATCATGAAAGCTTGCCAGATTGAATTTACTTCCCAATTCCTTCTGATATTTCTCTCTCAGTTCACGGATTCTTAAAGAGCCTATTTTGTAGCCTAAAGCCTGGCCTGGCATTGCCATATATCTTTCTACCTCTGCTGTGGCAGATCCTTCGTCATAAGAAATATTGCTTAGGAAATATTTGATGGCTTCTTCGCGTGACATTTTTCCTGTATGAATTCCTGTATCTATTACCAATCTTACAGCTCTTAACATTTGATCGCTTAGATACCCCATTTTCTGATAAGGATCGGTATATAAACCGAATTCAGGACCTAATGTTTCACAATAATGGGCCCATCCTTCTCCATACGCTCCGAACCATCCGAATCTCATGAATTTAGGAAGCTTAGTATTCTCCTGTTGTAAAGAAACCTGATAATGATGGCCTGGAATTGCTTCGTGAAGAAAAAGAGACTCCATTCCTGAAGTAACATTGAATTTGGTAGGATCAGGAAGCGGAACATAAAATATACCCGCTCTTTTACCATCCGGAGTTCCCGGAATATATTCTGCGCTGGCACTTGCTTCTCTGAATTTCTCCGTCTGTCTGATCTCAAACTTTGTTTTCGGAGTTACGTTGAACATGGTCTTCAGTTTCGGAGTGATTTTCGTTAAAATACCGTTGAATGCATTCAAAACCTCTTTAGAAGTCTTATAAGGCATCGCTTTCGGATCCGTTTTTACAAAAGTGATAAACTCTTCCAATGTTCCGGAGAAACCTACCTGCTGTTTTACTTTTTCCATTTCTGCACGAAGCATAGCCACCTGCTGTAGCCCGATTTTATTGATCTCTTCAGGAGATTTCTTCGTAGTAGTCCAGCTTTTTACATAATAGCTGTAAATTTCATTTCCGTTAGGAAGACTGTTGTATCCGTCTGTATCTCTTGCTTTTGGAAGATAATCTTTTTCCAAAAAGAGTCCCATTTTTGTATAGGCCGGAATAATCTTTTTTATAATGGCATCCTTATAAAGTGTAGAAAATTTGTCTTTCTGATCCTGATTGAAGCTTTTCGGGAAGTTTTTGATTGGACCGTAGAAAATATTTTTTTCCATGTCAGAAGTTGTGATTTCTTCTGCTTTCATCTGAGGAATCATTTTGATCACCAGTTTTTTAGGAAGCACCACTTTATTGTTGATTCCTTCCCGGAAGTTATCTGCTGCGGCATTCATCCATTCCGGGAACTTTTCCATTCTTTTCAGCCAGTCGCTGTAGTCCTTTTCTGTTTTGAAAGGCTGGCTGCCCTGTCCGCTTCCATACAGCGGAAAAGTAAGCGGAAGACCACCGAATTGGGTAAAAGGAATATATTCCGGATGATAGGCATGAGCCTCAATTTTGTCTTTTAAAGTATAATCCAGTACATCATACACCACTTTATCTTCATCAGAAAGAGTTTTGTAATCTACATGATCCAATTGCTTCTGTACAGAATTGTAAAAAGCTATTTCTCCTGAAATAAAATCTTTATCAATATTAATAGGAAGCTGGTCGTTATACCTTGTATCTCCTTGAGATGTAGCGTCTAAAGGGTATAGCTTAAGGTACTGCTCATAATAATTGGAAGCAATAGAATCCAGGTTGCTGGGCGTTACCTTTGTAAGAGGAGAGTCCGTTTTTTTGCATGAAGCAAGACCGATCATCAATCCTAATCCCAGAATACTCTTCGATAAAATATTTTTCATTTTCAGAATCTTTATGAAAACAAAAGTAAGTATTATTGGGATATTCAGTATTATTGTATAAGCCGATTTTAAAAAATTATTTTCAAAATCCTTTCAACTTTGAATCAATTTTTTATCTTTGTCTAAAACGTTTAACAATCATATTATTACAGTTCTTTTTTAAGAAAAAATGAAAGGGATTTTAAAAATTTACCATCCGGAGGAGACGCTAAAATACAATATCAGAAATACTTATTGTAAGGCAGTTTACAGCAACCAGCAACATTTTTTAGAGGTTGAAGTGATTACGGATGACAGTTTGGATCACGTAGAAGATGATTCACTACAGTACAACTTTCCACAGCTTTCACTTGAAGTGTTCGATTTCCCTATCGAGTCTACGGAAATTGAAGGAAAAATAATCAAAATCAATGATTCTGATGAAGAAACTTATACAGAGGTAGATCTTTTCGATGATGAAGAGGCCTATATCTATGACAATGAGCTTCTTTTTGAAAGAAATGAAGAAGGGGAACTTCAGGTCATCTGGAAAGGGACCATTGATGATTTCTATACCGGATCAGATACCCCGATCCCCTTTAGATTAAAATGCGAATTTAAGCAAGATGATATTGAGGTAGGGGAAGACTAACAGAAGCTTCTGCCTTTTTAACTGTAAATTTCTTTTCAAGATTATTTTTTGGAAAGAAATTTGCTATTTATAAAATTGTAACAAATTTTAAGTTGTTTTTAAGCAATTTTTAAGAGTTCAATTCACAATATTCTACTACATTTGTCGTTGAAAATTTAATAAAATTCACATTTAATGCTGTTAACGGAACTTTCTCAGATTTTATTTGCACAAATCGCTACACCCGCAGTTGCTACAGACAATTTAGAATTTTCCTTCTGGAAGATTATGTTCCACGGAGGGGCTTTCGCTAAAATAGTGATGGTCACCGTATTGCTGTTGGGAGTGTTTTCTCTATATCTGTTTTTTGAAAGATTTTTCTTTATCAAAAGACTGACTTCAAAAACGGATTCCAATTTTATGAATAATATAGAAGACTTTATTAAAGCTGGAAAAATAGAGGCGGCGGCAGATTACTGCAAGACACAGAACTCTCCGGAAGGAAGAATTTTAGAAAAAGGAATTTCAAGATTAGGACGCCCTGTATCTGATATTGTAAGTGCTATGGAATCACAGGCTCAGGTAGAGGTGGCTAATATGGAGAAAAACCTGAACCTTTTGGCTGTAGTACCGAGTATTGCACCGATGTTGGGACTTTTAGGAACGGTAATCGGGATGATTATTGCGTTCTTCAATTTATCCCACGCCACCGGATCTTTCTCTCCGAAAACACTTTCGGAAGGTATTTATACCGCTTTGGGACAAACCGCGGTAGGTTTGGCAGTAGCAATTCCTGCTAACTTCTGTTACAACATCCTTTTGACAAGGATTGATAAATTTGTACTGAAGGCACAGAATATGTCAGGAGAATTTTTAGATCTTATCAACAAACCTTTATAAATCTTTCTTACGATGAAAATTCAAAGAAGAAATAAAGCAAACCCGGAATTCAGTTTAGCAGCCATGACAGACGTTATCCTGTTGATGCTGATTTTCTTTATGATCACCTCTTCAGCCGCTAATCAAAGTGCTATTGATGTGAATCTGCCGAAAGCCGGAGCTGTTGACGACAATATCCCCAATCCTTTGACGGTAAGTATCAAGCCGGACGGATCATTCTTTGTAGATGATAATCCAGCAAATAAAGGAGAACTGGAAAAAATTATTGTAGATAAATTAGCCGGTCAGACCAATAAATCATTCACGATCAGAGCAGATGAAAATACATTGCATAAAGATGTTGTTTTTGTCATGGAAATTGCTGAAAAACATAAATTTAACATTGCAATTGCAACGGTTAAAGATAAATAACGGAAAGAATTACTTTTTAAGATGAAAAGCTATACAGCAAGCAGAAACGAAGAAAACAAAGATAGAGTAAAAAGCGCCCTGCTTTCTATTCTTATCTGGGCTGCTATTCTGCTTTTTGTTTTTTTGTATAAATTAAAACCTGAGCTGGATAAAGATCCTGAAGTGGTTACCACAATGTTAGTCAACTTTGGGGACAACAGAAATGGTAAAGGAATTGAAGAACCTGCTGAGCAGCCGGGAAGTCTTGCCGCTGCAACAGAAGAAGTGACCCCAGAGCCTGCAGAAACACCTGTTCCGGAAACAAAAACAGTTATAAAACCAGAACCAACTCCTGAGCCAAAGAAAACAGATGTTAAGGAGAAAGTGATTACAGGAAATAATTCAAAAGCTACTGTTCCTAAAAAAGAGGAATCCAAAAAAGCTGAGAAAAAAGAAGCCACCAGTACAAGTGCTTCAAAAAATACGAAGAAATCCGGAGCTACAACTGCCAACTCAAAAACAGGAAACGGAGACGGAAAAGGGAATGCAGCTATTGGAAATCTGATCAAAGGAAGAGGAACAAAAGCCGGAAGCCAGGGAACGGGTGATGGTATTGGAAATGTCGGTGATCCTTTAGGTGGCGATGGAAACGGAGACAGTAAAGTAGGGATCGACAGAAAGTTGGTAGGCTATATTCCCGGAACAATGGGGCGAGGAGGAGCACAACCTTCTCACAGCTGTACAGCAAGTGGATCAATTACCATTGCTTATACGGTAGATAAAGCAGGAAATGTGGTGTCTGCAAGAAGATCAGGAGGTGTTTCAGACCCTTGCGTATCCTCTACATCGGTAGCCTGGGTAAAGAAATACGTAAAGGCAGAGAAAGCCAGTACATCTTCTACCGGAACCTATAAAATTACATTCTAACAATACAAAAGCACTTTATTCAAGTGCTTTTTTTAATTCATTTATTCTGTTGATGATGGGAAGTGCAAAAATACCACTGGTCTGAAGATATAGCTCGTAGAATGTCTTTGCCTTATCCTGAAAATCTTTGTTTTGATCATGTCTGCTGTTGAAGTAGAAAAGATTCCCCAGCATTTCATAATAATCTTTGTGATCTCTTTCCTGCCTTTCATTGACTATAGCAATCATTTCTTCCTTCGTTTTAGAAGAAACTTCTGTAAAACTCATCTTGAAAATGTCTCTCATTAGGGTATCAAAATCCAGTTCTTTCTGCATTAAGCTTTCTTCAGGTTTGTCCAGAATAAGTTTTTCCAATGCCTGGGTTAATTGACGAATGAGTCTTAGGGTAAATTCTTTATCTGTAATCATAATGAGGTAATTTTGTAGCTAGTTGCTAGTTGCTAGTTGCTAGTTTAATTGAACGTATTTTATAAAGTTGTTGATTTTTCCTCCTAAGAGTTTGTATTGTTCTGATTTTTCTTTGAAGTTTAAGTTTAATTCAGGATAAAGCCTGTTGATTTTTGACAAGCGGCATACTGTTTCGTCACAACTTGCTTGAGAATAAGTGAGAAACCTTATGAAATCACCTTTGTAATTGTTTCTTCCGTAGCCTTCTGCGATATTTGTAACAACAGAATCAGCGGATCGTCTCAACTGACTGCCCAATTCATATAATTCATGGTTTGGGAGTTGAAGTGATAATTTATGAGTTTCAATAAACAACTCAAAAGCAATATTATAAATATCAAGTTTTTCGTAGCTCATTAAGACATTTTTAACGGTAAAAAACTAGCAACTACCCAACCTGCAACTTTTTTATTAAGCAAAAAATAAATAAGCCAACGCAATAGCAGTAATAACACCGACTAAATCAGCCAGAAGCATGGCAATTACCGTATATCTTGTATTCTTAACGGCAACGGCGCCAAAATAAACGGCGATCACGTAAAATGTCGTATCTGAGCTTCCCTGAAGTACAGCTGCCAATTTCCCCTGGAAACTATCTGCTCCGAAGGTTGACATTGTGTCCACCATCATTCCTCTGGCTCCGGAGCCGGATAAAGGCTTGATTAAAGCGGTTGGAAGCCCGTCTACAAATCTTGGGTCCATATTGGCAACGTTGGCTACCCATTTCATCCCGTCAATGATCACATCAAAAACACCGGAAGTCCTTAATAATGAGATGGCAATCAACATCCCAACCAGATAAGGAATAATCTTAACACAGGTAGTGAATCCTTCTTTTGCTCCTTCAATGAAGGCATCAAAAACATTGATTTTTTTATAAACGGCTCCCAATACAATCGCAAGGAAAATAAATAGAATTAAACCATTGCTCAATACCTTACTGAAGTCATCCAGTTCATCTTTACTTAATTGAACCAGATACAATACCAATAAAGCAATAATTGCTGAAATTCCTCCAACATAAGCGATCACTACAGGACGAAGAAGATTGATTTTCTGATATAAAGAAACAATAATCATCGCCGCTAAAGTTGCCGCAAAAGTAGCGATCATACATGGAAGGAAAATATCAGTAGGTGTTTTGGAGCCCATAGATGCTCTGATCGCAATAATGGAAACCGGAATCAAAGTCATTCCTCCGGCATGAAGGCACAGAAACATGATCTGTGAATTACTGGCCGTATCTTTATTGGGATTTAAGGATTGAAGGCTTTCCATAGCTTTTAAACCAAAAGGAGTAGCAGCATTGTCCAATCCCAGAAGATTGGCGCTGAAATTCATCAGCATATGCCCGAATGCGGGATGGTTTTTAGGAATATCAGGAAACAATTTGGAGAAAAACGGCTGGATCAGACGGCTTAGAAGATTGATTCCTCCTGCTTTTTCAGCAATACTCATGAATCCCATAAACAGAGTCATGATCCCGATAAGACCAAGACAGATCTTCACCGCAGTTTCAGAGGTTCCGATAACTCCATCGGCTTCCTGCACACGGTAAACATTTACATTCTGTTTTAATGAATCTGTTTTATAATGAATTCTGCTGTCCGCAAAATCATTTTTTTCATCAGGCTGTCTCTTACAAAAGGAGAGAGGCTGTTGATAGGCTGAGATGCAATCTTCACTGTATCACCTCCTTTTCCCACCACCATATCATTGAAAATGGTTTTGTAGTTACCTGACGAAACGTATTTTATACTGGCAATGGCAATGGCAATGATAATGAAAGCCGACCAAATTCTGCTGAGAACCATCTGATTGATTTAATTGTTTAAACTTATCAAAAATACTTTAAACCACAAAAATAACTAAAGTCTTTTGTTATTCTTTTGCGAAATAGAATTAATGATAGTTTCAGACCTTAAAGCCATTTTAACGCAATGCACACAAAGGTTTTTAATGATGAATTTTGATTTTTTTCGTTCGCAAAGGCGTTAGCACTCAGCAAATAGAATTTCAATTAGAGAACATAGCTGAATGAAATGCCCCTGCGAACGAAAATATGCATCAAGTTTTTAAATTTTCCTTGCGATCTTTAGCGTTTAAAATAAAAATAATTTACTCTTCTAGGTAAACAAGATGTCCTTCAAAATCATCATCCAGATTTTTCAGAACTTTAGCATCATTCATTTTTTGATTAATGCCTCTACAAAGAAGCTCTTTTCAAAAAACTGTCGGTGAATTCCCGGAAGAATTTCCATGAAATAATCCATTCCGATTTTGTTGTTATGAAGATCCATTTTGGTTTCCAGAGGTTCATTAGGGAAGAGTTCTTCATGCATATCTGTTATTCTTTTGCAGAAATCAAGTGCCTTTTTGGGAGAGGAGATTTTGCAGCAGTACATCATAATGAAGCAGCACCACAGAGCGTGTCTGAAAGCATTCCCAATTCCGTTATTAGAAGCTGTTTCTGGGAATTTTTTCTGTGCTATGGTAAATGCTTTTACTGTTGCATGAAAACTTAGTAAAGCGAAAAGAGGATGGGGAAGGACAAGTGATAAAAGACGTATAATCTTTTTAAAACTCATACTTCTGATGGTATTGAAAAATATCTTAAAAGTCCTCATAAATAAAAATCTCTCCCCAATTAGAGAGAGATTGTATTGTGTTTGTTACAGAAACTATGCTTTTACAGCTAATAAATTAACTGTTTTGGCCACAGTATCCTGAATTTCAGTTCTTTTTACGATGAAATCTACAAATCCTTTTTCTTGTAAGAATTCAGATGTCTGGAATCCTTCCGGTAAGTCTCTACCGATTGTTTCACGGATTACTCTTGGTCCTGCGAAACCGATCAATGCTCCCGGTTCTGCCATAATGATATCAGCCGTCATTGCGAAAGAAGCTGTAATTCCTCCGAATGTAGGGTCACAAAGATAAGCGATGTATAAAAGTCCTGCTTCAGAAAGCTGAGCTAATTTAGCCTGAACTTTTGCCAATTGCATTAAAGAGTAAGTTGCTTCCTGCATTCTTGCTCCTCCGGACTGACAGATAATCATATACGGAAGTTTGTGTGCGATACAGTAATCTACAGCTCTTCTGATCTTTTCTCCCATTACAGAACCTAAAGATCCACCAATGAAAGCAAAATCCATACAAGAAACTACCATTTCAGTTCCTTTTACAGTTCCTACAGCATTTCTGATAGAATCTGTAAGCTTTGTTTTAGCTTTTACTTCTTTTAAACGGTCTTTGTAAGGCTTTGTATCTTTGAAGTTTAAGATATCAATACTTTCAACATTGGCATCCAGTTCTGTAAATTTACCACCGTCAAAAAGGATGTCAAAAAATTCTGCACTTCCTATTCTTACATGAAATCCGTCTTCAGGAGAAACATAGTTATTTCTCTTTAGTTCATCATGTTCCACTACTTTTCCGGATGGAGTCTGATGCCAAAGTCCTTTGGGAACGTCCTTTTTTTCATCAGTAGAAGTGGTTATGTTTTTTGCTTTTCTTTTAAACCAGTCGAATGCCATTTTTGTTTGTATTAATGTATAAATGTAAAATGTACCAATGTAAATGCATTTCTATGAATACTTTTTACATTGATACAAATGTACAGTTCTTATTTTAAAGTATCTACGTTATTTAAATCTTCAAATGCTTTCACCAATCTTGTAGAGAATGTTTCTTCACCTTTTCTTACCCATACTCTTGGGTCGTAGAATTTCTTGTTAGGTTTTTCTTCTCCTTCAGGGTTCCCGATTTGAGCTCTTAAATAGTCGATATTGTTTACCATATAATCTCTCACTCCTTCTGTGTATGCAAACTGAAGGTCAGTGTCGATATTCATTTTGATTACTCCGTAGTCGATAGCTTCTCTGATCTCTTCTAAAGTAGATCCTGAACCTCCGTGGAATACAAAGTTGATAGGTTTAGCAGCTGTTCCGAATTTCTCCTGAACATATTTCTGAGAATTGTCAAGGATTTTTGGAGTAAGAACTACGTTTCCTGGTTTGTAAACTCCGTGTACGTTACCGAAAGCAGCAGCGATTGTGAAGTTATCAGAAATCGCTTTTAATTTTTCATAAGTATAAGCGATATCTTCAGGCTGAGTATATAATTTAGAGTTATCAACGTCTGAGTTGTCTACACCGTCTTCTTCACCACCTGTTACTCCGATTTCTACTTCAAGAGTCATCTGAAGCTTAGCCATTCTTTCGAAATACTGAGCTGAAATCTCAAGGTTTTCTTCTAAAGATTCTTCAGAAAGGTCCAGCATGTGAGAAGAGTAAAGAGATTTTCCTGTCTGCTTGAAGAAATCTTCATTAGCATCCATTAATCCGTCAATCCAAGGAAGTAATTTCTTGGCACAGTGGTCTGTGTGTAAAATTACAGTAGCTCCATAAGCTTCAGCAAGAGTATGAATATGTTTTGCACCAGCAATAGATCCTAAGATAGCAGCTCTTTGTCCGTCATTGTTTAATCCTTTTCCTGCGTTGAAAGCAGCTCCACCATTAGAAAACTGGATAATTACAGGAGCGTTCAATTTCGCTGCAGTTTCCATCACAGCATTGATGTTGCTTGATCCAATTACGTTTACTGCAGGTAATGCAAATTTGTTTTCTTTAGCATACTGAAAGATATCAGTAACTAACTGACCTGTGGCAACTCCTGCCGGAAAAATTCTGCTCATGTTTTACTTTTATTATAAATTTATTAGGTGTTTTAATTTCGTGTAAAGGTAATCATTTTTAAGAAATTACTAATTTCTTTTATCTCTGCCCCAAAGTAGCTTCTGACGGATGGTTTCGTAGAAACTTAAGCTGTTGGGTTGTACCAAAAGGAGCTGGAATTTTGCCTTTTTGATAATGATTTCCTTATCCGTTTCTATATGTATCAGTCGGGAGTCTAAGGAAAGAGAGTATTGAGGAACACGGCTTTCCACCCTGAATTTTATTTCTACCTTGTCGTTTACTACTAAAGGTCTCACGTTTAGATTGTGAGGAGCGATCGGAGTGATAACAAAGTTCTCGTTGTTCGGAGAAATGATCGGTCCACCACAGCTCAAAGAGTAAGCGGTAGATCCGGTAGGGGTTGAAATGATCACACCGTCACCCCAGAAAACATTCAAAAACTCATCATTGATATAAGAATCCACAGTAATCATGGATGTTGTTTCTTTTCTGGAAACCGTAACGTCATTCAAAGCATAAGGAAAAGCTCCTTCAAGTTTTGGAGAAACCACTTCAATGACTGAACGGCGGCTTGTTTTTACATCTCCCTTTAAGATGGAATCCAATTCTTTAAAGGCTTCTTCTTTCGTGAAAAAAGCTAAAAACCCAAGTCTTCCGGTATTCACTCCAACCACCGGAATTTCAAGATCCTCAATGAAGGTTAAAGAGTTTACAATGGTTCCGTCTCCACCAAAAGTAAAGAACAGATCCACTTCTTTATCCAGAAGATCCTGCTTAGAATTGAACGTTTCGAATATTTTTGAAAACTGAAGTGCTTCAGCCATTTCATCAAACAGAACAGATTTTACACCTCTGGTTTCAAGTTCAGAGATAAACTTGCTTAAATATAAAAAAGTATCAAGATCTTTTTTCTGAGAATATATGGCTGCCTTCATGTTATATTTCTATGAATTTTTGTAAAAAACCAAATCGGTCTTTAAACAGATCGGATTTTTCATCAGAATAGTATTTTTCAACAATTCTGTAATCGTACCGATCAAATGTAGAGTCTATCGAGGCCAGGTTTTCATTGCTGATCTTTATCGTGATCTGTACCACTTCATCAGACATAAAGCTTATAAACCCTCCGTAAAACTTCGAGTTGTTGCTTTCTATGATGTTGGCAATTTCCGTCATTGAATATTTTCTGGCAGAAGTTTCTATCGTAAGAATGGCTCCTGTTTCTGAAAACAGCGGATAACGGGAAAAGTCCTGAAAGATATCTTCACATGTGATATATCCCAAGTATTTCTCACTTTTATTAATCACCGGAATCACATTGGAACTGAACGTATAAAACAAGCGAATGCTGTCCATAATATTATTGTCCTCCAGAATGGCAAACCGCTCAATCTGGTGCTCCAGGTCCTTCAGTGTTCCGCCATCTTCCTCATACAGAAAATCCATAGCAAGGGCTCCGTAAAAATGATGGGATTTTTTGATGAAAACATGGGAATATCCAAAATCTTCTAATGTATTTCTGGCCGACTCGATGGAGTCAGACAGGCTAAAACACGGAAAGTCTTTTGAGATATAGTCCTTGATAAACATTGTGCTAATTTATAAAAAATTAAACGAAACTTTTTCTGAAAACGCTACTTTTTTAATGTGAATCAAAAAAAGTGCCGTCAAAATTTGTTCATAAAGAAAAATAAAGTACCTTTGTCGCCTTTCATTTTTACTTTTTATTAGATTTATTTCAAACTGCACTGTCTATTAAGGACATATGCAGTTTTTTTATTTTAATGCTTTTGCAAATTCCCACATCACAATTCCGGCGCATACACTTACATTAAGAGAATGCTTGGTTCCAAGCTGTGGAATTTCTAAAAATACATCAATATTAGGAAGAACTTCATCACTGATTCCTTCTACTTCGTTTCCTAAAATTAAGGCATATTTTTTCGATCTGTCAATCGTGAAATCCGTGATAAGCTGGCTTCCGGTAGTCTGCTCAATTCCTATGATTTCATATCCTTTGCTTTTCAAATCGGCAATCGCTGTGTTGGTTTCTGTTTCATGAGACCAGTCTACACTTTCCGTTGCTCCCAATGCTGCTTTATGAATTTCACGGTGGGGGGGCTGCGGGGTAATTCCGCAAAGGATTATTTTTTCAATTAAAAAGGCATCTGCCGTTCTGAAAGCTGCACCTACATTGTGCATACTTCTGATATTATCTAAAATGATGACCAACGGAATTTTTTCAACCTTCTTAAATGTTTCTACATCTATCCTGTTTAGTTCTTCCAGTTTTAGTTTCTGTACCAATTGTATTATTTTGTTGAGATTAATTTTCCTTCTTTATAGACCTCTGTCTTTTCTACGCTTCCGTCTTCACGGTAATGAACTCTGTTGCCGTGTCTTTTATCGTTGGCAAGCTCAGTCTCGCGTTGTAATTTTCCTGATGGATAAAATACTTTCCATTTTCCGGTAGCAAGCCCGTTATCATATTGCCCAATATCTTTTAAAGATTTTCCGTCTTCATGAAAAGTTTTGCTTTCTCCCTGTAATTTATTGAATTTATAGTTAGAAATTTCAGTTATTTTACCGGCAGGAGAATAAAAAGTAGCGGTAAGACTGTTATCATAAATATTCTTTTCTCCGTTTCTGAAAGCCTCTTTGGAAGTAAGTACTCCTGTCTTATCAAAATAGGACCATTCTTTTACTTTATATCCTTTTTTATATTCTCCTTTTGACTGTATTTTTCCGTTATCATGATAAAAATGGCATCTCCGTCCAGTTTTCCTTTTTTCCATTCCACCATATTTTTTACCTGGCCGTTGTCATAGAATTCTTTACAGGAACCCTCCTGTAGCCCGTCCTTATATCCACAAGGTTTCTGAGCTGTGATCAGAACAGAAGTGGAAAAAACAATAGAAATAGGTACTTCATAGATATTTTTATTTCAAAAATAGTAAAATACTTATATTTGACTCAAAAATATGCTATGAAAAAATTACTTACTTTATTCATATTGATATGGGGATTTATGTACCTGAGTGCACAAAACACGTATTATCCGCAAGCTTTCTTCGATAAAAAATTAGCCAGAGAAAAGCTTGGATTCGGGAACTCTACTATTGAAGGAGTAGCTTCTACCAAACAAAAAAACAATTGGGGAATCAAGCCACTGCTTGGAGAAAAACATTATGCACCGAAAGGAACTGTTGTGATGCTTTTTCCTGTAACGCCTTATTTTGAGGAGTTTTATGACATGAGAAAGAAATATGAAAATAAAAAAACAACGGTATATATGTCTGAGGAAGCTTTTAAATACAGAGTGGAAGCTTTGACAGATGATCATGGCAGGTTTAAGTTTGAAAAACTGAAACCGGGTAAATATTATCTTGAAACGATCGTTAATTTTACGGCGACGGCAAGCTATCAGCAGCAAACCGGGACTTCAAATGCTTATAACGGATATGGAGCCTATTTGTATTCCACACCCATATACAGTACATTTTTCTACGGATATTCTGCTGCCAACAGGGAAAGCAAATTTGTAGAAATAAAACAGGACGGCGAACTCAAAGAAATCAAGCTTTAATAGCTTGATTTTTTATTTTCTGTTCATAATCTGATGAACATTCTTCTCAATATTCTGAGCTAAAGTCTCCATCGGAATATCGTTTTCATCGTTATTGAACGGATCTTCAATTTCTTCCGCAATAAGTTCAAGACTCATCAAGACATAATATACAAAGACTGTAAGCGGAATCATGAAAAGTCCTATCGTAATCACATAGGCAATAGGCAGTGCAAAAACATACAGAATAATAAATTTCTTGATGAAAGAAGAGTAAGAATAAGGGATCGGTGTGTTTTTGATTCTTTCGCAGCCTCCACACACATCCAGAAACCCTGAAAGCTGAGTGTCTAAGTATAGCATTTCAACTTCCGAAATTTTTCCTTCTTTTTTAATTGATTCAATTTGTGGCTTAACAAGATAATTATGTCACTTGGCCCATGATTTTTTAAAGAGCTTTCAATTTCAGAATAATCTTCATCCAAAGCCAGTCTTGTAGATTCCTTGGAAAGATGTTTGGCTAAAAAGTGAGGAAAGTATTTTAAATATCTTGCAATTTGGTCGATATCCTGACGATTATCACCAAGAATGGTGTTGATTTTTATGGCAAAGTTTCGGGTGTCGTTGACCAGTTTCCCCCAAAGTTTTCTGCCTTCCCACCATCTGTCATAAGCCGTATTGGTTCTGAAAACCAATAAAAGAGAAAGAACAAATCCCAGCAGAGAATGAATCATCCCTACATTACTGACTCCCGACTTACTTGTAAGATGCAGATATTCCACTTCCAGATATTGAATTCCCCAGGAATATAGTCCTACAAGAATCATACTCGGGAAAAGAATTTTTAAAGTATCACTTTTGTGTAAACTGAAAAGGATTTTAATGAAATGTTTGGTATTGTAGACTCTCATAAACTCACTTATTATTACAAATATAATTTTTTCATTTGAGCTCTGCTAATAAAGTAAGGAAGTCTGAAGCTGGGAGCGGGAAGTTATTGAAGCTGAAGAAGAGCTCTAAGTTTTCCATAAAAATCTTTTTATAGAATGATGTATAGACGTTTGCAAGACAAATCTTAACTTCCAGCATCCCTCTTCCAGCTTCCGGCCATTTTAATCTTAATTTTCTCAAGTTTCAAAAAAACACTATTTTTATTTCGCATTAAATACAAAGTACATGATCCTCGAAAACGTAGATATTGTAAATGATATCAGTAAAGAAGATTTTCAGAAAAATTATTTTAAAAAGCAAAAACCTCTTTTAATTAAGAATTTTGCCAGCCGATGGGATGCTTTTGATAAATGGAACCTTGCTTATATCCGTGAAAAAGCAGGGGATCAGGAAGTTCCCCTATACGACAACAAACCGGCAGATGCTAAGAAAAGCTCTGATGCTCCGGTAACCCGAATGAAAATGAAGGAGTATATTGATATCATTAAAAGCAATCCTTCCGATCTTCGAATCTTTTTTTATATCATTACAGACAGGCTTCCTGAGCTGCTGAAAAATTTTACTTATCCGGATCTTGGAATAAAATTCTTTAAAAGACTGCCTACTTTATTCTTCGGAGGAAGTGAAGCCCATGTTTTGATGCATTATGATGTGGATTTGGGTGATTTTATGCATATCCATTTTGAAGGAAAGAAAAGAATTCTTTTGTTTGACCAAAAACAGTCTCCGTTTTTATATAAAGTCCCTTTATCTGTTCATACCGTTTATGAGGTCGACTATGAAAATCCGGATTACGAGAAGTTTCCGGCGCTGAAATATGCAAAGGGATATGAGATTTTCATGGAACATGGTGATGCGCTCTTTATTCCCGGGGCTTTCTGGCACTTCAACAGATATCTGGAACCAGGTTTTTCTCTTTCATTAAGAGCTCTTCCCAATAAACCGAATGTTTTTGCTAATATGATGTATCATGTCTTCATTATGAGGTACACTGATAAACTGATGCGTAAGCTTTTCAAAGCGAAATGGGTGGATTACAAGCAGAAATGGGCTTATAAGAAAAGCTCCGAGGCTTTGAAAAAACACCTTTCAGAAAAATAAATATTATACTTTGATAATTTTAACGCATTGAACGCAAGACTCAGGGCTTCAGCTGATAAAGGTTCGCAAAGGCGTTTCACTCAGCGAGGAAAGCACTTCAATTGCTAAATGAAATGCCTTTGCGAACGAAAATAAGAAGAATCAATATCAATTTTCTTTGCTTCTTAGCGTTAGATTTAAATCAATTTATTTATTGATAAGACCGAAGATCGTTGCGTCTACGAATTTTCCTTTTTCAAAAAATAATCTTTCAACGTTCCTTCTTTGCTGAAATTTAAAGAAGTTAACAATCTTTCGGAAGAAATATTGGAAGGATCTATAAAAGCATCCACACGGTGAAGTCGCATAGTTTCAAACCCATACGTTAAAATAGGAAGAATAGCTTCTTTCATATAAGACTGCTGCCAGAATTTATGATTGAGCTCATAGCCTACTTCTGCTCTGAAATGTTCCCTATACCAATTGTGGTAACCACAGGTACCGATAACTTTTCCACTGGATTTCAATTCCAGAGCCCATCTGAAACCTTTGCCTTTTTCAAATTCATTGTTAAAATGCTGGATAATACGATGGGAGTCTTCTTCTGTTTTAAAGGTATCCAGATCATAATATTCCATCACTTGATCCAAAGAAAAGTACTCGAAAAGGTCTTGGGTATCATTAAAAGTAAGCTTACGCAAAATAAGCCTTTCAGTCTCTAAAACAGGAAATTCCATGAATAATGTGATTTGATGGCTGAAAAATACGATTAATTCCTGATAAAGAAAAGTATAGAAGATTAACCCGCAAACAATTCTCTTACCCTGAATTTATTTTTCTAAATTTGGGGCTCATTTTTTACTATGGCAAAAGCAGCAAAGAAAGAAACCCCGTTAATGACGCAGTACAATACCATCAAGGCGAAATACCCTGATGCGCTATTATTATTCAGGGTTGGGGATTTTTATGAAACTTTTGGGCAGGATGCTGTCAGAACTTCTCAGATTCTGGGTATTGTGCTTACCAAAAGAGCCAATGGTGAGGGGCATATAGAACTTGCTGGGTTTCCACATCATTCTGTAGATTCTTATCTTCCAAAATTGGTAAGAGCGGGAATGAGGGTGGCCATCTGTGATCAGCTGGAAGATCCTAAAATGGTGAAAGGGATTGTAAAACGTGGTGTTACTGAGTTGGTTACTCCGGGTGTTACCTTCAATGATCAGGTTTTAAACTCCAAAAAGAATAACTTCCTTCTTTCATTACACAAAGAAAAAGAGAAATACGGAATCGCTCTGGTAGATATCTCTACAGGTGAGTTTCTGGTAAGCGAAGGAAATCTGGAAAAACTTTTGCACATCGTCAATACTTTTGACCCTAGTGAAATTATTTTTCAGAGAAGTGTACAGATTCCGGAGCAGATCAAAAATAAAAATGCCTTTAAACTTGAAGACTGGGCTTTCCAGTATAATTTTGCCTACGAAAAATTAACGAATCATTTTAAAACCAATTCGTTAAAAGGATTTGGAATAGAAAATTTACCGTTAGCCATTACAGCAGCAGGTGCTATTTTTGCTTATCTGGTAGAAGATACTCATCACAATCTGCTTGCTCATATCACCAAACTGCAGATCATTCCACAGGAAGATTATCTGATGATGGATAATTTTACCCTTAGAAATCTGGAAATCGTTTATCCAAGCAATCCACAAGGGAAATCACTGTTGGATATTATTGATAAAACGTCTACTCCCATGGGAGGAAGGCTTTTGAGAAGAAGAATTATTTTGCCTTTAAAATCAGTGGATGAAATCATGAGAAGACTTTCTCTCATTGATTTCTTAAACGAAAATGATGCCCTTAAATACGAGATTTGCCAGCTTCTGAAATCCATTTCTGATCTTGACCGGTTAATGGGAAAATTGGCTGCAGAGAAAATTTCACCGAAAGAACTGGGATATCTGCGCCAAAGTTTAATTAATATTCATACAATCAAAGCGTTATTGCATCCTCATGCAGATGTGCTGGCGTGGTTAGAGCCTTTATTTGATCTGGAAGAACTGATTAAATTTCTGCAAAATCATCTTAATGAAGAACTTCCGGTAAATATAGCCAAAGGAAATGTGATTAAAGAAGGCGTTTCTGAAGAGCTTGACAGATTGAGAAATCTTCAGAGCAAAGGACGCGGTTTCCTGGATGAAATGTGCCAAAGAGAGATCGAAAGAACAGGAATTACAAGCCTTAAAATTGATTTTAACAACGTTTTTGGATATTATATTGAAGTTCGAAATACGCATAAAGATAAAGTTCCGGATGATTGGGTAAGAAAGCAGACCTTAGTGAATGCTGAAAGATATATTACCGAAGAACTGAAGGAATACGAAAACCAGATCCTTGGTGCCGAAGAAAAAATAGGTGTTCTGGAAACTTCACTGTACAGAAATGTATGTGGAGAAACAATGGTTTATGTTGATCAGATTCAAGGGAATTCCAATATTATTGCCCAGCTTGATGTGGCTTCCGGATTATCTGAACTGGCTGTTTCTGAGAGTTATACAAAGCCTGTCTTGAATGACGGCTATGCTATTGATTTAAAAGAAGCCAGACACCCGATTATTGAAAATGCGCTTCCGCTTGGAGAAAAATACATCCCGAATGATATCTTTCTGGATAAAGATTCTCAGCAGATTATCATGGTAACGGGTCCGAACATGGCCGGTAAATCTGCAATCCTGCGTCAGACAGCTATTGTATGTCTTTTGGCTCAGATTGGAAGTTTTGTACCTGCCAAACATGCTGAAATAGGATTGCTGGATAAAATCTTTACAAGGGTAGGAGCTACAGACAATATCTCTGCAGGAGAATCTACTTTCATGGTAGAGATGAATGAGGCTGCCAATATTTTGAACAACATTTCAGAACGAAGTCTGATCCTGCTAGATGAAATCGGTCGTGGAACTTCCACTTATGATGGGGTTTCTATTGCATGGGCTATTGCAGAATATCTTCATCAGCACCCTACACAGGCAAAGACTTTATTTGCAACGCATTATCATGAGTTGAATGAAATGACAGTCAATTTTGAAAGGGTAAAAAACTTCCATGTTTCTATTCAGGAAAACAAAGGAAACATCATTTTCCTGAGAAAACTGATTCCGGGAGGAAGTGAGCATAGTTTTGGTATCCATGTTGCCAAGCTTGCCGGAATGCCTGCCAAAGTAGTAAACAGGGCAAATGAAATCCTTAAAACCCTCGAAGCCAGCAGAACTCAGGGAAGCAACTCATCAGAAACGATTAAGAGAGTGACGGAAGAGAATATGCAGCTTTCTTTCTTCCAGCTGGATGATCCTGTTTTGGAGAATATCCGTGAAGAACTGACCAAAATAGATATCAATACGTTGACACCCATTGAAGCTTTAATGAAGCTGAATTCGATAAAAAAATGATTGGAGGGTAATCCAATCATTTTTTTGTTATCATAAAGTAGGATTAGCAGCAATAGCCGTCCTTACCTCTTGGGCCTATGATGAGGAAATGGCTTACTCCTCTCAGTTTGCATAAACCCTCTGCACAAGTCACCCCACCATTAATTTCTTTTAGCTTATTTTTGGTGAGTTTTCTTTTCTGGATGTCTGAATTCTTCATGTTCTGTTGTTTGGAGTTTATAGCTCAGTTAGCAGCAGAATCCATCCTGCATTCCCGGAACTCCATACTGTTCTTCTCCGGTATGAGGATCTGTACAGCTTATCACTCTTGGGCATACAGGTCTGTTTGCTCCACCGCTGATTTCTTTCAGCTCCGTTTTGTTCAATTTTCTTTTCTGATTTTTTAAATTTTTCATAATAATTTTAATTTGGTAAAAGCTAATTTACAAGTTATTTTAATAGGTTCAAAATATTGTGAGTCAAATTGTTAACTTTTTTTTGCGTTGAAATTCTACTTCATAAAAAAGATTGAGGGGTTCCCTCAATCCTTATTATCTAACAAAGCTTTTATTTAATATTGAAATAAAACAAATATTAAAATTGGTTTTGTATAAGAGTTTTATAGATTTTCCTTTTTTAGCATTTTTTGCTACTAACAGCAGTATCCGTTTCTTCCTACTGGTCCGATTACATATTCACCGTCACCTCTGTCGCAAAGTCCTTCCGGGCATACAACTGGTCCGTTACCTCCGTTAATTTCTTTCAATTCGCTTTTTGTCAATTTTCTTTTTTGAACGTTTGATTTTTTCATGATAAATTTAGTTTGGTTATTGTTTTAGTTTGATTAACAGCAGAATCCGTTTTTGTCACCGGCGCCAAGCTGCCATTCTTCAAATTCTCCTGTACGGCAGAACCCATCAAAGCATAATCTTCCGTTGCCTTTAATTTCTTTCAATTCTGTTTTCGTTAGTTTTTTCTTTTGAATGTTTGATTTTTTCATGGTATTTTTAGTTTTGATTCTGAGCTAATTTACATTTTATTTTCATTAATTCAACGGTTGGTGAAAGAATTTTGTATAATAAATAGAATTCTTAACAAATTTTAACAACTTGATTTTCATTGAGAAAGAATGCATTCATTAATTTTGAATATGAAGAATTTAATAATCATCCTTACAGCATTTATGTTTTGTACGGTTTTTAAAGCTCAACAGACAGATGTTTGTGTAGTAAAATATGAAGACCTGGAAAAGCGTATTCAGCAGGAAAAAGATAAACTGCTTGTAGTCAACTTCTGGTCGACAACCTGTGCTCCATGTGTAAAAGAGCTTCCACACTTTATGGAAGTGAATGCTAAGTATTCAGATCATCAGAAGTATAAAATGATTTTAGTGTCATTGGACAGGCTGGCTGATAAAGAAAGAGTTTTGAAATTCATCAAAAATAAAAATCTTACCGCTGAGGTACTTTTGCTGGATGATATTAAAAGAATGAACACGTGGATCCCAAGGCTTGAAAAAGAATGGGACGGAAATATTCCCGTAACGCTGTTCTATAAAAACGGAGTGAAAATTCATTTTAATGACGGTGAAATGAGTAAAGAAGACCTTGAAAAAACAATTAAAGAAAACCTTCAATAAACAATCGATTATGAAAAACCTGAAAATTTTAATGACAGCATTCATCGTTGGGCTGGGACTCCTGAGCTTTACAACGACAGATCACGATAAGAATAAAAGCCAGAAAGAAAATATTGCTGTAAAAGGCTATGAAGTAGGGGATGAAGCTGCTGACTTTAAGCTTAAAAATATTGATGGGAAAATGGTTTCCCTAAGTGATTTTAAAAGTGCTAAAGGGTTCATTGTGGTATTTACCTGCAACCATTGTCCTTACGCAAAGAAATACGAAGACAGAATCATTGAACTGGATAAAAAGTACAAGTCTCAGGGATATCCGGTCATTGCCATTAACCCTAATGATCCTAATGTACAGCCGGAAGACGGATATCAGCAGATGATTGAAAGAGCAAAGCAGAAAGGATTTACTTTCCCATATCTGGTAGATGAAGGACAGAAAATTTATCCGCAGTATGGGGCTACAAAAACGCCGCATGTTTTTGTACTGAAAAGGAGAATGGAAAGAATATTGTAAAATACATTGGTGCTATTGACAATAATTATGATAACCCGAATGATGTATCAGAATATTATGCTCAGGATGCTGTAAATGCTCTGATAAAAGGTGAGTCTGTAAAAATGACAAAAACAGTTGCCATTGGGTGTACAATCAAGGTAAAGAAATAATATATTTGCTGTATAAAAATGAAATCGGTGTTCTTAGAACGCCGATTTTTTATGCCTTAATCCCAATTTGAAATGAAATTCCAGTTCAGCCTGAAGTATCTGCTTCTCACCGTATTTATTTTTCTTGTAGAAGTATTGATTGCCACCAAACTAAGTGATATTTTCTTCGTGAGAGCTTATCTTGGGGATGTGATTGTGGTAATGCTTCTTTACACGTTTGTAAAGAGCTTTGTAAAAGTAAATGATCAGAAACTGATTCTGGGAATTCTGATTTTTTCATTGATGGTAGAGTTTGCGCAGTATTTCAATATTGCAGAAAAACTAGGCTTCCGTCCTGGAAGCCTGATGTATATTGTGATCGGAAACTCTTTCTCATGGATAGATAATCTTTGCTATGCTGTAGGCTGCCTGATTCTCTATCTTATCGTAAGGATGACAAACAGTGATGGCTTAACCTCAACCCCTAATCCCTAATTCCTGCTACCTAAAACCTTTTCTCTATCTCCCAAAACTGTCATATTTATCCTCCGCATATTTGGTAAAGCGGTTCAGTAAAGCTACATTTTCCTTTTCCATAGGCGAAAGATCATTATCTACATTGCTGGAAACAGGAATATACCAGTCTGTTTGTTCAAAGAAATTTCTGTAGGTTTCTTTTTTGAAAGAATAACCATGTCTTGCAAATACAGAGTTTTTGATGATCTCAAGATCCAGTTTTCTTAAGTTTTTAAGATCTTTTTCCGTTAGTTTTTGTTTGGAAGCATTCAGTTTGAAGATGGCTTCAGAAGCGATGCGGTTTTTAGACGTTTTATAGCTTTCTGTTTTTCCGGTTTCTTCATCTGTGTATTTTTCAGTAAACTCTTTAGGGTTTGACCAGTCTACCAGATCAGAATCCTTATCCAGCATAAAATTCGGGTTGTAAACAAACTCTTTTTTAGTCAATTTAAGGGTCTTTGAAGGAGCTTTAACACTTGTTTTATCAAAAGCATTCCACTTTCCGGTTAAGCTGTCACCTTTCAGTTTAACTTCAAATCTTCCGTCTGTTTTGTCATTGCCGGGTTCATCCAGTACAAAAGAGGCTGCTGCTTCATTGAAAACACCTCTGAATGGGCGCTGATTGCCATTCACGATACTTTGCCCATAAACGCTATCTTTGGTGATTCTGTTGATCTTTAAAGAAATTCTTTTGTAGTTGTTCACGTCATATTCTGAGCCGTCCATCTGATCAACTACCTTTTCCATTCCGGCAAATTCACCGGTATAAATTCCATAATATTCCTGATGAACTTCAGGAACTACTACAGAGTCCTTTTTTGCAGTCAGAGAATCTTTCCCTGATTCATTATTTTTTCCTTCTTTTTTACAGCTTATCAGAGAAACTGTCAGTAAGGAAATCAAGGTGTAATGTACAATTTTCATAGATGTTTTTTGTGATTAAATATTCAATAATAAGGATATTGGGAATCCAGCCCAGCCATGCAATCATCTGATAGACATCCATTGGATTGGGATGAAATAAATATACAATAATTACTTTCCACATTCTCAGGGAAATAGCAGATAAAGTGAAAGCGAAACTCCGCCACATCCATTGTTTGTGTTCTTTGAATCTTTTCTGTCTTGCCAGCTGATACGCTTTAAACGTTGAAAACCACCATAAAAAGCCTAAAATAACAAAAGAAGTCTTCGATAAAATACCGCCGTTGGCAAATATTCCCATATAAATTCCCGAAGGAGCAGCACAGATCAGGATGAGAAAAATATATACTTTTCCCATATTCCGGTGGAAATTTTTGAGTCCGAAATCTTTTGTGAGAATAGCCAGAAATCCTGAAAGAAGGACAAAGATGCTCGTATATACATGAGTATAGAAAAACGCAAGATATTCCGGTCTTTCTACTACTTCCGTCTGTTTGATCATCAGAAAACTGACTTCAGGATTAAAAGGAATATATTCTAATGTAATTTTTAGCATCAGCCAAAAGAAATAGGCAAACCCAATGATGAGAATGATCTTAAAGAAAATTGCAGTATTTCTTTTGGCTGATAGCATTTTAACTATTCAAAATTAATAGTGAAAGGAAGAGTAAACCAGATCAGTACAGGATTCCCTTTATATTCTCCGGGAGTCCATTGTTTTTTCATAGATTTCATTGCTCTTTCCACTTCCTGATTAAGAGATTCATTTTCTCCTGTTACAATAATAGTTTCTATATAACCTTTAGCACTCACAGAAAACTTTGCATTAGAACGTGTTTTACCTTTAGCTCCCTTTATTCTGCTGGTCTTAATTTTTTGAGATACCTCACCCATAAACGCTGAAAGCCCGCCGGGATATTCTGCCTGTTTACTTTGTTCAGGAATAAACTTATCTCTGGAATGATCTTCCGTTGGCTTGGGCTGAGTTTCCTGTTTCTGAGCAAAAACAAGCCCGAATCCCAGACATAGAATGAAAGCCACAATTTTTTTCATGTTTTTAGTTTTTATTAAAAGTAGTGTTTTTTATAAACTGTTGAGATCCTGTGCAATCAGCCATCCTTCACTCCAGCATGCCTGGAAATTGAAACCACCGGTTACTGCATCGATATTCAGAACCTCTCCGGCAATATAGAAATTAGGAAGTAATTTTGAAGACATGTTTTTAAAGTTAATTTCCTTTAAATCAACACCTCCGGCTGTTACAAATTCATCTTTAAAAGTAGATTTTCCTGTGACTTGAAACTTTTTTCTACAAAGATTCTCCAGAATCTTTTGCATTTCTTTTCCGGAAATATTCGCAACCTGTTTATTAAGATCCACTTTTGAAATGTCTAAAATCTTCTGCCAGAATCTATTCGTAATATCAAATATTTTAGACTGTCCGATGGTCTTTTTAGGATTGCTTTGTTTGAAATTATTAAAAATTTCTTCCGCTTCATCTGTTTCTATGGAAACGAAATTAACCTCAATTTCAAAGTTATATTTAAGCTTTGCCAAGCTGATGGCTTCCCATGCAGAAATTTTCAGAACAGCCGGGCCAGAAAGTCCCCAATGTGTAATCAACAAAGGTCCGCTTTCTTCAGTCTTCAGCTTTGGAATTGAAATTCCGGCATTTTCAAAACTTGTTCCCGGAAGATCTTTCAGCAACTCATCTTTAATATTAAAAGTGAAAAGGGAAGGGACAAGATCTACAATTTTATGCCCCAGATTTTCAACCATTTTTAATGATTTTGGAGAGCTTCCGGTAGTATATACAATATAATCTGCCTCAAAATCGCCTGAATTGGTTCTTACGATATATTTTTCATCCTGTTTTTCAATCTCTTTTACCGTACATTTTGTCTGCACAGTTACATTTTTCTTTTGAGTTTCATTCAGAAAAGTATTGATAATGGTCTGAGAAGAATTACTTTCAGGAAAGGTTCTGTTATCATTTTCAATTTTCAGCGGAACATTACGCTGGTCAAACCATTCCATGGTATCACCTGGCTGGAATTTGCTGAAAACACTCAATAGTTCCTTGTTTCCACGAGGATAAAACTGAACCAACTCTCTTGGATCAAAGCATGCGTGGGTAACATTGCAGCGTCCGCCACCAGAAATCTTAACTTTCTGAAGGACATCTGAATTTTGTTCTAAAATCGTAATTGTATATTTTTTTTCGTCAAGATTAGATGCACAGAAAAAGCCTGCAGCACCGCCTCCGATAATAATGATCTGTTTCATGTATATGCAATCCTATGCGGAAGATTATTTTTTCAAAAGTACAATTTTTATAAACCATCTTATTTGAGTATTTTTGAAGATTATTATTTTATAATACCAAAAAAGATTTTCAAAATGATTTTCTACCATAAATTTGAAGTGCGATGGAGCGATCTTGATGCCAACAAGCACTTAGCCAACTCATCATATGTACAATATTGTGCACAAGCCAGAATGGCTTTCATGACTAAAGAGAAAATGGGAGTTACCCAGCTGAGCAGATGGGGAATAGGCCCGGTGATCCTGCACGAAAGATATTCTTTCTTCAAAGAAATTTATGCAGATCAGATCGTTATTGTAAGTGTAGAAATAGATGGATGTGCAGAAGATTCTTCCATCTACCGTTTCGTACACAAGTTCTATACTCCGGATGGAATGCACTGTGCTACTGCAGAAGCTACAGGAGTATGGATTGATATGATGCTTAGAAAAATGACCACTCCACCAGACGATGTAGTGGAAGCTATGAATAAGTACAAGAGCCCGGAAACGGTGGTATTATCTAGAGAGGATTTCAAAAAATTCCCTTTCCACCCACACAATATCGACCCGGCAGAGATTAATATATAAATGATGAATGATGATTGATACATGATGTAAATCTGTATTCATGATCTATCAGTTATCATTTATCAAAGATCACTTATAAACAGAAACTTATGTTTGAAGATAAATCACAGGAGCTGACGCCCATTTCAAAATTAGGAGAATTCGGTCTTATTAAACATTTGACAGAACATTTTCCATTATCCAATGAATCTTCGGAGCTTGGAGTAGGAGATGATGCGGCAGTTATTAATCCTGATAACAAAAAAGTAATTCTTACAACAGATGTATTGGCGGAAGGAGTACACTTTAATCTGGGCTATGTTCCATTAAAGCATTTAGGGTATAAAGCTGTAGTGGTAAACCTGAGCGATATTGCTGCGATGAATGCAACGCCTACGCAGATTTTGGTTTCTCTTGCAGTATCCAACCGTTTTCCGGTGGAAGCATTAGAAGAAATCTATTCCGGGATTCAGGCGGCATGTGGAAGGTACAAAGTTGATTTGATTGGAGGAGATACAACAAGTTCAAATTCAGGGCTTGTAATGAGTATTACAGCTGTAGGTATTGAAAATGAAGAAAACATTGTAAAAAGAAGCGGTGCAAAACCAAATGATCTTCTTGTGGTAACAGGAGATTTGGGTGGAGCATACATGGGATTACAGATTCTTGAAAGAGAACATGCCGTTTATCTTGCAGATCCTAATATGCAGCCGGAAATGGAAGGCTACGACTATATTCTGGAAAGACAGCTGAAACCTGAAGCAAGAACAGATGTTAAAAAGATTCTGGAAGAGCTGGATATCAAACCAACTTCTATGATTGATATTTCAGATGGTCTGGCTTCCGAAATCCTTCATCTTTCAGACCAGTCTAATGTAGGATTCAGATTGTATGAAGAAAAAGTTCCATTAGATAGTCTTACAATCTCTACAGCGGATGAAATGAATTTGAATCCGGTAATGACGGCTTTAAGCGGGGGTGAAGATTATGAACTTTTGTTCACTATTTCTGCAAATGATTTTGATAAAATTAAAAATCATCCTGATTTTACCATTATAGGGCATGCCGTAGAAAAAGAAGAAGGAAACTTTATGGTAGCAAGAGGATCTAACCAGCTGGTAGCACTTACCGCTCAGGGATGGGATGCTTTTTTAAACCAATAAAACCAAAAAATTATATTTAATTTTAAATATTGTAAGAAAACCGTAGTATTTTTTGCTGCGGTTTTCGCTTTATCTGATCAAATACATTACCAATGAATTCACCTGAAAAAAATATCCCCGTTCATCATCTGGTGTCTGAAGAATTTCAGGTCAATACTTTAGAAAATGGACATCCGGAGAACTTCGAGGATATTCATCGGCATAATTTTTTTGAAATTATCTGGTTCAAAGAAGTGCATACAGACAGTCGTCTTGAACTGGATTTTGAGAGCTATACCGTAAAAAACAACCAGCTCTGCATTATTGTTCCCGGTCAGGTTTTTAATATGAAACTCCGTGATGAAAAAGGCTATGTGCTAGCCATCAGCAAGGAAATTTTCAAAGAAGCCTGTGATACGGAAGTGGTTCTGGCCAACGGTGCAAGACCTTTCTTTTTGGATGCAGAAAGCAGTGAAACCGGAAATATGCTTATTTCAATGATTAAAAGAGAATATCTCGGATCCGGACGTGTTGAAATTTTAAAAGCTTATCTGAGAGCCTTCTGTCTCATCATTACAGATCAGATCACGATGCAGAATACTGCAGAAGATGACAAACCGAGAATTCAGCAACTCGCAGCGTTGATAGAAGAATATTATATCACAGAGAAAAATACAGATTTTTATGCCGAACAGCTCAAAATAAGTACCCATCACCTCAATGACATTGTCCGGCTTTCAAGAGGAACAACAGTAAAAAAAATGATTGCCCAGAGACTTATTCTGGAAGCAAAAAGAGAACTTAGTTTTGGTGCTTTAACGGTAAAAGAGATTGCTTTTAAATTAGGTTTTAGTCATGCTTCTTACTTTTCCCGGTTCTTTAAAAAACATACGCAACAGAACCCTGATAGATTCAGACCTGGAAAAGGGTAATCCTCAGATTGTTCCTTTAATTTTTAATTTAAATAAATAATTTAGGCATAAACAGATTGGGTGATCCTCAGTTTGTGCTATTCTTCCTTCAGTTCTTTTATTGAAAAACGATACTTTTTACAGCAATTTTGCAGCAGAAAAAAACGCCTGCGAAGGCTTATTGTTATTTATGAAGAAGAATTTGAATATTGTAGTGTTTATTCTCGCACTACTCAACACATTGGAGTCGCTTAGTATAGACCTTTATCTTCCTGCTTTCCCAAGTATGGCGAAGATTTTTAATACCGATATTGGTCATATTCAGGTATCCATTTCTGTATTTTTTGCCGGATTTGCTTTTGGGCAGTTATTGTGGGGACCTTTATCTGATAAAAAAGGAAGAAAACCTATGTTATACTGCGGGCTTTTGTTGTTTATTATAGGAGCAACGGCCATCTATTTTACATCCGATATTTATGTATTATGGGTTATGCGTTTTCTGCAGGCGTTCGGAGGAAGTGCCGGAATCGTTATCGGTAGGGCGATCATTATTGATCTCTATGACAAGCATAAAGCGGTCACTATCTTTTCACAGCAATCACAGATCAGTGGTATTGCTCCAATCGTGGCTCCGTTACTGGGAAGTGTATTTCTTAAATTCTGGGGATGGAATAGTTCTTTTGCCTTTTTATGCATCATGGGACTGATTACTTTTTTCATGGTGTACAAATATGTGCCGGAAACCAATACCAGAATCCATCTTTCCGAAGATGAAATGCTGGATGAAAAAGGATTAAAAGACCAGCTGAAAATGATTATTTCCAACAAAGATTTTATCAACAGTACGATGGTAGGAAGTATTGCTTTTGCATCCTTGATTATTTACATCTCTAATGCTCCGTTTTTGTTCATGGAGATCCATGGTTTTTCAAGCAGTACATTCAGTTTTATATTTGCTTTCAACTCACTGGCTTTGATAACAGCCGCTTATATTACTCCTAAACTAATCAAAAGAATAAGCAATTCAACGCTATTATTTGTTGCTACAATCGTTTTGTTGGTAGTATGCACACTTCATATTCTGATTGCAGCAGAAAACCTTTCTGTAGCGTTGGAAATTGCAATGCTTTATCTGTCATTACTGGCAATTGGTATTTTGTTTCCTATTACATCAGCTCACGCTTTATCTCCATTTAAAGAAGGAAGAGGAACTGCGGCAGCATTACTAGGGTTTATGCAGCTGATGGTAACCTTTTTAATATCAGGATTAATAGGTTTCCTGGAAGCAGATTCTATCATTCCGATGGTGGTAACACGCTCTGCAATGGCTTTGATCGCAGTATGGTTCGGATATCGAATTTTTAAGGCTCAAAAATCAACAGCTTCAATAGCTGCTCCAACGGGAAACTAATCCTCTTATTTGATCCTGTTGTCATACAATCCGGACACTTAATCAAGTAATTTTTGTGAAAAATAGTCAAAGGGTTCTCTTTGTATCAAATTTAAAATATGAAAAGAACCCTTTCGACAGCTTTGTGCTGTATATTGCCATTAGGATATTGGATAAACGCACAATCCGGCCTTTCTGCAGAGCTTAAAACCGAATACATTCCTGCCTCCAATTACATCCGGCCTGAAGACAGTACAAAGACCAATTCCAAAAGTGATTTTAAAAGAGTAGATCTGAATCTCAGTATTCCGTTATCTGTAAAAAAGGATACCGATGGAAAAGTAAGGTCATGGTCTATGCTGTTGAGCGGATCTTATGCAAAGATGACACATAAAAATTACGAAGCCCGGTTGTTTCCTGATCAGATGCTGAATGCTCAGGTTGGAATACAGCATATGAGACCTTTGGGCAAAAAATGGAGTATGATGATGACTGCCTCGGTAGGAGTGTATACAGACCTTAAAGAAGTGAGTTTTGATGATGTACTGGGACAGGGTGGGCTTTTATTTATCAGACATTTTAATCCTAATCTTTCATTGGGAGGAGGTCCGGTGCTTACCACTGCTTTTGGAATTCCAATGATTTTACCCTGGATTTATTTCGACTGGAAAACAAATGGAAAGATTAAATTCAATATCAACTTTCCGGAAGGAATGGAAGCCGGATATCTGTTTTCAGACAAATTTGCTTTAAAAGCTGTAGTCAACCTCAGCGGAATGACGGTAGAAAGAAATAAAGACGGAAAATCTATGCTGCTGGGCTATCAGCAGATTACAGCAGGTCTCAGGCCAGAAATAAAAATTAATGACAGGCTTACCCTGCGCCTTACGGGAGGAACAGCTTTACTGAGAAGCTTCAGTGAAAATGACCGAAAGATCAAGAGCATTTTCAGAGACAAAAAAATAGTTGATCCAAGATTTGCCAGTACATTCTACGCAGCAGTATCACTGCGTTGGAATCTTCCATAAAAATGCCGGAAGCAGGGTTTTTAATAACTCTGCTTCCGGCTTCTTTTTCCCGGTTATTTACTGATCAGCTTCTTATACACCACCTGATTAAGCAGCTCCTCTTTTCTGGTTCGGGAAATAGGAAGCTCAATTTTATTAATAAAAAGACGTCCTCCCGAGATCATATCAATGTGCGTAATATTGATGAGGTATGATTTATGAATTCTGAAAAAATGATCCGAAGGAAGCAATTCTTCAATGGCTTTCATCGTCTGATGAATCATCAGTGATTTATCTTTAAAATGAAGCTTGGTGTAATTCTGCATACTTTCAATATAAAGAATATCTACCCAGGAAATTTTAATGAAGGTATCAGACTGTCTTACATACAGAAAAGGGTCATCCAGAGTGGTGGTATTTTTTAACTTTTCACTGATGATAAACTGTTGCTGTGCTTTATTGACAGCCTGATAAAAGCGGTTAAAAGCAATTGGTTTTAAAAGGTAATCCACTACCTGAAGGCGAAATCCCTCCAAAGCATATTCAGAATAAGCTGTAGTAAGAATACATAAAGGGGGATTTTCCAGCTGTTCCAAAAATTCCAACCCCGTAAGATAGGGCATATTGATATCCAAAAAGAGGAGATCAATTTCGCTATCCTTCACTATGGAATCTGCTTCCAAAGCTGTGGCACAGGTTCCTTCAACGGATAAAAAATCAATTTGATCCGCCAGTTCTTTAAGATGGAATCTTGCCAGAGGTTCATCATCTATAATCAGGCATTTCATTTTAGGGATATTACTGCTCATTGTGATCAGATAATTTTAAAATTAGAGTTACTTTAAACACATTATTGTTGGTTTCAATCTTTAGATGATGAGAATCCGGATATTGAAGTTTTAATCGTTTCTGTACATTTTGAAGACCAATTCCGCCAGTGCCGTCTTTCTTTTTATGAATGGCTCTATCAGAATAGGAATTTTCAACACAGAAATAGAGGGTATTGTTTTCTTCTTTACAGGAAATTTCAACATATCCTTTATGTCCGGGAAGCCTGCAGACATACTTAAAAGCATTCTCAATAAAAGTGACTAAAAGGAGAGGTGCTATGAAAAGCTTCTTATTGGTCATTTCCCAGTTTACTCTTACATCCAGTTCATTCCCCCATCTTAGTTTTTCAACTTCTACAAGATTTTGTATATGTTCTATATCTTTATTCAGGAAAACCAGATTTTCATTACAATGGTAAAGCTGATAACGTAAAATATCTGAAAATTTAAGCAGTAGATAATCAGCAAGTTGAGTATCTGTTCTTATCAGGATGTGAATATGGTTCAGGATGTTGAATACTACATGAGGATTGATCTGATCCTGCAAAAGCTTAAGCTGGTTTTCCAGATGAGCCTGCTGAAGGAGAATATGGTCACGCTCTATTCTTCCATGCTCTTTATAAAATTTGATACCACATGCTGCTCCGTTGATTAGAAATGAAGCAGGTAAAGACATATAAAAACCTTTCCATAAAAAAGGAAGCTGTTCTGAAAAACTCTTTGGAAGCTGTTCTTTTGGAGCAACTTCAAGATAGGTAAAAATAACTGCGAAGATTAGGCTTAATATAAAAATAACGACCACAACCTGTATCAGGAACCGCTTCATCTTTTTCTCCCGTAAAGCTTTTGGAAGAAGCCTATTGGTTAAAAAATGAGTGAAGGTAAAAGAAGAAACTGTAATGATAAGGGTTTGAATCATGGCAAGATACTTCTCTGTTGTAATCTGGAAATTACACCATAACACAATAGCGAGAACAAGCCAGAAAATAAAAGTAAATATGTATTCTTTTAAAACAAAAGGTTTTGTCATGGAATTGGAAATAGATTAATAAAAAAATTAGAAACTGCAGGGAAGACAGTTTCTAACAGGTAAAGATAATTTAAGTTTTTTAGAACAGGAAATAACCTATTCCGAGGGAAAAACTGTGGGGTTTGGACTTAAATTCTTTACTAATGCTTGTAAGGCCGATCTCATACCTCAGATCTACTGTAAAGTTTTTATAATCTAATCCTACACCTCCTGTAACACCAATATTGGATTTGTCAAACTTCTTAAACCCCTCCTGAAGAGCCTGAGAAGTTGACAAATTATTGTTGAAGGCATAACTGTAAACTCCTCCGGCAAATATTCTTACATTGAAATCATCGGTTTTGATCATTTTATATCCTATCACCACAGGAATATCAATGGCGTTCCAGGAAAGTTTTGAAGAGCTTCCGTCTTGGGACTCGAATGATGTTTTTCTTTTGTTGAATAGTGCTTCTCCCTGTACATACAGTTTTCCGATATCCATTCTTGTCATTACTCCTGCCTGATAACCCAATCCATATTTTCCTTCCAGTGAAGATTCCGTTGAGGTTTTTGTAAAGTTGGCCCCTCCCTTTACCCCAATGTGAAAAGCAGGAGCCTGCTGTGCTTTGGTTTCTATACCACAGAAAATGCATAATAACAATGCACTTAGCGCGAAAAATTGCTTCTTCATAATGTAATTGTTGTTTAAAATCTGATGCAAAGCAACAACTATGAAGTATAGAATGAAATTTTATTTGATGAATGGCAAAGATGCTTTGACAAAGATCTGTTTTTGAGTGAAAAATAAAACCGAAAGTATCTCTACTCCCGGTTTTCTATTACTAATAAGGTTGTTCTTCACAGATAGAAGGAGGATTACATCCACCTCCGCCAGGGTTTCCACCACCACCTACAGCGATGCACTGTCCCGGATTTCCGTCTTCATACATTTCACAGGCATATCCCCACGCACATTGGCAGTCGTCCTGACAATTATAAGAGTTTCCTCCCATATGACAGCCTCCATTTCCGCTTCCTAGAATTGCAGATAAATCTTTTCTCAAAAGTTTTTTCATTGTTTTCATGATAATTTGGTATTAAATGTTATCGTTTAAAATTGTACATTCTTGTAAATATAATAAAAATAACTAATGAATTGTAAATGAATTGCATGGAGGCGTATTATACAAAGAAAGCCACTACAAGATCGGCCTTCTTATGATCGATAGAAAGTTGTGTCTTAGAAATTGAAATCCTTCTGATACAGCATATATTCTCTTTTGAAAAGTGGGAATGTTCCTTCATATCTTAAAGGAGCAATTCCAAAACCATAAAACATATCTGCCTGAATTTTTCCTTTTACAGAAAATACCCCTTTTCTTTCAGGAATGAAAGTGAGTCCCAAAGACGAAAGGGCGGAAGCTCTTCCTCTTAATCCGGAATTGGCAATAGGAATATAAATAAACATCAGTCCAACGGCTCCCTTAGCCTCTAAACCTGCTTCAGCAGATAGATTTCCTTCCACACCAGTAATCGAAGGATCGGACTTCTTTTGAAGGTTAATATTAATCGCAGGAGTTTTACTTACCAAAAAGTTGGCATTTCCTTCAAGATCCAAAAGCTGCCCCTGAACCTTTCCTGTGGCCTGTACCCCAAGAAATGACCCTGCAGAAATGGTAGGGCTTAAGATCAGTCCGGTAGGTCCTAAAACAATAGGTACGATAGGAATATTCAGATAGTCTGTCGTACTTGCGGTATAGCCAAGGCTTCCTACAATTGTGGCAGTACTCTGAAGCTGGATATCATCCATGATGAAATTGACATAAAAATCGGATAAATGTCCCCAAGAGAATGTGATATTATAATCAATTTTTGGAGTAAACCCACCTTTCACATTGACACTTGATGTTCCTGCCGAAGATAGAGGAAATGAAAAAGTTTTATCAAAATTAAAGCGATTGAAAGCAACTAATTTTTGCTTTTGCAGATTCCTTGCTTCAATAGAAAGTATTTTACTATTGATTTCCTGGGAAACCATCCCTTCTACAGGAACATAGTTTACCATTTTCCCATTGATACTAACGGGCGTCTTATCTGAAGGATCATACACGCCGCTTAATGTTCCGCTATAAATAAATTCTTCAAGCTTCGCACTGGATGTTTGTACCGTGAATTGGTTATTGACCTTAGAAACAGAACTCACTTTTGAAAGGATGGTAGTTACCTGATCACCTTCTACTTTTGTTCCCACAATGACAGTTCCTGTGGAAATACTGTCTGTTTGTGGTGTAGTACGGCTAAATGTAATTTGTCCATCGTTATGAGCAGAAATTGCATTTACCGATTCATCATTCAGAATAATAACATTTTTTTGTAAAGTCAGATTTCCCAAAGTCTTCATTTGAACAGACTCTGTGGGTTTTTCAGCAGGAGCATCCGCCGGATCATCCTGAGAACAAGACGTTAAAAGAAACAAACAGAAAATTGAAAGAAGAAAAGAAAAATAAAATTTTCTGTTGATTTTGAAGTGGTTAGATTTCATTTTCATAAGCAGTGATTTTAAGTTTCTCTCTAATTTAGAAGAATTATTTAAGGCTTACAAAAGAATTAGATTAAATTACTGTCAATAACATAATGATTTTCAGTAACATTATTCGAATATGAAAAAAGAAAAACCCGCTTTCACAAGAGCGGGTTTTGATATTATTTCTTAAAAACGAATGTTAAAGGGAGAGAAACAGTAGAAGATACAGGTTTTCCTTTGTCTTCTGCGGGTTTCCATTTTCCTTTCTCTCGGATTCTGTAAAAAGCAGCTTCAATGAAGGCATTTACATCCTCATTATTCCCTTTTACACTAGGATCAAGGGCATTTCCTTTAGAATCCACCACAAAGGTCATTGTTACTTTATAAGAATCCGAATAAAAATTTAAAAAATTAAGATTAACAGCTTCGGATAATTGCTTTTGGAAAGCTGCTTTACCCTTATCATATTCCGCTTCTTTAGTAACTTTTGTTTTTACAGGAGGATTTGCTGCGATCATTTTCTTATCGTCAAGAGAGGCCTTATCCAAAGTCTCTTTGTAAGCAGCGATTTTATCCTCTGTTAATAGCCATTCTTTCTTCGTTCTCAAATCATTAGGCTTAGGATATTTGTTATACAGAGCCGTTTTCTTTCTCTCATAGCGGGAATCTGCCCTCTGAAATTCAGAAACCTGGGCACTGCCGAAAATAAAAGTGAAAATGAATGCTGATGCTAAGACCTTTTTCATGATTTATTAAGCTTTTACAATATTAATAATTACTTCAGTTGCTTTCTCCATGCTTTCCAGAGCTACATATTCGTAAGGTCCGTGGAAATTGATTCCTCCAGCGAAGATATTCGGGCATGGAAGTCCCATATAAGAAAGCTGAGCTCCATCTGTTCCTCCTCTGATGGCTTTGATCTTAGGCTCTATACCAGCTTCAGTCATTGCTTTTGCAGCAAGATCTACAATGTGCATTTTACCTTCAAACTGCTGCTTCATATTTCTGTATTGCTCTTTGATTTCCACTTCAGCAGTTCCTTCACCATGTTTTTGGTTGAATTCAGCTACTTTTCCTTCCATGAATTTCTTTCTGGCTTCAAATTTATCTGCGTCATGATCACGGATGATGTATTGAAGTTTTGCTTCGGAGATATCTGCTGTAATATCCATTAAGTGATAGAATCCGTCAAAACCTTTTGTTGTTGAAGGAGTTTCGTTGGCAGGAAGCATTTGAGCAAATTCCGCAGCTAAAAGAGCCGCATTGATCATTTTTCCGTAAGCATAACCTGGGTGAACGCTCAATCCATGGATTTTTACTACAGCTCCGGCAGCATTAAAGTTTTCATATTCTAATTCTCCAACTTCTCCACCGTCCATGGTATAAGCCCATTCTGCGCCAAATTTAGTGACATCAAACTTGTGAGCTCCTCTTCCGATTTCTTCATCCGGAGTAAATCCTATGGCAATTCTTCCATGTTTGATCTCAGGATGAGCAATAAGATATTCAGCAGCAGTTACAATTTCTGCACAGCCTGCTTTGTCATCAGCACCAAGAAGAGTCGTTCCGTCAGTGGTAATTAATGTCTGACCGATATATTTTTTTAAGCTTTCAAATCTTGAAGGAGATAAAGTGAATCCTGTTGCCTGGTTCAACACAAGGTCATTTCCGTCATAGTTTTCCCAAACCTGAGGTTTTACATTTTCTCCGCTGAAGTCTGGTGAAGTATCATAGTGTGAAATAAACCCGATCGTAGGTCTGTCATTGTTTTCAAGGTTAGAAGGAACATAACCCATAATATAACCGTTACTGTCTATTGAAACATCCTCAAGACCGATGGTCTTCAGTTCTTCAGTAATATAATTGGCAATATCCCACTGGCGCGGAGTAGAAGGAGTAGTTTCACTTTCTGCATCGCTGGTTGAATATATTTTTACATAGCTAAGAAAACGGTTCAGTAATTTTTCTTTCCACAATGGGTTGAATTCTATTGTACTCATCAGATATCATAAATTTTAACAAAGTTAGCAAATTTGATGCTGAGAATACATTATTTGCGATTTAATATCAGTTATTGAAATTATTAATCAGATATAAATCTTTGAAAATCAAAATAGTGTTAGCTTTGTATGTACAGTATACTAAGTAGTTTAGTTTTATTATATTTGAGAAAATCAAAAAGTAACAATGTTTCTTACCGAATGTCCTAGAGATGCTATGCAGGGATGGGGAGAATTTATCCCTACCGATAAAAAAATAGATTATATCAACTCCTTGATGGATGTTGGCTTTGATGTATTGGATTGTCTGAGTTTTGTTTCTCCGAAAGCGATTCCGCAGATGGCCGACTCTGATGAGGTAGCCAAAAATATCGATAAATCACGTTCCAAGACTAAATTTTCTGCCATCATTGGTAACTATAGAGGTGCAGAAAAAGCGTTGAAACACCAGTCGGTAGATATTCTGGGGTTCCCGTTTTCTATTTCCGAAACTTTTCAGCACAGAAATACCAATAAAAGCCAGGAAGAAGCTTTTGATGAAATCATTAAAATGCTTGACCTGGTAAAAAGCGAAGGAAAACAGCTTAATATCTACTTCTCTATGGCTTTTGGAAACCCATATGGTGAAATGTGGAAATGGGAAGATGTTGACCAGTGGGCACAAAGATTCTCTGACATCGGAGTGAAAGATATCTTATTATCAGATACTACCGGAGTAGCAACTCCGGAAACGATTGCTCTTTTGTTTGAAAAAATACCTTCAAAATATCCGGAGATTAACTTCGGGGGACATTTTCATAACCGTTATGAAGATTCTTACTCAAAATTAAAAGCGGCTTACGATAAAGGCTGCAGAAGATTTGACAGTGCTATCAAAGGAATCGGAGGATGTCCTATGGCTAAGGATGATCTTGTGGGAAATATGCCTACGGAACAGGTTATCAACTTTATGAGTGTTGAAAAAGCAGAGCATAAACTGAATCTTCTGAACTTTGAAAGCTCTTATAACAAGGCGAAGGATATTTTTCATTTTTAAGAAGAATAATTATAAGTTTCATACATGGAGCTTTGATGTCCATAGCTAAATTTGTCATTCCATAGGAATCCATACTCTATTAAAAATATGTGTAGAGATTCCTATGGAATGACAAAATACAAATGAAGTGCATGTATTTAAATATAATTGATATTCAGAATCAAATTTAAAACTAAACCAAAATCAACAAAATGTCTCCAATCATCTTATCATCCGAACTCAAAAATATTCCAACAGAAAATCTTGTTATTCTTGATGCCAGAACTGGAAAAGACGTAAAGAAGAATTATCTTGAAAAACACATTAAAGGAGCCAGATTTATTGATCTGGATAATGATCTGGCTGAGATAGGAGAAAATGCAGCTTTCGGAGGCAGACATCCGCTTCCTTCTGTAGAAAAATTTGCTGAAACCCTTTCAAATCTTGGAATTGCTGAAAATTCTCATGTTGTTGTGTATGATGATAAAAATGCTTCCAATGCAGCAGCAAGAGCATGGTGGATGTTAAGATCTTTTGGAATTGAAAATGTTCAGGTTCTAGATGGCGGAATGCAGGCGGCAGAAAAAGCAGGTTTAGAGTTTTCTTCTGGGGAAGAAATCTTTGATATAGCTACTTTAATTAAAAAAGACAACTGGAGTCTTCCTGTATCTAGTCTGGAAGTTGTTGAAAATGAATTAAAAAACGGTTCTTCTACGGTTGTTGATGTGAGAGATGCTTATCGCTATAAAGGTGAATCTGAACCTATTGATCTGGTCGCCGGACATATTCCGGGGGCAATTAATATTCCTTTTTCTGAAAATCTTGATGAAAACGGAAACTTTCTGAAGCCAGATGTTTTAAAAGAAAAATATAAGCAGTTATTAGAAAACAAGTCTGAGCATCTGATTATTCATTGTGGATCGGGAGTTACTGCTTGTCATACTATTCTAGCTTTGGATTATGCCGGATTTCCAATGCCTGACCTTTATGTAGGTTCATGGAGTGAGTGGAGCAGGAGAGAAGGAAAAGAAATAGCAAAAGATATTTAAAAACAAAACCCCCGAAAGAATTCTTTCGGGGGTTTTATATTGTTAAAGGTACTATTTAAAGCATTCCCAGCTCAAACTTTGCCTCTTCGCTCATCATATCCTTATTCCAGCTAGGTTCGAAAGTAAGCTCTAAATCTACACTTTTTACGTTCTCTACTTCAGCTACTTTATCTTTTACTTCCTGAGGAAGTGTTTCTGCAACAGGACAGTTGGGAGTAGTAAGGGTCATTATAATTTTTACGTCAGCATCATCGGAGATCTGGACATCGTAAATCAGCCCTAATTCGTAGATATCTACGGGAATTTCGGGGTCATATACGGTTTTTAGCACACCAATGATTTCCTCACCAATGTCAGCAATTTGATCGTCTGTAAATTTCATTTTTTAATCTAGATTGATATTCCTTTTCAACAAATCTTCCTGGCGCATACGTCGGAAAATATTTGCCAAAGTTAAGACATCTTTTTCACAATAGTCAACAATTCTCTGCAAGTCTTTTTCTATGTAGTAAATTGATGAAACCATTGAGCCGTCAATATCATCTTTCGGAGTGGGAATTCCAAAGACATGAGCCAGTAGTTCAAGCGATACAAAACTTTTATAATCCCCGAACTTCCACAGTTCCATAGTGTCTATGTGAGGAATCTCCCATGGTTTTTTTCCGAACATCTGGAATGGAGCAGGAGGTTGCATTCCATTGATAAGATATCGTCTGGCAATCCAGGGAAAATCAAATTCCTTTCCGTTATGAGCACAGAGAATGACATTATAAAGCCTTGGACTGTTGAATATTTCTCCAAATTCCTGAAGCATTTTCTTTTCATCGTGCCCGGAAAAGCTTTTTATTTTTAATGTTTCATTCTTTTCAACCATTCCGATGGTAATGCAGATGATTTTTCCAAACTCAGCCATAATACCGGCTCTGTTATAAAATTCTTCTGCAGAGACATCGTCTTTTCTCTGAAATTTTGTTTTTTTATCCCAGAGATGCTGATCGGTTTCGGATAAATCATCCCATGATCCGGCCTGTGGAACGGTCTCGATATCAAGGAATAAAACTTTTTCTAAAGGTATGTTCTGTATCATATGTGTTTTGTTAGGTGTCTATCCTACCTGCATTCCGTTTTTTGTGGGTAATGAAGGGGCTGAAAGCGTAACATCTTTTTTATCCTCACCATATAATCCCAGCACAAGACATTCACTGAAGAAATTGGCAATCTGTTTTTTAGGGAAATTGACAACAGCTAAAATCTGTTTTCCTACAAGTTCTTCTTTTTCATAAAGAGAAGTAATTTGTGCAGATGATTTTCTGATTCCTAAATCCCCGAAGTCGATCTCCAGCTGGTAAGAAGGATTTCTTGCCTTTTCAAAATCATTCACAGAGATTATGGTTCCGCATCTGATGTCTATCTTTTCAAAATCTGCCCAGGTGATGTCTGGTTTTACTGTCATGGTAATTCGTTGATTAAATGTTCTACTTCTGTTTTCTGTTCTGCATATTTTTGTTGTAACATGGAACCTTCACCCATTCTTTTGTAATATTCCAGAGCTTTGCCGCCGAAGAATTTTTTATGAAAATCTGAAACTTCAGGTATCTGTGGGAAAACTTTATGAAAAAGCATCTCATAATACGCCTGAAATTCTCTTTCATTTTTGTCTTCAATGACATTTCCAGGAGCTTTTTGTCTTACATGGAGCATTTCGTGAGCCACCATATTCAGAACAAGGTTCAGGTCAAAATCAAATAAATTTCTTGGGATCATGACCGTTTGTGGCCCTCCCAGATCGCCTTCTGCTGTAAGAAGCATTGAGGTAGGAGACAGTTCCTGCCTAAATCCAAACCCTGCAAAGTTTTCATGCTCAAGATCAAAAGAATGGATCAGGTATTTTGCGGCGTCCAGAATCTGGTCATGTTCTTTGTAAGCTTCAAGGTGTAAATTGATCTGCTCGAAATTCATCTGAAATATGTTTTAAACAAATGTATTAAAATATTGAGAATACAGAAAAAGATTACTTAAAAATGAAAATTATAGCAGAGCTAAATTTGAATAATATAAAAATCCCGCCTTTAAAGGCGGGATCTTATTGAAACTAAAAAAATAAATTAAGGATGTTCATTTCTCGCTCGGATGACCAGGTTGACTAAATCTGAGCCGCCACTTGCAAAATTATCACTTGGATTATGCGCGCTTTGAGTAGCCACAGCATATGGAGAACCGTCCCAATATCCCCAGAAAGGGCCTCCGCTTTGTCCAGGCCATATATCTGCTTTATGGCTCATGCTTTCGTTGTCATCTGCACTCCAGAAGTCTCCATCCAGAGCAATTCCCGTTTGGTAGGTTGGTCTTTGCGTTCCTGTAAGGTCTCCCGGATATCCTGCGTGAGTCCAGTAAGCACCTCCATCCCATGAGTCAGAGTATGATTTTGAGCCTAACCAGCCTGTACTGTTTCCGATAGGTCTGTCTAAGACAATCACTACATAATCATATTGGATTTCTGTAGAGTCGATGGTAGGGCCAGCTACTTTATACTTGTAATAGGTTAGTGTACCCCAAGCCGTTCCGTACGGAGCACTTCCGTTATAATACATTGGCGTGAATTTCAGCCATCCTGTTGTATTATTGGGCTTCCAGTCTACAATATGAGAACAGGTAAGGAGGTGTCTTGGCCCGATCATCACGCCGCTTCCTGATCCTAAAGAACTTTCTACTCTTCCTACACATCTCCACGGATAGGCTGTAGAATTATATACCTTTCTTTGATCTGCTCCAAAAATAGTTCGTGCATTTTCCGGAGTCAGGAAAGAATCTCTTTCAATGAACTTAGGTTTTCGGTCTTTTTTAGGTTCCAGTTTGGGATTGTATTCAAAATCAGCATGGGTAGGGTAGAAATGGTCAGTTTCCAGAGATCTGTTTTCTGCTGTTTTTTCGTCCATAGGCATTCCTATAGTTTTCATCCCTTTAGGAAAAGTTCTTCCGTTAATAGTTTCCATAGCCGGAGCCTGGTTGAATAATTTTTCAATAGCTGATGGTTTTTCAGATGATTTTGCTTTTACAGTTCTAAGTCTTAAAACCTCTTCAGCAGTCATTGGGTTGTTGTTTTCAATTTTTGACATGATCATTATTTTTAATCTAGTGTGTTCCTACTCTTTTGATGGCTTTTCGGATTCCGCCGGTATAGTTTTATGGTTAAGTGAATATTTTTTGTGAAAATTCTGCAGTAATGCTTTCTGTCTGGTTAATTTGCGCTGCTCCCATTGCAGCTAAGGCGATAGCAACCTGTTTGTCAAGTGTTTTTCTTACAATGCTTCCATTCGTAGCTCGTAATATTTTACAGAAATGATAGGTGAAATATCCTCGTATTTGTCCACTCATATTACCTTCCATAGATACCTGATTGTCTTTCGCGGCGGCCCATAATGTATGATTCATTCCGGCAACAGGGACTAATGCTTTAGTCAATACAGTTGATTTTTTTGAACTTTTAGAAGCCTCCATTTCACTGGCATACGTCAGATAAAATTCATCTTCCAGCATTGGCGGAATATAACGGGCCGTTTCATTAAGAAAATCCGCTTCCAGTCCCAGATCCATTTTTCGGGTTCCTGTTCCGGAATAACAGCAGTCGAAAATAACTTCCATATTCACTCCGGCCTTTAGCTTGCTGAGAACCGTTTTAAAATCATCATCACGAATAACGCCGTTATTGGCATAATCATGTGGACAGATGGCTTCGTCCAGGCCATCCAGTTCCAGATCTGATCCGATATTCGCCACTCTGGTTCCGTGTCCCGAATAATAAAAAACAAGAGAATCTCCTTTTACGCTTGTGCTGATCATGGATTTCAGATAGTTCAATATATTCGCTCTTGTGGCATTTTGATTGGTCAGGATTTTAATCTTTGCCGGACTAAAACCACAGATCACCAATGTGTTTGCCATATCTCTCGCATCATTTACACAACCGTTAAGATCCGGACCTCCGTATCCGATGGGTGCATAATCATTAATACCTACGATAAGTGCTTTTTTCATTGTATTAGTTTTGAAAATATTCCCTACTCTGTTTCGGCTTTTCGGGTTCTGCCTTTTGGTGTTTTTTTCTATGACAAAATTCCATCATTCTGAGGGACGAAAACAGAGGAGAAAACCGTATTTTGAAAAAGGTAAAACACCTTTTTGTTTGTAAATGAGATTGTTATGTAATTGAAAATCCGGCAGCTTGAAAAGCTGCCGGATTCGTAAAAAGAATGTAAAGATGTTTTTATAGAATAATAAATGAGTTTAAAAAGTTGGACTATTCAATCAGCACAGATCATGTTTCAAGGCAAAAAGAACCAGCCCCGCTCTGTTTTTTATATCCAGTTTTACAAAAACCGAATCTCTATAGCCGTCAATGGTTTTAGGGCTCAAACACATCTTGTCTGCAATTTCTTTGTAGGTAAGTTCACTGCAGGCCCATTTTATAAACTCTTTTTCTCTGTCTTTCAGTTCGGAAAGGAGGGAAGCATTTTTCATTTCCTCTGTTTTTACTTTCAATAATTTTTGGGCAACGAAATCTGTATAAAAGCTTCCTTTTTCGAATACAGTATCTATTGCCTGAAAGAGAATAGAAGGCTGCATATCTTTCAGCAGATATCCTTTGGCACCTGCTTTCAGCATTCTGATGAGCACTTTTTCATCATCATCCATCGTCAAAGCAATCACTTTTATATCAGGATAATGCTCGGTAAGCCATTCTGTCGTTTCTATACCATTTTTATAAGGCATATTAACATCCATCAGTACTACAGCGGGTAATTCAGAAGCTTTTTCCACACCTGCAATAAATTCTTCTCCGTTGGGATGATTCATAATTACCCGATATTGAGTGTTTTCTGTGATCATATTCTCCAGTGCTTTGGAGATTAAGGTATGATCATCAACGATCGCTATGGGAATAGTTTTCATAATAAATTTTTGTGATAGGTTATCAAAGTTTGTGTTCCTTTATTCAGTTCTGAGTGTATAGACAATTCAGCATGAATCAGTTTGGCCCGCAGTTCCATATTTTTCAATCCGGAGCCGTCTTGAATACTGCTGGTATCAAAGCCTCTTCCATTATCGGAAATACTGATGTGTAGTTTTTCACAGTCATCTTCCATCTGTATGGAAACATTTTTGGCTTTGGAGTGTTTCAGAATATTGTTGATGCTTTCCTGGACGATCCTGAAAAGGATGAGACCATGTTTAGGAGTAATATCAATATCCTGCTTTTGAGTGATGAATTCTATTTTTAATAATTTCAGTTTTTTGATCCTGCTGACCTCTCTTTCTATGGATTCTGCCAGTCCGAAATGAATAATTTGCTCGGTAATCAATGTTTTGGATAGATTTCGGATGTCCTGTATACATTCCCCTAATAATTCATTCAGCTCAATCAGGTCTTCTTTTTCTGAACTTTTTAATTTGGTAATCAGTTGGTTTTGACGAAGCCGGACCACAGAAAGTTTTTGTCCCAGATCATCATGCAATTCCTGCCCGATGTAGTTTAAGGTTTGCTCTTTCATCTCTACCTGTGAAGTTGCCAGTTCCTTTTCAAACCGGAGATCTTTTTCCTTTTGAGCTATCAGCAGCGTTGTCTTTTTCTTGATAAAGACCGTATAGATGAAGATCATTGTCAAAACAATGATGAATAAAGTAATGGTGAAGATGATGACCAAATTATTCTCTTCCATATCTAAGAAGCATTTATCGGGTTTTTTCCTGTTTGTTTCCTAATAAACCGAATATCAGGATACTGTTGCTGATCAGATTCAGCATAAATAAAATGAAGAAATAAATACTTTCTGAAACCGTAGTTCTGAAAAACAGAATCGGAATACTTCCGATAAAAAAATCAGCAATGCCACTGATATCCAGAAAGGCAGGTAATTATTAATTCCCAGTATCTTATCCGAATTGAAAGTCTGGTACAGGAACAAAATAATAGAAAATAACAGCAGGAGAATGTCTACATACAGCATATTAAAAGAAAAATGATGAAGCAGATCATCCTCTGTATAAAACATGAAAGCAATGTTAAGAACAAAAAGAATCAGAATGATAATCTGCATCTTTTTGAGCAGCGGAACATACAGTAATTGGTAATAATACAATAAATACAAAAAAAAGACAATCATTAAAAATCCAATCACATAAAAGATGTCCGTAGGAAGGCTTGTCAACTTGAAATAGAAATAACAGAAAATATCGATCAGGGAAAACAACAGATATCCAATGATAAAAAACAAATTTTCTTTTCCGGTTTTTCTATATTTGATAATCATTAAAACCATTACTATAATGGATATGATTATCGATATCTGTTTCCCTGTTTCAATATTCCAGTTCATAATTTTGTGTTTTTTTAAGGCATTGTTCCTGACAGCGTTTTTGGTGGTGGTGCCAGGTTGGTCATGTTCATAGATTCTATAGAAGGTACATCCGTATTTTCTTCGGTAGAGGCAGATCTGGCCATTGCATTGGTTCTTTCTCGTTTTTGGGCGGTAGGAACTAAAAATATAGTCTGATAGCCTGCATATTCCGGTTTTGCCATTCGGTTTTTAGGATGATTCAATGGGTATTTTCCCATGTAAATCCTGATTCCCGGATTTTTTAATTTTTGTTTCCTGGCATTTTCTTTTACATACTTTATATAACCTTCCATATCTTCCAGTGAGAACCAGTACCATCGCGAGTCGGGTTCACCATTTCTGGATTTCATAAGAACTTCATGATTGGTTCTTGTGTATTCATCAAAAAGAACTCTGCCTTCACGATAGCTGATCAGTTTCTTTTTATAACTGTTACTAACGGGTTCTTTAGGTGGCTCGGAGCAACGGGTACAGCTTAGCAGACAAAAAGCCAGAACAAGCGCTGTACACAAAGGAGTTAAAATCTTAGTAAAAAAGTAAGTTTTCATTTTTATGGTGTTTAATTTTATTGAACAAAATTAGCTAACGATACAACTATAAAAAAGAGGGAAAACACTGTTTTTATCCATTAATAAATTTACGACTTTTTGATATTCAGTTGAATATGATCTATCGATTTGTTTTTATTTTATGAAAATATTCCAATTGTACCCTTCAAAATAAAAAAATCTGTGTCTCTGTTTATTTATAAGGTATCCCGAAATTGAATCACCAATAAAAATTCAAAGCAGAAGCATGAAAATCACAATAACAGGTTATAAAAAAGAAGAAAGATTCTCACAGGGGGTAACCAATGATGAAGATACAGAGCTGATTAATTTTTTAATCAATAAAGGCTTAGACATTGTTCCAACCATCTGGAATGATCCCAATGTAGTTTGGAGCAGTTATGATGTCGTTATCATTAAATCTCCATGGGATTATCATAATCATTTACATGAATTTCTGAACTGGCTGAACAGTCTTGAAAAATTAGGAGTAAAGGTCCTGAATCCCGTCGGAATTATCCAGTGGAATAGTGATAAACACTATCTTAAAAATGTTGCAGAAAAAGGACTTCCGGTAATTCCTGCAGAATATCTTGAAAAAGGAACTGTATTGAAAAGGCATTTTTTTGATCATTTTAATACTGAGAAACTGGTTGTAAAACCCTGCGTAAGTGCCGGAGCACAGAATACCATTACGGTAAGTAAAGATAATTTTGATGAACGTTCGGCAGAAATTGAAACCCTTTTGAAAGAACAGGATTATATGGTGCAGCCTTTTGTAGAGGAAATCAAAAACGGAGAATGGTCATTTTTGTTTTTTAACGGAAAATATAGCCATTGCTCATTAAAAACACCTAAGCAGGGAGATTTCAGGGTGCAGCATTATCATGGTGGAAGCATCAGTTATCCTGTACCGGATCCATTACACATAGAACAGGCGGGATTGTATTTGAAAAGTCTGCCGGAGGAAACTCTTTATGCAAGAGTGGATGGGGTTTTAATCAACAATTCATTTCATTTAATGGAGCTGGAATTGATAGAACCCTACTTATTTTTGAATGGGAATCCGCGTCTATTAGAAAATTACTATCAGGCATTAATCACTTTGATTTCTTAAAAAATGGTCTGCCAACTTCCATTTTAAGGTGTTTTTCTTTGGAAGAACTACTTGATGACTTCAAATTTCAGAATAGGCATTACGGGTGTATCGTCTGCAGGATCTGTACTGCTGAAAAAATACAATCCTTCATTTGTTGCTTTCAGGATAAAACCGTTTTGGGGATAAGCTGAATTTGGATTGTTGCTTTTTACCGTATAAGTTATACTTCCTGAAGTAATATCTTCATTCATATTGCATTTAATTTCCTTAATAATAAAGTGAGTTACTATATTTTCCTGTTTGTTCGGTTTCCGAACATTTGTAATGATGGTAGATTGAAGAGGATCTATGATTATTTCCGTTGGAATAAACATTTCAAAATTGTTCTTAGCCAAAACGATTTTATCTGAAACCAGCTTCATCTTTTGCATACATTGTTTGCTGTTATCTTTCTGTTCTTTATTGTTTTGCGCCGAGAATGGAATACATCCAATAAATAAAACGAAAATAATTAAATATCTATACTGAGAAAAAAGATAAGACATAATGGTTTTTGTTTTTTAATTAGAAAATATTCCTTAGAAGCTTTCTGTTCTATTGGCAATAATATGAAATTAAAATAAAAACAGGACCGGAAATCAATTCTCTGGTCCTGTAAAACAAGATTAAGTGTAAAATTTAGCCCTTAAAGGGAAAAAGGATAATTCAAATGAGAACAGATTTTTATTGATTCTTAATCTATGTTTAGGGGGATTGATAGTAATGGTACTTTATTTTTGTAAGCCATAATAGCTGTTTTACTTCGATGGAAAAGAGATTCCACAAGGTTATATTTGTATGGAACCATTGTCAGAAGATCAGGGTTGGTCAGTCTTATTTCCTCTTCAATTGCCTTGATAACTTCGATGGATTGAATCATTTTAAAGCTGTATTTAATGTCGTTCAGATCATATCCGGAGTTCAGATCAATATCATGAATAACCTCTGCAAAATCCTTCAGGCTTTCACTTACGTTGAATACCTCAACCTCAGCATTGAATTCATTAATGAAATAATAAATATCATTCATGGCAGACCAGGTCATGCTTTTGTGAGTATCATAAGCAAAAAGGATTTTTCTGATTCCAGTATATTCGATGTGTGCGGGAATAATTAAGATGGGCTTTTTAATCCTGTGAATGGCCCTTGTAACACTATTTCCTAAAAGCTTTTGCTCAAGAGTTTTTTCTGCCATTCCCATCACAAGAAAATCACATTTATGAATCTGGATACAGTTTTCAAGTTCTTCGATAAAATTGCCGGAAGCCAGATGGTACCCGGTTTCTATAGCATACAAAGCATTAAGTTTTGTTGCTTTATGTTCCAGTTTTTTCTGATTTTTAAGCGTTTGAGTGTAGAAAAAATCAGCCGAAGCCTGAGCATTCAGAGCATGAATAGAAATGGTTTGCAGATTAAAAAGGATAATCCTGTATTTATTTTCTTTAGCCATAGAAGCAGCATAATGAGTAGCGTTTTCAGCTTCCTGAGAAAAATCTGTGCAGACAATTATTGTTTTCATTGTACCGGATTTAATACCACAAAACTATGATAGACCGTAGTTCTCAGATCATAAAAATAAGGTGACGTTGCATAAAATGATGATGAAATGTCTTTTTCAGGTGATGAACCGTCACATCCATTTGAAGTGTGCTATTTTACGTTTCAGGCCTCGTTTTGGTGGTCTCGCCTAAAATAGAGAATACGCATATAAAATCTATTTCTATATTTACATTCATAAAATCCCGGATATGAATAGGATTTCTACCATCAGGAAAAATATAGTACGAAATAAGAAGATTCTTTCCACTATGAAAAGGAGGCTCGTAATCTGGGCTTTAGCAGTGGTTACGTTCTGTTTTTTTTCCTATCTTATTGATCCATTTAACCCTGTTTGGAAAAGATATCTGGACGCTCCGCTGAAGATGATTCTGGAAGATGCGCCTTGGATTATCTTTTTTTCTATCATTATTTCAGAGGTTAGTATATTTATAGACAAGACACTTAATAAGTGGCTTCCCTGGAGAAACAGAACCATAAAACGATTGTTTATTCAGTGTTTGCTCCAGATCGTGGGAAGTGTGATGATTGTGATCATTATTAATGCCATTGTAGACTGTACCTCAGTCACATTACCCGAAATGGATTCCCGCAAAGAATATACACTCCTGGGACAATGGATTGCAACTAATATTGTAATATCATTGATTATCAGTGCATTTAATACCGTTGATTATTTATTGGAAAACTGGAAAAGAACAGCAGTAGAATCTGCTCACCATAAACTAAGAGCTTCTAAACATAAACAGGCAGCTATGGCCGCAGAGCTTCAGGCGCTTAAGCTTCAGATAGACCCACATTTTATTTTCAATAATTTAAGCGTGTTGTCAGAGCTTATCCTGGAAGATCAACAGCTAGGCTATGATTATTCCGAGAAATTTGCGCGAGTATACAGATACCTGTTAGTCAATTCCAAAAAAGACATCATCGCTGTAGAAGAGGAACTCAAATTTTTAGAATCCTACATTTTTCTGATTGAAAAAAGAATTGGGGAAGGTGTGGTATTTAAAATAGATATTCAGGAAGAATACAGATCAAGATTTACCCTTCCGCTGTCTTTACAGTTACTGGTTGAAAATGCCATTAAACATAATCAAACCTCTAAAGTAAATCCTCTGGAAATCCATGTTTATACAAACCCTGAAGGAGAATTGGTGGTTTCCAATATGTTACTGCCTTTAATCAATAAGCCCGATTCCTCAGGAGTAGGGCTCACCAATATTATTGCACGATACGAAATTTTAGGATATCCTAAGCCTGTGATTGAAAAAACTGAAGATAAATTTATTGTAAAACTCCCATTGATATGAAGATTAATAAAGTTTTAATAGTTGAAGACGAAAAACCCAATGCTGATAGATTAAAAAGACTGTTGTTGAAGTTAAGACCCCATATCGAAATCCTGTCTGTGGAAGACTCGATCACCTCAACGGTACACTGGCTGGAAAATAATGTGGTTCCGGATGTTATCATGATGGATGTGCGCCTTGCAGATGGACTCAGCTTTGAAATATTTAACAAGCATGATATTAAAAGCGCGGTCATATTTACCACAGCTTATGACGAATATGCAGTACAGGCATTCAAATACAATAGTGTAGATTACCTTCTGAAACCCATCGAAGAAGAAGAACTTGATGCTGCTTTAAAACGCTATGAAACATTTATGGAAACCGTTCCTGTAGTAGGAACAGCCATCGAAGGATTACTGAATTATATCCAGCCGAAGGATTACAGAAAACGTTTTCTGATTGCCCACAGAGATGGATACAAAACCGTTCTCGCAGAAGATATTTTATACTTTTATACCGAATTGGGAATCAGTAAAGCAGTACTGAATACAGGATTGGCAGAGAATGTCCCACAAACCTTGGAAGAGCTTGAAAAACAATTGGATCCTAAATTCTTTTTCCGTGCTAACAGACAATTTATCATCCATATCAATTCTGTAAAGCAGATTTTTAATCATTTTAATGGAAAATTAAAATTGGAGTTAAGAAAACAGCCCGATATGGAAGTTATTGTAAGCCGGGAAAAAGCTTCCATTTTCAAATCCTGGATGGATTATTAATCTCATAAAAATAAAGACTAGACTGCTTTCGATAAAAGCAGTCTTTTTTTTGCTTCACTTATAGCATCCACAAATTTGTATTTGACAATTTTACTTATATTTTCATCTGAAATACTCTTTTTAACATGTTTATGAAGGAAAATAGAGGTTTTCTTTTCATTTTTCCTATCATACGTTTCACCTGCGATTAATGACACTTCACCCAACTTCTGAATGAAATTCACTATAAGATGAAGTTATTTTGCTCCTGTAAAATTTAAAAACTCATGTTATGAATTACAGAAAAGGATATCTGGTACTTTCACTTACAGCTGCAGCGATATTGTACTCATGCGGTTCCGGGAACGGCCAGGAAAGTGCCCAGCAGATGCAGCAGGCATTGCCCACAGATTTTATCCAGGTGAAGTCCGGAGATGCAGATGTGTCTACAGGATATCCGGGAAACATAGAAGGACAGGACAATGTAGATATTAAAGCGCAGGTGACTGGTTATCTGGAAGCAGTATATATCAAAGAAGGACAGTATGTAAGCAAAGGACAAACCCTTTTCAGAATAAATCCATCCGTATACAATGAGCAGGTAAATACCAATGCAGCCGCTTTGAAATCAGCTGTCGCAGCCCAGGAATCAGCAAGACTTGAAGTGGAAAAGCTGAAACCTCTTGTAGAAGGAAAAGTAGTGTCTGATATGCAGTTGAAAACCGCACAGGCAAGTTATAAAGCAGCATCAGCACAGGTGGCACAGGCGCAGTCATCATTAGGATCATCAAAGATTAATGCTAATTTCACTTATATCAAAGCACCGGTTAGCGGATATATTGGGCGAATTCCAAATAGAGTGGGAAACCTTATCAGTCCGTCAGATGCCTCTCCGTTGACAACGCTTTCAAACATAAACACTGTGAATGTGTACTTTTCAATGAATGAAGCTGATTTTATTACACACAGTAAAAACGCAGCATCAGGAAATGCCGCAGAAAATGTAGAGCTTATCCTTGCAGATGGCTCCACCTATTCTCTTAAAGGAAAGCTTGAAAATGCCAGCGGAAACTTCGACAGAAATACCGGAAGTATCCAGATGAAGGCTGTTTTTCAAAATCCAGATAAATTATTAAGAGCCGGAGGAACAGCCAGAGTAATGATTCACAATGCACTGAATGGAGTTGTCAAACTTCCAAAAACATCAGTGAAAGATATTCAGGACAGATTCTTTGTCTATAAACTGGAAGGTAAAGATAAAGTGAAAATGACTCAGATTACTGTTTCAGGAGGTACCTCTCAGGATTACTTTATCAAAGAAGGCGTGAATGCAGGAGATAAGATTGCCATCAACAGAATTGATGCTCTTACAGACGGAGCACAGGTTGCGGCGACAACAGTTCATTTGAAATAGTTGTATAACCATTTTTAGAAAATTCAAAAATGTTAAAAAAGATAATAGACCGTCCGGTACTGGCTACAGTTATATCCCTTATTATTGTTATTTTAGGGATCATCGGATTAAACCAGCTGGCAGTGACCAGATTCCCGGACATTTCTCCGCCTACGATCACTGTTTCAGGATCGTATCCCGGAGGAAATAGTGAAACAGTGATCCGTTCTGTGGTAACGCCGCTGGAAGAGCAGATCAATGGAGTGGAAGACATGGAATATATGAAATCCACCGCGAGTAACGATGGTTCATTCTCCATCTCCATTATATTCAAACAGAGGGTAAATGCCGATCAGGCAGCGGTAAATGTGCAAAACAGAGTACAGCAGGCCACCCCAATACTTCCCCAAGAGGTTGTGAGAATGGGACTGACCACATCCAAGCAGCAAAATAGTATGGTGCTGATTTTCAATATTTATACTGAAGATAATAAACAGTACGATGAAACCTTCCTTCAGAACTATGCGAATATTAACCTTATTCCGCAGGTCAAAAGGGTAAAAGGAGTAGGGCAGGCTATGGTATTCGGATTGAAAGATTATTCCATGAGAATATGGCTTAACCCTCAGAAAATGTCTTCCTACGGACTTGAACCGGCAGATGTTTCCAGAGCCATTGCAGACCACAGTTTGGAATCTGCTCCGGGTAAATTGGGAGAAGAATCTGATGCCGCTTTAGAATATGTCATCAGATATAAAGGAAAAAAGAACAAGCCGGAACAATATGAAAATATTATTGTTAAAAATACCGGAAGCCAGGTCATCAGATTAAAAGATGTAGCCCGTGTAGAATTTGGAGCGATTTCCAATACAGGAGACAACCTTTCCAATGGAAAAAATGCGGTTACTGTAGCGATTATGCAGACCACAGGATCCAATGCGAATCAGATTGAAATAGGGGTGAATAAAGCCCTTGATCAATTATCAAAAACATTCCCTCCGGGTATTAAATATACGAAGGTAATGAGTACCAAAGAAAGATTGGATGAAGCCACAGGACAGGTGAAATCTACCCTGATAGAAGCATTTATTCTTGTATTTATTGTGGTATTTGTCTTCTTGCAGGATTTCAGATCTACGATTATTCCGGCAGTGGCAGTTCCGGTAGCCATTATCGGTACATTCTTCTTCCTTCTGGTTTTAGGATTTACCATTAATGTATTGACGCTTTTTGCCCTTGTACTGGCCATCGGTATTGTAGTGGATGATGCCATTGTCGTGGTGGAAGCCGTCCACAGTAATATGGAAGGAACAAACCTATCAGGAAGAGAAGCTACCCATAAGGCGATGAGCGAGATTACAGGAGCTGTTATTTCAATTACATTGGTGATGTCAGCAGTATTTATCCCCATCGGATTTATGTCCGGTTCGGCAGGATTGTTTTATAAGCAGTTTGCTTATACATTGGCAATAGCAATTATCATTTCAGCGGTTAACGCTTTGACTTTAACTCCGGCTTTGTGTGCTGTATTTTTGAAAAACAACCATGCAGGAGAAGGTGAAAAGCCAAAAGGATTTGGGCAAAGGTTTTCCGTAGCATTCAATGCAGGATTTAATAATATGACCAACCGTTATGCAAAAGGAGTACGCTTTTTAATAGGGCGAAAATGGATTGCAGGAGGATTAATCGTAGCCGTTATCGGTATTGCAGGGTGGTTGATGTCAAGTACACCCAAGAGTTTTGTGCCGATGGAAGATGACGGATTTTTCATGTACACGCTAAGTATGCCCCCGGGAACGGCATTGACTAAAACTACGGAAGTTTCCAACAAGATCAATGAAATCTTAAAAGGGGTAGACGCAGTGCAGGAAAATACTTCCATCACAGGCTACAACCTTCTTAGTAGTAGTGCAGGACCGGCTTATGCGATGGGATTTGTTAAATTGAAACCTAAAAAAGAAAGAGGCGAAGTTCAGGATATCCAGGAAGTGGTAGATATGGCGAATGCAAAATTGGGAGTGATCAAAGAAGGAAGTGTAATGACCTTCAGAATGCCTCCTGTAGAAGGGTACGGAATGACGAATGATGCTGAAATCGTACTTCAGGACCGTATGGGAAGAGATCCTCAGGTTCTTAAAGCCAAAGCAGATGAATTAATCGGCCAGCTGATGCAGGTTCCGGAAGTAGCATTTGCCTACACGATGTTCAGAGCAGATTATCCTCAGATGGAGCTTGAAGTGAATGAAGATAAAGCAAAACAGTTGGGAGTAAGCATTTCAAACCTGTTGGGAACTGTTCAGTCCTATTTCTCAGGAGATCAGTCTCAGAATTTCTCCAGATTCGGAAAGTTTTATAGAGTGAATATTAAAGCAGACGGAGTTTTCAGAATGGATGAGCAGGCGTTCAATGATATTTTCGTAAAGAATGAAAAAGGAGATATGGTTCCGGTAAACACATTGATCACTTTGAAAAAAGTCTATGGCCCGGAATCCGTTCAACGTTACAACCTCTACAACTCCTTAAATATCAACGTATCTCCAAAACCTGGAGTAAGTAACGGAGAGTTAATGAGCAAGCTGGAGCAGACTTTAAGCAAATTACCATCTGACTACAGCTACGAATGGACAGGATTGAGTTTGGAAGAGAAATCAGCAGGTAACCAGACGATTGCGATTTTTGGACTATGTTTACTTTTTGTATATCTCTTGTTAGCTGCCCAATACGAAAGTTATATTCTTCCGTTAGCCGTAATGCTTTCCATTCCAACGGGGATTGTAGGAGCATTTTTAGGAATAAAAGCAATCGGGCTGGATAATAATATCTATGTACAGGTAGGGCTAATCATGCTTATTGGCCTCTTGGCGAAAAACGCTATCCTTATTGTAGAATTTGCCATACAAAGGCGAAAAGCAGGTCTTTCGATTCTGGATTCTGCACTGGAAGGAGCAAAGGCGAGATTACGTCCTATTATCATGACTTCATTAGCCTTTATTGTCGGAATGATTCCGCTGATGATTTCTACAGGAGGAATGGCTTCAGGAAACAAATCCATCAGTACAAGTGCTGCAATGGGAATGCTGAGCGGAGTGGTTTTAGGCGTTTTTGTAATTCCTGTACTCTACATGTTCTTTCAGTATCTGGATGAGAAATTCTCTACCAAAAAGAAGTATAATACGATAGAAAATCAATTGACAAATGAGCCTATTTAATATAAAGAATTTCCTTATTTCAGGCGCAATGGCATCACTTCTGATGTCTTGTGCCGTAGGGAAAAAATATACAAGAACAGATCTTCAGATTCCTGAAACTTACAAAGAATCTGTACAGGTAACAGGAGATACTGTAGTTCTTCCGTGGAAAACCTTCTTCAAAGATCCTAAATTGATAAGTTTAATAGATAAAGCCCTTTCAAGAAATAATGAAGTAAATGTCGCTTTGAAAAATATAGAACAGCTGGATCTGATCTACAAGCAAGCTAAGCTGGGTTTGATGCCGACACTGGACCTTACAGCAGGCGCCAACAGAAGCTGGGCTTCAACCAATACGCTTAACGGATCTTTGAACGAACAGTTTGTCGGGACAAAATATATGGATGATTTCAGTGCTGCCCTAAGGCTTTCATGGGAAGTAGACATCTGGGGGAAGGCTAAAATGCAGAAAGAATCCGCAGCAGCAGAATATTTTGGACAGAAAGAAAATTTAAATGCCATCAAAAGCAGAATCGTAGTTCAGGTAGCTCAGGCATATTATAACCTGATCAGTCTGGATGAACAGTTGAAGATAGCCGAACAAAACATTGAGCTCAGTGACAATACGCTTAAAATGATGAATCTTCAGTTTACAGCAGGGCAGATTAATTCGCTGGCCGTTCAGCAATCTGAAGCACAGAAAAAAACAGCCGAGTTACTCATCCCTTTGGCAAAACAGAATATTTCTATACAGGAAAATGCATTAAGCATTCTTTGCGGAGAATATCCAGCCAAAATAGAAAGAGAAGGAGAGCTGAAAACAATGATTCCTGAAAATAAGTTGTCAGAAGGACTACCTGCACAACTGCTGAGCCGAAGACCGGATCTGAAAATGGCGGAGTTTAATGTAATCAGTTTAAATTCCAAAACCGGGTTGGCAAAAGCAGCAATGTATCCGAGTATCTGCCTGAGCCCACAAATAGGAGTGAATTCTAATAAATTCAGCTCATGGTTTGACATTCCGGGATCTATTACCAAATCAATAGCAGCCAATCTGGCAGCCCCGATTTTTCAAAAAAAACAACTGAAAACAGCCTATGAAACAGCTTTGATTGAACAGGAAAAAGCAGCCATCAGTTTTAAACAATCTGTAATGACTGCTGTAGGAGAGGTTTCCGATGCGATGGCAAAATCTAAAGGCTCTTCAGAAAGGCTCCACCTCCTGGATCAGAGAACAGCAATTCTGGACAAAGGAATCAATGATGCACTTAAGCTCTATAAAAGCGGTATGGCCACCTATCTGGAAGTGATCACTGCCCAGAATAATAAACTCCAGAATGATCTGGAAGCCATTAATGTTACCCTTGAAAAATTAAACGCTGAGGTAGATCTTTACAGAGCGCTTGGCGGAGGAGTACAGTAAAATATAACGGATAAATAATAAAGGAAGCTGTATCATACGGCTTCCTTTTTCTATCCAAAAATAATATTTAATACGATAAAAACTTATTTTGCTACATAAGAGTAATCTCTGATAAACGTTTGTCCTGCGGCATAAGTCTTACTTTCATTGGTCTCTACACTCCCGCCAATTTCAGCTTTGTAACTTACAGAAATAGGAGCGCCGTCAAAGTTGGATACTGCCACATGAAGACTTGAGAAATTAAAAGGTTTTACAGTTTCAAACACATAAGTTTTCGTATTCCCCGTAAAATCACCTATTTCCAACGGAATAGCATTTACATTCCCCTGATCGGTTCCGTTCTTTTTCCAGACAGGGCTTCCGTATTGGCTGGCATCATGGTTTCCCGCACTTACAAAAAATCAACCTGATCATTAGAGTCTGCTCCATTTACAGTGATGGTGAATTTCACATTAGCTTTTGCATCTGCCGGATCATCATCCTTACTGCATGCTGTAAAAACAGCACCAGCCATTGCAAGGATAAAGAAAATCGAAATAATTTTTTTGGTCTTTGGTCTTTTCATAACAATGAATATTTTGCCTTTTGTTGTTGTGACAAATGTAGTTTGAGGCAGAGGATCCCGACAATACATAAAAACCGTGTTTTTTTTCTACTGATAATTAGGTAGAAGAATGCCTTCGAAGTAACAGGAGAGCTGGAAAAGAATATTTTCGTTTTTTTAATCTTAATTTTTACCTATTTAAAATCAGTTTGTTATGTGTTTTTTTTAATCTTTTTTTGAAAGAACATGCAAGATTTTCAGAAAACAGGATTTATATAAATGAGTACTCGAAAATAAATAATGTTTAACGAAAAAGTAATGCAATGAAAAAATTGACAGTACCCCGATTTTTTATAACAGTTTTAATGGTTTTGGCAGGATTTGCCCTATCCTCATGCAATGATAATGAAGGACCGGATATTCCGCCTGTAAAAATGGAGAATTTACCAGGGAACTATAAAGGAAAGCTGATCATAGTACAGGGAAACAGCAAAAGAGAAGGAGTAAAAGATTTTAAAGTAAAAAAAGATACAATCTCGTTTGCAGAATTTCCTATTGAAGAAATTGTAAAAACTGTGGTGAAAAACCCTGTAAAAGCAGAAACAGCATTGAAGTCAATGGGAAAAGTGAAATATGATATTAAATATGCAGCAGTGATCAATACAGCGAATAATGTAATAGAGCTTACCTTAACTCCAAAAATAATGGAACTTCAGATTCCTGTAGATGGAGTTAATAAAAAGACTGTTGTAGAATTCGTCTCTAAGCAAAAAGGATATTATGTAGGGTTGGATCAAACGCTTAGATACGCTCTTACAGCAGAAAAAATTACAGTAGATGGTACATTGGTTACTCCTTATGAAGTGATTGACTATAATTTCCCATTCTGTATAAAAAATTAATTAGATAGATATTATCATCAATGGATTGCACTTTATCAAAAAGATGCAATCTATTTTGCATGACAGTTTTATAGCATCCCACTGGATATGGAGGCAGCATTATATGGAAGAAAGTAAAGAACAGATTTTGGTAACGCACCTTCTGAAGAAGGAGGAAGCTGCCTGGAAAGAGCTTTTTGGAGCTTATTCCAGAAATCTGTCCTATGTATGCTCCCGTTATCTGTCAGAAAAAGAAGATGTACATGATGTACTCCAGAACAGTTTTATCAAAATGTTCCGTTCGATAGAATCTTTTGAGTACAGAGGAAATGGCTCTTTAAAAGCCTGGATGACCCGTATTACTGTCAATGAGTCTTTGAAGCATATCAAACAGAAAGGTGATTTTAAATCTGCTGTAGAAGTTGATGACCTTCCGGATATTCCTAATGAAGAAGAACCTGATTTTGAAGAAATTCCTCGGGATGATATTATGATGATGATCAGAGCTCTTCCTGATGGGTATAGAACAGTTTTTAACCTGTATGTGTTTGAGAAAAAAAGCCACAAAGAGATTGCTGTGCTGTTGGGAATAGCAGAAAACTCCTCTGCCTCTCAGTTGCACAGGGCAAAAGCACTGCTTGCTCAGAAAATAAAAGAATTTAAAATGTCAAAAAAAGCACAATATGAATAATGAATGGCTAAATAACCTGCGTAGCAGAATGGATGACCATGAAGAGGACGTTCCGGAAGGATTGTGGGATGACATTAAAGATGAATTATTTTCCGGCGAAGAAAACAACAGCGTTCCTGGTTTTATTCCTGAAGTTCATGAAGGTGAAGCAAAGAAAGAAAAAGGGGCCCCTACAGAAAGAAGATCTTTATTTTATCGCATTGGAGGAATGGCAGCTGCTATTGCACTGTTATTTTTACTCATAAAAATACTGCCACAGGATGACACAGAAAAAAGAATATCTCAGAAACCGACAGGTATAGAAAAAGGGGAGAAGATGAATTCTGTAGAATCTATAGAAACTCAACAGAGTTCTGCCAACGAGGTGAAATCAGGAACAGAAGCTTTTTTAGCAGACAATATATTAAACACAGGATCCACGGAGAAAATTGCAGCACAAAGATATGCCGAGAGCAGAGTAGAAAATCAAGTTGAAAATGGCCAAAAAATCAAGGATATTTTTAAACTTCCGTCAGCATCGGAATCTTTTCAACAGGAAAGCAGAGTTGCTTATAATGTGCCTTCTATTGATGACACAGTAAAAGAAACTGCCAAAGAACAGGCTTCTGATGAGGCTCTTTTTAAAGAAGAGAAAACCAAGGAAATCTATGCTGACAATACAAAACGAAGCACAGCAAAACCCCGTGATAAAAAATCGTGGATGCTGAGTATGCTTACAGGAAATATAGCCTCCAATTCTGCAGAACAGCAGTTTCCGGGCTATGCTTCTATCACGGGAAAAGCAATGAATGTAGAGCAGGTATTTATGACATCCGATTATCATGATGATCCCCTGATGGCCGTATTGTTGGCTAATCAGAGCCAGCAGGTAGAAGCTAGAATCAGGCATAAAGTGCCGGTTACATTCGGATTGTCTCTTTACTATAATTTAGGAAAAAGATGGGGGATAGGAACAGGACTGAATTATACCAAGCTGGCTTCCGAGCTGCATTCAGGAAGTGATAATAATTATATAAAAGGAGATCAGACGGTTCATTATATAGGAATTCCCGTTCAGGTTAATTACAATGTTATTAAGAAAGGGAGGTTTACAGGATATATTACAGGAGGGGCACTTGTAGAGAAACCTATATCTGGAAGCGTTACCACTACCTATGTTGTTAATGACGAAATAAAAGAGAGTTCAAAAGAGAGTCTTGATCATAAACCTTTTCAGTTTTCTGTCAATACTGCGGTAGGACTTCAACTGAAGCTTGTTGATAAAATAGGAGTGTATGCAGAACCGGGAATAGGATATCATTTCAAGGAAGAGAACGCACCGAACACCATTTATAAAGAGAAACCCCTTCATTTTAATATGAAATTCGGGATCAGAGTACTGTTGGATTGATGTAGAGGATTTTTAGCAACACCAAACTTAATAATCTATATATGAAAACAAAACTAATTTTTTAGTGTTTTTATTATTCACCATTTTGAATATAAAAGCACAATGTACTCCTACAATTACCAGTGCAAGGCTCGGACAAAAATATCCGGGAACAGTTTTATTCTGTGATACGGAAGATGAGGTTCTTTCCACAGTACAGGGCTATGGAAGTTATCAATGGTATAAACAGGAATGGACCTGGCAGACTCCTAATAACAACCCATGGATTGCTATTCCGGGAGCTATATCACAGCAGCTGACCATTACCGGAAATGACCAGCTGAATTATTTTAAAGTAAAAGTGACGGACGGCGACTGTATCGCAGAAAGTCCGGCAGTATTTGCAGATGGTTTTGTATACGGACTTCCGGCTATGATGACTACTTATACTCCCGGAACCTATCAGGAAAATGGAGGAACAGTGAATGTGTGCAATGGTGCTTCTGTACAGTTTGATAACATATTTCCAGGAGTCTATGGTAAACATACCTGGTTCAGATGTCTGCCGGGCAGTAACCCTCCGGTGTCGGGAGACCCTTGTATCATCCCTGGTGTAGTAGGAGCTACGTATGTGGCAACAAGTTCAGGGAAATACGGATTTTATGCCTGCACGGAATATTGTCCGGATCAGTGCCAGATGTTACCTTCGTTTGCTTTTGTAGAAGTGAATTTCGGGAACTGGGAATTCTGCAGCAATTTAGGCACAGGAGAAGTAAAAAGTAAAGACAATAGTCTGAAAATTTATCCAAACCCTACAGCACAGCACCTTTATATCGGAAAAGAATCAGATAAAGTCTATAAAGTGGTGATCATTATCGATATGTCCGGGAAACTTGTTCTGCAGAAAAATGATCACAGATATAATCAGGCAATTGATGTAAGCGGTTTGGTACCGGGAAATTATATCATTGTTTCTAAAAGCTCAGATGGAAAAGAATATAAAAATAAGTTTATAAAAAAATAATAGGATTATAAAATCTGAAGATGTTTAAAGATTGATTGTGGGAAGGAAGAATGGATGCTGGAAGAGGGATACTCCTTGTCTTGAAGAAGAACAAAGTATTTTTTACTTTACGCTCAATAGATACATTTCATCCTTGTTAATCTAATGACGGTCATAATTACCCCAAAAGGAATTTCCTCTTTTTGGCATCCGGCTTCCTGACTCATCCTTTTTATTCAGTATTCAGATGATTAATCTTTTTCGTTAGTTTTTAATAATGGTTGAGTCGGTACAAAGAAATTTGTACCGGTTTTTTTATTTCATTACCAGCGGAATCTTTTCTGTACTAAGCTTTCGACGAAATTAAAACGATGACCAATTGGTTAAAAGAGCAAAGCAAAGTTTATCATGACGGAATTGTTCGTTTACAGTTGATGAGAGAAGATATTCCAATATCAAAAAGATTGAGAGGAGGCTTTATGGTTAAAGTATACATAATCGGACTGAAATATATTCTTAATAAAAATGTAAGCATCCGTGCACACTACGATAGGGGTATGAGATGGGGAGCAGGAATTTCTTTAGCTTACTAAAATGATCATTGAGAAGAGCATGCTCACATTATCTTGATCCAATTTCTAGGGGGTATGTTTTGCTTTTCATATGACTTTTTTCATACAGACAAAAATAGAATACTACAATGTTTTTCTATTAGTATCTGAGTGTAAACTTGTTACAGTTTTATAAAAAAATTATAAATGAATCAATATTAATTGTAATTAGAACAATTAAAAATAAAACTCTTTTTCCTTTGGGAGTTGGCAAAGGAACCTTTAATTTTGCTATTTATAATAATTATAAATAATGAAATTGTATCAGCGTATTTTTATCTTTCTCATTTTTACCCTTACAATTTCCCTCATTAAAGCACAGGATACTGGTTTTACAGTTCAGGGAGCTGTACAGAATCGCACAATGCAGGGATTAAATGGAGTAAGTGTTTTTGTTGAAAACACAAAAATAAAAACAAAAACCGATCAAAGTGGAAATTTCAAGATTAGTTACAAGAAAGGAGAAGCTACATTAGTCTTCAGCCTGGATGGCTACAAAAAAATCAAAAAGAAAATAAACTTCGGTAGCGAAATATCTCCGGTAAATATTCAGCTGGTTGAGGATCATGCGGCTGTACAAGAAATTGTAGTACACGGTAAAGGTAAGGTAAAAGCACTGCAAGACGGTGCTTTTACTGTTAATGCTATCGATGTCGCTAAATTAGCCAATACCACGGCAGATCTTAATCAGGTTCTGAACAGAACCACAGGGATTAAAGTCCGTCAACAGGGAGGAATAGGCTCCGATTATAACTTCTCAATCAATGGAATGTCTGGTAAAGCCGTGAAATTCTTTATCGATGGCGTTCCTTTGGAAATGCTTGGAAAAGGAGTGGATCTGAGTACATTACCTGTAAATATGGCAGACCATGTAGAGATCTATAAAGGGGTAGTTCCTATTCATTTAAGTACAGATGCTATGGGTGGAGCGGTCAATATTATTACGCCGTCAAGCAGCAAAAATTACCTGGATGCAAGTATAAGTCTTGGTTCTTTTAATACCCAGCGTATCAATCTGAATGGACAGTTTAAAGATGATAAAACCGGAATTATCATGCGTATCAACAGTTTTTATAACCATTCGGATAACGACTATCTGATGAAAGATATGAAAATCTGGAATGCTGCTAAAAATGAATATGAGCTAAAAAACCTGAAACGTTTTAATGACAGATATCAATCTGTTTTTGGGATGGCTGAAGTAGGATTGGAAAACAAAAGCTGGGCAGATTCTTTCTTTGTAGGAATGTCACAATCCGTTTTTGATAAACAGATCCAGACCGGTTCCAATCAGGAAGTAGTATATGGTGGGGTAAAACAAAACGGACAGGCTCATAATTACTTTATGAAGTATAAAAAACAGGACTGTTCAATGATCATCTGGATGTAAATGTGTATGCTAGTTTCTCAAAAAGCGTTCAGAAAGCAACAGATACACTTATGCGTAAATACAGTTGGGATAACACTTTTGAACCTTCTGCCACAAGTGAAAAAGGAGGAAGAACGATCATCATGCAGCATGAAGACCGTCTTTACTCACAAGTAGGGGCTACTTATAAAATAGTTGAACATCACAAGCTTATCTTCAATTATGTATTTGATTACCTTAAGAATACCACATTCAATCAACTTGAAGAGGAAAAAAAGAATGTACCTCCGGCGAAGATGACTAAACAGATTTTGTCTATGGCTTATCAACAAGAGTTTTTCAATAAGCATTGGACTAATATTTTCTTTGCTAAATACTATCAGGTAGGACTTCAGAAAATGGTTTTCGATCCGGTGACCAGAACCGATAATCCGGCAAAGGACAATTTTAGCAGCTGGGGCTACGGCTTCGCTACCACAGTGAAAATTACAAAAGGATTGGGAATAAAAGGATCCTTTGAACGTTCTTATCGTTTGGTAGAACCGCAGGAAATTTTCGGAGATGGAGTTGCTGTAACCAGTAATATGAATCTGAAGCCTGAAACCAGTAATAATGTAAACGTAGGGTTGTACTATGGCCACCATTGGGGGCAGCATGCGTTCCGTATAGAAGGGGCAGGATACATTCGTGATACAAAGGATTTCATTTATACCGTTCCTAATTTATATAACAGTACTTTCAAATATGAAAACCTGTCTAATATCTTTACACGAGGACTTGAAGGAGAGATCAGTTACCAATACAAAAGACTCCTGAATGTGTTAATGAATGTGAGCTACAACAAAGCGTATGACAATACAAAATTTGCCAATAACAGTGATGATGTAGTTTCAGCTACTTACAAAAAAGATGTTCCCAACCAGCCGTGGTTATTTGGAAATGTCAATGTAAGTCTTGGTAAAGACGACTGGTTTCAGAAAGACAGCAGGATAGAGCTTTACTACGGACTACAGATGACAGAATGGTTCTACAAAAACTGGAAATCCTATGGAAATCCACGCAACATTCCGATTATTCCAAGACAAACGCTTCACAACATAGGTATAAGTTATTCCATGAAGAATGGAAGATATAATTTGGCTTTCGATGTAAGCAACGTTGGGGATGCACTGGCCTATGACAACTTCAAACTTCAGAAGCAGGGACGTGCTTTCTATTTAAAATTCAGATACCTACTTAAGTAAAAGATCATGACACAATATTTCAAAAACAGTATACTTTTAATACTTGCATGTTTAACCATTTTTAGCTGCGAACGCGAACCTGGTTTCGGTGACTCTGAAAGTGGTGAAAAAGACTATAAATATTTTTTACTTTCCGCTCTCGGAAGCTGGCCCAATACGGTCCATTACATGACCGCTACCAACGATCTGACAAAAGGCGAAATGGATATTACCAAAGAAGGAGATGAAATTAATTCCAAAGGAACTTACTCTTATATTGTAAAAAATGGCTTTATCTACAACTATAAAACCGATCAGGGTATTTTCAAAAAATTTAAATATACACAGGATAGGCTGACGACTGTAAAAGAAGTGCCTTATACCTACATCAGTGATATTGCCAGTTATGTTTGGATAGATGACAATACATTGGTTATTGTTGGAGATACAGGGGATGGCCAGCATATACGCTATACTGTTTTCAATGCTGCTGACCTTAGTATTGTCCGTCAGGGTGAGATTGAAGGATTTCAGCCTTTCCCAAATGCCTATAACTTTTATTCGCTGGGCGCTATGACCTATATGGATGGACAGATCTATTTGCAGTACAGCTTCCGCGATGGCAAATGGCTAACGCCTGAATTTTATAATTTTGCTGTAATAGATTATAACACCTTCAAAGTAAAAAATTCTGTAACGGATAACCGAAGTTCTGGGGTAGCCAATGGTTCTCCTTATTTCAAAACAACTTTTACAAAAGATAAAGAAGCTTTTTATTATACATGTTTTCCACGTGCAGGAGCTGGAACAAGTGATATTTTCCTTTTCAGAGCTCTTAAAGGGGCAACTTCGCCTGATGCAGGATATCAGATCAATCTTACCAATCTTGTTGGGAACAAGCCTCTGGAAACAGTTATCGATTATATCGGTAACAATAAATGGTAGTGCTGTACCGTGATCCGGCATTAGGGGGCAGCTACAATGGTAGATATGCTATTATAGATATAGAAACCAAGCAGTTGGTAAGAGTTCTGGATGAATTGCCCGGAGATGAACCTTACGAACAAGGTATGTTTGTTCAGAATAACAAATTATACATCGCTGTAAATGCCAGTAAAGGAGGAAACTATGTTTGGATTTATGATCAGCAGACGGATAAGATCACTAAAGGGATGAAGCTTCCCAGCAGTATTTCCGGATTTGCCCGTTTCGATAAATTATATGACTAATTATAGCATATAAATTTCGTAGAAAACATAAAATATTTATTTGATTGAAAACCGGGTCTCAAAAATTTTGAGACCCGGTTTTGTTAAATGATTACAGGGTATTGTAAGCTGTCGGAGAGTTTTTAATTTCTCTGATTTTTGGATTTTAAAGCTTATAATTGAATGAAAGCGTTACCACGCGGCTGTCCAGGTTATATTTTTGTCGGATGGTAGAGCTGAAGTTATTTCCTGTTACACGGTAATTATTGGTCTTTAATAAGTCCGTCACGGCAAGTTTTACGGTCGCTTTATCCTTTAATAATGTTTTGGAAACCCCCAGAGTCAGGTCAAAATAAGCATCGCGAATAAACAAACCAATATTAGATTTCGAAAAATACTGTCCATTAGCCTCTGCTTTCAATCCTTTTGCAATGCTGAAGCTGTTTTGTGCGTTCAACGTAAATGCCAGTTGTGAACTGTTGACCGAGTAATTCTGGTAATTGCCCTTATATTCACTGTTGAATACATTCAGCATAGAAGTCAGCGACCACCATTTAAAAAGCTTTGTAGTGGCTGTAATATTGGCGCCATATACATAGGATTTGTTTAGATTATCCTGCGTTTTTACGAGGATTCCTGTGTCTGGCTGATAGTTGTATACTTCTGTCATGACATCGTTTGTAACACTAAAATAGGCTGATGCAATAATGTATTTTCCCTAGGTATACCCCAATTCTGTTGCGTGGGTAAATTCCGGATTCAGATTCGGGTTTCCTTGCCAGTAGTTGAAAGGATCATCATAAAAACGAAAGGGATTCAAATCGAAGTGGCTTGGCCTGTTGATTCTTTTACTGTATGAGGCATAAAACCCATGTTGATCATTCATCTGGTATTTAATGGATGCACTTGGGAAAAGGTTTGTATAATCTCTTTTTCTTTGTTCCTGGGAAGTTTTCTGGTTGATATCCGTATGGGTTATTTCTGTTCTCAGCCCCAGCTGGAATGTCCATTTCGTAAGATTAAGCTTGTAGTTGGCATACAATGCATGTATCTGCTCTTTGTAGGCATATTCATTACTTGCTTTATCATCATTGATCCATTCATTATCCTGCTGTATAAAATACTCCGAAGGATTGTTATTAGACTTTATAGTAGATTTCAGACCTGTTTCCAGATTATGCATTTCGCTAAAAGGCAGGGTGAAATCTATCTTCGCATTGAAAACTTTCAGGCGGGAAGCAATGTTACCTCTTCTGTTGTTGAATTTCTCTGTTCCCAGATTTACCAATGCATCTGAAATCTGATTCTGACGGGAAGAAAAACGTGAAGTTTCGTATTCCAGATCCACATCTACCTTATAATCCTTATCATTGAAGATATGGGTACCCTTTAATTATAAGTATAATCGTACCAGTTTTCCTTGCTTTTATTATCTGAAAGTACATGAGCAAACAGGTTGTCTATCGGCTGAAATATTCTGTTTTCCCCTTTCGAAAAATCTTCATATCGTCCTATTTTAGCATCGAATAAAGCCCCAATAGTTGTTTTGTCGCTAAAAGCATAATCAGCCCCAAATTTAAAATTATTAGAAGTTAAAGGTTCATTGGTCATGGAGTTTTGATCTGTTCTCCGGGTTATTTGCTGAGGTTGCTTCTCATCGAAGAAAATCTGACTAAAGTCCCGTTTTTCTTCCTCGCCACGAAACGTATAGCTGTAATCTCCGTGTAGAGAGAGTTTATTGTGAGTATAGTTCAGGCTCAATCCTGTATTTACCCGGTTTTTACGACCTTTTCCTCCGTTCAGATAATAATTGCCGCTCAGTCCTTCTGATGAGCTTTTTTTCAGGACAATATTAATGATACCCGCATTCCCCGCAGCATCATATTTAGAGGAAGGATTGGCAATTATTTCAATATTTTTTACCAGGGTGGAATTGGTAGAACGTAGCAGGTTGGCCAGCTCTTTTGCTGACAGCGAGCTGAGCTTACCATTAATCATTACGCTTACTCCTTTTTTGCCTCGTAATGAGAGTTCACCTTCTTGCGAAACTACTACACCGGGTGTTTTGCCTAGCAATTCTAAAACTGTGGTACCATCAGACAATACACTATTCTCAACATTAAAAATCATTTTATCAGCTTTTTGCTGAAAAACGGCTTTACTCCCTTTTACTACGATGCCACTGATCTCTGATATTTTCTCCGTTTGTAAAGAATCATTCTGACTTTCTGTCTGTCCGTAGGCATTCAGGCTCGCCATTAAAGGGAGCCATATATAGTGTTTCTTCATGATAATAGATTTAGGTTGTTGGTTTTTTTTTATTTTTTCTTCCCCACCAGATCATAAATCCGGTTATGGGCAATGAAGCACAGAATAAACTCATGATAAATGCTAAAATTTTTCCGGGCATTCCAAAAAAAGCTCCCACGTGAAGGTCATAGGTAGCATCTGTAGCTCTTTCTGCCATAGGTTTGTCTTCGTGGGGATGATTAAATAATAGCTTTCCGGAATGTTCATCGAAAATCATCATCGAAGACTCCGCATAAGTAAATTCTTTATCCTTGATCCAGATGCTTAAATTATCGTGTTTGTGATCTGCTTCAGCATGATCTTCCAGATCAATTCCAAATGAGTAAGCTTTCGGATAATGAGTTTTTACCTGTTCTATGATGCGGTCTATAGTTGTTACGGTTTCCACAGATTCCGGAGCGGTTGTTTTATATTGACTGTAATCTGGAGTAGCAGTGGAAAAGCCATTGAGTAATGCATATACCCACACTTGAGTAATCCGAAACGAATACATAATACCGGTAATGGCTACAACAATGGCAAGAAAAGAGGAATAGAATCCAAGGATATTATGTACATCGTAATTTTTACGTCGCCATCCTTTTACCTTCTCCCAACGGAACCATAGTCGCTGTTGGCGCATTTTTTTATTCTTCGGCCACCATAGAATAATTCCGGTAATCAGCATTATGACAAAGATGATAGTAGATACTCCCACAATAGTACCGCCAATTTTATTGCTTAGCAGTAATGAGCGATGCAGAGTCATACAGATAAAGAATGGATTATTTTTTACATCATAGATGGCGAGTACCTTTCCTGTATATTGATTTACATAAACGTTCTTATAGACAATGAAGGTATTGAAATGATTCCAGCCCTCTTCATTAACTTTAATCAGTCCGAACTGATAAGATCGGGCAGGATCTATAGGAATAGTTACTTCATCTGTTTTTACAATTTCATTTTTCAGCTGGGCATTTACAATATCTTTTAACTCGCGTATAGGAATTGGTTTCTTATGCTGAATATCTTTTTCTCCATGAAAGGTCTTTTCCTTGCGTAATGCAGCGGTAATATCTTCATTGAAAACAAAAAATGCACCTGACAGCGAAACGATCAATACAATGATACCTGAAAACAATCCAAGCCATAAATGAGCTTTTAGAATATATTTTTTGAAGGTTCCTTTGGATTTTTTATTACCAGTCTGCTGCATTTTATGTCTATTTAGACTTATTAAAAATAAATAAAGTTACAAATATAACTTTATTTATACTAATTCTAAACGGCAAGATGGCTTTATTTCTCCGTTAAAACCTGATTTTTATTAGCATGTATACCATCTGAACCACATAGAAACCTTAATAGATTTGAAGGTACCCCAATGCTTGTTTTATTGATATCTTTTTAGATATAGTTATTTATTTAGAAAATAATTCATATAACTGTCAGATTTTCAAAATGCTATATTATTTACTTTTACTTCAAAAATATGCCATGCTGATTAAAATTTATGGAAGTGCCATTCATGGAGTGGCTGCACAGACAATAACAATTGAAGTAAATATAGATACTGGCGGAGTAGGATATCATCTTGTAGGTCTCCCGGATAATGCCATTAAGGAAAGCAGTTATAGAATCTCTGCAGCCCTGAAAAATGTAGGATTTAAAATTCCGGGAAAAAAGATTACCATTAATATGGCTCCCGCAGATCTCAGGAAAGAAGGATCTGCTTATGATCTGAGTATCGCTATTGGAATTTTAGCAGCTTCAGATCAGATTTTGGCTGAGGAAATTGAGAATTATATTATTATGGGGGAACTTTCTCTGGACGGAAGTTTACAACCGATTAAAGGCGTTTTGCCCATTGCAATTCAAGCCAGAGAAGAAGGGTTTAAAGGAATTATCCTTCCTAAACAAAATGCCAGAGAAGCAGCCATTGTAAATGATCTGGAAGTGTATGGTGTAAAAAATATCAAAGAGGTTATTGATTTTTTTAACGAAGGAAAACCCCTCGAGAAAATAACGTTGGATACCAGAAAAGAATTTCACGAAAAGATCAACGATTTTCCTTTCGATTTTTCTGAAGTTAAAGGTCAGGAAACAGCCAAAAGAGCAATGGAAGTTGCAGCAGCAGGAGGGCATAATATTATTCTTATCGGACCTCCCGGAAGCGGAAAAACAATGTTGGCCAAAAGAGTTCCCAGTATTTTACCTCCATTGACGTTGAAAGAAGCTTTAGAAACAACAAAAATTCATTCTGTAGCAGGAAAAATAGGAACAGAAGATTCATTGATGACGGTTCGTCCCTTCAGGTCTCCACATCATACTATTTCTGATGTTGCCTTGGTGGGTGTTATTTTTCAAAGTAAATAAGAATTTTCAAAGTAAATGAGAATATTTCCAAAGTAAAAGCGATTGAAGGATATATATTAACCCGTGGTGCATTTAGGAAAAAAATAGAAACTGCTCATTATTAGCTAAATACCTAAATTTAATTGTCTAACAAACGATTAAATATGAACAGCTTCACTGCAAATTATGAAAAATATTAGAGACTCTGATAAAAATAGAAAGTAAAATGAATTTTTTGAATCAAATCCGTAAGCCCCAATTGTCAGACTTAGAGTTAATTTCCATAGA
>NZ_QICI01000058.1 GCF_004119445.1 Chryseobacterium sp. CH21 | reverse complement strand
CAGGAATACATTATCCATAAACTGGGTAAACCAATCTCTGTGAATATTTTCAATGGTATGCCCTTTAACCTGTATTCGGAAGATTTCCTCTCTGCAGGATTCTATTTTTTTATATTCTTTAGATGGAAGGCAGTAACCAACGGTCTTCAGCAGCATTATACAGGCCCCAACCGTTTTCATCAGACAACCAGGAATACATTATCCATAAACTGGGTAAACCAATCTCTGTGAATATTTTCAATGGTATGCCCTTTAACCTGTATTCGGAAGATTTCCTCTCTGCAGGA
>NZ_QICI01000089.1 GCF_004119445.1 Chryseobacterium sp. CH21 | reverse complement strand
TTTCTTTTTCGGTGTTGCCATAATTAAAATTACTCTTTTTATGAAAACACTCCTTAAATTTCTAATATCAAATGTCCACTTTTTGCTGACGATTTACATCTGGGAAGATGGGGTGTAATAGATGCCATGTCTGAGAAATACAGAAGACACAGTCCTTACAATTATGCAGTAAATAATCCTGTGATGGTCATTGATCCGGATGGGAATGAAGTTTTGTATGGTTTAGATGCACAAAATGCTGTAAGAGCCATGCAGGCAAATATGTCAACAAGTTCTGAAACTTCAGGTAATTATTTTACACAGCTTAACTTTGATCAGTTCATGAATGGTGATGATGATGACCCACCAGGTAACAAGTTGAGCAGATTCAGAATGAGAACTGCCAATTGGGTTCAAAAAAATATTAGAGGACCTCTATCTGGTAGGTTTGATACCCATACAAGAAATGCTTTTGTTTTGGACGCAGAAGGACAGTCAAGAATGGATGATCTCAGAGGCCAAATGACAGGTTATATGCGCAGTAACGTAGGAGGAGGTATTAGATGGGGTGCTGAACATGGGCTGATAGGTTCTGGAATGGGTACAGGTCACGTAGGCGCATTTTCAAAACTAACTACTGCTGAAGCTTTAAAGAGTAATGCTCTTTCAAGAGCATCAATGTCAAAGATTTGGGGAAGTTCCTATAATATTACATGGAAAGGGTTTTCAAAAGGAGAATTAGCCGTTCATTTTGCAAAACATGGGGAAGAGTTTGGTGGTATAACTCAAAATCAATATTTACAATTAGCCAAAACTTTTGCAGCAGAAACCGGTAGTCATATTCAAGAGCAGACGGTTAATAATTTTTTAATAAGATATAATACTAAAACTCAAGATATTTTTGTGGGTAGAATGGATGTAAGGGAAATTAGAACCTTTTATAGAGCAAATCCTCAAATGGTTAAAAAAAATCCATTGCAAGATGCACTTGACTATGCCGCAACTTTAATAAAATAAAAATTATGATAGAATTGGATTTAAATTCGGCTATAAATATATTATCGTTAGATGAATATTCAAAGATGACAATTGAAGAAATTGAAAGGATGATTGATGATGAAGGTTTTGATAAAGAAGAAGTGTTCGAATATATAAGAGATCGATATACTGGAATAAAATTATCATATATAGAAGCTAAAATTAATAATTTATATCAATTGTCAATTAATCTTTTGGGCACTCCAAAAGAATTATTTACATGTCCTTGTTGTAACTATAAAACGATCCTTGAAAAAGGAAATTATCAAATTTGTAGAGTATGTTTTTGGGAAGATGATGGAGGTGATGATGAGTTTAAATATAGTTATGTGAATCACATGACATTAAAAGAAGGGAAAGAGAATTTTAAAACAAAAGGAGCTATTTCAGAAAAGTTTTTAAAATTTGTAGACGTTGAAGGCAGATTGAAATATTATAAGGATGATGGCAGTAAATAATGTTTCCGATGGTCATAGGTATTTAAAAGCTATTGAATATTATAGGAACGCAACAGTACCATCAAAATAAAATTAATATTTAGTTATGAAATTAATTATAAGGATAATAAAAATAATAGTAGGATTCTTCTCCTATCTTTTTTTAGTATTTTCTATCAAAAAATATTTGGGCAGGAACCTTTTAATAATTCTTTTTCAGTGGGTTTACCTAGGTTTTATTTTGAGTTTTATTCAATTGATTGTCAGAAACTTAATAGAAGTGGTTTCAGGCAATTTATAGTAAATGTGGTCATTTATATAATTATAGTTACAATATATTATAAATTTTTAAAAAGCTTTTTTTTAAAAGAAAAAATATAGGTAATAAAGATAATAGACCACATTTTATATACTATGATACGACATCTTTTAGAAGGAAGTAAAGCATTGTTGCTTTTTCTTATCTTATTTTCTTGTAAAGAAAATAGAAAAGAAAATATTAAAGAGTACTCTTATCCCAAAATTTCAATCAAGGAAAATCTAAAAAAAGAGATAGATTCCTATAAACAAGGATTGAATAGGCTGTAAGCCTCGAAAAGTAATAATCTAAGTATTTATTTTAATAAGAAAAATGATACAACTTTTATAGAAATAGGAGATTATAAACCGAACCTTGAAATGTTAAATATAAAGGGAGTTGAAATCATGAAAAATGATACAATATATTTATTTAGTGCAAATGATTCAATAAGTATAGAACAGTTTTGTGAAAATCAGTCTAATGCTAGAATTAAAATTATAGATAATTTAGAGCCCTCTTTTAATCATTTTGATCCTCATTTTAGATGCCTTTATATTGATAATAAAAATTTAAAAATACTTTTTTATGGTAGATGTAAATAGACAAGTAGGATGATAAAGTGAATAACATAGCAGCTTAATATAATCTTATCGAAAAAATGTAATTCCCCCTGCTGGCGCGGGCGTCTCGTTCGTGTCCCATGATATATAATAAAAGGCATTACATTGCAATGCCTTTTATATATCAAAGTTCTAATAATTATACTTCACACCCCATATAATTTTTTACATTTCCTCGAAAAAATTACTTGAAACTCCAAAGTAACAGATTATACTTACAGAGCAGATGGAGTAAAAGTAAAAAAGATATTGGATACAAAAACTACAGATTATCTGGGTGGTTTTCAGTATGAAAATTCTGTACTAAAATTCTTTCCGACGGCAGAAGGATATTTTAATGTTGAGACCGGAAAGTATGTGTATAATTATACAGACCATCTTGGCAATGTAAGGTTAAGTTATGCTAAGAATGGTGCTGGAACAGAGATCATTGAAGAAAGTAATTATTACCCGTTTGGATTGAAACATGAAGGATATAATACTTTGTTAGGAAATCCAGCTTATAATTACAAGTACAACGGCAAGGAACTCCAGGAGAATGGCATGTATGATTACGGAGCAAGGATGTATATGCCTGATCTGGGAAGATGGGGGGTGATGGATGCAATGTCTGAGAAGTTTAGTTCCTTGAGCCCTTATAATTATGCATTAAATAGCCCTGTAATGGTTGTTGACCCCGATGGAAATTTTGCAGTGAGCTATTCGGGAGAGGCCGCACAAGAGGCTTTTAAAGCTTACAGGGAGACTATGTCTGTAAGTTCTGAAACATCATCAGGTAATTATTTTACAGGTTTGGGGTCTTCACCTTTTGGAAAATTCGATTGGATTTTGGAAAATATTAATGGAGTATCAAAGTGGAGTTATAATGCAAATATAAAAACAGTTTCGCAAGCTTTGGCAGCCGGTTATAAAGATGCTGCTGCTATTTATTCTTATGCTAATATTTCAGGAGAAGGATTTTTAGGTTTTGGTAAATATGGTTATTCTTTAAATTCAGATGGATCAGTGGTTAATAGTATTGACGGATCTGTTTTGGGAGGAAGTTTTTCTACTCCTGCAGGTACTATGATATCTACGGGCTCCTTTTTTAGCGGTTCTATTAGTAATGGATTTTTTAAAAGTTGGGCAAATTCAAGTAATATTGCAGCAAAATTTACTTATGGTATAGCAAATAATGCTTATGTTACAGCTCAAATTTTTGATGTTGGATTATTAGAACGCCCCGAGTGGGCAAATCCATTGGGTGGAAATTATGGAAATCTAGATGGAACACCTAATTATAAGCAAGCGGATGCATTGGTTAGTACTTTAGCAACTGCTGCACCCTATGCAAGAGGAGCTAAAGCTGTAAATTCTATTATGCCTGAAGGAATGAGTATTTTAAGTAGATTTGAATCTACTTCAGGCGCAAGTGGTACAATAAATCTTTTAAATAAGGGTGTAGACTATGTAAATGGAACTGTTGGAAAGGGAATGATAGCGAGGCCAATGGTGACAGGTGTTATAAATGCGGCACAGCCAAATAGTCCAGTTAGAAATTGGATGAAAAGGAACGTTGGCTATAGACCTCAATTTGATTAAAAAATATTATGATGACATTATTAGAAATAATTTTTGGTGGATTAATTATTAATTTTCTTGGAATTAATACGAGATATTATTTTTTTAAAATTTTTAATAAAAATTTAAAAAAAGACGATTTTAAGAATAAAGAAGATGATGTAGGGGAACAATTTTCTCAAGGGTTTTATAATTTTTTTATTGGATTAATAATATTTAGTTTAATATCGATAGGATTAGCATATATTGCTTATAAACTAAAACTTTTATAGATTGTGTGATTCTTAAATTAGTTTACCAATTTTTATATAAATTAATAATGGGAATTTTAGAATTTATATTTCAGCAAATACTTATCAATTTAATTGGAAATAGTATATATTTTTTATTTAGAAAATTGATAGGAGATACAAGAAACTGTAAGGAAATACAGGATCAGACAGCAGGATATATTAAATTTTTTACTGGTCTTGTCTTTATTTTTATAGCTATAGTCTTATTGAAAAAGTTTGTAAAATAATTTTGTATTATCATTTAATATAACAGCTTTTGAAATTCCAAAAGCTGTTATTATTTCAATTAAATTGATAATATAAAGCCTTAGGGGAATACCTGCACCTAAAACTGATACATCTAATTATCCATCTAAGTTTTATAAAAGAAATTAATATGTTCAAAGCTAATTTTTTAAATATATTATTTTACATATTGGTAAAATATTTAGTATTCTACATCTTTATGATGTTTAAAAATGATAATTTTTATCTTATCAATTCAGGCATTAGGGATGTAGCTGATTTGTTTTACTACCTATGGATATTTTTATTTTTTCCGGTTATAGTCTGTGCTCTTTTTTTAGTTCCTTTATATTATTCCTTTAAAATAAGAAAGTATCCATATTTCATTTTGATAAATATAATTATCTTAAGTATTGAATATTGTTTATATACATATTTCGCTTCCCAATTGGATTTATGGAATGGGATTTATAATATCATTATAAGTACAATTTTATTTTGGGTGTTTTTTCACAAACTTATAAAAGTAAAATTTGTGAATGCATAAATTGCTTTCTGTGTACAAAACTTGCCCGCTGGCACGAGCGTCTTACTCGTGTCCACAAATAAAACAAAACCACTGCCGGAAGCAGTGGTTTTATTCTTTTATTCTAGCAAACCGCTATATTTACCAATACAGAGATCATTTGGGAAATACCAGGATAACTTTTGCGAAAGATAGTGAAGGTAACCCGGAAATTATTGATACCAATAATTATTATCCTTTTGGCCTTAGCCACATTTCAGGTATGCTAAGTACGTCTAATTTTGGAAGTTTTTACAGCTATAAGTATAACGGGAAGGAATTGCAGGAAACAGGAATGTATGATTACGGAGCAAGGATGTATATGCCTGATCTGGGAAGATGGGGGGTGATGGATGCAATGTCTGAGAAATATAATTACCTAAGCCCCTATAACTATGCGGTAAACAATCCTGTACTATTTATTGACCCTGATGGAAATGATTCTTTTCAAACAGGAACTGTTTATATAGGAGAGGCAGCACAAGCAATGTTTTCAGCTTATAAAGAGACAATGTCGATAAGTTCTGAAACATCATCAGGTAATTATTTTACGGGGCTTAATTTTAACCAGTTCATGAATGGTGATGATGACCCACCAGGTAATAAATTGAGCAGATTCAGAATGAGAACTGCCAATTGGGTTCAGGAAAATATTAGAGGTCCCTTATCTGGTTGGTTTGATACCCATACAAGAAATGCTTTTGTTTTGGACGCAGAAGGACAGGCAAGAATGGATGATCTCAGAGGCCAAATGACAGGTTATATGCGAAGTAACGTAGGAGGAGGTATTAGATGGGGTGCTGAACATGGGCTGATAGGTTCTGGAATGGGTACAGGCCACGTAGGTGCGTTTGAAATAAATGTAGATTTAATGGGGGGAAAGTATTCTAAATTAAAGAATTATATAAATTTTGATACAGCTGCTGAAAAAGGAATTAAAGATTATGTAAGTAATTTTGGAAAATATTTCTCTAAAGGTTCGGTAGATAATATTGTAGCGAATAATCCACAAGCTGCATTCTTAAATGAAGTACATTCATCTTTAGCAAATGGTGGTCGAATTACAGTTAGAGGTACGATGTCAAATAAATTTTTTAATTCTATTTGGAATGGAAAGCGGATGGCTTAAGTGCATATAAAGTTTTAAGTAAAACGGAAGATGTTGTTAATAATGGATATTTAAGATCAAATGGAACACCTATTAATGGTAAGATTAATCAAATTATTCTTAAAAAAATAAGATAAATATGTTTGAAAATTTAATACACAATGAAAATATAGATGAGATTCACACTTCAGATGCATATTTTGGTAAAGTTTTATTAAATGGTAAAAATTTATTGATTCCCTATATAAATTTGGGGATTTCGAATCATGAATTAAACGAAAGTAATAATCTTAAATTCATAGATTATTGTTATTTCGTTGCCATAGATTTTTCTTTTCTTAAAATTAATGATAATATTATTCTTGATAATTTAAAAGATAAATATAATCCTTTGGATTCTAGTTATCTAGGGGGATATGATATGCTTGGAAACCAAAATGTATTTGATATTGAAGTACAAGCCAATAAAAGATTTATACAATTAGTTAAGAATTACAAAATTAATGAACAAATATGGATACCTTTAAAAGAACTTTCATTTCCAATAAATTTAGACATAGATACATTAAATGATTTTGTAAATAATAAAAAATTGCCTGAAAATTTAATGATATTGTTCAAATAAAAATATGAGTTTGACAATAGCCCCCGCTGGTTTGAGCTTCTCGCTCGAGCCAATAAATAGAATAAACCACAACTCTTGCATATTCGCAGGGGTTGTTCATATAAACAATGTTTATTATTTTTTATACAACGGAGGGAATTTGGCAACTAAGCCAAAAATAACAACACTAATTCCTCAAATTTATAAATAAAACAATATGTATTTAAAAGAAATTTCTGAATTAGAGTATAAAAATTTAGATTTACCTATATTATTTGAAGATAAACAAACAGATAGAGTGTTTGGAATTATATCAAATGATGTTCACATTTTTAAATTTGGTTGGCAAAGCACAATTGTTAAGCCTGTTATTAAAAAAGTTAGCCAAAAAAACTATGCAATTGGAATTGATCAAAAATTTATATTAATTGATCTAAATTTAGTAAAAGTCAGACTTAAGCTTGATCTTTTATATTTTTTCTATGATATGATTGTGTATGATGATCTTATTATTGTCATTACAGAGTTAGAGATTCTAATTGTTAGTCTGAAAAGTTTTAATTTACTAACAACTATTTCTTTACCTGAAATTTATGAAAAAATGGAAATAAATGGTCAAAATATAAGATTCATTTGTGTGGATGGTAATGATATAGATTTTGATATAAATGAGATAAAAGATTAAAAAATGTTGCTAACAAAATTTACTACTATTATCATAAATTATTTGTTCAGTTTATTAGTGCAGGATTAAAAACAAAATAAATATGGAATTAGTTGATTTATACATATATATTGATAAAGTTAATAATAGAATCATTTTTGACTTTATTACTGATTGGTTAAATGATTTTGAGCCAGAGTATGAATGTTTTGAATATCCACCATATTTTGGCGAAACTGAATATGAAACAGTAGATTATAAGGAAATGCTATCTTTTGTTTTGGAAAAAGAGGAAAGGGATTATAGATTTTATTTTGAAAATAAGAATGATTTGAAAAAAACTAAAGGAATGGTTTTTATTAATAAAGATCATTCCGCATATTTAGGTATAGGAGTAAATCCAACTTATGAAAAATATTTTACAGATCAATTCATAGAAAAATATAAAACTTCACCCATTATTTGTTATAATGGAGCAATTCCCGATATTGAATAATTAAGTATGAGCTTAATAATAACAGATATTGACAGCGATTATCAAAGCTTAATCGATCATAAAGCTTTCACAGCCGTTAATTTTCCTATTGCAAATGCAATTAAAATTTATGGTAATAGCTATGAAAAATTAAAAGGTAAGGACAAATTAAAAGATGAAATTGAAAATATAATAGGGTTTAAAGATGATCATTTAAGGTCTTGTGAAGCAATAGAAAATTTTCTGGTTTTTACTTATTATTTATTAAAAACAAATGACAAACTGGTAGTGTTCACGGCTGGACTTTCTTATGACTCTATTAACCATTATATTAAAATAATGAAAATTATTCTGCCTAGATTGGATAACCGTACATTATATGTTGTCAAGAATTTCTCTGATATTAATGAATCTAACTTAACTGATCTCTATATGCATATCAATAAAATTGATAGGGAAATTGTATTTGATTTTATGAAAAATTGGTTAATTGGATTTAAACCTAAAGATGAATATTTTAGATATCCCCAATATTTTGGAAAAATAGAGTTTGAAACTAATGATTATTTTGAAATGCTTTCGTTTATTTTATCTGAATCCAATAGGGAATATGATTTCTATTTTATAAATAAAAACAATTCTCAATATCCTAAAGGAATGATTCTTATTAACGATAATTCTCTGTATTTAGGAATTGGGGTAAATTCTTTGTATGAAAGAGATTTCATCAATAAATTATCTGAAGAATATAGGCAAGATCCCATTATTTGTCATGGTACTTTACCTTATTAAACATTTAAGAAGTATTAAAAGATTTGAATAAAATCAATATTAGCGATGAAATTAATTATAAGTATAATAAAAATAATAGTAGGATTCTTCTCTTATCTTTTTCTAAGTATCTTCTATCAAAAATTATTTGGTGAAGAACCTTTTAATAATTCTTTTTCAATGGGATTACCTAGATTTTATTTTGAGTTTTATTCAAATGATTGTCAAAAACTTAATGGTAGTAGTTTTGGACAGTTTATAATAAATGTGATTATTTATATAATTATAGTTACAATATATTATAAATTTTTTAGAAACTTTTTTATAAAAGAAAATAGATAATGTTCCAGATGTGATGATATCCAATATCAATCAATATTGACAACTAAATTTTCAATAAAAAATAGAAAGAATAGCCAATGGCTACTCTTTCTATTTTTTATCTGAATAATTTGCCTTGGTTATATTCCAAAGTTAGTGGTGAAAATAAGCCAATATAATTATGCTGGATATCAATTTTTAGATAAAGTGTTATTTCTGGAATGGAATCTGCAACCAGGGGTACTATCTATAAATATGTAAATAAGGAAGCTGATTTTTTAATAACTATGGAATGTTTAAATTGGGAAGTACAAGTATAATAAAACCCTTATCCACAGATAAACATAAAAATTAATAATGGGAATTTTAGAATTCATATTTCAGCAAGTACTTATCAATTTAATTGGAAATAGTATATACTTTTTACTTAGAAAATTGATAGGAGATACAAGAAGTTATAAGAAAATACAGGATCAGACAGCAGGATATATTAAATTTTTTACTGGTGTTGTCTTTATTTTTATAGCTATCGTCTTATTGAAAAAGTTTGTAAAATAATTTTGTAGTATTATTTAATATAACAGCTATTGGAATTACAATAGCCGTTATTATTTTGATTAAATAGATACAATAAAGCCCTTAAATTAAGTAGATTTAGAACAGGAACCGCAAATTTAGTTTAGGAAGATATTAGAGGATCTTTATCTGTTTGGTTTGATGCTCATACAAGAAATTCTCTTGTTCTGATCACCCCTCAGCTGCACAACAAGCATTTATTAATTATAGAGATAGTATGCCAAATAATGAATATGATCAAATGGTAAGATGATTAGTAATTTAGGTGGAAATAAAATAGATTTTTACCATCAAAAAATGGAGACACTAAAGTAGTTAGCCGACAAACTGGAGCTTCAAATATTATTAAAAACGGAGAATCTATTATTAGAGGTTATACGCATAGAGGAAAAGATGTGGGATGGGATACTATAACAGTTGAATATTTTGGTGGAAGTGGACCTGCTCGCAGTCTATTTAGTGATTTTAATGATGGACCTTTTGCTTCTCTAGATAAGCCATCGTCTTCATATTCTCCTTTAACAAGAAAGGATGCAATGAATTCAAAAGAACTAAAAGGAGTTGTTAAAATGGATTATCTTCAAGCTAACCTCATCACAGCAAATTTTGATGGGTATGAGCAGATGTGGGGAAGATCAAATGTGTCTTGGTATAAATTAGGAGATGAAACACTTTTTTTAATGTTAGATTCAAAATCTCAGGAGTCATTATTTTATAGATTACCAGTAAATAATTTTGAAAGAACCGAAGGAAAGTTAAAAAGCTTTGGAAATACATATCAGACTTATATGTGGACTGAAAGCAATTCCGAAGTTCAAAAAAAAGTAATTAACCCAACCTTAAAGAACGTTTTTAAACAAGCTGTAACACCACCATCTATACTAACAAGACCTAGATTTTAAATCGAACAACTTAAATTTAATAAATATGAAAAAAAGTATAAGTTTAATTTTATTACCACTTCTATTTTCATGTCAAAATATTAGTAGTGAAGATATGTATGGAAAATATTCGCCTGTATCATATAAAAATACATATGATACCCTGACAATTCACAGAGATGGAGTGTACAATAGGGTTATTTATAATAGAGAAAGAAAAAAAATATTGGATTATGATTCAAAATATAAAATAGATAATCAATCTATAACACTTTCGAAATTTTATCTAAATTTAGACAAAGATTTAATTGCTTTTCCAGAGGATGTAGAGGATACTAATACAACTTATATAACTTCTTTCAAAAAAAAAGATAAAAACATTTTTCTCTGTTTTGGTTATTATGGAGAAAATTGTTATCAAAAGATTATAGAATAAATAAAAAATACTCGCTAGCACGAGCATCTTACACGAGCTCAGAATAAAACCAATTTTAAAAAGCTTATAACTTTAAGCAGATAATAAAAAACAAAGCTAGCTCATAAAAGTTAGCTTTGTTTTTAACTCAATTCTCTTAATTTTAGAATATGATTAGAAAATAAAGGCAATTGAAGAGAATTCTCAGAAAAGTAGAAAAGACTGGTTACTTTGGATATTTGAGAAAGCAGGCAAAAGAAATTCAAATGTCAAAAAATATCAATTTTGGCAACAGAATAATAAACCAATAGAAGTTTGGTCTTTAAAAGTATTTGAGCAGAAGCTTAATTATATCCATCAAAGTTCCGTTGAAAGTGTTTTTGTTATTGAATCATGGGATTATAGTAGTGCTAGAAATTATTGCAATGATTATCAGGAGATCTTGTATATAGATGTAAATTTATAAAGATATTTGATTAGTACGAGAAAGATGCTCGCGCTAGCGGTGGATTGAAAGCAACTCCGAAATTCAACAAAAAGTAGTTAATTCAACCTCAAAGAACGTTTTTTAAGCAAGCTATAATACCATCACCTATATTAACAAGACCTAGATTTTAAATAGAACTCTTAAATTTAATAAATATGAAAAAAAATATAAGTTTAATTTTATTACCCTTTTTATTTTCTTGCCAAAATATTAGTAATGAAGATATATATGGAAAATATTCACCCATATCATACAAGAATACATATGACACTTTAACGATTAACAAGGATGGGGTTTATAATAGAGTAATTTACAATATAAAAGGGAAGAAAGTATTGAATTACAATTCGAAATACAAATTAGAAGGTAACACAATAAAGTTTAATGATTTTTATTTAAATTTTGATAAAGATTTAATTGCCTTTCCAGAAGATGTGAATGATACTGATATGACCTATACTACTTTTTTTGAGAAAAAAGATAAAAATATTGTACTTTGCTTTGGCTACCATGATGGGGAGAATTGTTATAAAAAGATTATAAAATAAAAAACACTAAGCAAAGTCCCACTAGTGCGAGCGTCTCGCTCGTGTCAATAAATAAAACCATTGCTTTAGCAGTTTTTTTATACTCTTTTTTTGCCCATAAATAATGCAGGCGCTCCTGAAATTATTGATACCAATAATTATTATCCTTTTGGTCTTAACCATATTTCAGGGGTGCTCAGCACCTCCAATTTTGGAAGTTTCTACAGCTATAAATATAATGGGAAGGAATTGCAGGAAACAGGAATGTATGATTACGGAGCAAGGATGTATATGCCTGATCTGGGAAGATGGGGTGTTAGGGATGCCATGTCTGAAAAGTTTAGTTCCTTGAGCCCTTATAATTATGCATTAAATAATCCTGGAATGGTTGTTGGCCCCGATGGGAATTTTGCAATGAGCTATTCAGGAGAGGCCGCACAATAAGCTTTTAAAGCTTACAGGGAGACTATGTCAGTAAGTTCTGAAACATCATCAGGTAATTATTTTACAGGTTTTGGGTCTTCACCTTTTGGAAAATTCGATTGGGTTAGAAGAAAAGATGGTTCTTTTTATTGGGATAATAATGCCAATGATTAAAAATCAACAAGATTAGGTGAAACTTATATGGGTAAATTTTTACGAATAGGTATGGATAATTATATAAGCAAAAAACTGTGGGATGGACCAAATCCATGGTTTGATGTTTCGGGATCAAAATTACAGACCGATATATGGTTATATTCAGAAGAAAATGAGAGAGGAGAACTAACAGGTATGTCTACAATAATAAAATCTGAAATTATGACAAATCAAGGAGGATATAAGGGGGTTAAGATTAACTCTATGTCTGATATAGAATTAAGTGAAAATTTTATTGATAAAAATGGTAAATTTATTGGCTTTAATATTATAGTTAAGAAACATGCTCAAGTTCCTGAAATTGAAAAGTTTGAGTTGAATATCCAAGGGTATCAATCAGTAAATGTTGCTCAGAGAATAGATATAAATTATATAGGAAAAAATTTAAACATATCCTTCAAAACAGATGTTTTTCCCTCCGCTTCAGCAGGGATAATAGGTGCGGGAGGGTCATTTAAGCTTATCCAATATGATCAACCATCTTATAGAGACACTCACTCTTTATTTAAAAATGGAGTAAGAAAACCATGTTTATATCCAAGAAATTAAGATGAAAAAAAAAAATTATTTATTATAATCTTTGCGTGTATTTTAAACTTTGCATACTATTTATGCTTTGTTTTAGTTAATACAAATAGCTCTGTAATGGAATTTTTTCGAGGTTTAATTGATAATTTTCCAAGTAGTTTTTTCTATTTAATTCCGTCTTTAATTCCATCATTATACTTTGTCCTATTTGGGGCTATAGTTTATAACTGCAAAAACAAATATTATAATTTACTATTGGGTTTTATATTAATTTGTTTAGATATTATTTTTATAAGGTTTTTTTATGGGGAAATAAATATTGGTAAAAATCTTTTCTTTATAAGAATTCTCTTTATTATATTTTATATATTTATTTGTAACCTACGTTTAGGCAATAAATAGTAAGGATTATATATTGGCTATTAAGTGTAGAGTTCGTATTCTCCCATGGGGTGAGCGTCTCGCTTATGTCAAAAAATAAATTGCAAAACCACTGTAATCGCAGTGGTTTTATTTTGGACTCAGAAAACCCCTCCGGTATCTCATCAAGGGTAAGTCTTCAAAAAGGGTAAGTCTTCAAACCTTTCTTTTTATATAGTAGGATATATTATGCTTATAGAAATTCCATATAGATATTATATAAGAAAAAAATCCCATAATAAAAAGGATAAGTTGGTGCAGTAGCTATATTTTAAAAAATAGTTTTATGAGAGCCCCAGCTGCGCAGCATAGTTCTTAACGAGCAAAGTCTAAAGTTCACCTCTGCTTTTCTTTGAATAAATTTATTCTATTCTTCTGGTTTCCAAGGTAGCATAAATAACAACCCTAGCAAATATGACAAGGGTTGTTTTATAAACAAGGTTATATTAATCATATTTCCATTCAATATAATTATCTAAATTTACCTGAAAAAGTTACTCAAAACTCCAAAGTAACGGATTATATTTACAGAGCAGACGGAGTGAAAGTAAGAAAGGTGTTTGGAACAGAAACAACTGATTATTTAAATGGCTTTCAATATACTAATTCTGTATTAAAATTCTTCCCAACAGCAGAGGGATATTTTAATGTTGAAACCGGGAAGTATGTATATAATTATACGGATCATCTTGGAAATATAAGACTGAGCTATACTAAGAATGGATCAGGAACAGAGATCATTGAAGAAAGTAATTATTATCCGTTTGGATTGAAGCATGAGGGATATAATGTACTAACGGGTAATCTTGCATATAAATACAAATATAATGGTAAGGAGCTTCAGGAAAATGGGATGTATGATTATGGAGCGAGGATGTATATGCCGGATTTGGGAAGATGGGGAGTACATGATCCTTTAAGTGAAGTACAATTTGCTTACAGTCCATATTCATATGTTTATGGAAATCCTATAAGATTTAACGACCCAACTGGAATGATTGGAGAGGAAGATCCACCAAAGAAGGGTTCTACTCCTGATAATCCTATTGATATTGGTGAGATTAAACTGACAAAAAATGTGAGTGATTCTAAGCTTTCATTTATGGGAATCCAAAGCTTAAGTGCTTATCATGGTTCTCAGGATAGATTAGCTTTTGGTATCAGAAATAGTAAAGCAGCTCTTGCCACAGAAAAATTTGAAAGAAACCTGGCTTTTGCGATGGGAACTTTTGGAACAGGAGGAGGTAATCTTTTAGCATCTGCGGGTTGGGTCACTTTTGACGCATGGCTAAGCTATGAAGAGGAATCTCTACAAGATAAAGTGGCACAAATTCAAATGGCAGCATTAGTTCTTGTTGTTGTAAGAAAAGGTAATGGCATTCAAAATTTATTGGTTAATCCAAGTACTTCAAGAATTAATATTGCAAATGGAATTACTCGTTTTACTCCTCTAAGAACGGGTTCTGGAGAATTTATTAGTGCTGGGTGGAAACATGTTGTAGATGGACATTTTAACAGGCCTTTAGGAGGGAGTAGATCTATTTTTAGTGTAAGTGAAGATAACTTGAAATCTATATTACAAAGTAAAACTGTAGTTAATGCTCCTTTAACATCGTTGCCTGGAGGACAATTTGTCAGAACAGTAGATACTGGTACAGTTATTGGCAATGTAGGCCTAACATATGGAGGTGGTACTACTTCATGGATTAAAGTAATTACAGATTATAAAGGAAATTTAATAACCACATACCCAATAACACCAATAGTCGCACCATGAGTCATATTATATTAAGAAAATGGGAACAGCTAAAAGATAAAATAAAAGAAGATGAAAATGATTTAAATTCAAATTCATTAGTTTATATTTTATTAGATTGGGCAAAAGAAATAAAATCAATTAAAGATATCCAGATTAAGCAACTCTATAAAGATTTTTTGGAGCGTTATGAGGATTTGAATATAGAAAATATTCTTTACACTGGAAATGTAATTTGGTACTCATTGGAAGAAATTATAAAATTCGATATATTAAATTCAAACGTCGATTATTATCAAAGACCAATAGTAAAAACTAGAGATATACTTTTTAATATTTTAGCATTCAAATCAGATAAAGAGTGCCCTTGTTGTGGAGACGATAATCTTCGTGTTTTTGTAGAAAGAAATTCAGAAAGATTATTTTATGAGTGTGATATTTGTCTATGTCTTGTCGATGAAAATGGTACTAAACATGAGCATTTAGAAACAACATTAACTTTTGCTTCTGTTTCTTTAATAAAATCTAAAAATATTAAACCAAGCCCAATTTAATATCCCTAGCTGTGCAAAGTCTCCAGATTTTGAGCTTGTTAAGTAAACTTATCCTCTGGTTTCCAAGGTAGAATAAATAACAACCCTTGCATATTTGCAGGGGTTGTTCATATAGAGAGTTAAATCATGCTGCAACTTATCTTGGAACGTCCAAAAATGGAACTGAATATAAGTCTCTGTATCCACTAATTAAAGTGTCGGCAATTGGTTTACAAACTGTCTTCAGCAACTTCGGAAGTGTTTTCAGTCACTCCAGTAGGTCTCTGCAGCCGCTCATTAATTTGCTATAACCATTTCGTAAACTGTCTCCAGCCACTTCATCAAGTGTCTGTCTCCGGTTCAGAACTGCCTTCAGCCACTTAGCTAACAAACTCTAGTCAGTTGTATAAATACCTCTAGCCTTAATCAAAGTAGCTAGAGACCGTTATAGAAATCCCTTTAGCCTCTTATATAAACGGATATACCCCCTTACCCAAGGGGGGTAGAGGGGGTAGTGAAGGGGAGAGTAACCCTATTTTTCAATAAATAGATTTGATTTAAAACTGTACATGTCTGCATATTTTAAAATTCCTAACTTTGTAATCCTCAATACAATCAAAACAAAACAATGTCAATCACCAACGAAGATCAGATGATCGGAATGCAAAAAGTAAGTGAAGCCGTTGCCTATACCCTGAAGAAGATGATGGATTATGCTGAACCCGGTATGACCACAAAAGATCTTGATCAATATGGTGCTGGAATATTGGAAAGTTTCGGGGCAAAATCTGCTCCTTATCTGACGTATGGATTTCCTGGCTGGACGTGTATCAGTGTGGATAATGAATTCTGTCACGGTATTCCTACTGATCAAAGGATTTTGAAAGAAGGTGATCTGATCAATATTGACGTTTCTGCAGAGCTGGATGGATATTGGGCAGATAATGGAGGTTCTTTTGTGATCGGAAAAGATATTCATGGACATCAGAAATTAGTGGAAGCGTCCAAAGATATTTTAAGAAAAGCGATCGACAATATAAAAGGGGGTGTGAAAATAGCTGATATAGGACATTTAATGGAAACGGAAGCAAAGAAAAGAGGCCTTAAAGTCATTAAAAATCTTGCCGGCCATGGAGTAGGAAGAAGTTTACACGAGCAGCCTGATGAATTGTTAAACTACAGAAACCGTTATGATTCCAGACGTTTTAAGAAAAACTCTGTTGTGGCTATTGAAACTTTTATCTCTACCGATTCCAATATTGCTGTAGAATTAAAAGACGGCTGGACCATGGTAGGAAATAAAGGCGGCTATATGGCTCAGCACGAACATACGATTGTAATTACCGACGGAAAGCCAATCATTTTAACCGAAATGAACGAAATCCTGAATTAAAAGAGGTAGGTTTATCACAAACACATGTATAATAATAAAAGTTTTATAAGGCACAATGCTATCATAACTTCCTTGCTGAAAATCTCACATTGAGCGAAGTCGAAATGTTCCTGCGCCTTATAAAACAAAGCAATATTAAAAAACCTTTGCACCCTTGCGTTAAAAACAAAATAATAACATACTAAAATCAGAAAGCTTCATCCAATCAACTTGTTGATTCCCTCTTTGCTCCCTTATCTTCAATATTAATAATGGAAAACTTTGCGTTAAAAATAAAATGTAAAACCATATTTCAAAACTCTTTCAGAATACTTTCATAATCAGCTGTAAAACCATTTTCCATCGTCCCTTCAATGTGGTACGTTTCAACATCTGTAATTCCCATATAACTTCTGAAAACATCTTTGAGATAAGCAGAAATATAATCCGGAGCTCCATCAATACTTTTTCCGCCAGAAGCAATTGCGAGATATACTTTTTTATCTTGAAACTGCCCCACACGGTTCCATTGTTCATCAAAAATGTAAGTAACTCCTGCCCGGATCAACTGATCCAGCCATGCTTTCAAAGGAGTGGAGAGTCCCAGATTAAACATAGGGGTTCCAATGACAATAATGTCGGCTTCACATACTTCATTCACGATTGTATTGGCATAGGAAAGAAGCTTTTTGCTTTGTTCATCATACAGGTTCGGATGTTTATAAAATTCATGGATTGACATTTCATCTGCGTGAGGCGGTGTATCTTTCACCAGATCACGTACCGTAATTTGACTGATGGTGTTTTGCTGTGAAATCTTTTCAATAATAGCTGAGCTGAGCCCTGTACTATAAGACAATTCTCCTCTTGCGCTGGAAGTAATGTGCAGAATATTCTTCATAATATAATATTTTATCCTAATGACGATCAAGTCGTATGGGGGGGACAAAAAATTAAAAATAATTCTTCAATAGTATATGAATGATAAAGAGTACCTTTAAATGATCATTGTCAGTTGTAAATAGAATCAGTTATGATCAGCCAGAAACATTCCAAAGCTATTGAAACCCTTACTCAGGTATTTGAAGCTAATATCTATCGGAAAAAAGAAATAATAGTAGATGTGGAGCAGGTTCACCGCGATTTATTTTACATCAGAAAAGGAGTTGCCCGTATTTTTTATTACGATGATAAAGCTATGGATCATACCCATTGGATCAGTTCAGACGAACATTTTATTGGTCTTTTTTCAAGTATATTATCAGCAAAACCAGTGTCATTTGGAATTGAAGTGATAGAAGATAACAGCGAAATATTGCGTTTACCTTATCAGAAGGTGCTGGAATTAAAATCAAAAAATCCGGAAATACAGCAGTTGATGGAGGACCTCTTCACCGAAAGCTTAATCACCATGGGTGGCAGACTGATAGACCTTCAGGTAAAATCTACAGATCAGCGCTACCATGATTTTGTAGTTTCACATGCAGATTTACTTCAAAGAATTAATCTCGGATATATTGCCGGATATCTGGGAATGACCCAGCAGCAGCTCAGTAAAATAAGAGCACAGCGTTCCTGATTCTTTTTTAATCCAGATTAAAAGAAAAGCTAAACTATAAACTTAATTTCGATGAAAGTTAAGTCATAAAGGCATGTCTGTATAGAGTAAAAAGTGCAGACATCTTGTTTTTCACCAAAAAATAATCATAATGAAAAAAGGAACGTATCAATTACACGATGAAGCCAATTTTAACTTTCAGTTGAACCGCACCCTCATGTGGGGAGGAGGAGATCTGGAAGAGCTCAGAAGTATTGCTCCGGCGATCAACACAACGGAAGATTGGGTAAGGGAAATGAAGACTCTTGCAGAAAAAGCAGAAGCTAGTCAGCAAAGATCCAGAGCAGTCGGATATTACAGAATGGCAGAATTCTTTGAAGCGGATGGATCACCAGACAAATCAGAACTTTACACCAAATCAAAATCTTTATTTTATGAAGAGTATAAGGAGGTTTTTAAAACAAAAATCAGACGGGATGAAGTAGAATATGATAATGGAAAACTTCCTGTTTGGGTAGGTTTGCCAGGAACAGAAATGAAGGATACCGTTATTATTCATGGGGGAAATGATTCTTATATGGAAGAATTTCTTCCGTTGGTTCAGCGTTTTTTGTCCGAAGGAGTTGCTGTTTATCTCTTTGATGGCCCTGGTCAGGGAGGAGCTTTAAGAGAATCTGGAATTTATTATACCCATCAATGGGAAAAACCTGTAAAAGCTATTTTAGATGCATATCAGCTGGATGATGTGACCATTATCGGATTATCTTTAGGTGGAATGTTGGCTCCAAGAGCTGCAGCATTTGAAAACCGGATAAAAAGAGTGGTAGCATGGGGAATTATGCCGGATTTTTATGAAGTGGTATTGAGTAAAGTACCGGAACAGCTAAGACTGTTGATGGATCTTAAAGAAAAAAAGCAGGTAAACACTTTAATTCAGGACAAAATGAAAGTAGATCCTTTGGTAAAATGGGCGATCCAACACGGAATGTTCAGTATGAATGTAGATACCCCATACGATTATCTTCACAATACCAGAAAATTTGAAATGCAGAGTATAGGACATCAGATTACTCAGGACTTTTTACTGCTGGGCTCTAACGAAGATCATTTTATTCCTGTGGAGCTGTACAAAAAAGTGATTGATGCTTTACCCAATGTAAAATCACTCAGCTATAAAATGTATACTAGAAGTGATTCGGCTGAAAACCACTGTAATATTGGAAATACAGAACTTGTTTTAGGTGATATTATTCACTGGATATTGCGGATGAAAAATAAATTCATATCATAAATTTGTGTTAGCATTATAAAGGCTGTTTCTTCAGAGACAGCCTTTTTAGTTAGCTTTAAATAGAAAGCAAAGCCGTTTTAAAATTGTTAATGACCAAATACTTTGCTATATTTATAGGATCAAACCCCATCACAAAACTTATCTGCTATGAAAAATTTTTTTTAATCCTTTTGGGAATCATTGTGATTCTGGCTGCTGTAGTATTGATCAAAACCTACACCTATCCATTCAAGAAAAACAACATCGGAGCAGGGGAGGGATGGAAACCCATCAAAAATGACTCTGCAGTGATGAGACTTTCCGGAGGAATAAAAGTTCCTACCGTTTCTACAGGTAGTTTGGGCGAATTCAATTATGCACCCTTTGATCAGTTCAAAACCTATTTAAAAACATCCTATCCATTAGTCTATCAGAACACAGAAAATGTTGAAGTAAACCAATACGGATTGGTGTTCAGGCTTAAAGGGAGCAATCCGTCTTTGGAACCTATTTTATTCCTTTCCCATATTGATGTTGTCCCTCCGGGAGATGCAGATATCAAAAATAATGAAGAGAATGTGTTCCGTCCGGATGACAAGCCATTGGAGCCTGTTTCTAAAGTGGCAGAAGACTGGGAGTATGCCCCTTTTTCAGGTGCAGTTGCCAATGGGAGGATTTATGGAAGAGGAGCAATAGATATGAAAGGAATGCTTTTTTCCTTAATGGAATCGATGAATTCTATGATTAAAAACAAACAAATTCCACAACGCGATATTTATCTGGCTTTCGGTTTTGATGAAGAAGTAGGCGGACAGAAGGGAGCAATGAAGATTGCGGATTATTTTAAGAAAAAAGGATTAAAGTTCGATGCTGTTTATGATGAAGGTGGAGTAATTATGCGCAAAGGAAATGTAGCAGGCATAGATACAGATGTGGCTGTGGTAGGATGTGCAGAAAAAGGATTTCTTTCCGCAAAAATAAAAGTAAAAGGACTTGGGGGACATTCCTCAATGCCTCCTATGGAAAGTGCTGTCGGAAAAGCAGCCGTTATCATGCAGCGTTTAGAAAATCATCAGATGAAACCTGTAATCACTCCATTGATCAAAGAATTTTTTAATAATATTGGAGGTGAAATGCCTTTTGCAACAAGAATGGCACTCGCAAATCAATGGCTTTTAAAACCTGTGCTGATTTCCCAGCTTACCAAAAACAACACAACCAATGCTTTGGTAAGAACTACAACTGCTCTCACCATGATGAAAGGAAGCGATGGAACCAATGTTCTTTCTCCCGAAGTGGAATTTGTTGTTAATTTCAGACTTCTTCCCGGAAATTCGGTTAAAGATGTAAGAGACCATATTGCCAAAGCGACTGAAGGTTTTGACGTTGAGGTAGAAGAAATAGACAATACCAGAGAAGCTTCTGCTATTTCGCCAACCAATACAAAAGCATTTAAAATGATAGAAGCCGGAGTCAAAGAAATTCATCCGGGAGCTATTGTTACACCATACCTTACGATGGCTGGGACCGATGCCGCTAAATATGAGATTGTAAGCAAAAACATCTACAGGTTTATGCCGATTAAGATCAACAGTGCCGAGCAGCAAAGTATTCACAGTACCAATGAATACCTTAGCATAGAAAACTATCTGAAGATGATCCATTATTTTGAATACATCATGAAGAATTATGACAAATAAATGTCAATGGTGAATAGTCAATTCGCTGTGCTTGTGAATTTTTGATTTCGGGTTTCGAGGTGTGTGTTTTCGGGATTCGGAATATTTTACTGCGGAGTCCGCTAAGATATTTTAATGTTTTTAATAACGATCGCAAAAGTGTTTCACTCAGCAATAGACGGATTGATGTCTTAGCTGAACGAAGTGCCTTTGCGAACAAATAACATCTACATAGTAATAAATCTTGCGAACCTTAGCATTAGTAATCATTCACAATTGACTTTGCAAAGCTTGCCCCAGCAATCTTCTTTAATACACATAAATAAATTTTACCACAAAGTAAGCTAAGATATTTTAATGTTTTTAAAAACGATCGCAAAAGTGTTTCACTCAGCAATAGACGGATTGATGTCTTAGCTGAACGAAGTGCCTTTGCGAACAAATAAAATCTACATAGTAATAAATCTTGCGAACTTTAGCGTTAATAATGCTTCACAATTGACTTTGCGAGGCAAAAATTGACCCTTGACTTAGCAACCTTCTAAATCTTTTTCACAAAAAATATATTACGTCAAGTTTTGTCGCATTACGCATATAGCTTTGTCATATCAAAATTACAGAGCTATGGAATTGCCATTTTACTTAAACTTTAACGACTTTGAAAGTAATTATTACGACAACCTTGAAAAATGGTTTGAAGAATATCATAATACCAGCGAAACAGATTATCTGAAAGCTCTTGCTGAACTTTACAGTCCGTATGTGTATTATAATTTTACAGACGATAGGCTGAAGCCGGATGCTTCCATTGAAGTGAAAGACTGCTTTTTTCCTTATCATGAAAAAATCGGGATTTCTTTCTGTATTGATTGTGAAAACGAAATATCTCCATCCAATGGAATGAACCAGGTTTTTGAATTTAAAAATATTACCATGATGGAGTATGCCCAGCATATTTTGGATAAGATCAATAAGTTTTGTTCAAAAAATGCCCATGCTCTGGACGGCAGTAAAAATATCCAGGACTATATTAATAACTATGCTATTGTAACATCCATGGAAGGAGTGGGATATTGCATTAGCTACAACCGCCATCAGAAAGCAATTCCTTTTTTGAAAGCTTATCTTCCATATTATGGTCAGACGGTTAATATGGCAGTGTACAGAGACTTTCTTTTTTCTGTTGTACAGATTGCAGAATTCATAGATCAGAAACTGAAAACAGTACATGCTTTTAAGCAAACTATCTATGCACGCTCAAGAGCAGACGCAAAATTCAATGTGCAATTGAGCCGACAGTTTTTGACCTTGTGCAACTAAATTTTACACCAAACATTCATACTTAATTATATTGCGGAAAAACTTATGTTTTTCAATTAAAATCCCGGTCAGGAATGATCGGGATTTTTCAGCTGTGTAATAAGGGGTGATTTTTACTTCTATTAATAAAAAAGCTGCCTCATGAGTGAGACAGCCTGAATAAGTGGGGTGAACTTTATTAGTTTTGCATTACCCCAGCATTTTTTAATTTTAATAATAAACTGTTGAAATCATTACAGAGAGTAGTTATGTCAGCAGCTGATGAATCGGCTTGGCTCAATGATTTACTTATAGGTACATTGATCATCATGGGCTGGCTATTCGTATCATAAGGAGCAGAAATATTAACAGGGAAATCATCAGTGTAATTTCCTAATACTTCAATTACTACATCCAAAGCCCATTTTTGATTGATTGAATCTGGACTGCTTTGGGTAAAAGTAAGGGTAGCTTTATTGTTTTTAATATAAATGCCTGTTGAAACAGGAAGTCTTTTGAAATCATCTATTGTACCTGTATAGCTTATAGGCTTTACATCCGAAACAGAGATAATTTCTTCTTTCACCTGTGTAGAATCCATATCATACCAGTATCCTTTTGTAGTTACTTTAAGATAAAGATCTCTGGCTTCAAAGGCGCTTGCAAGATTATCGAAAGTGATGTCTACAAATTTGTCCTTAGATATGTCTGCCAGATGAAAGCTTCTCACCAGCTTATCTGATTGAGCCTTTTTTACAGTGGAAACCATTGGCGGCATTCCAGGAATTTCTATTTTATTATTGTAAGCATTTTTGAGAAAACTTTCACTATTGGTATAAACAAGATTATTAATTGGTGAGTTGGTAAGAAATGCATCAGTGTTATGAAATGTGTTATCATAGAATTCCAGTGTTCTGTCTTGCGGACCATATATGAATAGAAAATTGTCTTTGGACGCTAAATTGATGAAAGTATTGTTAAAGACTTTTACACCATCTTTATATTCTCCTATCGTTAATGATCCTGCAACTTGTCCAATAGATACGGTTCCGGATTCTCTTTTAAGATAATTATTATAAACCAGCGTTTCACGACATTTTTTATTTTTGAAATGTGGATATTCACAAATTATATTCATATGAAAAGGGATTTGTGTAGACAAATAAAAACGGTTGCCATAGAAATGCTCACCACCACCTCTTAACTCTGCGTGAGAATCATAAAAATTATTATTGAAAATAGTATTATTGCAGCTTAATGCGTCTTTATCCGGAGCCACAAATAAAGGGTTATTTTTAAAGACACAGTTGGTGACATTTGCATCACGGGTACCATAATGAAGAGCCAATCCCGCATTTTCATTATTTTCGAATAAAACTCCATCAAAAACAGCATCAGTATTCCCTCTTCCAAAAATAGAAGTACTTCCTTCTTCTGCGTCAATTCCCATTTTTGGAGATGTTCCGTAAGTTTTTCCTGTATTGGTATATGATCCACCAATTACTTTAAATCTTTTACTGTTTACAATTGAGCATCCTTGTCTGTAGTTATTGTCTGCATGGCAGTTTCTGAGTATTCCGTCTTCGTTCCAGTTATTGGTTTTTATCTCGGCAAAAAGTTCATCTGAAGAAATAAAAAAACCGTCCATACAGCAATTATCAGATCTGCAGTCTGTCAGTTCATATTTTTGAGACGAGCTAACCTTAAAACCGGATTGATTATTATATTTATTTGGATCTTTACCATCCGGTTTTCTGTCATTTTTAGAACCATCATAATTAAGGTTTTCTACTTTAAAATTCTTACATCGGATAAATTCAAAGCCACGCATGTTAATAATAGGTGGATTATTCGGATGAGCTTTAATAAGAGCTCCGTTACCATAGATGGTAAAATCTGATTTATCCGTAAAGCTGAAAAAGAGTTCAGGTCCTATGTTTTCATTTCCGCCGTACACATAAAGTCCTGATTCTTTATCCTTAACTAATGGGTATCTTTCTGTAAAGCTTCCGTCTCCCTGCATATATTTTGCATTTTCAAATACTACGATGAAATCTTTCTGCGGAAGAAAAGAGATCATTCTTCTGATGGCAGGTGCATCATTCGTAACTCCATCACCTATTGCCCCGAATCTTTTTACATAGACGGTACGATTCGCTAGCCAGTCAACATCTGCATAATAATCATTATCTTTTTGTCTGTAAATAATGCCATCTGCTTTTGTGGGATTCATTGCTGTTCCGTCATGCCATAAAGTGACTTTCTTAAAATTTACATTTTCGTTAGTGAAACTATCCACCAGCTGTACTAAATTATCGTTGGGATAAATGCTTCCTGTTGCGAAGAAATCATTAGTGTAAATCATTGTTCTTTGTTTTTTGGTGTTATTTTTAGATAGATTTGACAAACTCTTGCAAGATTCTTTGTTTTGATCTACGGCAAAAATAAATACCCGATACGACAGAACTTGACGTGATTTAAACAAATAAAAAAAATCTCTTACATTCTGTAAAAGATTTTGGTTTTTAACTTATTCCTATCTTTTTCTATAAGGAATATTCCAGATCAGATCCGCAGCCAGATAATGAACACCACCATGATGAATACTTCTGCTGTCTCTGATAAGATCATCCATATAGCCTATATCTACAGTAAAAGGAGAATTGGGAATGGAGAACATATAATAAGCTGCAATACGCATTTCACGATACCCGAATGAACCCCATTCAGAATCCGGCTCATTGAGATGGCTTATAGAAAACAGAGCTTCTGCACTCAATGCCAGCTTTTGATTATTTTTAGGAGATAGATTATAGGTCAATTGGCTTTTGATACGTGTTCTCAACTGAAAATCTTCCTCTACCTGATGAAAGCCTGCATCAAAAAACTTCCTGAATTCCTGTCGAACGGTATTTTTCAGTTTCCAATTTTTTCCAAGATCAAAAGTGTAGGCATACCTTCCGTAAATCCTGAATTCCTGTTCTGTATTTTCTTTATCATAAGGAGGCAGACTTTCATATTGTGGCTGTCGGCGGTAGCTCAAAGCATAGCTGTATTGCTGGTGTGGAGTGAAGGAATGATAAACTTCATGATTCAAGACGATGATAGCCTGTTTTGAAAATAAATTATGATTATCCGGACTACTTTTTCTCCCTATTGCAAGATAACTCAAAGCTTGTTTCTTACCCAGAGAATCCAGTTGTCGTTTCACTCCGAAAGCACTCCAGAATGCATTATTAGCGTCTCCTAATCCAGGCGGACTGATCTGTGCCTGCATAGTGGCTCCCATACATCCCAATAAAAATAATAATGCAAAAATTTCTTCATGCTCAATAGTGTGAATAACTGTTTTACTGTTAATTTCAAATGACTGCGAAATCCTGAGATAAATAAGGATACTGTTGATGTGCAGAAAGAACACTTCGTGATAGCAAAATTATTAGGTTTGTTCATAGAATATTTATTCAAAATCTTTTAATACTGTTTAAAAACAAGACAAAATAAAGATCTGATTTGGGATAGATTTAGGAATAAATCTTTTTAAATTAAATGGCAATTGTTAGTAAAATGTTGATAACTTACCAATAACTTGTGGAAAAGTGGATAAGTATTTTTAAGTTAATTATAAAACAGATTGATTTTCTGGTGTATAGATACAATAATAAATTGCCACAATATATAAAATACTGTGGCAATCAGGTTGTATGGACTGTTATTTACATTTAGTTCTGTCTTACTCCACACATAGCATCCCATGTGGTCCAAAAATGAGCATTGATAGCACCAATGGGAGGATTTGTGCTGTCTGCAACGATACCTACCATAGAAGCACAGTTGGAGTTGCAGCCTATTTCATTATGACTTCCCTGTTGTGGCGGAATCTGACGCCATGTACCGGTAGATCCGCTCAATAATTCTACTTTAATTTCAAAGATCCCTGAAAGATTAGGAGTTTGAATTTGCTTGGTAGGATTCTCACTTGAGATAAAGTCACTCCAGTTTCCTTGTGAGAAAGTTACACGCCATGTAGAAATCATTCTGGAAGTATCATTTTGTGGAGAAAGATACACCCAGAACTGTGCTCCGTTTCCAAGTACTAATTGACCTGAAGAATTTGCATTTACACTTGTTGATGTCATATCGGTTTGGATTTTAGATGGTTAGTTTGTATTTCAAAGTAACGAAGAACAGATATGATATTTTATAGTATAAATAACCAATTGTGGGGTTTAGTAGAAATACTTAAGAAAAGAGTGATTTGAAAATAAGTGAAATGTATTAATAAAAAAATCCTGTGCTAAACCAGCACAGGATTTTATTTTCTTGCAGAGAGGAAGGGATTCGAACCCTCGATACAGTTACCCGTATACTACCTTTCCAGGGTAGCTCCTTCAACCACTCGGACACCTCTCTTTTTGAGATTGCAAAAATAGTGTATTTTCTTTAATATCCAAATTATTCTTACAATTTAATCTGTAATTTCTCCACAAAGGCTTTTGGTGAAATTATCTGCAAAGCTTCCGGAGTAGCTTGGGTTGTCAATAAGGTGCATTGCTTTGGTAATGGCTGTTTCCGCAGTCATGTCTCTTCCGCTGATCGCTCCGATTCTGGAGAAAATATTACTGTTTTCATACTTTCCAAATGATATTCCTCCTGATATACACTGACTTACCACCACGATTTCAGTTCCGTTATTTCTGATTTCCTGAAGTGTTTCCTGAGTTTTTGCACTGCTGAAAATGGTTCCGGAACCAAAAACCTGAAGGATCAGAACTTTCATTTTTGGGATTTCTTTGAAGTGGCTCAGATGCATACCTGGGAAAATTCTCCAGAATAAAATATCTTCAGAAATATGTTCGTCTACATGAAATTCCACCTTTGGATCACAACGGAACAGGTTATCTTTAATAATATTCAAATGAACTCCGGATTGCCCTAAAATAGGGTAGTTCGGACTTGAATACGCATCAAAATATTCCGCAGAATATTTCAATGTTCTGTTTCCTCTTAATAATTTGTACTCAAAATAAACAGCAACCTCCTGAATAACTGCTTCATCATTTTCATAAAGACTGGCGTAATAAAGGCTGGTCAGAAGATTTTCCTTCGCATCCGTTCTCAAATCACCAATGGGAAGCTGAGAACCCGTCATGATTACTGGTTTTCTTAATCCTTTTAGCATGAAGCTTAGTGCCGATGCCGTATAAGACATGGTATCCGTTCCGTGGAGGATCAGGAACCCATCATAATCATCATAATTTTTTTGAATATAATTAGCGATCACTCTCCATTCTTCAGGTCCCATATCCGAAGAATCCAGTGGCTTGGCAAAAGGATGAACAAAGACTTCACACTCCATAAGCCTCATTTCAGGCATCTTTTCAAATATATTACCAAAATCAAAGGCACGGAGACTTCCGGTTTCGTAATCTTTTTCCATTCCGATGGTTCCACCGGTATAGATGAGCAGGACTTTTCGCTTCATGTATTATTTTAATTAAGAATTGGAGCCCGATGAGGGTTCATAGGTCAAAATTACGTTAATTTGCAAAGATTTGAAAACGAATGAAACGCTTATCATGAAATTTTATCAAAATAAAATGAAAATTACAGACGTTTCATAGGGCTATTGAAAAAAATAACTGAATGCGGATGAAAGATTTAGCGCAAACTTATGAATATTTAAAACAGTTTTTAACTGAAGAAAGACTCTCGAAAATTGAACATTTTTCTCAGGAAAGTTCTGATTTTGTGCTTCCGGTGGTAGAAGATGTTTATCAGTTTCGAAATGCAGCAGCCATTGTACGTTCTGTGGAAGCATGCGGTTTTCATAAAGTAGTGGCTTTGCAGGAAGAATACAGCTTTGAACCTAACCTTCGGGTAACAAAAGGAGCTGATACATGGGTAGAAGTTGAAAAGCTTCCCAGGAATATGGAATCTTTTCAGTCTATTAAAGACAGAGGATACAAAATAGTAGTTGTCTCTTTGGAAAATAATGCTAAAATGCTGCCTGAATATGAAATTACTGAACCCATTGCTTTGGTTTTTGGAACTGAAATGGAGGGTGTTTCTCAGGAGATTTTAGATTTTGCAGATGAAACACTTGCTATTCCGATGTATGGCTTTACGAGAAGCTTCAATGTTTCTGTCGCTGCATCCATTTGTATGTACGAACTGAAACAAAAGCTGATAAAATCTGATATAGACTATAAACTGGATGAAGAAAAGCTTTTAAGAATGAAAATCCTATGGACAGTCAATTCAATCAGGAGCGGACAACAGATTTTTGAAAAATATCTGAGAGAAAATAATATTGATTGGAAATAATTATTGAAAATAAAAAAGAGAAGACTTGGAATCTTCTCTTTTTGTTTTTTATATCATGTTGTAATAATTCCAGGCGGCTACAAAAACTCCGGCCGTTTCCGTTCTGAGTCTTTGGTTTCCGAGGGATACTGCTCTTACTTTATGGTCTGCCAGAAATGCAATTTCCTTTTCAGAAAAATCCCCTTCAGGACCAATTAAAAAAGTAAGCTGTTCCAGTTGAGGAATATTTTTAAGATCAATTCTTTCCAGATTTTCATGACAGTGCGCTACAAAAGTATTTTCCGGATCAATATTTTTCAGAAAGTCTGTCAGTTTCACTGCATCATTAACGACTGGAAAATGAAATCTAAGACTTTGCTTTGATGCAGCAATAGCCTGTTTTCTGATTTTATCAATATTAATGTTTTTACGTTCTGTTTTCTCAGTAATAATAATGCTGATCTCAGAAATACCCATTTCTACAGCTTTTTCCACAAAGAATTCAATTCTGTCAATATTTTTGGTGGGAGCAATCGCAATATGAAGTTTTGGATTGAATTCCGGAAGATTTTCTTTAATTTCTGACACTTCAATACCAGCTTTCTTACCTTCTATCATCAGTTTTCCGGAAGCCAGATTTCCTTTTCCATCCGTCACATGAATTTCCTCACCATCTTTCATCCGAAGAACCTTTACAATGTGTTGCTGCTCTTCATCATTGATGATTACTTTCTGATTTGCTATTTCTCCGTAAAATAATTTCATATATCCTGGCTTATGAATGCAACTCCTGTTTTGATCGTAGTGTATATATCCGTATCACACTCACGGTAAGAACACATGTATATTTCTTCTATCCAGTTGTTGTTAATGAAAATCAAATTTAAATATTCCTGTTTTCTCAGATTATTTTTGATCGATAAAAAATCTCCTTCTTTCGGAGTATAAGGAAAGCTAAAAAGGTGTTCAGAATTCATTAATTGTAAAACTTCATCTTTGATATCCTGAATATATCCTGTCTCAGAACTTTCTCCGGTAAACTCTGAAAAAGTTTCTGAACCCTCATATCTTCCGGTGATCGTTTCTAATACCCAGTAATATTTTGAATTCTTTTTAGAATGCGTTCCCAGTACTTTTTCTTCTAAGAGTATTTTCATAAATCGTATTTTGCAGTTGCGGAAGTTCTTAAATCTGTAAATTCTCCTCGCTCAAACTTCAATTTTGCTACCATGGCAATCATGGCTGCATTATCTGTTGTATATTCGAATTTAGGAATATAAATGTCCCAACCTAGTCTTTCTTTATTGTCTTCCATTGTTTTTCTAAGTGCAGAATTGGCAGATACACCACCTGCGATGGCAACCTGATTTACATTGAGATCTTTGGCTGCTTTTTCAAGCTTATTCATCAGGATTTCTATGATGGATTTTTGTACAGATGCACAAAGGTCATTAAGATTTTCCTTGATGAAATCCGGGTTTTTTCTGACTTCTTTCTGGATGAAATACAATACAGACGTTTTAATACCGCTAAAAGAATAATCGTAGTTTTCCAGCTTCGGTTTGTTGAATTTAAAAGCATCAGGATTTCCTTCCTTCGCCAGTCTGTCAATAATAGGTCCGGCAGGGTAGTCAAGGTCAAAAATCTTCCCGATTTTGTCAAAAGCTTCTCCTGCTGCATCATCAATGGTTTTTCCAATGATTTCCATATCGAAATAGTCTTTTACCAGCACAATCATCGTATGTCCGCCGCTTACAGTAAGACATAAGAAAGGGAAGGTAGGCGGCACAGGATTTGCATCTTCGATGAAATGGGCCAGAATGTGGGCTTGAAGGTGATTTACTTCAATCAGTGGTACATTCAGGCTCATAGCCAAAGACTTAGCAAATGATGTTCCTACAAGAAGAGATCCTAAAAGTCCCGGTCCGCGAGTAAATCCTATAGCAGAGATAGCATTTTGTTGTATATTTGCTTTAGAAAAAGATTTTTCAACAACGGGGATAATATTTTGCTGATGGGCTCGTGAAGCCAATTCAGGGACAACGCCGCCATATTCTTTGTGGATGGCCTGGTTCGCGGCAATGTTTGAAAGAATAGAATTTCCCTTGATGATAGCTGCTGAGGTGTCGTCACAGGACGATTCAATACCTAAAATTATAGAGTCGCTCATAATAATGGCAAAGTTAGAGAATAATAACGAGAATGAGAATAAAAAATCTGTAGCTGAAAACCTAGGGGATCAGGTACAGAAAACTGTTGAAAATGTAGAAGGGAAAGTACGGGAAACAGTAAAAGAAGCAACTGAACTAGCTTCAGATGTCATACATCATCCTGTAGAAACAGCAGGAGAGTTTGGTAAACAGGCCGTGAAGGATGTTACCAGCTATACCTGGTGGGCAAAGCTTCTCTTGATTCTCTTTTGGCTGGGGATTTTTCTTGTGGGCGGAGTACTGATTGCGGTCAATCTTCCTGTAACAAAGCAATGGGCGGCAGATCAGGCGCTCAAACTTGTTAATAATGATTTTAAATCTGGATTTACTACAGAAAGTGTAGACGTCAATTATTTCGGTGATGTAACGATAAAAGGTTTAAAAGTAAAAGATTATAAAGGATTTAATTTCATTACAGCCCGCGAATTTCGAGCAGATTCCGACTGGATATCTCTGGCGGTAAATGCCATCTCAGGAAACAGCAATTCCTTAAGCTTTAATTCTCTGGCTCTCGTCAATGCTGATGTAAAAGTAATTACTTATAAAGGAGACAGCATATCCAACTTTGTAAGATTTGTAGACCTGTTTGACAACGGAAAGAAAAGAGACCCGAAGAAACCTCCTTTTCAGTTGAATTCCAGAATTCAGATTATCGACTCTAAAGTTTCTATCGTCAATGAAAATTCTCCCGGAGAACAGGGGAAATGGCTTACTGCAACAAAATTCAATTTAAAAGCACCGAACGTAAAGGTCAATGGCCCGAATGTCTCGGCATTGATTAATAATATGTCATTTGTGACCTCAAGATGGGGGAAATCTCATTTTGTGGATACTTTTTCAACAGAACTGTCTCTAACGAAGCAGTTTTTGTCATTAAAAGACCTTACACTGAATACAGATCATAGCTTGCTTCAGGGAGATATCAAATTTAATCTTCATGACGGATCATGGGCAGATTTTGCAGATAGGGTGCGTTGGGATATGAATATCCAGCAGGGGAGCCAGCTTAGTGGTTATGATATCAGCTATTTTGTAACAAACTGGGATAATATCAAGCCGTTCAATCTTGCAGGGAAAATGACAGGGCCTTTGAATAAATTTCACTTGGAAAATTTCCTGATCAGAAATCCTGATGTGAATATTGCTACCAAAACAATGAAGGTCGATAATCTTTTGAAAGGACATTTTTCCATTGAAACAAAAGACCTTTCCACAGATTTTACCTACAAAGATTTAAAAGCAATGATGCCTTCCTTTATCTCCAAAAAGATGAAGAACTTCGCAGACGATTTTGGGAAACTAAAGTATAATGGAACAGCAAAAGTAAACCCGGATCAGATCTACGTAGACAGCGGAAATCTAATGACCGGGATTGGTCAGGCTAAAATTTCTAAGCTTACTTTGACGGGCTATAGTACCGCTATGCCGAAATATTCCGGTTATCTTGATGTGAAAGATCTCAATACCTCAGTTATTACAAAAAATAAAACCGTTGGATTGATTTCCGGTAAATTTGATCTTAACGGACAAAGTTTTGATGTCAATACCATGCGTCTGACCACAAAATCTCAGATTGCAAGCGTTGAAATAATGGATAAAACCATCAATAATCTATACCTCGACGGATTATTAGATCATAAAAAATATAACGGACTTATTACGGTTAATGATGAGCAGGCAAAAGCTACTGTTAAAGGGTTGATAGATTTCAGTACTTCGAGAATATCCATGGATGTGAATGCAGATGTTACCTATCTGAATATGAACTATTTTACCAATAAGCCAGGTACTCAGGCAGTAAGTGGTCAGGTTGAAGGTAAAATGGCGATGTCTTCCATCAATGATCTTACTTTGGATGTGAATGCCAATAACCTTCATTTTGCTTCAGCTACTCAAAAATATAATATTCCGAATGCCAAATTAAAAACCTTTGTAGAAGCAGGAGGACGTGTAATTGATGTAGATGCTCCAGGTGCAGCTACTGGTAAGATATCAGGAAGATACAGTCTTGCAGACCTTGCCGGAATGGTAGAAAACGGAGTAGGAAGAATCCTTGTAGGACCACCGCCTAGAAAACTATACCGCGGGCAGAATTTTGCGCTGAAGTTTGATGTTCAGCAAGGATTAATCAATTATTTCTTACCCGAATTGAGATTGCCACAAGGAGCTCTTGTAGAAGGGGAATATAGCGGAGATTCAAACAACCTGATTCTGAACCTTGATGCGGCATCTTTAAAATATATTATGAATAAGGAGGAAGAGATTACAGATGCTGATCAGGCGCTGGCGTCTTCAAATCCTGATTATAAAATTAATGACCGTAAGAATCTCAGCAGAGACAGCGCCATGGTAGATAGTGTTAAAGTTAGAATTAATACTGCAGATCTTAACCAGCAATTGTATGCTAAGATCAACAGAGTCATTTATAATAAAAATGTAATCAAAGATTTTGAGCTTAAAGGGAATAATGAAAACGGAAATACACTTCATTTAGCTACTGTATTTAAGCATGGAAGTCCTGATGACGAGATTAATGAGAAGCTTAAAGAATATGCTATCAATGTGGATCAGTCTACTGATGCAGCTGGCGACTATGTATTCAGGTTTGAACCTACGGAGGTAAAATTCAATGAGGTGACCTGGGCAATAGATACAAGCCCGGAACTGAATCACTCTATTACCTATAGAAGGAACACCGGAGACTTTGATATCCGAAATCTGCGGGTGTATTCTGATAAAAGTGCCTTGTTTATTAAAGAAGCGCAGTTTAAATCAGCAAAAGATTTTTATGTAGATGCCGATATCAATGACTTCGCTATAGAAAAACTCCTGGAAATGCAGTCCGGAGGAAATACAATGGATATAAAAGGTCTTGCGAACGGAAGCGTCAAGATCAAAATGGATAAAAGTACCCTGCAGCCATTGGTAGATCTTAATATTGATGCTATTAAGATGAATGGAAATGATATGGGAGATATCTCTATTTCTGCTACCAACGGTTTCTCTCTGAACGTTTATGATATTGATGTAAAAGTACATTCTGCCGGAGCTTTAGGAAATAACAGTCTTAATCTGACAGGAACAGTTAATAATAACACTTCTTCTCCCATCATTGATCTTACGGCAGAAATGCGTGATTTTGATCTGTCGTTTACCCAACAGTTTGTACAGACCATTTTCGGAAATCTTCGTGGGAAAGCTACCGGAGATCTTAAAATCAACGGAAAGCTGAGCAATCTGGATTATAGTGGAGATATTGCTTTAAAAGATTTTGGATTAAAACTTTTGTTTACAGGGGTGGATTACTCATTTGATGATACTGTAATTCAGTTGACCAAAGGGTTGGCAATCCTCAACAATATTGAAGTGCATGACGGAAGAACCAATTCCAAAGGGAATATTTCCGGGGCGATTCAGTTTGAAACCCTTTCTTCAATGGGGGTATCTCTCGTAATGAGAGCCGATAATCTGCTGATGCTGAATACCACGCAAAAAGATTTTGACCTGTTTTGGGGTAGAGTGTATGGTCAGGGAGATCTATATGTGGATGGACCTGTCTCAGGATTGAGTATCACGACTCCTAATATGAAGGCACTTAATGGAAGTACCTTTACTTTTAATTCCAGTTCTACTTCCAATGTAGAAGAATTTAAGATGCTGAGGTTCCTGAAAGAAGGAAAAGACGGTCTTATTACCCTGGAAGAAAAAAAGAAAACCGGAGCGAATATGAATATTGACTTCAATCTGGCTGTAGATAAAGGGACTACCGTAAATGTACTGGTAGGAGATGATGTAGGAAATATTACCGTAAAAGGATCCGCAGATCCGCTGAGGTTCCATATGAACAGACAGGGGAATATTGCCATGAGCGGTACTTATAAAGTAGATAACGGAACATTTGTCTCTAAGGCAATTCTTAATAAAACATTCCAGATTGAAAGAAACAGCAGCATCAGATGGGATGGTGATGCCATGAAACCCACATTGGATATCAATGCCAACTACATAAGAATGGTTTCTAATGCCGGAGAATATTTGAGTATGGGTAAATTACAACCTATCAGTATCCTGCTGCAGGCCCACATTACCCAGTCGTTGGTAGACCCTCAGATTGATCTGAATGTGACGGCGATGGATGTATCCAGCCAGGTAAGAGAAACCCTTGCTGCAAAAATGAGCCAGGAAGGTGAGAAGGTACTCCAGTTCGGTTCTGTTCTTTTGCTGAGCACATTTAACGTGTCCAATAGCGGCGGAGTAGAAGTAAATGTAGGAAATGTTGCAGAATCACAGGGTTATAATATGCTTCTTAAACAGTTGGGATCTGTTCTTAATACAATGAGTAACGAATTCCAGATTGACCTGAATTATGTAAAAGGAGATCAGAATTCCAATTTTGGAGACAGAGCTAATGCCGGAGTAAGCGTTGCCCTTTCTCCAAGAGTTAATATAAAAACCGGTTTGGGTATACCATTATCCAAAACAGATGGTGCGCAGAACAATTATTTGTCTACGGAAGGTTCTGTAGAATATGATTTATCTAAAAAGAATGACGGTACATTGGTTATACGTGCTTATTCTAAGCCTACAAACATCGGGATGGTGAGTACAAACGGTTCTGCTAATCAAGCCTATGGAGGAGGGGTAGTGTGGAGTAAAAGCTTCAATTCTTTGTTTAAAAAGAAGAAAAAAGACAAAAAAACTTCGGATGCAAAAGGTGAAATAAAAACAGATTCTATAAAATCAAATGCTAAATAATTAGAATATTTTAATGATTTTTATCATCTGTGTTAATTATTGTTAATATTTGATATATATTTTTTAGTTAAATTATTTTTCGTAAATTTGCAAAAAATACATAGATTTTTTAAAGAAATTGTAATTTAACTAATATGAACTATCAACTGGACGAAATAGACAAGAAGATTCTTGATTTCTTAGTAGAAAACACAAGAATGCCTTTTACAGAAATTGCAAAGCAGATGGATGTTTCTGCTGGAACAATTCACGTAAGAGTGAAAAAGATGGAAGATGCAGGTATTATTTTGGGATCATCTCTTAATATCGATTATGGTAAGCTTGATTATCATTTCACAGCTTTCATAGGTATCCTTTTGACAAAATCAAACCGTACTCAGGAAGTATTGAAAGAATTGTCAACTTTACCTAACGTAATCGAGGCTAGCGTTATTTCAGGAAAATATAATATTTTCTGTAAAGTAAGAGCTAAGAATACTGATGATGCTAAAAGAATTATTTACCAAATAGATGACATTCAGGATGTGATGAGAACTGAAAGTATGATTTCTATGGAAGAATTCTTAAGTGACAAAAACAGACTGATCAACGCTATCTCTGTGTAAGTCAAATTTTAAACGAATAATTATAAAAGAACTTATGAAATCTCTCATAAGTTCTTTATTTTTGTAGGTATGGAAGAATACAGCTATTTTGACGAAGATCCGAAGAAAGGATGGGGATTTGTACTGGCATTTGCAGCCTTAATGTTGTTTACCATAATGGGACTGGGAATAGATGTGGATGAATATCTGCAGCATGAATATCTGCAGATTCCAAGGTGGTATTTCTATGTTATTTTTTCAATTGACGTGCTGATGATGATTGGGTTGGTGCTCATGTTTTTTTACAGAAAAATAGGAATCTTTATGTTTCCTGTTTTATTGGTACTGCACTTCTTTATGCACAATTACTATCTGTCTACATTTTTGTATACGGATGTTACCAATCTTTTCCTGTTCACAGGATTTGGTATGCTTGCCATTATCCCGAAATGGAAGTTTTTTAAATAAAATATAATTAATTATTATAAAATAACAAACCGCTTTTAAATAGAATTTAAAAGCGGTTTTTGAATAATAAAAGGAGTAAAAAAACTATTTAAGCGCCAACGAATTGAACCTTTTCTTCTTTAAAGGATTTTTTGTCCAATCTTTCCATTCTCCTGTATAAGGATTGTAGCCGCATTTTAAAGGTTTGGAGATGTCAAGATCTGCTTTGTTTTTCTCGTTGCCCTCCGTATAGGCTCTGCAATCTGTACAGACATAGCGGAATTCGCAGTCTTTGCAAGTTTCTATATAATCTTTGGTCAGATCCCAATATTTTTTGAAGCCGGGCTGATGGATGGCTTCTTCAAGATTACTGATATGAATATTTCCAAAGCTTTCCGCCATTAGCGGACAGTTTTTAATAGTACCGTTTTTGTCAATACCTATCTTTTTATACAGGCAGGAGTTGTGGTTGATGGCTTCCAATACTTTACTGATGTTGGTATTGAAGTATTTCAGTTCCACTTTTCCACAGGCAGATAATTGCAGCTCATCTTTAAGGAACCTTAATGAGAATCTGAATTCATTTTTAGCTTTGAAAGGAGATTGGGGACAATTGTAGAAAATAAGACTGTAAATTCTGACTGTATTCTGTTGAATAACCTGTATAAAAGACAGATCCACATCCCGATGAAAAGGAGAAAATATTTCTATGCCGGATAAAACTGAGGTTTTGAAGGTTTCGTCAATTTCTATTAATTCCTGTGCAGTGAGTGCTTTTAAATAATAAATAACCAAATGCTTGATTCCCAGGTTTTCTATTGAAGATTTTATTGTATTGAGTACGCTTATTTCTTCCAGTTCTATAAAGATATGGGTGATGGTACTGGGCTCATAATATTCATAAGAAAGGGGAGGGAAATTCCGGTCCCAGTCATTTTTACTGATAAATCCATATTCTTTTTCTAACAAAAGGTTGAGGTATTCCTGAATAATTTCTTGGGACTCTGCATCATAATTTCTCATCATGTCTTCAATAGAATGAGATTTGAGCTCTACAATAATCTCATACAGCTCCAAAGGATATAATTCTGACGTGTTTCTCTGCAGATCCGAGATAAGTATCCGGGTTGAGCCTTTAGTGGCTAGAATGTTGCTGAATAGATTGAAATAGGTCATGAGGTAATAAATTATATTGAGACTAATTGTTTTTCTGGATAATCCAATGATCTTAAAGTTACTTATACTCAATTTTGTGATTGAGTTCAATGGGATTGTTATTCTCACGAATTCTTTTTTTGATAGTCTCTTTCATTTGTTTAAAATTGGTTTTTATTATATTTCCGCTTTCATCGTGAGATGTTATATCAGATTTATTAATCATAGACAATGGTTCGGTATAATAATTTTTTTGGAGCTTTTGAAAGTCTTCCCAACTAATTTTCTTTTGATATGTATCTATATAAAGCGCTTTCCATTTAAAGTCTTTTACTTGAGTGAGTTCAAAATCATAATCAAAATTTTCATCAGAAATTTTTACAATCAGGCCTGGCAATCCACAAAATATATAAGGGCCTTGCTGTAGTGGAATTTCAGTTGTAAACCAAGCGATCCACTTTCTTCCCCCGTATTCTACTTCTGCTTTTTGACAATTGTATTGTCCAATTTTCTTTTTTTCTTCAATAATTTTCCAATGAAATTCTTCTTGAATAGGAATAGCGTAGGTATTATAAATCAAAGGAACAAAGACATATTTAAAAGCTTCACGATTTCCTTCTTTTTTATAAATGTACAGCTGTTTATTATTGTATTCCATATCAAACCCATTTCCCCAGCCTTGCTTTGCCCTTAATGAATCTGACCTACGAAATTGATGTGACCGGAAAGAAGATTCTTTACCTCTAACATCTAAATAGAAAATAATTTTTTCAGTTTTTAAACTATCGGAATTAGGTTTATAATTGAGTTCATATATAAAACTTGAGTTTTGCGCCTTTAAAGATGTAGAAATAATGAATAGAAAAAAGAACCGGTAAAAATTCAAAGCTTTCATAGTCTATGGTTTAAAATGGAGATTATTTTCAGTATTTTATTACTTGGAACTTAGAATTTGGAATATTCCTGTTTAGAGTCACTGCTTATATATAATCTGATGATTAAGTTCGATTGGATTGTTGTTGTTTCTTATATTGTCTTGCTCTTCTTTATTCATTTGCCTAAAATCAATATCAATAACATTTCCGTGAGCATCTTGCATAACAACTTTTTTAGCATTTCTGATTTTCTGTTCCATTTCTGCATTAGGATTATCATAATATGATTTAGCCAATTGATCATATTTATTCCAATCAATCAATATTGGTTTTGTTCTGGCATTGAATAAGCTTGCGGATTTTTTAACTTGTACCAAATCAAACTTATAATCTCCACTGCGGTCTGTTATAGAAATAATGAGCCCAGGTAAACCACTGAAAATATAGGGACCTTCATTAATGGGAATATCATTAGAAAACCATGCTGTCCATTCTCGATTCCCATAAGTAACCACAGCTTTTTGAGAATTATAAATTCCAATTTTTTTCTTTTCTGAGGATATCTTCCATTGCATGGTTTCATCAATAGGGAGAAGATAGCAGAATTGACCATTTGTAATTATTTTTGATATTTTATGATTTGAAAAATCTTTCTTTATGTAAAATTGGTTTTCAAAACCTGAAGAAAGCATAGGAAAGGCATTGTTCAATTTTAATGAATCTGATTTCCGATCCATACTTTCTCTGAAGATAGATTGTTTATCTACAAAATCTAAAATCATTGTTTTTGTAGTAAACACATCGGGTGTTTTATGATTTAACCGGTAACTTACTTCATAAATAAAACTCATTTGCTGCCCGAAACAAAAGGAAGTTAGAAATACAAATATTAAGATTAATTTATTCATTTTTATAGTGATTATCTATTTTGAGTTTGTCATTTAATTCAATAGGAGGTACATCTGATATCTAAAAATATTTCATAATAGCCGATGTAGAGATTTTAAGGGTTTTTCTCTAGGATAATAGACTGTCTGAAATTTGTCTGAATTTAAATAGTATAAGGTGTCACTATTTAATTTGCTGGTGTTCTTGGTTTTAAATAAATCAAGGTATTTAAATGTTAAGGGTAATTTATTTTTTTCTTTATATAATCTTTTCATAAATATTCAGCTAATTTTTGTTCCAATGCATAGTTACATGTTCGGGATAAGCTTGAAAACTGACCAATGGGGTTGATTTCCAGAAAATAATATTTTTCTCCTGCCTTTATAAAATCTAGAGACCCGCAATTAATATCTAAAGATTTCATTAATAATTCTATTTTGTCCTCTATATGTTTTGGAAGAAGATAGGGTACATTTCTATTGGGCTTCTTTTTATTGTATTTTCTGAAATCTGTTTTTGTTTGTTCATCATTCTGTGAAAAAATAGCCATAGACCAGCAATGGCCATTCAAATAAAAAGTTCTTATTTCAAAATCTTTTTCAATTTTTTCCTGAAAAAAGTGATGAAAAATCATGATTTTCATGTTCTTCAACTACCATTGTATACATGAACCCACTGAAATCTTTTTTGATTTCGTCTAAAATCACATTTCCATTAATTGTTTTTAGAATTGTTTTATTGAGTTCAACCTGATTGGTATTATCTGCCAAGAAGTATTCTGGGATGTCAAAGCCCAGTTCTTTGGCTTTATCAAGTACAATAAGTTTGTTGACATGTGAAGTTCTTTCTTTATTGATATGTTTTTTAGATTCGAGTGTTTTTTGTATATAATCTTCAAGCCAATATTGGGTTTCATTCATATTAAGAAGGATTGAATGATTATTGTATTTCAAACGCCTGAAGTTTAATCCGCCTCTTCTGTACCAAACGCTATCAATTTCATCAATAAAAAATCTATTCCGGCTGCTTTCAATTAGAATTCTTTTTTCTATCGTTTTTATCTCAAATGCTTCATCTTCATGAACCCGGATAAACTTTTTTTTCAGAGCTATCAAGCCTCTGATTACTTCTATAGTAGCTGTTTCATTTTTCTGGGAAAGAATAAGTATCATAGGTGTTTTTCTGGAAAAAATTTGTAAATCATTTGAAATTCTGAATGCTGGAGCGTATTATTGTTTTATCTTCTTTTGAAAATCTTTAGTGATATTGGACGATTCTTTTAGACTGGGAAATCCAACAGCCTTCCGGTTTCTATTAATGCGTGATGAATCCGAAGCATTGAAAGTTGGGGTAGAATAGTGGAGAAATATCCCATAAGTTGATTCGGAGGAGTTTATATACTGATGTTTGTCCACCATCTCGATGTATTCTCTGGGAGTACATTCTCCGGATTTTACATATTCCAGTAACTTTACTTTAAAATATTCATAATTCTGAGATCCTGCCATATGATTAAGCAGCACACCCATAGGCATAAATGTATTATTATTTCCTACCAATCCAATTTTTTGCTTTGATGGAAAACCGTAATTTTTAAATGTCCATAAGAGAAGATTAGCATTTTTTCTATCATTGGTTTCAACGGATGGCCCTTTTCGTTCATTATATTGATCTCTTTCAAATGCGATGCTGAAAGAATCAATCAATGTTTTATTTAGCCCTCTCTTCCATTCATTTACTTTCTGTTCTACAATTATACTATCAATGCCATATTTTTTATAGAGTTTAAAAAATTCTGCATCTTGTCTTTTATATTTCCAGTAGGGGCCTACCTGTGTTATTAGTTTGTCTAAACTTTTATGCCCTCCGAAGTTTTTATTATATCGGTCAGCATATTTAATATATTTTTCATACTCTTCTATTCTTTCATTTTGAACAGGTGGGTATTTTCTAAATAACCTTTTATACTTTTTAATCGTAGCCAATGTATCCTTATTTACACTATGAATACTGTCTATAGCATATACTTCGTGATAATAATTAATATAGTTTAGCTTTTTACTTTTGCAGGAAAAGAAAAACAGAAGTATAAGCAGTATGAAATTTATTTTTCTATTCATTATTGAAATTTATATTCCGTTTATTGTTGAAAAGGAGGGGTATGTTCCCCTCCGCAATATCTAATCAATAGTCATCGTAGCGACTTGTTTTCCATCGATACAAATTATTGTATCACCTGTATTACCTGGCTGTCCATTAGGCCCGGTTTCGCAAGTTGACTTTTCATTTGTTGCTCCTCCACCAATAATACTTCTTGTATTGGCCAATTTTTTGTTTTCCAAAGAAGAGAAACTACTCTTCATTCCATTTAATTTTTTCATGTTTGTAATGTTGTTGTGTTGCATAAAATCATATTTGTCAAATAAACCCTGACATTGGGTTGAATAATTCTTTCTTTTTATCATGCACTGTACACATGCTGTTAAATTGAAAGAATGTATTTCTTCAACGTTGATGGGATAAAACTATAAATATTCGGTTCACTTCAAAGAGATATAATGTGTAAATGATTTGTATTTTACTTTGTACACAGATGCAATTTTTACAGCAGTTTAGAAATCAGATTGAGTGAAATATCTGAAATTTGAAAAAGTATAAATTAAATAATGATAATCTTAAGAAAAGAACAGATTATAATGGTAGGTTGTACGGTAATATATTCTATTGTACAATACCTGAGAATAATAAGAATTGCTAATTAAGCTGCATAATAAAGAGTTTTTTTTGATCAGAATTTGCATGCTTTCAGTAGTATTACTTATGAAAAAAGAGCACTTTTTACTTCAAAAAAGAAGTGAATATCTTGTGAATTTTCACAAAAAAGTTTTTTTGTAACAGTATAGATCCTGGTAAATGAATTCGACTTATAAAAAAGAAGCTTTCTAGCTCGATGCTAAAAAGCTTAAGGATTGAGATGAAAGTAAAAAATATTCTTATTATTTACTCTGAAAATACACCCTGAAAAAAAGATTCTAAAGCTGTATTTTCATCCAGCCCGAATTTCTTTTTCAGACGGTATTTGGTCATTCTTACACTTTTAGGTTCTACATTAAGTAGATTGGCAATTTGTTTTGTATCCATACCCAGATAAATGTAAGCACAGTATTTCAGATCCAGAGCAGTCAGTTTTTGCTTTGCTTTTTCATTGATGTTTTTAAAGAAATCCGGATGCAGCTCCTGAATGGTGAATCTTATTTTTTCAAAATCATTATCCACCCGGTTTTCTCCCTTTACAACCTTCTGAATATTGATATCTGTATCAGAAAGCTGGGTCTGGAGCTGCTGAAGAACCTCATTCTTATGCTGGATATGAAGCTGGCTTGCCAGTACCTCGCTTTGAAGTTTCTGTTGTTGAAGTGTAAGAAGTTCCTGTTCTGCCTTTAATCTGGCCTGTTCTTCTTCCTGAAGCTTAATCTGCATTTCGGCCTCATGTTTTTCCGTGTCAAGCTTATTTTCTCTTTCAATAGAATACCGGAGCTTAAAATGATAAGAACGGAACATAAAGAATGCCCCAATCAATCCGATAATTCCTAAACCGATATACAGAAGTTTTTCTTTTTTCAGGCTGGCGGTTTTCTCGGTGAGAGCTTTAAGTTCCGATTCTTTTCTCTGGGACTGATATTGAGCTTCCAGTCTTTTGGCAGTTTCAGCTTGCCCTTCGTCAAAAAGAAGATTGCTATATTCCGATACTTTCGACTCGTATTCAAATGCTTTCTGGTAATTTCTTTGTTTGGCATAAAGCTGAGCAAGATCTTTCACTACATTAACCATCACATGGTAATAAACCGGCTGTTGAGTAAGAAGAATCTGTTCAGCTTTCAGAAGATACTGTTCAGCTAAAGTATTATTCTGATCCCGTGTTGCAAGATTGCTCAAAATGCCAAGTGCACCGGCCTGCATACCCTGATTTAGGGTTGTATGTTGGGTAAGAGTCAGTATTTCGTTGGCATTATTCTGAATTTCCAAACGGATCTCCGGGGTCATCACAGGATAACTCAGATAATAATTAATAAGATTCAACAATGCCATGGCATGCACATGTGCTGAAACATGTCCCGGAAACTGATGATACAGGGCTACTGCCTTTTTGCACATTTCTATTACGGGTTTCAGATCTTTCAGGTCACCTGTTTTTTCATGTTTAAAAGAATAACATACAGCAAGAGCAGAATAGGCAGAGCTTAATAAATTTTTGTTATCTGATTTTTCAGCAAGCTCGATGGCTTTTTTAGCATATTTGGTAGCATTTTCAGCATCGTTCCATTCCGTATAAATTCCGTAAAGAAGATAATTAAGCTTGGCATTCAGGAGAATTTCTGAAGGCTGTTTTTCAACAAATGGAAGTGTTTTCTGAATGAGTTTAATGGTGCTTTCAGACTTGCCTAAAGCGTTGTTATAATAAATATTCAGATAGTTGGCATATAATGAAGCCGTTTTATCATTACTCTTTTGAACAATGGCATTGGCTGCATCTATAATAGAAGAAACTTTATCGTATTCAGATTGGTTAAGCTTAATGATTCCTTTTTGGGTAAGAGCTTTTACCTGTTCAGCATAATTTTTTCCTTTTGAGCAAGTTCCAGCTGCTGCTGAACATATTTTTCAGCTGTAGGATATTGATCACTGACTCTGTAATATTCGGTAAGCTCATTGTAAATTCTGAATTTTTCTGCAGTGGAAATATGGTCTCCGCTTAACTGGTTTTTAAGCCCATCAATGAATGTATTCTGTGCTGGATATAAGGAGCAGATAAAAAGTATACAATAGATAAGAGAGAATTTTAATTTCATAAGGTGAAAGTACAAAAATTGTAGACACCCGTCAATTTCCAAAATAAAAAAATGAAAATATGAGTTTTGTTTAAGTTATTGTTAATTAATGTGTTATTTGTTTTTGTAGACGTTTTGTAGTCACTGATATTTCAGGTTGAAGATGTTTTGTAGTTGCAGAAATGGAGATTGGAATATTTTTCTGATGCAACTTTGAACCAGAAAAAATCAAAGAATATTAATTTAAAATTTTACAGCTATGGACAACAAAACACTATCTGTCGTTTCTTACATTACCCTTTTCGGATGGTTGATTTCCTTCGTCATCGGAAAAGAAAAATCGAACAGTCTTTTAAAATATCATTTGAAGCAGTCATTAGGCTTGCTTATTTTTTCCATTGTTTTATCTATTATTCTGAATGTTCTGATGATGGTCACTAAAATTGGAGTCCTGGGAATATTTGGATTTATCCCTTTGGTATTAATGATCATCGGAATCATTAATGCAGCCAATAATGTTGAAAAACCTTTACCAATGATTGGAAAAATGTTTGAAGACAAATTCTCTTTCATCGGATAATTTTGGATATGAATGATTTTAAACATTTAAAAAAAGAAGGTTCAGGATATCGGGTGAAGCAGTATATGTCATTTCAGCACATTATAGTAGTAGCATGGGTTTGTATTTCTGTATTTCTGATCATCAATACCAGCTATCTGAAAACAGGAATTGTTCTGCTTATCTTCTCATTATTGCTCACCATTGTTTCTTTTATTCCACCAAAAGTTAATTTTGATTTACAAAATCAGATTCTTACCGTAACGAATAGTGGTTTGAACCGTAAGGAATTCATTTATAAAATGGAAAATTTTGAAGGCTTTGAGCTGCAGGCATTTCGTGTCGGATTTATTCCTATAGGATGTTATCTGTATGCTAATTTTAAAAATGTATCCAATTTTAAACGTCCTTTAATATCCCAGTCTTTCAGCAAAAGAATGATGCAGGAAATCACCAATGAACTTGAAGATGTGAATGTAAAAATCAGATAAAACACCTATTACAAATTAATACAGAACTATGAAAAGATCAATTATTATTGCAGGAATGCTTTTCCTGAGCTTTTCTGTCACCTCATGTGATAAACTGGAAAAGATGAAAGAAAAACTTTCGCAGACTGATACCAAACAGGTAAACCCTTTCAGTGTCAATTCCGGAGATGCAAACAGAGATATTATTTCCTTTAATAATAAAGTAGTAAAAATGGATGATGCTCAATCGGATTTTATCAAAAATTTCCAGAACTCATTAATTCAGATGGAAGAATTTGTGAAGAAAGCAACTGATAATCATCAGTTTTCAGGAATTTCACCCATTTTCACTCCTTCCATCATGATGTATTCCCATCAGGAACTGAAGGCTCCGGACGTCTTGGGAAAAGAATTTCAAGGTTGGGTTGATACAATGAAAGATACAACAACTCAGCTTGAAAATCTAAAGAAAGAATTGGAAACCTATAAAGAAGCCGAGGATTGGAAGGATGATAAAGGGAAAAAAGTAACAGAGATTACTGAAAAAGCAAAAAAACTTATTCAGGAAAACCGAACTGCAGCTACCGAGCTGTTTGCAAAACTGTCCCCAAGAGCAGACAAAGCTGAAATAGAAATCCTTAAAGACCATCCGCTTAAAACACAGATCCTTCAATCCAGAGAAACCATGGAGCTGGCTCAGAAAATCATTGATGACTCTTATGATGTAACAGATATGAATGCCTACAAAAACAAATTTTCCCAGCAATATCAACAGATGGAAAAATTATACAACAGGAATATCAATGAAAAGATTCCGTCTTCAGAAAAACAAAAGGAAAGCAGTTATCAGGCATTCAATAATTCTGTGAACGATTTTCTGGGTAAAATGCGGATTGTACAGCGAAGCCTGAACGAAAATAACCAGGAACTAAACAATAATCTTGATGATCTGGAAAGAGAAGCTGGCTATATCCTGGACCGTTATAACACTTTTGTAGACTGATTTATCAACAATTAAAACTTGATATTATGAAAAAAATAGTTGGGATTATTCTTATTGTGATAGGATTCTGCCTTGTTGTGGTTATTAAAATAGGGCCATCCAGAGAAACTTCCTGGTTGTTCAAATATGGAGAATTGCCTCCCATACTGCTTGGGGCAGTTATTTTGATTCCCGGATTGATCTTGTATAATAAAAACAGATAGCCATAATCATGAAATTGAACAGCCTTTCTAAGAATATAAGGTGCTGATTTGACAGGATAAAGGTATTTTTACCGCCCATTTTAAAAAAGAAAGAAGCATGGATTTTGAAATTTTGAAACAGCAGATAGAAAATGCTGCTAAGAAAGCTTTTTTAGAAGTGTATGAAAAGCATGGAGCAGAAGGAGTATACAGTTTTGCACTGTACAGTGACGAAGGGGCAATGACGGTATGTCCCGCAGCCAATACAATAAAGGCAATGGAAAATGCTGATGAAGATGATGCTCTTTATTATAAATATGAACCGGCAGAATGGACTTATGAAATGGAGGGTGCCGATGAAGATTTCAATGAAATCTGTACTCAGTTGAGAACAGAACTTTATAAACATGATGACGATGACCATTGGTTTGAAGGTTTTCAGATGAAGCTATTTTCCATCTGTATTGAAGTGTTGGAAAAGCTTAAAAACGAAAACTTTTTTACCAATATTACAGGGAAAGAGGTGTTCCTGATTTTTACAGTTTCAGATTATGAGTTTGAGAAAAAAGATCTGCAGGATCTCATCATCAGACTTAATGATAATGAATACAAAAGTGAATATCTGGACTGGATGGCTACCTGGGGCAATTAAAAGAATGGGGAACTAAAAAGACACTTTAAATATACATATGAAGCCAGATAAAATAATTGTCTCAGAAGCCTTTTATCAAGTACAAATTTCATCAATTCACTAATAATTTATCTCACACCAAGACATAAAGAACCATCACTTTAATTATGAACAACTATAACTTTTACAAACAGGAAGGAAACCAATATATCTTTAAAAATCAGCCGGTATTTATAACCGTATTATGCATTATTTTTCTTGTCGTTGCAGGATTAATTTTTAATAGCGTAAGAATCGGAAGCTATGTTATTTTTGCTGTAGTAGCATTAATTGTCCTCAACTTCTTCACCAAGAAATTCATCATTGATATGGACAGAAAAACAATTACCGGAAAGCACTCCATTTTTGTTCCCGCAAGAACATATCCTATTGAGAATTTCAGAAATTTTCATGTGATAGCAACAAAATACATGGGCTTTATCACCACCAATGTAATGCTGTCTATGTATTTTGAGGTTGATGGTAAAGAAAAACAACTTACGATAGGCCAGGCGCTTACTCAAAAAGGAATTCAGAAGATGGTCAACGAAACAGAGGATATTTTGAACGTCAATACTCCTGAAAATGGACATCAGAGACCGCTATAAGTTTGAAGAAAACGGAAGCGAAATAAGCTTTATGCCCAATTACAGCTTCCTGCGTACTCTGGTGTGGTGGCTGGCATTGGGAATTGTTGCACTTCCTGTGATCATCTATTATTTTATGGATAAAATGTCCGGAGATCAGTTCAAAATTGCTATAGGATTATGGAGTGTTTATATAATCTACTTTCTGTTTGACCTCTTTTTCAGAATTCCTGTGAAATTTATTTTTGATAAATCTGAGAAGTGCATTTACAGAAAACTTTTACTCTCCAAAAAGCTGATGAATTTTGATGAAATGACCTATTTCGTGAATGATGAAAGAGGTGGATATTATTATTCTATCGGAAAAAAAAGAAATCAGTTTGTGAAAAACTATAGAATCAGCAATTATTTTTCAGGGTCAAAAGCTTCCAACAAAAGAGAAGATGAATATGTAGAAAAAATCTTATGTCCGGTTCTGATTGCCGTGGGAATTCCATTGAATCAGGAAGAACAATAAAATAAGTATCGAAAAGCAGGGTAAAAACTAATACAATGAAGAATTGAAGGATAACCATTCCCCCTCCTCTGGAGGGGTGGCAGAAATTCAAAGAATTTTTGACGGGGTGGTTTATACGCAATTAAAAAGCTCGGCGGTTTCGAAGAAACCGCCGAGCTTTGTCTATCTGGAATAGCTTATATTAAGCTAAAATTCTTTTTACAGCTTCTTTTACTGCCGCAGCATCAATTTTATACTTCTTCATCAATTCTGCTGGTGTTGCAGACTCTCCGAAAGTATCATTTACCGCTACAAACTCCTGTTTTGTAGGTCTTTTTCTAGCAAGCATACCTGCAACAGATTCTCCTAAACCTCCAAGGTAGTTGTGCTCCTCAGCGGTTACAATTTTACCTGTCTTTTCAACAGATTTTAAAATGATCTCTTCATCAAGAGGCTTGATGGTGTGAATGTTGATAACTTCACAAGAAATACCTTCTTTCTCAAGCTCATCCGCAGCAACAAGAGATTCCCATACAAGGTGTCCTGTTGCAACAATCGTTACATCAGTACCTTCCTGAAGCATAATTCCTTTTCCGATTTCGAAAGGCATATCTTCCGGAATGAAAACAGGAACTACAGGTCTTCCGAATCTTAAATATACAGGACCTTCAAAATCTGCAATCGCAAGGGTAGCAGCTTTTGTTTGGTTGTAGTCACAAGTGTTGATCACTGTCATTCCAGGAAGCATCTTCATCATACCAATATCTTCAAGAACCTGGTGAGTAGCTCCATCTTCTCCTAACGTAAGACCTGCGTGAGATGCACAGATTTTTACATTTTTGTTAGAATAAGCGATAGACTGACGAATCTGGTCATATACTCTTGAAGTAGAGAAGTTAGCGAAAGTTCCTGTAAAAGGAATTTTTCCTGTAATGCTAAGACCTGCAGCAATTCCCATCATGTTCGCTTCTGCGATACCTATCTGGAAAAATCTTTCAGGAGCTTTCTCAATGAATTTCTCCATTTTCAAAGAACCGATAAGGTCTGCACAAAGTGCCACTACATTAGGATTTTTGTCCGCTAGTTCTGCTAGTCCTGCTCCGAATCCTGAACGAGTATCCTTTTTTTCTGTATATGTATATTTCATTTTTATTGTATTAATCGAGATGTTAAGATATTAGTAATCAGCCGGAGCTTCCAGGTACAATTGCTTGAATGCGGTGTCTAGCTGCTCATCATTAGGAGCTTTACCATGCCAAGCATGAGATCCCATCATATAATCAACTCCGTAACCCATTTCTGTGTGAAGAAGGATTGCTACTGGTTTCCCTTTTCCTGTTTCTGTTTTTGCCTTCTCAAGGATTGCAATTACAGCTTCAAGATCATTACCATTTTTTCCTCTAAAACAATCCATCCGAATGCTTCCAGTTTTGCATGAAGATTTCCTAAACTTAATACATCATCTGTATCTCCGTCAATCTGACGTCCGTTGTAATCAATAGTAGAAATGATATTATCTACCTTTTTAGCAGAAGCATACATCAATGCTTCCCAGATCTGACCTTCCTGAAGCTCACCATCCCCGTGAAGAGAGTAAACAAGAGACTGATCATCATCTAATTTTTTACCCTGAGCTACTCCAAGTGCAACAGAAAGTCCTTGTCCAAGAGAACCTGAAGCGATTCTGATTCCCGGAAGACCTTCGTGAGTAGTTGGATGCCCCTGTAATCTTGAATCTAATTTTCTGAAAGTACTCAGTTCTTCTACAGGGAAGAAACCAAATCTTGCTAAAGTAGAGTAGAATACCGGAGAAATATGTCCGTTTGATAGATAAAAATGATCCTCATTTTTGCCTTCCATTGTGAAAGGAAGTTTATAGTTCATTACCTTTCCGTAAAGAGCTGTAAAGAACTCTGTACAACCTAAGCTGCCACCCGGGTGTCCTGAATTCACAGCGTGAACCATTCTTAAAATGTCTCTTCTGATCTGCGTAGTAAGAGTTTTCAACTCTTCAATACTTTTACTCATTATATCTGATTTATTTGCATGCGAATTTACAATTTTTTACCGGCTTATGGAAATGCAAAAATCCGGATGTAAAAACCCGGATTTTGATTAATTTGAATATTTTTCCGTTTTTAACAGCCCTCATTAAGGTAAACGGAAATTTCCGTCACGATATTATTAACAAATTTAAAACTTAACAGCGTTCCAGCCTGGCTATCTTCAAGATTAAAATAACCGGTATCTTTAATCGGTTTGCCATTAGAATCCCAGTCCGGACGTACACTGAAGTTAGCATAATTTCTATAGGCATTGATCAGATCATCCCTTGTACTTCCCACACCGATTCCGCTTTTGGTCTTAAATTTTTTACTCGAAGTGGTCATATAAGTAATGGAAGGAACACTTGGGTTGGCTTCATTAATATAATTATCAAAAAGATCAATCTGAATAGTTTCTCCATTATATTGTACCAGGTTTTTCTTTTCTCCGCTAGAATTTACCAGTTTTGTTCCGGCTATCTTTTCGGCTTCAACTTTAGGCATGAAAACTTTAAAGGGCCCGATTCGTAAGGTTGATACTTCAAAATTTTCCTGAGCACTCATGAATCCAAATGTTAATGAAAACAGGAGAATTGAGATTAGTTTTTTCATAGTTTTTAAGTTTCTATTATTTGTTTTGATAAATTTTGGAATGATGTTGATATTTTTCATGCCAAAGATAATCAAAACGAAAAGTCTATAAAATCAGTTATTTTACGGAAAAGAAAAAAAGAAAAATATTTATTGAGGGTAATGCTTTATAGTAGCAGGATCGTTGTTTTTTTGCAAGATAACTTTGCTTTTTTTTGAATTTTCATATGTGATAATTGAATTAATTTAACTAATTTTATAATTCCAGATTATTTGAATTATTACCATTTAACTAATTATTCTTTGGTTTTTGGTCATATTAATTACAATAGTAAAAATTACATACCATTATATATGAAAATTAAACAATTATTTTATTTGGGGATATTTGTGATATCCATTTCCTCAGGGAAAGCCCAGGACTTTTTTACGGTAATCAGTGAGAGGTCCATTAAAGCAGATCCTAAAAATAGGACAGTGCAACCGGAAAAGTCTATGACCTACACATTGGATGTGGCTGGAATGAAAAGTTATTTTAATTCTGTTCCGGAATTAAAAGACAGTGATCGTAAAGATAATGCTCCGATTATTGTTCTGCCAATGCCAGACGGTACGAAAGCAAAGTTCAGAATCTGGAAATCTTCAGTAATGGCTCCGGGATTAGCAAGCCAGTTTCCTCAGATTGTTACTTTTACAGGACAAGGTATTGATGATAAATATGCCACTATCAAACTGGATTTTACAGAAATGGGATTCCATGCGCAGATCAAATCTGTAGTAGCTGGTGATATCTATATTGATCCTTATGCAAAACTGGATATTAATAACTATATCGTTTATAAGAAAAGTGATCTGATTGATAAAAATCCGAGATCATGTGGAGTAAATGACGAGGATGATTCTCCATTAGGAAAAAAAAACGCTCAAAAAACCACAGCTCCAAGCGTAGGAACTCAAATTAGAGTTTTCAGGCTTGCTGTTGCGTGTACAGGAGAATATGCGGTAGCGGCAACGGGTACAGCGACTCCTACTGTTGCACAGACACTTTCAGCCATTGTCACTTCTGTAAACAGAGTAAACGGAGTGTATGAGCAGGAAGTAGCTTCAAGATTAGTATTAGTGGATAACGAAGCAAATGTAGTTTTTACGAATGCTACTACAGATCCGTTTAATGGAAATAATAACGCCAATACACTGATTAATGAAAGCCAGACTCAGATTGATTTATTGATTGGAAATGCCAATTATGACATCGGGCATACCTTCAGTACCGGAGGTGGTGGATTAGCCGGATTAGGAGTAATTTGTAATAATTCAAACAAAGGAAGAGGAATAACAGGTTCACCTAACCCTGTGGGGGATCCTTATGATATTGATTATGTAGCTCATGAAGTAGGACACCAGTTTGGAGGGCCACATACTTTTAACGCAACTACAGGAAATTGTAGTGGAAACCGTAGTGCAGCCAACGCTGTAGAACCGGGAAGTGGAATTACGATTATGGCTTATGCCGGAATTTGCGGTAGTGTCAATAACCTTGCAGCCAACAGTATTGCTATCTTCCATACCAAATCATATCAGTCTATAACAACAAAAGTTCAGTCAACAACGTGTCAGGTAACTATTCCTTCCAACAATTTTGCACCCACTGTAAATGCGGGAGGTGATTATACGATCCCTAAGAGTACACCATTTAGATTAGAAGGATCTGCTTCAGATATAGATAATAATCCACTTACTTACTGCTGGGAACAGAATGATGTAGGCCCGGCAAGTGACTGGAATGTTCCTACAGGAAATGCTGCGATATTCAGATCATTTATGCCTGTAACAGTTCCTTACAGATACTTCCCGAAAATTACAGATGTTATCAATAATATTACGTCTAAGGGAGAAATTTTACCATCTTACGCAAGAACGATGGAGTTCAGACTGACGGTAAGAGATAATAATGCAGGTTGTGCAGGAGTTTCCAATGATGATGCAATCATTACCGTTGATGGAAATTCAGGGCCGTTCACTGTAACGGCACCTACTACAGCGGTAAGCTGGGCGGGTAATTCTACTCAGACTATCACATGGAATGTAGCCAATACAACTGCTTTTCCGGTAAATGCTGCTACGGTAAATATTTATCTTTCAACAGATGGAGGACTTACTTATCCTAGTTTGATTCTGGCTTCCACTCCGAACGATGGCTCTGAAACAGTTACCATTCCTAACGTCAATACTACACAGGCAAGAATTATGGTGGCTGCAGAAACAAACGTTTTCTACAATATTAACCCTATTAATTTCACTATTACCCAAACATTAGGTGTAAATGAAGCGGCAACAAATAAAGATGTATTTGTAGTATATCCAAATCCAAGTAAAGGATTTCTGAATATTAAATTTACTAATACCAATGATGTGTATGACATTACAGTGTATGACGTAAGCGGAAAATTAGTATTCACTCAGACTAATAACAAACTGAACCATGAGAAAACAGGTACTTTTGACTTATCTCAATTGGTTAAAGGTGATTATCTGATTAAGGTTAAATCTAAGAGTTTAGAGAAAACCGTAAAATGGATTAAAGAATAATCAATTCATTTTATTGACCCAATAAACAAAGACTGTCTTCAATGGAGGACAGTCTTTTTATTTATTTTATAAAGAACTAAACAACTTTTAAATGTTGTTTGTTTTTTACCAGCCATAAACCTATGAAGGTTAGCAATCCATTTAAGACAATCAGTTCAACTCCAATTTTATAATCTGTATAAGTGGTAACCGCTGTATTGATGAAATAAGTCAATACCGGTGCTAAAAGAGTAACTGTAAGAATGGAGTATTTTCTGGAAATCTGAAACTTGGTGAAAATTCCAAAAGCAAAAAGCCCTAGAAGTGGTCCGTAAGTATACCCTGCAATTTCCATAATCAGATAAACAATAGATTTGTCATTCAATGCTTTGAAAACCATAATCAGGATAAAGAAAACTACGGTGAAAGTTAAATGTACTTTCATACGAAGACGCTTCTTTTCTTTTTCAGTTTTGGTTTTATCTTCATTAAGGTTTAATAAATCTACACAATACGAACTTGTTACAGCGGTTAAAGCACCATCCGCAGAAGGGAATAATGCAGAGATCAGTCCAATGATAAAAATAACAGAAATAGCCATTGGGAAATATCCCTGAAGCGATAATGCCGGGAAAAGGTCATCTCCCATGATATTTTTAATATTTCCTGCTGAGTCTTTAAATCCAAAAATATTCGTTACAGTTTCAGCCTTTATCGTTCCATATTCTGCACCATGCTGCAATGCAAAAAGATATAATAATCCTCCCAGGAATAAGAATGCAAGATTTACGATAAGAAGTGTTCCTGCAAAAGTCAGCATGTTTTTCTTTGAATTCTTAAGGTTATCTACGGAGATATTTTTCTGCATCATTTCCTGATCCAGACCTGTCATAGCAATCGTAATAAAAATTCCTCCCAAAATGGTTTTCAGGAAAAAGGTTTTGGAATTTGGGTCAAAATTGATGAAGTGCGTATAGTTTTTCTGTTCAAGAATCGTATAAGCTTCCCCAAATGATAAATTCAGATTAGATAAAATATAAACAATACAGGCTACAAGACTGATAATCATGAAAGAAGTCTGCAGGGTGTCTGTAATAACAATAGTTTTTACACCTCCCTCAAAAGTATACAGAAGTACCATCAACAAAAGAACAAGAGAAGTTACCCAAAACGGAACTCCCAATCCTTCAAGTAAGAATATCTGCAAGACATTCACCACCAGATATAATCTTGCTGTAGCACCAATTGCTCTTGAAATGATAAAAAAGATAGAACCTATTTTATGAGCTTCTACATTGAATCTTTTTCCCAAATAGGTATAAATAGAGGTCAGATTCATTTTATAGTAAAGTGGTAATAATATTGCTGCTACAATGAAGTAACCAATGAAGAACCCGATGACCATCATATAATATTCGAAACCTCCGTAGATATATTCGGAGCCTGTCATTTTTCCTACCGTTCCCGGAACGGAAATAAAAGTAACCCCGCTTAGGCTGGTTCCTATCATGCCGAATGCAACGAGCCACCATTTACTCTTTTTGTTACCGATAAAGAATGACTGGTTATCGGAATTCCGGCTGGTGAAATATGAAATGACCAAAAGACCAATAAAATAGATGAAAACAAATAGCAAAAGGATCGTTCCTGAATTCATGCCTGATTTTTAAATTTTAGCAAATATATAAAAAAGATCAGTCGTGAATGATGAATTTAGTTCAGACACAATTTTTAAACAATTACTTTTTTGAAATTGATCTAAGTTCGGGATAAAACCTGTATTTTCAGAAAGGTTTGAAGCTAGGAGCTGGAAGCAGGAAGTTATAAAGCTGATAAAAGAAATTATTCTCTATATTTTCATCTTTTTATAGTGACAACGGGTAAAAAGTAACTTTACTCTTCTGTCTTAAAGCTGGGTGCTATTTTCTGAGTTAATAATAACAGTTTGCTTCATCAAATCAATTAAAAATTGATTCATTCTTTGCATGCTTAAAGTTTAATATAATGTAAAATAAGCTTTGCGTTAATAAAGAATCATAAAATAGCTGCATAAAAAACCCTTTCAGAAATCTCTCTGAAAGGGTTGTATGGTAAGGTTAGAATACAGTGACTAATTCACTAAAACATCCTGAAGTTCCTCACTTTTCTGGAAACTTGCCTTAGCAAAAGGGCAGAGGGGAATAATTTTCTTATCATTTTTCTGGCAAAATCTACAGCTGCCAGAAGCATTTCCTTGCCTACGCCTTTTCCGTTGTAGGCTTCTTCCACCTCGGTGTGGTCTATAATAAATCTTTCTTCTCCGGCCCAGGTATAGGTCATCATTCCTGCGCGTCTTCCATCTATGAAAGCTTCAAAACTTCCGTGTTTTTCGTCGTTGTTTTGTTTTACTTCGATCATGTTATGAGAATTTAGTTAGTATTTCTATATCGTTGGTTAATATTTTGTGAACGGGGCATGCATCCGCAATGGTGTGTAGTCTTTTAAGCTGCTCATCATCCAGAATACCTTCAAAGCTGATATCTCTTTTGAAAACCGCTCTTTTTGTTAAAGGAAAATTTTCCAGTTCTACTTCTACATTGATGTTTTCCACATCCCATTCCTTTCTTTCAATATACATTCTTAAAGTAGCTGCTGTACAGCTTGCCAGTGACGTAGCCAGAATTTCCATAGGGTTAAGACCTTTGTTCTGTCCGCCTTTATCAATCGGCTCATCCGTAATGATAGTATTTTCGCCGGCAGTTACTTCTGTATAATATTTTGTTTTTCTTAAACTTGCTTTTACCGTTACCGCCATTATTTTGCTGTGTTGAATTTATAGCTTAATGCACCTGACGGGCATAGATCTATTTGATTTTTAAGTTCTTCAGGACTTGCGTTTTCTGCTTTTATCCAAGGTCTTTCCTTGGGATTATAAACTTTTGGAAGTGTTTTTACACATATGGCAGAGTGAATACATTTCTGAGGCTGCCAGATAACAATGATGTTTCCGTTAGGATATTCGTGTGTTTCCATATCAATTTTCTTTTAATGTTTTTTCGATTCTTCTGTCGGGAATCAGCCATATAAGAGCCACTAGATAATAAAAACCTATGGCAATATAAGGATAAAAAAATGAAGTAGCGATTCCCAGGACATAAAATACGATAGAGATATATTCTTTATATTTCGAATGGATAGCTTCTTTCAGCTTTGAATCTTCTCCCTCGCACCGGATGATCACATGCTCCAGAATGGTATAAGCAATGGCGGACATGATAAGCCCGATACCATACACTGCAACAGGATTTTTGGCGAAATTTGTAGTTCCGATCCACTCTGTAGCCACAGGCATCAGAGAAAGCCAGAATAGAAGATGAAGATTAGCCCAAAGGATGCTGCCATTTACTTTTTTTACGGTCTGAAACAGATGATGATGATTGTTCCAGTAGATTCCTACATAAATAAAACTGAAAATATAGGCCAGAAATTTAGGAAGAAGAGGTTTGAGACTGGCCCAGCTATTTCCTTCCGGTACTTTCAATTCAAGTACCATAATGGTGATAATAATAGCAAGGACACCATCACTGAACGCCTCCAGTCTTCCTTTAGTCATTTATTTTAACCTGATTTTTAAAGTTCTGTATCTTATCTTTCAGATCATTCAGCATATCCGGATTGATGATTCCGCTTTCCATATCAAAATTTTCGTAAAACTTCGGTAACGAAAAAGTATCCTTGATATCTGCTGCAAACTGAGGGAAAAATGTTTTTGCTGTATTCATCACATTTCCGCCGCCATAACCTCCGGGAGAGGTACTCATTAAAAGCATTGGTTTATTTTGAAATACTTTTACATTAATCCTTGAAGACCAGTCAAAAACATTTTTAAAGGCTGAACTGTAAGAACGGTTGTGTTCTGCAAGAGAGCAGATGATGACGTCACATTCTTCAATAGTTTTTAAAAACTGATGGGCTTCATCCGGAAAACCTTTCTTTTCAAGGTCTACAGAAAAAACAGGCATCGTGAAATCGTTGAGGTCAATCAGATTGATTTCCTCATCCTGAAAATCTTTCAGAACAAATTTTACCAGTTCTCTGTTGATAGAAGTGGAAGATGAACTTCCTGCAAATGCTAATATTTTCATATTTAATACGCTGAACTGAAATTATTTTCTGTTTAAAATAGCCTTAGGAAGGGGAACATACTCGTTCTCATCGCCCGGAACCAAAGGAAATGCTTCGTGATTCTGGTCATTCCAGTTTACTTTTGCCTGATCAATTAATTCTTTATCAGAATTGACGAAGTTCCAGAATATAAAACGTTCTTCATCAAAGGGTTCACCACCGAAAAGATAAACCGTTCCGTTTTCACTCATATCGAATTCGCAAAGCTTAGTGTCTTTGGCGATCATTAGCTGTTTTGAACCATAAGAATTTCCTTCTGTGGTCACTGTTCCATCCAGAACATACATCGCTGCTTCTCCGTAAAGATCTTTCCCTATGCTTATTTTCTTCGCCTCTTTTGTTTTGATTTCGATGAAAAACAATTTGCTGTGTACAGGAACAGCAGATGTTCTACCGAAGGCTTCACCCGCAATTAATTTATACTGAATGCCATCTTCTTCCCAAACCGGAATCTCATCCGCTTCAATATGGTGAAAAGTAGGCTCAGACTGTTCAAGATGCTTCGGAAGACCTACCCAGATCTGAAATCCGTGAAGTCTTTTATCACTGTGTCTCAGATATTCAGGGGTTCTTTCTGAGTGTACAACCCCTTTTCCGGCCGTCATCCAGTTGACGGCACCCGGTTTTATTTCTATAGCACTTCCAATGCTGTCTCTGTGGAAAATAGAACCTTCCAACAGATACGTTAACGTAGATAAACCGATATGCGGATGTGGCGGAACATCAAGATTTTGATAATCTTTTAATTCTGAAGGTCCCATGTGGTCAATAAAAACGAAAGGGCCAACCGCTCTTTTTTCACGAAAAGGAAGAAGTCTTCCTACCAGGAAATTTCCGATATCTGCTGCTTTTTCTTCTATAATAAGTCCAATATTTGACATGATGATGTGATACTTTTTAAAATGTTATTTAAATAAATTGATGAGTTCTGATGAAGGCTTAAAGTTTGTCATATCCTTCAAATTTCTCATCCACAATACGCTTCCATTCAGGGTGCTTCTTTATAAAAGCGAAAACATAAGGACAAAATGGAAGAAGCTTTTTTCCGCTTTCTTCAATATAATTCAAGGTTTTCTCTACTACAGCTGCCGCTGCACCTGTTCCCGCCAGTTCAGAATCTGCTTCAGTGTGTATCAAAGAAATCTGATGTGTTGTCTCCCGATAATCAATGAATGCGTAATATCCGTTGAATTCTATTTCGAATCTTTTTTCTGCTTTTATAAGAGGTATATTTTCAAATTCTGTTTTCATAATATTTGTACTAAGGGTGTAGGGTTCCTGTAAATAGGAAATTGCTCATTAAGATAATTAAACCTTATAGGTTTTTAAAACCTATAAGGTTTGCCATTATATAAAGTTAATAAAAAAAGGAATAATCAAAGATTAAGATAAATTTAATTCTTTTAATCTTCCAGGTATCCGAATTTTCCTGTATTGAAATCCTCGAAAGCCTGCATAATTTCTTCTCTGGAATTCATTACGAAAGGTCCATGAGGATAGATGGGTTCGTTGATGGGTTCTCCACTGATAATCAAAACAACAGCATCTTCTTTTGCTTCAATAGTGAAGGTTTCGCCTTCGTTTTTAAACAGGGCAAAATGATCTGCTTTAATGGTCTCTTCTCCGTTAATGATAATACTTCCTTCAATCACTAAAGCTGCAGTGTTGAAATGAGCCGGGAAATTAAATTCCGCTTTTCCTCCTGCTTTTAGCTTTGCATTCATCATATGAACTGGAGTAAAAGTACTCGCAGGTCCTTTATGACCATCATATTCTCCGGCAATTACTTCTACAGAACCATTTTCACCCAAATCAACTCTTTCCATTTTAGAGTTTTCTATAGCCTGGTATTTCGGGCAGCTCATTTTATCTTTGGCAGGAAGATTTATCCAAAGCTGAACCATCTGAAAAATTCCTCCTTCTTTTGCCCATTCTGTTTCATGATATTCTTTATGAAGAACACCTTTGGCCGCAGTCATCCACTGTACATCACCTTCTCCGATCACGCCGCCTCCGCCAGCACTGTCGTGGTGTTCTACTTTTCCGCTATACGCTATGGTTACAGTTTCAAAACCTCTGTGCGGATGCACTCCAACACCTCTTGGTGTATCTGATCCATTGAAGTGAAATTTTGAATTGTAATCCAGCATAATGAACGGATCCATTCTTTTCATATCCAATCCAGGTACACCCGGAATAAAATTATGAACCCTGAATCCATCACCTACAAAGTGTGCAGGTTTTGGAGATACTACGATTTCTATTTTTTTAGTTGCCATCACATTGTTAATTTATGTAAACAAAATTACCATTGTTATATGCGAAAAGCATTGATCTGTGTTAAGTTCGTAGCCTGTGTTGGATAGAGAGAATATGAGTAGATAGAGTGGTATTTAATCCAATCTGCTTAATCTTCCTTCGACTTCATATTCTTCCCATCCGAAATGTGCAGCCTTCTAAAAACAAATCCGGATAGAATCGTTAATATTCCTACGGTTAGAAAAGTGTATCGAAAAGCATTATGAATTTCCCCTTTGATGAGATCTGTATTTTCAAATAGCTTTAAAACAATCAATCCGAAGGCAATTCCAAAACCGATTGCTAATTGTTGATTGACAGAGATTAATGAGTTTCCGCTGCTGGTCTGAAAATTTCGAAGATCAGCGATAGAAATTGTGTTCATGGAGGTGAACTGTATAGAGTTGAAAAAGCCTAATACTGCAATAATGGGAACAAACCAATATAATGAAGTGTGGATATTTGGTATGGCAAGAAGGCAGATGAGTGTTCCGATAATGAAGGTATTCACCATTAACGTCTGACGATAGCCATATTTATCTAAAATTTTAATAACAGAAGATTTTCCGAAGATAGCTGTTAAAGCCATTGGAGCAATAATCCAGCCTGATGTTACTGCAGACTGTTTATACGCAATCTGAATCATCAGTGGAAGCAACAACGGAACAGAGCTTATTCCTAATCTGGTAGCTAGATTTCCTACAATACCAACCCGGAAAGTTCTTACCTGAAACAAGTTTAAAGGAAAAATAGGATGACCTCCCTTTTTTGCATGTTTATAGTAATAATAAAGGAATAAGAAACCAAGGATAAACACTACAAGAACTGGAGTAATATTCTGCATATCTCCAAAAAGTTCCAGAGAAACAGAAAGCAGGAGAGAAGCTGCCGCAAAAATCAGGAAGCCTTTTAAATCAAAATCAACATCATCGGATTTGTAATTGGGCATGAACTTTAAACCTAAAACAATTCCTAAAATACCAATGGGAATATTGATCAGAAAGATCCAATGCCATGAAAGGTAATCTACCATATAACCTCCGACTAAAGGTCCCAGTACAGGACCGATAAGAGCAGGAATAATGGCAAAGTTCATGGCTTTGAGTAGTTCATTTTTATCAAAAGTCTTAATTAAAGCCAGTTTTCCGACAGGAGTCATGAGACTCCCTCCAACGCCCTGAATCACTCTGGAAATAACCAAATGGGTAAGATTTTGAGACATGGAGCAAAACAATGATCCTAAACTGAACAGTACCAGTGAGAAAATGAAAATTTTTTTTGTTCCGAACCGGTCTGCCAGAAATCCGCTTGCAGGCATGAAAACAGCCAGTGTCAAAACATAACTGATGATAGCGTTTTGCATGTTAAGAGGAGACTCTTTCAGGTCTTTTGCTATTGAAGGCAGCGAAGTATTCAAAATGGTGGAATCCAGCATCTGCATAAAAATAGCGGTAGCCAGAATCAGGGGAAGGATTTTCTTAATGGATGTCTGTTGTGTATTTGCTTCTGTCATTTGGTTTTAGGCTGGAGAGTATAAAAACTTCCAGGCTTTTTTGTTTGAAAAAATCTGCTTTCTTTAAGCAGATTGATCCTTAGATAAAGAAATCCATATAAAATTAAAAAAGTCCTGCGAGATTTCACAGGACTTTTTTAATTATTTTCTAGGTTTTTCTACCCCTTTCCATTCGTCACCGGCTTTTCTGTACTGGCTTAAAGTGAAAGTTTTGAAATCCTTTGTTTTGTACTCGATGTTATCAGTGTTCTGCTCAAACGGCATGATGTAGTAGTATTCGATGTCTGTTTTGTCAGATTTGTTTCCTTTTTTTACAGAAGGTACATATTTCGAGAACTTGTAGCTTGGAAGATATTGTCTCAGTCTTGTATAGAAAGCTTTATCTTCTTTTTCGCTAGGAATGATATCTACAATGTTCAGATCATCTTTTTTCTTATCCACCCAAAGGTAATATGTTTTTTCTTCTCCTATATTTCTGTTGAATGAGTTGAAAGCAAACAGTTCTTTCGGAACCAGTTCTTTGATTTTTTCAGGATCTACCTTCGTATAGAATTGTCCTTTAGATGGGTCTACATAAGTTTCAAGGTTATACATTAAAACAGAATTGTTTTCAAAATTCTTATTTTTAAAATATTGATTCAAAGATAATTCTGCGGTTGCTCTCAATTCTTTACCTCTTGCATCCAGTTTTTTTGTTGGATTCTGAGGATTTACATATTTTACAAATTCATATAAAACGATAGGCTTTATATCCTTAAGGTGAGGATACGTTTTCAGCTGCTCTGCTTTTACAAGCCAGTAGAATTGTTGATAGTAGTCATCTTTATCTGCATCTTTCACACTCTTATAAGCTAAAGCAAGCTTTTTTGAATTCAGATATTTGCCGTATTTCCCCTGTCCAAAAGCAAAACTTATGGATAATAAGACAAATAAAACAGTAAGGTTTCTTCTCATTTTTTATAATTGATATTTTCGTTTTCCAAATATAATTATTTATTAGATATTATTTTGGATTGTCAGTTAAATTATGCCATATTGTTATTGTTAATTCAAAAAAAAATCCTGTATTGCTAAAGGATTGATAAATTATAACTGAGGGAGTTAAATGTTTGAATGAGAAAAATATACATGTCAATAGCTAATTATTATGGTAAATAATTAAAAAACAAACGCAATGGACGCAAGGTTTATCTTTCATCTTATCTATTTCGTTCGCAAAATCACTTCGTTCAGCTAGGGTATCAGTTTGCCAATTGCTGGGTGCAACGTCCTTGCGATCGATCTTAAATATTAAGAAATATCTTGGCGCACTCTGCGTTAAAATTTATATTAATCAAACGCAATGTGTGCAAGGTTTGTTTATTAACGTTTTATTTTTGTTCGCGAAGGCACTTCGTTCAGCTAAGAAATCGGCTTGTCAATTGCTGGGTGCAACGTCCTTGCGATCGATCTTAAATATTAAGAAATATCTTGGTGCACTCCGCGTTAAAATTTATATTAATCAAACGCAATGTGCGCAAGGTTTGTTTAGTAACATTTTATTTTTGTTCGCGAAGGCACTTCGTTCAGCTAAGAAATCGGCTTGTCTATTGCTGAGTGAAACGCCTTTGCGATCGATCTTAAATATTAAGAAATATCTTAGCGTACTCTGCGTTAAAATATCCCGAAACCCGAAATCTCGAATCCCACAACGAATTAACCAGTGCAGCCGATTGACCATTCACCAACATACCTATCTAATACGAAGTTTCATGCACTTTAACAGCTCTTCCGCTTGGATCATTCATTTTTTTGAACGCTTCATCCCATTCTAATGCAATAGGAGTGGAGCAGGCTACAGATGGAACCGATGGAACGGTAGCTGCTGCGGTTTCACTTGGGAAATGCTCTTCAAAAATAGTTCTGTATCGGTATTCTTCCTTGTTTTGAGGGGTGTTTAACGGGAATCTGAATTTTGCGTTTGTCATCATTTCGTCTGTGACTTCTTTCTCAGCAACTGCTTTTAAAGTGTCAATCCATGAATATCCTACACCATCTGAGAATTGTTCTTTCTGTCTCCAGACAATAGAATCCGGAAGTAAATCTTCAAAAGCTTTTCTCAATACCCATTTTTCAATTTTTCCTTCAGCAGTGTTGATCATTTTATCCTGAGGGTTAATGGTCATTGCGATATCCATGAATTCTTTGTCAAGGAACGGGACTCTGCCTTCAATACCCCAGCTCATCAGTGCTTTGTTGGCTCTTAAACAGTCGTATAAGTGAAGTTTACCAAGTTTTCTTACTGTTTCATCGTGGAATTCTTTTGCGTTAGGAGCTTTGTGGAAATATAAATATCCACCGAATAATTCATCAGAACCTTCCCCTGAAAGAACCATTTTAATCCCCATAGATTTGATGACTCTTGCCAGAAGATACATTGGGGTAGATGCTCTGATGGTTGTTACATCATAGGTTTCAAGATGGTAGATCACGTCACGTACAGCATCCAGTCCTTCCTGAACTGTAAAGTTAACTTCATGGTGAACAGATCCGATGTGTTCTGCCGCTTTTTGAGCGGCTGCCAGATCTGGAGAACCAACAAGGCCTACCGCAAAACTGTGAAGTCTCGGATACCAGGCTTCCTGTGTATCTCCACTTTCGATTCTCTGACGGGCAAATTTCGCAGTGATGGCTGAAATGACAGACGAATCTAAACCTCCGGAAAGGAGGACTCCATAAGGAACGTCACTCATCAGTTGTCTGTGAACAGCATCTTCAAGGCCTTTTCTTATTTTTGAGATGTCTGTTGTATTCTCTTTTACATGATCAAAGCTATCCCAGTCTCTTGTATACCACTGCTGAAGCTCAGTTCCGTCCGGACTGTACATGAAATATCCTGGTAAGAACGTGTCTATTTTTTTACAGATACCCTCAAGAGCTTTTAATTCCGAAGCTACATAATAGTTTCCGTTTTTATCCCAACCCTGATAAAGAGGACAGATACCCATGTGATCGCGGGCGATAAGGTAGGTGTCGTTTTCAGTGTCGTATAATGCGAATGCGAAAATTCCGTTTAATTTCTCTACGAAATCTTTTCCGTATTTTCTGTAAAGTGCAAGGATCACTTCACAATCAGATTGGGTCTGAAACTCATAATCCGGAAATTCTTCTTTGAGTTCTCTATGGTTATAGATTTCACCGTTTACAGCTAATACTACTTTTCCGTCTTTTGTAAATAAAGGTTGTTTTCCGGAGGTAGGATCTACAATGGCAAGTCTTTCATGAGAAAAAATTACTTTCTCGTCCTGAAAAACTCCACTCCAGTCCGGTCCTCTATGACGGATTTTTTTTGACATTTCCAATACCTGAGGTCTTAATACTTCAGTTTTTTGTTTGGCGTCGAATAAACATACAATTCCACACATGATTTTTATTATTTATGTGACAAATGTAGAAGGGATGTTGATAAAACACAATAAAAAATATTTAAATACGAAAAATTTTAATCAATTTGATTTTTTAAGTTAAAAATTTTAATTAATTATTGGAATTGACAGGTGTTTGATTAATTTTTTTCGTTGAGCTGAAAAATAGAAGAACTTCTATACGAAATAAAAATGACATATTTATTAATCTATGGTAATTAATTATATAAATTTTACCCCTTACTTTGTGGCTCGAAATAATTTTTTTTCATCATTTGTGTTTTTACCTTCTTGCAATTCTCATGCAAGAAGGTTTTGTTTTTATTGTACTCCCAGTAATGTTCCTGAGACATTCCATGAACTGAAACTTGTGCCTTCTGTAGGACCTTGTGGAATTTTTACCTGAATCGTATGTTTCCCTGCTTTCAAATCTCCAAGAGGAATAAAGTTCGGATTGGTAACCGTTCCCGGGCACCAGTTTGATCTGCTGAGGTCTGATGAGGAAAGTCCGTCCTGGAAATTTCCTGAGGCCGGATTGTATAAACGGTATGAACCACAGTCTGTTCTCCATGGTACAAATGAGAATACAGGATTTCCATCAACTAAAATAGAATTAGCTTTCGGAACGAATTCGTCTCCGTTTTCCCAGCCGCCATGTCCTGTTGTGGTATATCTTAGCTGTGCGTTTTTCACATCTTTGTTTAAAGTGAAATTAACAAGAAGTCCTTTGTCCTGATTGAACATCGTAGAATAGTCCTGTCCTGCCATTTCCATAATATTTAAAGTATTGAATAAAGGAATGGCGATATTATTTTTGTAAATATTTTGATCGCTTTTATGGATGGTAATGTCAAGGCTCACTTTATGTCCTCCTTTATCATAGTTGCCAATAAATGTCCCTATCCAAAGTTCTTTTCCTGATAAAGCGGGTTTCAATTCTGTGATATCCTGTCGGTAAGGACTGATAGTCTGCCAGTTTTTTCCTTTAAGCTGAATATGATTGAACTTCTGAATACCAAAAGCAGTAAAGAATCTCATCATTTCCATAGCAGGATTGTAGCTTTCGGTAGCGGTTACTCCGTAATACTGTTTTCCGTTTCCGTTTTCGTAGACAGGAAGAGTTTTTGCTCCTTTTTCCAATCCGTCAAAAAAAGACTTTTCTTTATCCTGTGGAATGAAAAATACAGTTCCGGTTCTGTCATAAGCATCCCCATTGGATTGTTGTTTCAGTTCTACAAAAATATTTTCCCCTTCTGTAATCGTTGGGAATTTCACTTTTTTAAGAATGATGGTTCCGTTAGCATATCTCTTAACCTGGTCGTCAGATTTTGAGGCATCAGAGAAATTGATGGTTTCATTGTCAAAAACATTCAAAGTGGTAAACCTGCTTTTCCAAAGTAAATCTTTGTATCCAAGCTGATCGGTTGTCTGGATGTTTCCTTTTAGAATGTTTTCAATTCCGGTATTCTTGATTTTTTTAATAGATCCGGCTGTAATTAAAGAATTTTTATTTCTTTCTACTTCCAGAACCAGTCCTAAATTCTGTCCCAAAACAGAAGGTCCGCCTTTAAGCTTCAGATCATTCGTATACCAGACTTCAATCGTATTTGAATTGACTTTTGTGACTGCCTTTTTACAGTTATATCCTAAAATCTTTTTGGTTTCATTAGTGAGCTCAAAGTCCTGTTTTCCCACAGACTCTGTATCTGATGCTGAAATAATGGATCCCGGTTTTAAAAAAGCATAAGAAACAATAGTGTTGGAGGGCTTTTCTACTTTAGTGATCTCATAAGGATAGCTGCTTTTCTGCTCTTTGATCGTGCTGTTGAGAATGAAGTTTTCTTTCTCATTAACCCAAACAATAGTAGAGGGTTGATCTGTTACTGGTTTTCCATTATAAGAACTTGCGAACTGAATTTCGTACGTCTGTGCAGAAAACAGACAGTATAAGAAAACAGCCAGAAAATTGAAAACAATTCTTGTATGCATAAATAAATGAGTTTGCTGCAAAGGTATTCTAAACTTTCCACAGCATCAAACCGGTTTTAATCTATACAGTTAGTAGACAATAGAGTTGAAATGTTACAAAATTTGTTACAGTTTTTTCAGAAAGGTTTTTAAATAAAAAAAAACTACTCCAGAAAGTAGAGTAGTTTAATGTATTGTTTATTGGATTTAGATTAAGAAATTCTCTCAATCAAAGCCATATAGAATCCGTCATAGCCTTGGCTAGGCATTACTTTTTCATCTTTAATCATCTTGAATCCAGGATTGTTTTTGATGAATTCATCTACCTGCAGATTATTTTCTGATGGAAGCATAGAACAGGTAGCATATACCATTTTTCCTCCTTTTTTAAGCATTTTAGAATAGTCCTGAAGGATTTGCTGCTGTTCTTTTTTAATTCTGTCAATAAAGTCCTGGTCAATTTTCCATTTGCTGTCCGGGTTTCTTTTTAAAACTCCAAGACCTGAACATGGTGCATCAATCAAAAGTCTGTCTACTTTTTCATGAAGACGTTTGATCACTTTATTGTCAGAAATCATACGGGTTTCAATATTGTGGGCACCTGCTCTTTTGGCACGACGCTTCAATTCGGCTAGTTTCCACTCAAAGATGTCTAATGCGATGATCTGACCTTTGTTTTTCATGATGGCTGCCAAATGAAGGGTTTTTCCTCCAGCACCAGCACATGCATCCACTACTCTCTGTCCTTCTTGTACATCAAGGAAATAACCGATCTTCTGAGAAGAGGCATCCTGAACTTCAAATAATCCTTCTTTGAAAGCTGTGGTAAGGAAAACATTTTTCTTTTCTTCCAGCTGAACAGCATCAGGATAGTTTTTAATAGGGTAGGAAACAACTCCTTCATCTGCAAGGTCAGAAATAAGTTCTTTGGGTGTTGTTCTTAAAGAGTTTGCTCTTAAAACTGTAGGAGCCTGCTCATTCAAAGCTGCCATTTCTCTTTCCCAGTTGGCACCTATTTCCTTTTCAAGAGTTTCAGCCAGCCAGTCGGGAATAGAGTGTTCTATTGCTTTTGTTGGAACGGTATTCTTTTTAAGTTTGGTAAGAATATCGGCAATTTTGATTCCGTCAAATTCTTCAAATTTTTTATAATTGGTTTTACTCCAAAGTAAATATGCAATGATCAGTTTATAGATATTGTTGGGTTTTACGCCTTCACCCATGTAGTATTCAAGACGTTTTTTCCAACGGATAATATTGTAAAAAATTTCAGAAACAACGGCTCTGTCCTGGCTTCCCCATTTTCTGTTTGCTTTCAAAAGTCTTTCAATAACTTTATCTGCATATTTGTTTTTCTCAAAAAATGTCTCCTGTAGGGCATCGTGAATTCCGATCGCCAAGTTTCTGTGAATAAGTTCCATAAGTTTGCTTCGCTGTTTGAATCTGCAAAAATACGACTTTTAATTGAGAGTATGGAATTTGGGGTGGGAGAGTTGATGAATAAGATGGTGAATAGTCAATTGTCAATTCGCTACGCTTGTGAATTTATTTTAGATTTCGGGATGCGAGGTTCGGGGGTTAAGTTCCGGGTTGGAATTCACCATTCACTTTGCGAAGCAAAAATTGACTTATTGACAGTCCTGTTACTCCCTCTTGACTTCAACCTCCAAAAAGCTCTACCTTTGCAAAAAATAAAAATATGAGTGATACAGTACTTTGTCCAAAATGTAGCTCTGAGTTTACCTACCCAAGCGATAATATGATGGTATGTTCCCAGTGTTTCTACGAATGGGATCCAGCAGAAGCAGCTTCTGAAGCAGCAAATGAAGGGAAAATATTGGATTCAAACGGAAACGAACTTCAGGATGGAGATTCTGTAGTGGTAGTAAAAGATCTTCCTGTAAAAGGAGCTCCAAAACCGGTAAAAGCTGGAACAAAAGTGAAGAATATCCGTTTAAGACCAGGAAGTGATCACAATATTGACTGTAAAATTGATGGTTTCGGGGCGATGGCTCTTAAATCAGAATTTGTAAAGAAAGCGTAAGAAAACATTGTTTTTCTTATGTCCTATAAATAAGAAAAGGAAAAGATTGGACAGTGTAATCTTTCATAAGACTTAATTGCGAGATTGCTAATGTCCGTCTGGAAGGCAGAAAGAGAAATAACCAAAAATTTCCTTAAGCTTTGGAGATACAAATGTAAGAAAAAGTTTGACAACTGATTCTTATGTTTGTATTTTTTTTATTGATAAGTGTAAGTGAATGTATAAGTTATACGTGAAATAACGAAAAGGTAAAACTATGAGTTTGCTGAGCAATTTTACTATTTTGGGATTAAGCCTTTAAACAAAAGAAATAAATGTTGTACCTGATATTTTTTCATCAGTATACACAACCAGCTCTTTTCCTTTTGCTCTGAGTTTATTCCAATAATAATTTCCTGCAAATCTACTTTCAAGTACTTCGGCTTCCAGACCGGATTCTGTGATTTTGATTTCTTTCGGATAAAAAGAAAATTTCGGAAGCTTGAAATCATCCGCTTCGCTTTCACTGAAAATATTCACTTCTCCAAATAATTTGGCTACGTAAGAGTTGTAAGGGTTTCTGTAGGTTTCTTCCGGACTGTCATTTTGAATCAGTCTTCCATCCTGCAAAATGACGATCTGATCCAGCCATGGCATGATATCCTGAAGTTCATGAGTGGAAATAATTAAAGAAACTCCATGTTGTTTTACATATCTGAAAAGTCTTTCCCTGAGCTCAATTTTTCTCGGAAAATCCAGATTACTGAATGGCTCATCTAAAATAAGGAGCTTTGGGAGTACTGATAATGCTCTGGCGATTGCTACTCTCTGTTGCTGTCCCCCACTTAAATATTTGGGAAGTATGTTAGCAAATTCCTGCAGACCTACCACTTCAAGAAGTTCTGCTACGGTTTCTTTTTTTTGTTTTAAATTGATATTTGAAATAAATTTTCCTACGTTTTCGGCAACCGTAGCGTAAGGCATAAGATCAAAATTCTGTGCTACGAATTTCATTTCCGGTTCTCCGGGAACAAGATTTCCCTTCGGTCCCAAAAGCTTTGTTCCGTTAAAAATAATGTCTCCGCTTTCCCAATCCAAAAGACCATAGATTAGATTGAGAAGAGTAGATTTTCCGCATCCGCTTTCACCGGCAAGAGCGATGATTCTGTTTTCTTCAAACCTCAGATTAAGGTTCTGAAACAGGGGATTTTCTTTATTATGGGAGAAAAATAAATTGTTTATTTCTAATAGCATATTACAAATGTAAGGTTTTTATGAAAACACAATTTTTTTTATTATATTAGCGGGAGTAATAAAAATAAATCAAAAATGAGAAAAAAACTGTTTTCGTTAGCTATTCCTGCTTTATTCGTTGCTGCTGTAATGGTTTCTTGTAAAAAAGATAAACCGCTTACCAGTGAGAGTAATGAGGTGACGACTACAAAAGAAGGTAGCCAGTTCACTTTGGATACGCTAAACAGTAAGGTTGAATGGAAGGGATATAAAGTATTTAAATCTGAAAATACGAGTCATTTTGGAACAATCAGGTTTGAAAGTGGAGATGTGACGGTGAAAGACGGAAAACTGGAAAGCGGAAAATTCGTTGCTGATATGAACTCTTTAACTTCTGTGGATCTGAAAGACAGCCCGGAAGATTTAGGAAAATTAAATGGCCACCTGAAGAGCGGTGATTTCTTTGAAGTTGAAAAATTCCCAACAGCTTCTTATGAGATTACAAAGGTTACTCCTGCTACGGAAGGTGATTACAATACTCTTTTGGAGGGTAATTTAACCATTAAAGGAATTACAAAACCTGTTCAGTTTAAAGCTAATGTTTCTGTAAAAAATGGAGAAGTGAGTGTAGCTACTGAGCCAAAAGATATCAAAAGAGAAGAGTTTGGGGTAAAGTTCCAGGCTCCTGCTGAAAACGGTGTGATTAAAGATGAGGTGACTCTTCAGATCAGCGTTAAAGCTTTAGAAAAGAAATAATTTTTTTATTTAAGTGAAATAAGTGATTGAAGTCTGCCTCCCGAAAAAGAGGCAGATTTTTTTTTGACAGACTTATTATTCAACTTAAAATCGTATTTTTGCAAAACATTTTGAAAGGGTAAAATAATGATAGAAAAGATAGAAGAACTACTGGTCGAAGTAAATGGCTTCAATGCTACCTCTAAGGAAGATATCGAAAACTTCCGAATCAAGTACAATGGTAAAAAAGGTGTTCTTAATGATTTTTTTGAAAAATTTAAAGAAGTTCCTAACGACCAAAAGAAAGAATTCGGACAGAAGATCAACACTTTAAAACAGGCAGTTGCTGTAAAACTGGAGGATTTGAAAAATGCTTCAGCATCTTCCGTTGTGGTTGAAAAAGAAGATCTTACAAGACCCGCTTTTCCATTGGAATTGGGTTCAAGACATCCGATCAATCTGGTAAAAAACAGAATTATTGAAATCTTCAAATCTATTGGCTTTGCAGTAGCAGATGGTCCTGAGATTGAAGATGACTGGCATAACTTTACGGCGCTTAACCTTCCGGAATATCACCCGGCAAGAGATATGCAGGATACATTCTTCATTGAACAGAATCCTGATATTCTTTTGAGAACACATACTTCTTCCGTACAGACCCGTTATATGGAAGAAAACCAGCCGCCGATCAGAATTTTATCTCCGGGAAGAGTTTTCAGAAATGAAGCAATTTCTTCACGTTCTCACTGTATTTTCCATCAGATTGAAGGATTATATATTGACGAGAATGTAAGTTTTGCAGATTTAAAGCAAACTATTCAGTTCTTTACAACTGAGCTTTTCGGAAAATCTAAAATCAGAATGAGACCTTCATTCTTCCCGTTCACAGAGCCAAGTGCTGAGATTGATGTATATTGGGGATTAAACTCTGAAACAGATTACAGAATTACGAAAGGAACAGGATGGCTGGAGATCATGGGATGTGGAATGGTAGACCCTGCCGTACTGAAAAATGTAAATATTGATTCTGAGAAATATTCAGGATATGCATTCGGAATGGGAATTGAAAGAATCACGATGCTTCTTTACCAGATGAGTGACATCAGAATGTTCTTTGAAAACGATATCAGAACACTGGAACAGTTCAAAACACTATAAAAAATCAAACCTCCGGAGCTCCGGAGGTTTTTTGTTTTTAATTACTGACCTAAGAAACAAAACGTAATTAAAAACTGATCTTATTGAAAAATTTACACGTGTCTGTTTCTTATGCCCATACTTTGGATCAACCGCTGTTGAATTGAAGTATTGACATGCTGCAGCTCTTTGTCTGCCTCTATTATAAGGACAATTAATGTTAACATTCTATTACATTGAATATAAAAAAGCCTGTAAAAATTACAGGCTTTATCTTTAAAAGTTTATATTGTTATTTACTGAATTTTAAAGGATATTTTACATTCTTGTAATCATCAATGCTGGCTTTCAGTGCACCTACTGCAAGTTCTGCTTTCAACAGCATAGGAACATGGTTGGCATCATTGGAAACCCACATGGTTACCCCTTCTTTTTCTTTGAATACTCTTCCGCTTTTTACAGAAGGAATTATCTTTAAGCAGTTGATGGTTCCGAATTTTGTTTTTAAATTCTCGGTTCCCACTACTTTGAGCTGGAAAGGAAACATTTCGTCATCAATCCATACATTCATATTGATGATAGTTCCTACTTTCAGCTCATCAGGGCTTTTACTTCTTAAATAATAAAAGCAGGAAAGCATATCCTGAACCCCTTTTACCGATTTTAAAACCTTTGAGCCATTGGCTGGAGTTTTTTTATCTGTTAAAATTAAAGTATTATTATCGTGATTAAAAACCGTTTCAAAATGTTGGCGATAGCTTCCTTCACGCACATTTCTGACATAGAAACTGGGTAATCCTGTTTGTGTATTGATGAAACTTTCATATAAATCTTCCACTTTGAAGAATGCTTTTACGGCACCGGTAGTCTGTCCTGTACCTTTTACGTACAAATGAGGTACACCTTTGTAAGTGGTTTGTTTTGTAGTAAGGTTGGCGGTTCCTGCATTAAGGAAGCCGTAGTGGATCCTAAGAGTGATGGATTCGCCGTCCGCGATATTATCAATCTGGGCTGAGCCAAAAAAGAATATTAATACTGCAAAAAGGATTGAAATTTTCTTCATAACAAGACATTTACAAAAATATTGCCAAATTTAAAATCTTAATTGATAGATATTTGACAAATCTCAGGTTTTTATTTAGAATCAATTAAATATGCTTCGCATTAAAATTAGTAAATTTGCAGTTACATGTATAATTAAATTATCTTAAAGATTATGATAACCACTGATATATTGATCATAGGTGCGGGACCTACAGGACTTTTTGCAGTTTTTGAAGCTGGTTTATTAAAAATGAAGTGCCATATTATAGATGCGCTTCCACAACCGGGAGGGCAGTTAGCGGAACTTTATCCTAAAAAACCTATTTTCGATATCCCTGGTTATCCTTCAGTGAATGCCGGAGAATTGGTGGATAATTTGATGGAGCAGATCAAGCAGTTTCAACCTGGATTTACTTTGGGAGAAACAGCAGTTTCTTACACAAAAGTAGATGATGAGTGGTTTGAAGTGATCACAAACAAAGGAACTGTTCACAGATGTAAAGCGATTGCTATTGCAGGTGGATTAGGAACATTTGAGCCTAGAAAACCTACTTTTGACAATCTTGCTGATTATGAAGAAAAAGGCCTTGAATATTTCGTTAAAGAACCTGAACATTTCAGAAACAAAAAAGTAGTGATCGCCGGAGGAGGAGATTCTGCTTTGGATTGGAGTGTTTTTCTTTCTAATGTTGCCAGCGAAGTGACTTTGATCCACAGAAGAAATGAGTTCAGAGGAGCTCTGGATTCTGTAGAGAAAGTTCAGGATTTGAAAAATCAAGGAAAAATTAAATTAATTACTCCTGCTGAAGTTACTGGTATTAAAGGTGACGGAAAAGTAGAAGCGATCACAGTAGAAGTGGAAGGGCAGGAAGCTTATGATATTGAAACAGATTACTTTATTCCATTATTCGGATTGACACCAAAATTAGGTGAGATCGGAAACTGGGGATTAAATATCGAGAAAAATGCTATTGTTGTAAACAATGCACTTGATTATCAGACTAACATTGATGGTATTTATGCGATCGGGGATATCAACACATATCCTGGAAAACTGAAATTGATCCTTTGTGGTTTCCACGAAGCTACTTTAATGTGTCAGAGTGTTTATAACAGATTAAACCCAGGCAAAAAATTCGTATTAAAATATACAACCGTAAGTGGTGTAGACGGATTTGACGGAAGCCGTAAAGAAGCAGAGAAGGCGGTTGTGAAAAAAATTGACTAATTTTGCAGAATTATGTCAGACGTTAATATTAAAATCACCGATAGAGAAGGTGTAACCCACGATGTCGTAGCTCCTACGGATATGTCCATGAACCTAATGGAAATTATCCGTGCCTATGAATTGGCAGAAGAAGGTACTATTGGGGTATGCGGAGGAATGGCGATGTGTGCTTCATGCCAAGTATATGTAATTAATGATCCCGGTTTGGAATCGATGGGAGATGAAGAAGACGCCATGTTGGCTGAAGCTTTCCATGTGAAAGACAACAGCAGATTGGGATGCCAGTTGCATATTGCCGATGCCATGGAAGGGCTCGAAGTGGAAATTGCTCCTTATCCTTAGAAAATATTTTTTAATCTTAATAAGAAAACTCCTGAAGATGTATTTTTTCAGGAGTTTTTTGTTTTTGAATGTTTTTTCATGATGTATATATTTTTAAAACGAAAAAATATACTAAAATATGACGGTTATATACTGATTATGGGATGAAATATCAGATAATTTTATACTTACAAAAAAGAATCTGATTTTTAAACCTATTAGTTATAATGCATTAAATATTTAAAAATGAAATACCTCATTACCATGTCAATTCTCTCCATTTGGCTGTGGAGCTGTAACAATGAAAAGGAGAATATATCTGAAAAGCTACCCACTGCTGAAATAGAATTATTTGCGGAAGTATCAAGTCCTGTAGGGAACATTGCATATAAAAATTCCGGAGAATTGGTCTTTAGTAATCATCCTTTTTTGACCCACAGATCAGAGTAATGCAATATAATGCAGCTACCGGACAAACTTCAGCATTTCCCAATGTGGACTGGAATACTCCAAAAGCGGATAATGAAAATTTTTTAAGTACGGTATTGGGCATTAGAAGTGATCATAAAGGAGTGGTATGGATGCTGGACATGGGTTTCAGAAATAATATTACCCCAAAATTTGTTGGATGGAATACGATCTCCAATACATTGGAAAAAATAGTGAAAATTCCTGCCCCAGCCAGCCTGCCTTCTTCCCAGCTTAACGATTTTACGATATTGAATGATGGAAAAACTTTTATTATAGCTGATGAAGATATTGGGCCTAACGGAAATGGCAGTAAAGCAGCATTAATTATTGTGGATATTACCACAGGAAAAAGCCGACGGATATTACAGAGCCATTATAGCACGATGCCTGAAAAAAATAAACCTATTGTAGTGGATGGCAGGCAACTGAATATTCCCGGGACTAATACCCCTATTTTAGTAGGCGCCGACTGTATTACAACAGATAAAAATAATGAATGGTTGTATTATGCCCCATTAAACGGATCCAAATTATACAGAGTCAGAATACAAGATGTACTTAATGAGTCTCTTCCTTCTTCTGTATTGGAAAGTAAAGTAGAAACCTATTCATCGAAGGAAAATAATGGCGGGGCAAGTATTGATGAAGCGGGAAATATTTATTTGACTTATCTGGAAACAAAAAGTATAGAAGTAATACCTTCGGGTACCAGAAAGCCTTATCGCTATGCTTCGCATCCCGATTTGATATGGCCGGATGGAGCCAGTTGTAATAAGGACGGTTATATGTATGTGCCTGCAACGCAACTTCCTTTGGGAGGAGCTTTCAATAACGGGCAGGATAAAACAGTTCCACCATACCGTATATTCAGATTTAAGCCTGCTGCAAAAGGAATTTTTGGAAAGTAGGATAATGGAGAAAATAGAACATTAAGTGAAATGATTTCTGTTAGTAATAGTTTGACTTTCAATTGTTAATTTTTCCGATGTATTGCATTTTTGACATCATTCTTATTATTCAAAATAATATGATATTCAGGATAATAAGTAAAATTAATTTATAAAAATTTATATAAGACAATGAAATCTATAAGCCTTTTTATTTTTGCATCTTTCCTTCTGTTATTTTCAGGTTGTAAGAAAGAAAATAATGAAATATCGCCTGCAAATGCAAGCGAAAAACAACAAATTTTAGACAGGGTTAAGAGGTATACCCAAAGTGTTAATGAAGGAGATGTTCATCCGGAAATTATTGATGAGCTCTGGGAGCATAGTCCGGAAGTTTCTAATATTAATATCCGTGGACACCAGAAGGGATTTGAAGAAATTAAGAAAAATTTCTATGCACCTATATTTGAAGTTCTGAAAGACCGGAATCTGCGGATGATAACAGATGAACGTGAGCCTGCTGTTTATATTTTTGATAATACTGCCGTTGTAGAGTTTTATTGGAAGCTTAATGCAAAACTTAAAGCAGGGGATAAACCTGTAGATATGGCTGGGAGAGAAACGCATGTTTATCGAAAGGAGGACGGAAAATGGAAGTTAATACATTTACACTACTCAGGAATGCCGGTAAAAGGGTTTTAAAAAATACGGAGCAGATTTTGAGGTTGGTTCATAACCATTCAAGTTAGTGATTATTTTAAAACAATATAACATGAGTTTGGGATAGATATTTTATATCAGCATCATAAAAATCAAATTATGTTGATATCAATAATAATGTGTCTTTTTTATTTAAGTGTTAAAATAGTATATTAAGTTATTGGTTATTATTGCTTTTTTATCCCAATTCATGTTAGTTTTTAATGCTCTGGTTTGTTCAAAGTCCCAAAAAGTGTACTTACATATTGCCGACCTCATGGAAGGGCTCGAAATGGAAATTGCTCCTTATCCTTAGAAAATATTTTTAATCTTAATAAGAAACCCGCCCGAATTTTCCGGACGGGTTTTGTTTTTTATATTTATTTCGGAGAACATATATACTCGTGTCTGATTAGAGTGTCCTTTTTAATGATTTCTAAGTAACTTTCACCTTCATTCTTTATAAAGTAATCTCCTGGTTCTATTTCATCTTTATAGAAAATCCACCATTGGCCATCTTCAGAACATTCACAAGGTTGAATGCTTTCAGGAGCAGTTCCCTTTAATTTAAGAGATTTTATACCTTCAATACTTTCGACTTTAATTTTACATTTTTGCTTCTTGACTCTTTCCATCGCAGTCTTACAATCTTCCATAAAATAAGAAGAAAGAGCAGGAACAATAAAGAGCATAGTTCCAAATACTGTAGCAACTCCAAGCATCTCTTTATTAACATTATAGTTATTCATGTAAATGAGTATAAAACTTAGATTTCCTCCTTAGAAATCCACTTTCCAACCGTAGGAGCCTGATAATTTTTCATTTTTTCTAACAGCTCTTCAATGGTATTGCTGATCAGCAGCATATCTTTGTTTATTTGCTTTAAAAATCCTTTATCCACCATAGTCTGTACCAGTTTGATAAGGTCATCATAAAACCCGCTTATATTCAATATTCCGATAGGTTTTTTGTGAAGCCCTAGCTGTGCCCATGTGACCATCTCGAAAAACTCTTCCAGCGTTCCGTAGCCGCCGGGAAGAACAATGACTCCATCACAAAGTTCATTCATTTTGGTTTTTCTTTCGTGCATGGTTTCCACGATGATGAGCTCTGTTAGGTTTTTGTGGGCAATTTCTTTAGACTGTAAAAACTGGGGAAGGATTCCAATGACCTTACCTCCTTCGGTCAATGCTCCGTCTGCTATGGTTCCCATTAAACCAACATCAGCACCGCCATATATAAGCTGTATACCTTGTTGAGCTAAAGTTTGTCCCAATAAAAATGCCTGTTCTTTGTAAATGTCATGCGAACCAAAACTTGAGCCGCAGAATACGGTGATACTTTTCATTGTATAATATTTTTTTATGCTATTGTTGAGATGCTTCAACAGGCTCAGCATGACGCTGCTAAAAATTGACCTCTAAAAAAGCAATTAGTATTAGAGATGCCATGCTGAGCCTGTCGAAGCATTTTTTATTTCAATTAAATATATTTAGATTAAAACTAAAAATATCCAAAATCATAAGACTTTGGATATTCAATATAGTTATTTTAATGTTCTATTTCTGAGGAATATTCGCTAAAATATCTTTCAGGAAGCTCCAGAATTTCTGAGTAGAAGGGATGTTTGCCTTCTCGTCAGGTGAGTGTGCTCCTCTGATGGTTGGCCCAAAGCTTACCATTTCCATTTCAGGATAGTTGGCACCGATGATCCCACACTCAAGACCTGCGTGGCAGGCTACTACATGAGGTTTTTCGCTGAATTTTTCAGTATAAAGCTTCTCCATCAGCTGTACAATCTCTGAACCTGGTTTTGGTTTCCATCCCGGGTATGATCCACTGAATTCAACATTCATTCCAGCCAGTTCTGCTACAGATTTCAATTGCTCTGCTACTGAATATTTGGAAGAATCTACGGAAGATCTCGTCAGGTTTAAGATTTTAAGATCTCCACCTTTTAATTCTACTCTTGCTACATTGTTGGATGCTTCTACAAGATCAGCCACATCAGGACTCATTCTGTAAACTCCATTGTGAAGAGCTTTTAAAGTAAAGATCACTTTTTTAGAATCACCTTCTGAAATAGCTTTATCTGAAGAAGTAGAGTTCTCAATATTGATCTGAAGTCCCGGTTCTACAGTCGCAAATTCTTCTAAGATATCTTTTTTAAGAGCCGTTGCCTTTTCTATAAATTCCTGAGCATTTCTCACAGAAATAACAGTTGCTCCTTCTCTTGGAATAGCATTTCTCAACCCTCCGCTGTCGATAGAAATTAATTCAATATTCTGGTTTTCCAGTCCGCTGTAAAGAAGTCTACCTAAAATAATATTAGCATTTCCGAACCCTTTATGGATATCCATTCCGGAATGTCCTCCCTGAAGACCTTTTACTTCAATTCTTACAATTTGTCCTTTTGAAGCTTCTGTGGCGTAAGTTTGAGTGATGGTTACATCTACGCCTCCTGCACAGCCGATATCAATCTCGTCATCCTCTTCAGTATCAAGGTTCAATAGAATTTGTCCTGTCAATTGTCCTGGTTTTAATCCTAGAGCACCTGTCATTCCTGTCTCTTCATCAATGGTGAAAAGAGCTTCCAATGCAGGGTGTGGAATATCCGAGCTTTCAAGGATAGACATAATGGTAGCTACTCCTAAACCATTATCAGCTCCTAAAGTAGTTCCTTTTGCCTTTACCCAGTCACCATCAATTTCCATTTTGATTCCTTCTGTTTCAAAATCGAAATTCACATCATTGTTTTTCTGGCAAACCATATCAAGGTGCGATTGAAGCACAATAGATTTACGGTTTTCCATTCCTGCAGTGGCAGGTTTCTTAATAATAACGTTTCCTACTTCATCTACCGTAGTTTCCAGTCCTAAATCTTCACCAAATCCTTTGATGAAAGCAATCACTTTTTCCTCTTTTTTTGAAGGTCTTGGAACTGCATTTAATTTGGAGAAATTTTTCCAGATAATCTGCGGTTCTATATTAGATAATTCCATTGAATTTTATTTTTCTCAAATTTACGAAATAAAAAATGCTTCTGTTGAGTTACAGAAGCATTTTTGTATGATTTTGCTTGTATTAACATCCGCATTCTCCATAGATGGGAGTGGTAAATGTAGTTCCGTCTGGTTTCTCTATAGTCAGAGTACCTTCAAACAGCAAAGCTTCTTCACCTTTTATTTTTTTACCTTTTACAGAAATTTTGTAATCGTCATTTTCTATTTCCTTGGTAAGCAATTCATCTACTTCCATATCACTTGATGAAATAAGATTCATAGCCAGTCTTTTACCATCCAGCATCATATAAGCTGTTTTTCCGGCATCATCTGCATAAATGTATCTCTCATTTTCAAAATCAGCTTTGCTCACAGCAAAATAGCATGAGCATTCTTTAATTTCTTTTGGAAAAGGAATGGTTCCTACCAGAATATTTCCTGAAGAAGAACCTGCTGAAGCCGTATCCTTAGCAACATGCGAAGAATCTGCAGCAGTGGAACCTGAAACCGTTTCTTTTTCCTTTTTACAAGCTACCAGTAGAAATGCGGAAAATACAATGATTAAATATTTCATGTTTTTGTGGTTTTATTATTTGTTTATCCTCTTGCTCTTTCAAGAAGAGTCATCATTAATAAAGAAAGGATCACCAGACTTTCTTCCTCATCATCAATGTCGATCAGTCTGTCCAGCTGGAATCTTCTTCCGAAGAATGAAGGCATTTTTTTCAGTTTAAAATAAGCCTTTCCATCAATCCCTGTTACAGTATATGATGGATTAAGGAAATACCCGGTGAACATTCCGATGATAGGAAGTTCTCCTACAAAGCTGTCCCAGAATCTTACCCATGCACTGTCTTCCTGAACTTTAAACTTAGGCTGATCATGTGCATCCAGGATATCATAACTTGCTTTCCAGATAGAACGCATTCCTTTTCTGGCTAATCTACCAAAGTTTTTATTGTCAATAAGATCATTTAAAGAATAAGAAGCATTGAAATCAATCCATTTATTGGCTCTGATTCTGAAAAGTTCCTTAGCCTTGCTCTCATCATTAAAAACGATAACATCTTCTTTCAACTTGAACATTTTCTGACGAACATATGCTACATAATTTCCATTTCTGTCCGTAATGTTGAAGTCGCTTGCTAAAGTAGTGATTTTGAATTTGAAATCCAGAGGATAATTGAGATTGTTAAGTACCATGTTAGTTAATTTTTTTCATATTTAATTAAAGCCGCAAATATAGAGGTTTTTTTAGAGTTCTCAGACAAGGGAGAAATGTAAAATATCATAATGAGACATTATACAGAAAATGCTTTTGGTCAAAAAATAAACGCTATGTTCGCAAGGCTGATATTTACTTTTATCTATTTCGATCGCAAGGGCACTTCATTCAGCCAGGGTATCAGCTTTGTCTATTGCTGAGTGCAACGCCCTTGCGATCGTTTTTAAGAAATATAAAAATTCCCTAGCGGGCACTGCGTTAAAATTTATTTATGTTATACAGAAATTCACAAGCGAAGCGAATTGACGATTCATTATTCACTATTAATTATCAACTTTAATCCTTATTTTTGTACCTATGGATTACCCAAGTAAAGTGTTGGCAAAGGCAGTAGATGAAATTTCAGGACTGCCTGGGATTGGTAGAAAAACGGCCTTAAGATTAGCATTACATTTGTTAAAGCAGCCCAATTCCAGAGCTGTAAGTCTTGGAAACTCACTGATTAATCTTGTCAACGAAATAAAATACTGTAAAGAATGTCATAATTTTTCAGATTTTGACATCTGTGAAATATGCAGCAATGAAAAGAGAAATGGAGAACTGATTTGTATCGTGGAAGATGTAAGGGATGTTATTGCTATTGAGAATACTGGAAAATACACTGGGAAATACCTTATTCTTGGTGGAAAAATTTCTCCCATGGAAGGAGTAGGGCCAGGCCAATTGAATATTCCAAGCATTGAAAAGAAGTTGAATGAAGGGCAGGTAAAGGAATTTATTTTCGCTTTGAGTGCTACGATGGAAGGAGATACCACAGCTTATTATATTTACAAGAAATTTAAAAATTCCCATGTGAATTTTTCGAGCATTGCAAGAGGAATTTCAGTAGGAGATGAACTGGAATATGCTGATGAAATTTCTTTAGGGAGGTCTATTATCAACAGATTACCATATAACGAAAAGGATTAATATGAAGCTGTCTGTTATTATTGTTAATTATAATGTTACCCAATTACTCAGAAGCTGTCTCCTGTCACTTCAGAAATACATACAGGAAGTAGAATATGAAGTGATTGTCATTGATAATGCTTCTACAGATACGTCTTGGGGAGATCTTATCCCAGAATTTCCCAACGTACATTTTATATCGTCTGAAACTAATGGAGGCTTTTCAAAAGCCAATAACCAGGCAATCAAAGCTGCAAAAGGTGAATACCTATTGCTTTTAAATCCTGATACGGAATTTGAAGGGTTTTATATGAAAGAACTGCTGGATTTTGCTGATGCTCAATCTTCTTTCGGATGTTTGGGGGTAAGAATGCATGACGCAGCAGGAGCTTTCCTACCCGAAAGCAAGCGTTCTGTTCCGGATATGTTTAACTCTTTTGAAAAGCTGTTTACCAACTTTAAAAAGAACACGTCTAAATCCTATTACAGAAACGATATAGAAGAAAATACTGTGGCAGAAGTAGAAGTGATCACCGGAGCATTTTTGTTGGCTAAAAAAGAAGTTTACGAGAAAATAGGAGGACTGGATGAAGCGTACTTTATGTATGGAGAAGATATTGATCTCTGCTATACATTTTTAAGAAACGGATATAAAAATTTCTATTACGGTAAAGTTTCTATCCTTCATCACAAAGGAGAAAGTACCATAAAGGATGAAGTTTATCTCAACAGATTTTATGGAGCCATGCAGATCTTTATTGATAAATATTATAAAGAATCGAAGCCTGTACAGTATTCATTTTTAAAGGCAGGATTGAAGCTCCGCCATCAGATTGAAAAGATCAAGCTAAAATAAAAAAGCAACTCAATTTGAGTTGCTTTTGTTTTATATAAGATGATATTCTTCTTATTTAGCCGGAGCAGCAGGAGTCTGTGCCGGAGTTGCCGTTTTAGAAGCAGGAGCTGATTGTTTTGCAGGAGCTTCTTTCTTCGCTGGCTGCTGTTGTGTAGGAAGTACCTGAGAAGGCTTACCTGTAATAACAACGCTTAAAAGGATAAGAACGATGATAGTTCCGCCTAGAGTCCATGTTGCTTTTTCCATGAAATCATTGGTTCTCTGTACTCCGAACTGTGCAGATGATGCACCTCCGAATGTACTGGAAAGGCCTCCTCCTTTTGGATTTTGTGCCATAACGATAATTACCAATAAAACACTGGCAACCATAATAAGAACCATCAATAGTGTAAATATAGTATCCATTAATTCTGATATCTTTTTGAATGGGCAAATTTAATCTTTTTTTACTGAATGACAAAAAAAGATGTCGCCAAATGTTGATAAAAATAAAAACGGCAACAATTGTTGCCGTTTTTTCTATAAAAATAGGATGTTATTATTTAAAATCAGCATCAGTAGCCTTATTGATCTCATAAGACTTTACCGTCATCGTCATGTCCATTCCCATTTGGCTTACAGCGATGGTGTAAGGCATTTTTACCCCTTCTACATCTTTGTAATTAGAGAATGTGGTAGGAATAGTCATCTCCTGACCTTTATTTTTTACTTTTTTGGTTTCTCCGGTCTTTAATCCTGTTGCAACGCTGTAGTAATACGTAGTATCTCCACCTTTGATTGCATAAGAATCTTCACCTCCGATTTTCTCAATTCCGCTTAATTTATAATCAGCAGATTTTGCAAAACCTAATTCTTCAAAAAGTTCAGGATTCTTTTGCTTTTCAGCAATTTCTTCCGGAGTGACATCAACTTTTTGCCCCATTTGCATAGAGTAACCGGTTTTTCCGTCAAATACCTGCTTTTGAACTACCTGTCCCATTGCTGTTACCGTAGTAAGCTCCTTTCCACCTTGTGCTTTAATGATTTTAAAATCGATATTCTGCCCTTGCATAGACATGAAAGCATTCGTTGTATAAGAAGTAATTTTAGCCAGATTAGCTTTTCCTCCGATAGCATTGATGTACTTGTCAACTACAGAAGCAACCGTTACATTAGCATCCACTTTTTGTACCGTTGGTTTTGCAACAGAGTTCGCTTCTTTATCGAAATATTTTACAGGATAACCTAATTTTTCCAATCCTTCAGAAATATCAGACGCTTTACCAGCGATGAAAATTCTGCTTTGGTTGGGTAAGATCGTAGCTTTTACAGCATTGGAAACATCTGCAGCAGTTACTTTATCGATAGATTTTAAGTAATTCGTATAGAAATCAGCTGGTAAATCCTGAACTTTTTGGTTTAAAGCAAATCTTGCAATCGTAGCAGGCTGTTCTAAAGACATGATGAAAGATCCTTTCAGTTTAGCTTTAGCATTGGCTAGTTCTTCTGGTTTTACCGTAGAAATAGCGTTAAGTTCATTCATGAATTCCTTCACCGCTTTGTCAGTAACTTCATTTCTTACGCTTGCACTGGCTGAGAATTCCGGAGAGTATTTGCTGGCAACCATACTTGAATAAGCTCCATACGTAAATCCGTTTTTCTCACGAAGGTTCATGAAAAGTCTAGCTTCACCACCCCCTCCAAGGATGTAGTTAGCGATGGTAGCAGGGAAGTAGTTGGCATCTTTCATTTTCAGTGTGTTCAGGTTGTTTAATGAAACAACAGACTGTACTGCAGAAGGAACGTCTACTACGTTGATTTCTGTTTTAGCAACATTTGAAGCTGGCTCTAATGGTGCAATAGGTGTATTGGCCTTTTTCCAGCCGCTGAAAGCCTTCTCGATCAAAGGTTTTACCTGATCAAATTTTACATCTCCAACGATTACTAAGTAAGCATTATCCGGAGCGTAGTATTTTTTGTAAGTATTCTGAACGTCAGCAAGCTGAATTTTGTTGATAGACTCAACTGTTTCAAATTCTCCTCTTGATGTATTTTTTCCATACATCAAAGCATTAGAAACTTTCTCTGCAATAGAGGAAGCATTTTTTTCCTCAGACTTTAATCCTTCGATCGCTCTTTCTTTAGAATTTTGAATTTCTTCCGCAGAGAATTTAGGATTAATGATGGCATCAGCCATCAAACCTAAAACTTCAGGGAAATATTTTGAAAGTGAATTAGCAGAAGCTCCTCCTGAAGAGAAATTAAGATTGGCTCCAAGGTAGTCTACTTTTTTGTTGAAATCATCTTTGCTGATATTGGTTGTTCCATTTTCGAACTGTTCTGCCATAATTCCGCTTACTCCGGTTACAGCGCCTTCGTTGTAAGGAGGTCTGTCCATAGAAAGGCTTGCATTTACTCTTGGTAGTTTGTTGTTCTCAACCACCATTACTGTAAGACCGTTGCTTAGCTGGAAAGTTTTTGGCTTGGCAATATTAATCGCAGGAGTAGGTCCTGGTTTTGGCATTGCATTAAGATCTATTTTTTGTGCTGAAACCATTCCTGTAAAGAAAAATGCTGCAGCTATATATGTTAATTGCTTTTTCATTTGTAAAAATTTAATTTTTAATAATCATATTTAAACCTAAAAAGTTGAAATGATTACTTTTTCTCAGGTACGTAATTAATGATTATTCTTTGGTTGGAATTAAGATACTTTTTAGCCGCATTTTGAAGATCCTGTCTGGTGATAGATCTGTAAATGTCGATTTCTTTGTTGATCAAATTCGTGTCACCCATCAATACGTGGTTGGTTGCCAATGAAGCAGCAATTCCCTGAATGCTTGAATTAGCATTTACAAATTGGTTTTCGTATTGGTTTTGAAGTTTCTGATAATCTTCTTCAGAGATTAAAGTAGTCTGAACTTTTTTGATTTCAGCATCAATGTCAGTCTGTAAAGCCTGTTTCGTAGTTTGTCCCATCGGAATTGCGAAGAATGCGAAAATACTGTAATCTTCAAGTCCCTGGTTGAAGGCAGCTACCTGAAGTGCCTTTTTATCCTGGTCAACTAATTTTTTATATAAAACTGAAGATTTACCGTTACTCAAATAAGAAGAAAGCATATCTAATACATAAGCATCTTTTTCTTTGTTAGCCGGAGTTCTGTATGCGAAAATATAGGCCGGAAGCTGAATGTTCGGGTCCGTAGCAGTAACTTCTTTTTCTTGCGTGATAGGAGCATCTTTCGGGAAATCTTTTGGATAAAGCGTTCCTTTTGGAATTCCTCCATAATACGTTTCAATCCATTTCTTGGTCTGCTCAGGTTTGATATCTCCTGCAACCACTAAAGTAGCGTTATTCGGAACGTAATACTTTTTGTAGAATGCCTGGAATTCTTCTAGCTTAGCAGAGTTCAAATCCTCCATAGAACCAATTGTTGGCCAATTGTACGGGTGATTCGTAAATAAATTTTTCTGAATAGTAGAGAAAAGATTTCCATAAGGCTGGTTATCCATTCTCAATCTTTTCTCTTCTTTTACAACCTCTCTCTGGGTATCCACACCAATCTGATTGATTACAGCGTGACGCATTCTTTCAGCCTCCATCCAAAGCCCAAGCTGTTCGTTGTTGGAAGGGAACGTTTCATAATAATAAGTTCTGTCATTGGTGGTGTTGGCGTTGTTCTGTCCTCCGTTTGAAGAAACGATTTTGAACCAGTCTCCTCTTTTGATGTTAGGAGTTCCTTCAAATAAAAGGTGTTCAAAGAAGTGAGCAAAACCAGTTCTGCCTTTTACTTCATCTTTTGCACCTACATGGTACATAACACCTGTTGTCACAACCGGTGCTGAGTTATCCTGATGAAGAATTACGTGAAGACCATTGGGAAGGTCATACTCTTCGAATTTGATTTGCTGTGCATTCAGCATTAGCCCGAAGAAAGCTACGGCAGCAGCAGAAAGAAGTCGCTTTTTCATAAAATTTTAGAAATTGTTTATCAATTAGTACGAAAAGTGAATTAAATGTTACAGAATGTATAGAAATATATGTTTGAAAAAGGGAAATTTTTAGAAGAGTAAAAGTGAATGGTGAATAGTCAATCCGCTTCGCTTGTGAATTTTTACGGGATTCGGGTTGCGTGGTTTGAGCTTACGAATAATTATTGCAGACAAATTTTCTAATTGGTGGTTAATTATTCACCATTGACCATTCACTTGTGAAGCAAAATTGACCATTGACACATACTATTAATACAATCTTAATCCCTCAAATTCCTAACTTCCATACGAAAGTTTGAATTCTCCTCCGAATACCTTAATTTTGTGTTCCCAAAATTTTTTTGCTGTATGGACTATTTGAAAGGACTCAACGAATCACAATATGAAGCCGTTACCTCTTTACAGGGACCTCTGATGGTGCTTGCCGGAGCTGGTTCCGGGAAAACGCGTGTATTGACCATGCGTATTGCCCATTTAATACACAACGGAATAGACCCTTTCAATATCCTGGCTCTTACCTTCACCAATAAAGCGGCACGTGAAATGAAAGACCGTATCGCTAAAGTAGTAGGGGACAGTAATGCAAGAAGCCTTTGGATGGGAACATTTCACTCGGTTTTTGCAAGAATTCTGAGAATTGAGGCCCATTATCTTGGATATCCTTCCAATTTTACCATTTATGACCAGCAGGATGCACTGAACGTGATTAAAAAGGTTCTGAAGGATATGAACATTGATGCTGATCTTTATAAACCTAAAAAAGTTCAGGCAAGAATTTCAACCTATAAGAATAACCTGATTACCGTGAAAGCTTATTTCAACAATCCAGAATTGATGGAAGCGGATGAAAAAGCGAATATGAAATTCATTGGGCAGATTTATCAGAAATATGTAGATCAGTGTTTTAGAAACGGATCTATGGATTTTGATGACCTTTTGTTGAAAACCAATGAACTGTTGACCCGTTTTCCGGAAGTATTGGCCAAATATCAGGACAGATTCCGATATATCATGGTGGATGAGTACCAGGATACGAACCACTCACAGTATCTTATTGTAAAAGCTTTGGCCTCAAAATTCGAAAATATCTGTGTAGTAGGAGACGATGCGCAGTCTATCTACTCTTTCCGTGGAGCGAATATCTATAATATCTTAAACTTTAAAAAAGATTATACGGATGCCAAAACGGTATCCCTGGAACAAAATTACCGCTCTACGCAGAATATTGTAAATGCTGCCAATGTAGTTATCGCTAAAAACCTTCAGCAATTTAAGAAAAATGTATTCAGTGATAATGAAGAAGGGGACAAGATTAAAATTTACCGCTCTCTTTCTGATGCTGATGAAGCCAACTTTGTAGCAGGAAATATCTGGGAACTTCGTAACCGTGACCAGAGAAAATACAGTGATTTTGCTATTTTATACAGAACGAACTCTCAGACCCGTGCTTTTGAAGACGCGCTGAGACGTAAAAATATTCCGTACAAAGTGTATGGAGGACTTTCTTTCTATCAAAGAAAAGAAGTAAAAGACCTTATTGGTTACCTTCGTCTTCTGATCAATGAAAATGATTCTGAGGCGTTGATGAGGATTATCAATTATCCTGCAAGAGGAATCGGAGAAACAACTCAGAATAAACTGATCGTTTTTGCAGATGCCCACAATCTTGCCGTTTCAAAAGTATTGGAAAATCTTCCGATGTATGCACCGCAATTAGGTCTGAACAACGGAGTTTTAAACAAATTGAATGACTTCTGGTCAATGATCAAGGCTTTTCAGGTATTGCTGAAAACAGATACAGCTTACAGTGTTGCTATGGAAGTGGCGAAGCGAAGCGGTTTAATCAAGTTTTTAAAAGATGATCAGACGCCGGAAGGGATTTCCAGAGTTGAAAACGTACAGGAATTGATGAACTCTATGCAGGGATTCATTGAAGAGCAGATGCAGCTTGAAGATGGTGATCCGAGTCTTTCCAATTTCCTTGAAAATATTGCTCTTTCTGCAGATACTCAGGATAAAGAACTGGAAGATGATATGGTTTCTTTGATGACCATTCACCTTTCAAAAGGATTGGAGTTCCCGGTGGTACATTTGGTAGGATTGGAAGAAAATCTGTTCCCTAGCTTTATGAGTTCGGCTACCAGAGAAGATCTTGAAGAAGAAAGAAGATTATTCTACGTGGCTTTGACGAGAGCTGAAAAACAGGTCTTTTTCTCCTATGCTGTTTCCCGTTTCCAATGGGGAAAAATTACGGATGCGGAACCTTCAAGATTCTTAAGTGAAATTGATGATGAATATATTGAATTCCTTAATCCTGCTTTGGAAAAAAGGTTTATTAATAATTCGGGAGTGAAGTCCAATATCTTTGATGAACATCCTTCCGAAATGAAATCCTTCAAAAAGGTTGAAAAGAAGACAATTGATAGAGGTGATACTTCGAAACCAGCTCCGGAAACCAGAAAACTGAAACCTGTAAGCACAGCTAAAATTATCAATCCAAGCGGAGCTTCTTCTCAGGATATTGAAGTAGGAGATAAGGTGAGACACGACCGTTTCGGAATAGGGGAAGTTTCTTTCCTGGACGGAACAGATCCTCAGAATATCAAAGCAAAAGTCATTTTCATCCATGAAGGAGAGAAAAACCTAATTCTGAAATATGCAAAGCTAACTAAGATTTAATTTCAAAATAGAAATATAAAGAAAACGGATTCAATTTTTTGGATCCGTTTTTTATTTAAACGGGAAGTTCGCAAAGTTTCTATTAAGATCTGTTTCATTTTTTTGTTCGCAAAGATTTCTATGTTAATACACAAGAGAAATTTGAATTTTTTATTGACACAAATTCTTCTTTTTGTAAAAATGGCTGTTTTCTATTGATGACAGCCATTATTCTGTGTACTAATTTATTTCTTACCGCATTCAGGACACTCATTTTATTTTTTCCTTCACTTACTTTTCTTAGGAAATAAGTTTTTAATTCCTTATCTGATCTTATACTTGCCATTGCTGACATATG
>NZ_QICI01000121.1 GCF_004119445.1 Chryseobacterium sp. CH21 | reverse complement strand
GCTGAGCATCGAACTGAACAGCGCCGGCCGCGTGGCCGGAGTGAAAATGGTGCGCACTCAGCTGGGCGCGCCGGATGCCAATGGCCGTCAGACGGCGGAGCAGGTGCCAGGTTCCGAACACGTGATCGACGCAGACGCGGTGGTGATGGCGTTCGGCTTCCGCCCGCACCGCATGGACTGGCTGGCGGCACACGATGTGCAGCTCGATAAACAGGGCCGCATCCTGGCGCCGGAAGGCAGCGACAACGCGTTCAGACCAGCAACCCGAAAATCTTCGCCGGTGGTGACGCAGTGCGCGGATCTGACCTGGTAGTGACGGCGATCGCCGAAGGCCGTAAAGCGGCAGACGGCATCATGAACTACCTGGAAGTGTAACCTTCCGTACCATCAGAGGCTCGGCATATTGCCGGGCCTCTGTTTTTAGCCTGCCACGCTTTGTAACAACCTCCCCTCTCCCCACCGCCTCAACGCGCTATAGTATTGAGTTAGCACCATTGCGGGGCGCGGCTGCGCCTGACACCGAGATAAGGATAGCGAACATGAAATGCTCCATTTCCCTGTTGGCCGGCGCGCTGCTGGCCGTCAGTTTCAGCGCTTCAGCCATGGCGCTGGATTCGCAGGAGGTTGGTTACAATATCGAAGCGCGCGGCGCACGGCCGGTCGTGGCGCAGTTGGGCAAGGCCGGGCAGTTCGGCGCCGTGGAAACAGCATCCGGCTGGGGACGACAGCTGGATTGCCCTGGCGCCCAAGTTGGCCGGCGGCGGCAATGCCGGCTTTACCGCCGGCATCAAATCGGCCCTCTCCGCGGCCCTGATCTACAATCCGGCGGCGGTGTTGCAGGCGCTCAACAAAGGCAACGATCTGCCGCTCAATGACATTTGCACCGCGCCGCCGGAGGTGCAAGGCGACACCGCCATCACCAGTTTCCGTGAGCGCGCAACCCACGCCCTATCTACCGTGCGCGTAGGCGATCTCAGCGCGCCGCGCGACGCCTGCATTGCCGCCTTGAAAGGCTGAGCGCGTCTGCCGGGCAAAAAAGCACCTCCACTGGGTGGCTTTTCGTTTTGTTGTCACGGGGTTATTTCACCACGCGCAGCGCCGGGCGGCCACCGCGCGGCGGCTGCGGCGGTTCGTCATCCGGGCCGTTGTCTTCCGCGGTATCCGGGCGTCGCCGTCGATCACCGACATCAGGGTTTCCGAAGGGATCGTCTCATTGTCCAGACCTTCGAACACGCCTTCGCTTTCGTCGTAGGCGGCTTCCGGTTCGAACATCGTGCCGGCGCCGTTTTCACGCGCATAAATCGCCAGCACGGCGGCCATCGGCACCGAAACCTGACGCGGCACGCCGCCGAAGCGCGCGTTGAACTGCACGTCTTCGTT
>NZ_QICI01000120.1 GCF_004119445.1 Chryseobacterium sp. CH21 | reverse complement strand
AAACGAAGAAGTAATCAATGCTGAATTAATCGGTGCTCAAGGTAAGCCTCAAAATATTGAAGGTTATTACAAAACAGACACGTACAAAACTTACGCTGCAATGAGACCAAGTACTGTTTTAAATGAAATTATTGACGGAATCTAATCTTAGCGGCTCAGTTTGCTCCGGTAGCTGCTGCTATGAAGGAAAACGAAGAAGTAATCAATGCTGAATTAATCGGTGCTCAAGGTAAGCCTCAAAATATTGAAGGTTATTACAAAACAGACACGTACAAAACTTACGCTGC
>NZ_QICI01000005.1 GCF_004119445.1 Chryseobacterium sp. CH21 | reverse complement strand
TTTGATGGAGCAGTTTGGCAGAAATTAGCGAATGGGGCAGCAGCAGAGCCATGGAACGTAGAAGGCACTACAAATCCGGCAACAGCAAATTCAGAAAATATATACCAGACCGGTAATGTATATGTAACAGCTGCAGCAGTACCTACAACCACTAAAACTGTAAATATAACCACAGGGGGGTACTATTATTTTGATGGAGCAGTTTGGCAGAAATTAGCGAATGGGGCAGCAGCAGAGCCATGGAACGTAGAAGGCACTACAAATCCGGCAACAGCAAATTCAGAAAAT
>NZ_QICI01000070.1 GCF_004119445.1 Chryseobacterium sp. CH21 | reverse complement strand
AAACGGAATTGAAGTAATGCTCTACATGACAATGATTGCTTCTATGCTGCTCTTGATTTACAAAAAAGTAAACAATTTAGGATATAAAACAGCTAAAAGGCGCATCGCTATGGAACTTCGGGATATGATTACCGCAATTTTAATAATATTTGCGGGGGGTGATCCTGCAAAAGTCTTCAAAACTTAAAACATAAAAAATGGTCGGAAATTTCTTCCGACCATGACTAGGCATTTGCCCGGCCTTTTTCTTTTGCTAAAACTTAGAAAAACAGAACGTTAACATAAGTTTCATGTTTCGCTCAAAAAAATTAACTTTACGGGGACAAAAATAATTGGAATGCGAAAGACAATTTCTGTGAAAAAACCGGATTTTAATGTATCAGCTCAGGAAAGAGAGATTTACAATTTTGAAAAAGACGGACTTGAACTCAAATCATCTTATGAAAAAAAAGATGTAAAAGATGAATCATTAACGCAGACTTCTCCAGGAATTGCACCTTACCTGAGAGGACCGTATTCTACCATGTATGTTCAAAAACCCTGGACAATCCGTCAATATGCAGGGTTTTCTACTGCTGAAGAATCCAACGCCTTTTATAGAAGAAATCTTGCCGCAGGTCAGAAAGGACTTTCGGTAGCATTTGACTTGGCGACCCACAGAGGATATGACTCTGACCATTCAAGAGTAGTAGGAGATGTAGGAAAAGCTGGAGTTGCTATCGACTCTGTGGAAGATATGAAAGTTCTATTCAATGAAATTCCATTGGATCAAATTTCAGTATCTATGACTATGAATGGAGCTGTACTTCCTATTTTGTCTTTCTACATTGTAGCAGCAGAAGAACAGGGGGTAAAACAGGAGTTGCTTTCCGGAACTATTCAGAATGATATTCTGAAAGAATTCATGGTAAGAAACACGTATATTTATCCGCCGGCACCTTCCATGAAGATCATTGCAGATATTTTTGAATACACTTCCCAAAACATTCCAAAATTCAACTCTATTTCTATTTCCGGATATCATATGCAGGAAGCTGGTGCTACACCGGTTCTTGAAATGGCTTATACACTAGCAGACGGTCTTGAATATGTAAGAACAGGAATCAAAGCAGGAATGAACGTAGACGGTTTCGCCCCAAGATTATCTTTCTTCTGGGCAATCGGAATGAATCATTTCATGGAAATTGCGAAAATGCGTGCCGCAAGATACATCTGGGCAACTCTTTTAAAACAGTTTAATCCTCAGAATCCAAAATCTCTGGCATTAAGAACCCATTCCCAGACTTCCGGATGGTCTTTAACAGAGCAGGAACCTTTCAATAATATCACAAGAACAGCTATCGAAGCATTGTCTTCAGCATTAGGAGGAACGCAGTCTCTCCATACCAATGCACTGGATGAAGCCATTGCGCTTCCAACAGACTATTCAGCGAAAATTGCAAGGAATACACAGATCATTCTTCAGCAGGAAAGCGGAATATGTGATGTAGTAGATCCGATGGGTGGAAGTAACCTTGTAGAAAGCCTTACTCAGCAAATGATTGAGGAAGCGATGAGGTATATTGATGAGGTAGAACAGGAAGGAGGAATGACCAAAGCCATTGAAGCCGGAATTCCCAAAATGAGAATTGAAGAAGCCGCTGCTAAAAAACAGGCTAAAATTGATAGTGGCGAAGAATTCATTATTGGTGTCAATTCATTCAAATCCTCATTGAAGCAAGATCAGATAGAAATCTTAGACATTGATAATACAGAAGTTCGAAGAAAACAGATCGAAAGACTCAATACAATCAAAGCAGAAAGAAATACTGAAGCCGTTGAACAGATCCTAAATGAAATCCGTGAAAGTGCCAAAACAGGAAAAGGAAACCTGCTGGCATTATGTATCGAAGCCGCAAGAAGAAGAGTTACACTGGGCGAAATGAGTGATGCGATGGAAGAAACATTTGGAAGATATAAAGCAAATATTAAAACAATCTCTGGTGTATATGCAATGAATGCCGGTAAAAACGAATACTTTGAAAAAGCCCTTCATCTGGCTCAAAAATTTGAAGAAGAAGAAGGACGCCGCCCAAGACTGATGGTCGCTAAAATGGGACAGGACGGGCACGATAGAGGAGCAAAAGTAGTAGCAACAGCATTTGCCGATATGGGATTTGATGTAGATGTTGCGCCATTGTTTCAGACACCGGAAGAGGTTGCCAAGCAGGCAGTAGAAAATGATATTCATATTTTAGGAGTTTCTTCATTGGCTGCCGGGCACAAAACATTAGTTCCACAGGTAGTGGAAGAGTTAGGGAAACTGGGAGCAGACGATATAACTATCGTAGTAGGAGGAGTAATTCCGCAGCAGGATTACGAATTCCTGTATGCCAACGGTGCCGACTTTATTTTTGGACCTGGAACCAACCTTCCGAAATGCGCTGTAGAAATTCTGGAAAGATTTTTAGAAAAATAAATAGAAAAGCTTTAATTTCAGCACAGAAATTAAAACATAACTATGAATCTGAAAAAAATTATAAAGCCTACGAGGAACAAAATATTTCTTCTCGTAGGCTTATTTATTATTACATGCATCTTCCTGATAGGCATTGGGAAGAATAATCTATCAGCACAAAGCTCTCCCGTTGTAACAGATAGTGCCTTGGTAAAAAAGCATTTGATAGCACTTACCCAAACTCCTCAATTCCGGAATCATAAAAATATTGGCCAGCTGAATGCGGTTGCCGATTACATTCATCAAACCTTTGCTATTTATGGTGACAGTACAAATTTTCAGGAATATAAAGTAGACGGAAAAGTTTATAAAAACGTCATTACTTCATTTGGAACAGAAAATACCAAACGGATCATTATGGGAGCGCATTATGATGTCTGTGGAGACCAGCAGGGAGCAGACGACAATGCTACCGGAGTTACTGCCCTTTTGGAGCTCGCAAGAATGTTGAAAGGACAGAAGCTTAAGTACAGAGTAGATTTGGTTGCTTACACGCTGGAAGAGCCTCCTTATTTCAGAACCGAAAATATGGGAAGCTATATTCATGCAAAATATTTAAAAGACAACAAAATTGATGTCTATGGAATGGCTAGTGTAGAAATGATAGGGTATTTTCGTGACGAAAAAGGTTCTCAAACTTTTCCTGTAGGCATTCTGTCCTGGATATACGGTGATCAGGGAAATTTTATCACGTTGGTGAAAAAGTTCAGTGGTGCAGGTCCGTTTGTAAGAAACTTTATTGGAAATTTCAAAGATTCCGGACAAATCAAAACAGAAACATTCTCAGCCCCCAAATTTGTAGCAGGAATAGACTTTTCCGACCATCTGAATTATTGGAATTTCGATATTCCCGCCCTCATGATCACCGATACATCCTTCTTCAGAAACAAAAACTATCACGAACCTACCGATACCTTGGAAACATTAGATATCAAGCGAATGACCAAAGTAATTGATGCCATTTTTCTCAGCATTATTCACCTTAAGTGAAAAAAAATATTTTGATTGTTAAAAAAATGTATATATTTGCACCTGAAAATCAAGTTTAACCAATTAAAAAACGACGAAGCAATGTTCAATACAAAACAGAATTCTACAGTTGGATTGCCACTTATGGTGGTAAGGCTTCGCGGTTTGGTACATTCTTAGAATAACAGTACAATGAAATATCAAAACCCGAAGTCGTAGAGATTTCGGGTTTTTATTGCGCAATATTTCAAACTCCACGTTTCCCCGAAATCTTTTTTAGTGTCATTAAAGACAAAACAGAATGAGGAATATTCCTCCAAACTGTTAGGTCAATTATTAATCCATTCAACTAATGTTTTAGTTGATTAAAAGTTGTGTGAGATAAAAGAATCAAGTTTTCTATATCTCATATCAAACTTCTATAAACAATGGAAAATGATAACCTCCTGCATTTCCGCCTGAGAAGCGTGAGAAGCAGAAAAAGAGCAATTAGAAAAGATGTAGAAAAGCAGATAAGAACGAAATACAAACGTAGTAGAGAACTCTGGAAAATGAGAAGAAATCTTCCGCAGATTCCATTGGATAAACCCTATCAAAAAGGATTTGTAAGATTTTTTGTTGTAAGAGAGGATGTAAAACAATCCAAAGACGGAGATTTTTTCGAAGGAATTTTAAAGAAGATAAATACCTATATGTATTCTGATAACCGCAGATTTCTGAAAAAGAAAAGAAAGTTCGGAAGAAAGATATATGTAGAAAGAGAGCAGAAGCTCAGGTATATTACTTCATTTTCCTGGAATTATCCAAAATTAGAGTTTACCGACAGAGAAAGACAATATTTTGAAAAAAAAGAAGATTATTGTCCTGTCCGTAAGATATTCGGAACCTACTACAAATTTACCGAACCATGGCGATTTACTTTAAGGGTAAGACCCAACATGATTACCCATTACAAACCCCTTGATTTGGAGCTGGAAAAAGAATATGCAGCGCTGGATTCCTATTTGGGACAGTATAAAGTGATAGGGATTATGCACAAGACTATTCTAGGTAAGTCGAATCCATGGAAAGAAAAGTATCAAAGAAAACTTATCAAAAGCAGGAAATATGCAACCTGCACAATGTCTGCAACAGAAATTGCAGAAAGCTTACAGGACGAATAAGTCCAACTGTTATTTAAAACAAAAACAATGGGAAATTTAAAACTAAAAGGAAAAGATATATTAAAACTGGGCTATCCCAATAACCAAAGCATAAACGTAGCATTGGAAGTCATGAAAAGAAATTTTGCAACGAAAAATATTCATCACGTAAAATCTCTTTTAAAGGAAATCTTGCTGAATCCGGAAGAATTTGAAAAAGATCTGACTTTTGGACAAATTGCAGAGACCTTACTTTCATCCAGAAAAACAGAAAAAAGAATGCTGAATTCACAGCGTGCTTCCTTTCATATTTTTGGAAACAATATTTCAGAAGAGGCAAAAAATCAGTTGTATACAGCTTTGAAACTGCCTATTTCTACTCAGGGAGCATTAATGCCGGATGCCCACAGCGGATACGGACTTCCAATAGGAGGCGTTCTGGCTGTGGAAAATGCGGTAATACCTTACGGAGTAGGGATGGATATTGGTTGCAGAATGAGCCTCAGTATTTTGGATACACCGGTTTCATATCTTGAAGGAGCAAGAGATAAATATGAAAAAGCGCTTGCCGAACATACCAAATTCGGGATGTATGAAACACATAAATCCCATATAGATCATGAGATTTTCGAAAGAGATACATTCGATATGATCCCGATCTTAAGAAGATTAAAGGGAAAAGCCATCAAACAGATGGGATCCTCAGGCGGAGGAAATCACTTTGTAGAATTCGGAGAGGTGGAAATCACCGAAGAAGACAAACAAATTGGTCTCCCCAAAGGAAAATATCTGGGAATCCTATCTCACAGCGGTTCGAGAGGTCTCGGAGCGGAGATCGCACAGTATTATTCAAGAATGGCAACAGAACAGTGTCCGTTACCAAAAGAAGCCCAAAACTTCGCATGGCTGGATCTTAGTACCCATCTTGGACTTGAATACTGGACGGCCATGAATCTTGCCGGTGATTATGCTTCAGCCTGTCATGATGATATTCACAGAAGACTCGTAAAAGCAGTCGGTGGAAGAGTAAAAGCCAGAATTGAAAACCATCACAACTTCGCATGGAAAGAAATTCATAACGGTAAAGAAGTGATTGTTCACCGAAAAGGAGCTACACCTGCCAATGAAAATGAATTGGGAATGATCCCCGGATCGATGACTGCAAAGGGATTCATCGTTCGTGGAAAAGGAAACCCGGAATCTCTGAATTCAGCATCACATGGCGCAGGAAGAGCGCATTCAAGAGGAGAATGCAGAAGCCTTTTTACTCAGCACGATATCAAAAAAGAACTGAAACTGAAAAATGTCACATTGATAGGCGGAAATGCAGAAGAAGCACCTATGGCCTACAAAGACATTAATGAAGTGATGAACGCACAGAGCGAATTGGTAGATATCTTGGGAACATTCCAGCCAAGAATTGTGAGAATGGACAAATAATTAATCTCATACTTTACAACCTTATAGGTTTCCAAAACCTATAAGGTTTAATAAAGAAATATTTTAAAATTAAAAAAATGGGAACACCACATAACATAAAAAGATACGGTGAAGTCTGGCCGGAATTCAGAATCCAGTCAGGACTTGAAATTTTAGATAAATTAAAAGATAAAGTCATTATATCAGGAGGCTGGGCGTGGCACTTTATGTCAGAAAAAGGACATACAGAATACAAGCATGCCCATGACCACAAGGATATTGATGTTTTCGTAAAAAAAGAAAATATCGCAGAAGTTATTATCATTCTTCAGCAGGGAGGGTTTCAGAAAGTCTGGACCCGATATGACCATCTGCCGAGCGAAGAGAACTTTCGCAGGTATGAAAAGACTGTTGAGCTGGAAAATGAAAAGCTTCACAGAATTACCATAGACTTCTTCGAAAGAGATGATCTAGAGACCATTGAAGCCAATGGTTTTATGGTCGTTAAACCTGATGTTTTACTTTCTTTTTACAGAAACATTCACTCCAGTGATAAATGCTGGGCAGTAATGGCTGCAAAAGATTTATTACAAAAGGGAATAGATCCTGTCGGAAACCCTTTATTAAGCAAAATACCAAATTAAAAAATGGAAAAATTAATACAGATCACTTCAGGAAGAGGTCCTTTAGAATGCCAGTGGGTGGTAGCCAAGGTTCTGAAGACCTTTCTTGAAGAGGCCAAACAAAATATAATAGAATACGAAATCATTCAGCGGGAAAACGGGGATGAAAACCTGACATTAAAATCAGTAACCCTACTTTTAAAAGGAAAAGACCTGTCCTCGTTTTTAAATAGCTGGCTGGGAAGCGTCTGCTGGATTGGGAAAAGTACATTCAGAAAGCTGCACAAAAGAAGCAATTGGTTTATCGGAATTTTTGAACTGGAGAATGTAAAAATGATCGACTTCAATGAAAAAGATATCCGGTTTCAGACTGCAAGAAGTCAGGGAAGCGGAGGACAAAACGTAAACAAGGTGAATACCGCTGTGCGTGCCACTTATATTCCTACTAATGAAACAGTCTTTGTACAGGACTCCCGTTCACAGCTGGAAAATAAAAAACTATCCGTTATCAGACTCAAAGAAAAGGTAATGGCAATTTACATCCAACAACTCGAAAGAAAGCTGAAAGATACGTGGTCTCTTCAGATGCAGGTAGAACGCGGAAATCCGGTTCGTACATTTTCAGGAACAGATTTTAAAAAGAATTACGAAGACAAGACATTCAAAAAACAAAGGAACGTCTTGAAAAATGAACTCAAAAACTACAGAAATGACCTTAACTAAAAGTAAATATTATTTTGAAGCGCTAGACTATTTTCCTTTCAACCTTGCTGAATGTATGGACGCGTTGAACTATGCCCTGTCCTATGAACCCGAAGATGCAGACAGCCTTTGTCTGATGGGAAGAGTATATTCCGAAGAACTCAAGGATTATGAAACCGCCAAAAGATACTTTGATGAAGCTATGCAGAGCAATATCGGGAATATTAATACCCCTAAATATTACATAGAATGTCTTTTGAGTAACGAAGATTATAAAGAAGCAGAAAAATTAATTGAGTTTTCTCTGAAACTAAAAGGGATTGATAAGTCGGAAATCCTGAACTGTCTTTCTCTTCTTCAGGAAAGAAAATTTGAATATAAGCAGGCTTTGGCAACCCTTAAAGAAGCTAAAAAATTTGCTTACAACCGTGCCGCGCTTGAAGTCATTGAAGACAGAGAAAAGCTGGTCAAAGGAAAAATAACCAGAACAAGAACTATAAAAAAGACAGAATAATCTGTTTTTGAGATATTTAATTAAAAGAAATAAGCTTTCTAACGAAAGCTTATTTCTTATTCACAGAGATCAGGTAATCATACACCATCTGATGCTGTTCATCAGTAAGCTTAGCCTTTGGAGCCATTCTGCTTAAAGTATTGATCCATCCCTGGTTATCATGCTTGGTAGGTTCTGGCAGTTTATGGCATCTCGTACAGGAATTCTCAAAGATCGTTTTCCCTTGTGCCAGCTGTTCAGATGAGGTATACTTTGGCCCTGTTACAGCCGTACTTTTTGGTCCGCAGGATATCAGAAATGCTGATGCTGCAATGCCGCTTAAGATAAGTTTTTTCATACCCTATTTTTGTTTGATGATTATTTCTTCACAGAAACAATGTAATCATAAACCCATTGGTGCTGTTCATCCGTCAGTTTTGCCTTTGGAGCCATAGAATTCATAATTCCTACCCATTGTACAGGATTGTGCGAAGCAGGATCCGGAAGTTTATGGCATCTTCCACAGGAGTTTTCAAAAATTGTTTTCCCCTGAGCAATCTGTTCTGCAGTAGATGTTGATGTACCTGCAGTAGCAGCGGATGTAGAAGCTTTCGGCGTACAGGAAACCAGCAAAATAGCAGTAAACGCAGCCGCAGCGATGAGTTTTTTCATGTTTCTTCTTTTTGAGATATAACAAATGTAATAAATTCCTTAAGCCGTTGATAAAGGGTGTTGTAGTTTTAATTTAGAAGAAATAAAAACTAAATTCATGAAAAATTGACAATTCCAAACAAAGACAATTTAGGTCTTTTGTCTCATCATTATGATCCGGGTATTGACCATTCCCATTTTAATTATTAATTTTGAATCAATGAAATTTTCTACAGAAGAGCTAATAGAAGGAATACAATCAGGAAACAAACGCCTGATTGCAAAAGCTATTACATTGGTTGAAAGTAAAAAAGCAGAGCATAGAGTACAGGCAGAAGAGCTTCTGAAGAAAATCATGCCCCTTACCGGAAACTCTGTGAGGGTAGGTGTAACGGGAGTTCCCGGAGCCGGAAAATCCACTTTTATAGAAAATTTTGGAAGACTGGTTATTACCCAAGGCAAAAAAGTAGCTGTTTTAGCGATAGATCCAAGCTCAGCAATCAATAAAGGAAGTATTTTGGGTGATAAAACCAGAATGGAAGAATTGGCCAAAGAAGAAAATGCATTCATACGCCCTTCCCCAAGCTCAGGTTTTCTGGGCGGAGTAGCCAATACAACTTTTGAAACGATGATGATTTGCGAGGCTGCAGGCTATGACTATATTCTAATAGAAACCGTAGGAGTAGGACAATCAGAAGTTCTGGTGGCCGATATTACCGATGTTTTCTTATTTCTTAAAATCATTGGAGGTGGAGATGAACTTCAGGGAATAAAACGAGGCATTATGGAAATGGTAGACCTTATTTTCATTAATAAAGTTGATCAGGATAATCTCCAGAAAGCAAAAAATACAAGGCTGGAATTAAAAAGAGCCTTAGACTTTATTCCACCTAAAGAAAAAGGCTGGAAGATTCCTGTTTTATTGGGGTCTGCACTTTTTAATGAAGGATTGAAAGATGTTTATGATACCATCTTTGAATTTATTGATTTGAAAAAAAATCCGGGCGTTTTGAAGAAATCCGTGTTCAGCAGGCTGAAAAGCGTTTTGAATATTGGGTTCAGGAATATATTTTATCCCTGATGAAAAAGAGCAATGCGGTGGAAGAGGCATATCATATGCATAAAAAAAATGCTTCAGCTATGGTTTCCAATCCAAGCACTGAAGCAAAATTATTTGTTGAGAAATTCTTATCTAACGAAAACAGGGATTAAGGTTTATCTTTTTCCTGTTTCACCTCAGTTTTTGAAACATATCCGTCATATGTGATCGGTTGTCTGTCGTTACTTCTCATAGAAACGAAAGCTTTCCCATTTTTAAAGATTTCAATATTCACCTCGTCAACAGTTCTTACATCATTTGGTTTGAACTTTAAAGTCCAGTTTCCTTTTTTATTCTGAGTTTTAGTGACTGTAAAATCTTTTGATGTGAATCTGTAACTGTTGTCTCCGGTATTTCCATAAGATGGATTAAAAACTCTTCCGAAGTAAGGCAGCACTACATCCAGTGTATTTTTATTTACATCAATGGTATAGTCTCCATTCAGATTCAATATTCTTGTTGCAGTAGCATTAGGCATTGAATTCAGCACATTGATAACGTCATAATTCGTAGGATTGGCTCTTTCTGCATGAAATGTAAACTCTTGAGAATTTACTAAAGTGTCAACTGTTTTCGGATCTAATGAGCCTTGTGATGCACAACTTTGAAAAAAGAACAGGAATCCAAAAATCATCAGTAAAGAAATATACTTTTTCATAATGATATAATTATTAAATTTAAACAGCAAAATGTATGCAAATATATTCTTTCTAAAATATTTTGGAATAAAAATTGTTAAGGTTGAATTATTAACACTCAAACTATGAAAGTTACACATCTATTTGGAATGGGAGCTATTGCTCTTTCGGCTGTTGCCTGTACTACAAACCCTATTACGGGGAGGTCTTCTTTACAGCTGGCCAATAATTCGGAAATTTTAACAATGTCTTCGCAGGAATACAAGACGACATTGTCTAAAGGTAAAGTGATTACCGGTACGGCAGATGCAAAGAGAGTGGTAAATGTAGGGAACAGAATTAAAAGCGCAGCAGAAAGATATTATCAGAGTATAGGAAGATCAGCAGATCTTGCCAGCTACAGCTGGGAATTTAATCTTCTGCAAAGTACTGAGCTGAATGCATGGTGTATGCCTGGTGGTAAAGTAGCCGTTTATACAGGAATATTACCGGTAACAAAAGACGATAACGGACTTGCTGTAGTATTGGGACATGAGGTTTCTCACGCATTGGCAGGCCATGGTAACGAAAGAATTTCTCAGGCCATGGTAGCTCAGTATGGAGGTGCTATCCTTGGAGGAACAATTTCAAATTCACAATGGGCAAGTGTTTTTCAGAAGGTATATCCTATTGGTTCACAGGTTGCTTTATTGAAATACGGAAGAGGTCAGGAATCTGAAGCTGATGAAATGGGGCTTTACCTGATGTCTATGGCAGGATATGATCCTAGAGCCGCCATTCCTTTCTGGAACAGAATGGAGGCAGCATCTTCAGGAGCAAGACAACCTGAATTCTTATCTACTCACCCCAACCCGGAAACAAGAATTTCAGATATTAATAAGGATCTTCCGAAGGCTTTAGAATATTATAAGGCTGCGGGAGGAAAAATATAATTAGAATTTTAATCTTGAATAAAGCCTTATTAAATTTTTAGTAAATTTGGTAAGGCTTTTTTATGTAACCACCTAAACACAATATTATGAAGAGTTTATCAATTACCGGACTTATACTTTTAGCTGTTTCTGCATTACTTTTCTATTTAACAACAGATTTTGCCGTAGAACAAATAAAGATTTCTCACATTATGGGAATGATGGCAGGAGTAGGAATAGGACTTATCATTGGAGGAATGGTAGGATATCTGAGCAAAGGAAGTGCAATGAAAGCAGAACAGAAGAAGAAAGAATTCAAACAATTGCAAAAAGACAAGGAAGAGCTTGAAAAACAGGCCGCAGAAATTGCAAAGCGTCAGGCTGAACTTGAAAACCAAAATAAAAACCCTCAAATTTAAATTTGAGGGTTTAAAGTTGTTATTTTCGAAATTTAATTTAGAATTTATATCCTAAACCTACCATAAACAGGTTAGGTCTGTTATCATATCTGATTTCCGAACCGGAAACTTTGTTGATAAAATTTCTTTCGTCTTTACTGAAAGCACCTTCATATCTTGCATTGACAAGAAACTTTTTGATTTCCAGCTGAGCACCAAACTGATATCCTACTGTAAAATCATTTTTAGCATTTTCTTTGAAGTCGTTGTAAGTATTGTCTTTATTTAAGTTGAAACTTCCTACAGGTCCTACAAAAACTCCCAGCATATTTCCTAAAAGGTTGTATCCTAAAAGAACAGGAACATCTATACGGTTACTTTTAACATCAAACGTGGTGTTCTCTGTAGTGAACTCGTTTTTGAAATGAGTATAATAGATCTCCGGCATTACAAACAATGAAGTAGGAAGACCCACTTTTAATGAAAGTCCCACGTTGAAACCTACATTATTTTTACCTTTTCCATCAATGGCATCATTCACTGTTCCTTTAATATTGGACCATGAAGGAGAGCCTGTCGGGAAAATTAAATTGGCCTTTCCTGCCAGTGAAATCTGTGCAGAAGCCCACATTGAAAATCCTAATAACGCTATACTAAGTGCCTTTTTCATTATCGTCTATTTTTGTATTTGTAGTTTCAATCGTTTTATTATTCTCAAGTAAATATTCTCTCAGCTCTTTAAACAGTTCTGAAGAATAAACGAAATCAATCAGATTTTTATTGCCTGCTGTAATCAGAATGTCTTTGTTGCCTTCCCATTCTTTGATTCCCAGTCGTAGGTATACAATTTTCTCGCCAATCGTCATTACAGAGTTCATATCGTGTGTATTGATGATGGTGGTTGTATTATATTCTTTTGTGATTTCGTAAAGAAGATCATCAATAATCTTAGAGGTATAAGGATCCAGCCCGGAATTGGGCTCGTCACAGAACAGATACTTGGGATTGTTCACAATAGCTCTCGCAATGGCAACCCTTTTCTGCATCCCTCCAGAGATTTCAGAAGGATATTTTCTTTCTGCTTTATCAAGATGTACTCTACCTATTACTTCAAAAACTCTTTTCTTTTTTTCTCGGTAAGTAAGATTGGTAAACATGTCAAGAGGGAACATGATATTCTCTTCCACTGTCAGGGAGTCAAATAAAGCACTTCCCTGAAATACAGTTCCGATTTCTGAACGGAGATGCTGTTTTTCATCTCTGGTCATGGTATTGATATCTTTTCCATCAAACAGAATTTCTCCTGATGAAGGCATATAAACATTCAACAAACTTTTAAGAAAAACAGTTTTCCCGGAACCACTCTGTCCAATGATTAAGTTTACTTTTCCTTTATCAAATGAAGTTGAAATTCCCTTAAGCACTTCAACATCATCAAAACTTTTCTTAAGATCTTTTACCTCAATCATTAGCTTAATATTAATTGGGTTAAAATTAATTCAGAGATAATAATGAACACCATGGTCCATACTACGGCCTGTGTACTGGCTCTACCTACTTCCAGCGATCCTCCCTTTACATTGTATCCGAAATAAGACGGTACAGTAGCAATGATAAAAGCAAAAACAATTGTTTTGGTAAATGCATAGTAAATAAATAAATTCGGCATATACATCTGAATACCCACAATATAATCGTTCTCTGTCCAGTTACCTGTTAAAATCCCGGCAATATAACCTCCGCCAATACCAAATACAATACTGATGGCAATAAGAAGGGGATTAAATAGCATACAGGCAATGATTTTTGGAAATATCAGGAAATTGGGTGAGTTTACTCCCATAATATCCAATGCGTCAATTTGTTCGGAAACTCTCATTGTTCCAATACTTGAGGCAATATATGAACCTACTTTACCCGCCAGAATCAAACTGATAATGGTAGGCGCAAATTCCAAAACAAGAACCGCTTTCGTAGCATATCCTACAAATGAAGGGGGAATGGGAAAGGAAGATGCGTCAAAGTTATTGAACATCTGAATGGCAACTACAGCTCCTACGAAAATAGAAGTGAAGACCACAAGTCCGAAAGAATTTACTCCCAAATCATTAATTTCTCTCATAAACAGCTTCCAGAACACTCTCATTTTCTGAGGTTTCTGCAGGGATTTCCCTAAGAGGATCATGTATTCCCCTATGGCTGTGAAAAACTTTTTTAACATACTGCTAAATTAGACTTTTTTATTGAATTGGGCTAGAGTTGAGCAGAAGACTAAAGCCTGGTTTTGTGTTAAAATTATTTGGCATTTTTGTCTCCACCTATAACCAGTAAAACGGTTTTTAGAATAATAACCAGATCAAGTACAAAACTCCAGTTTCTAACATAGAAAGCATCAGCCAGAACTCTTTTTTTCATTTCTACTTCCACATCTCCGAAGTCACCACGTAATCCGTTTACCTGTGCTAATCCTGTAATACCCGGGCTTACCATGCTTCTTAAGCTGTATCTCCCAATTTTTGGTTTATAATAATTATCTACGGAAAGCATATGAGGACGCGGTCCCACTACGGACATCTCGCCTTTCAAAACATTAATGAATTGCGGAAGCTCATCAAGACTGGTTTTTCGTAAAAATTTGCCCACTTTGGTAATTCTGGAATCATTTTCCGATGTGGTTTTGGTAGTAGACTCATCATTCACAACCATTGTTCTGAATTTAAAACAATTGAATACTTCTTCATGGAAACCATATCTTTTCTGAAGGAAAAATACAGGACCTTTGGAAGTTGCTTTGATTAAAATAGCAATGATTGGGAATACCCATGAGCAGATTAAAACCAAAATAATAATAGAAAAGAAAATATCAAAAGTTCTTTTCATCAGAAAATTAGAATAATAATCCAGTGAATATCTGGCCTGGTTTAGTACCGGCTGAGTTTGTATATATCCCAGATCATACAGGAAAAAGTCACTTTGTGTGATACTTGGAATCAATGAAATATGAATCTTATGATCCTCTGCCAATTTGAAAATTTCATTTTCAATCCGGTCACCATAAGAATTTTCCATAGATAAAAACAAGGTATGAATTCCGTTCTTTTTCCAGAAAGTAACCAGTTCATCAATATTAATGTCTGAGCTATTATATTCAAATATCCTGTATCCATAGTCTTTACGGTCTATGAAAATATTCTTCAGGATCTCCGTAGACTGATGGTCTCCTAAAAACATTACATTTCTATAATTGGCTCCTAATGATCGTAAATACTTGATAGCGAAATAAATCAATGATTTCGCAAGAAATATAAAAATAAATAGATAAAGAGAAAGCCAATAGATATCCGAATTGAAAAATACATTGTTACTTACCTTTCCTATAAGCAGAACGCCAAGTATGAAAAAGAGGAAATGGATTAATAGGCGCTCAAGAAACAGTGTATAAGTAAGGTTTCTCGGAATATTGTAAATTTTTGTCCTACCGCTTAGAAGCACCCAGAACAAAAACAACAGAATCAGAGAAAAAGTATTCTGATACCAGGTTTCTTTATCATATTTTAAACTTTCGTTTCTGCTTATAAAAAAGAATATAAAGATAGATGCAATAACCATGAGGTCAAGCAACATAATGATCGATTTCAGGTATCTGGAGTATCGGATTCTCTGCATCTATCGGTATTATACTAATTAAGGTATATTCAGATATTTATGGGTCTGAACTGAAGCCTGCCATTCGGGATTTTCCAGAATGAAGTCTGTGATTTTAGGATACATATCATCTCTTTTGCTCCATTCACTCTGAAGATAAAGCTTACAGTTTTCAGAAACTTTTGCTGCCTGTTCCTGTGCAAATGTAAAATCGTGCTGATTGAAGATAATGACTTTAAGCTCATGGGCCTTTTGATAAATCTCTTCTTTAGGCAGTCCTGTTTTCTTAGGTGAAAGTGTAATCCAGTCCAGTTGTCCACTCATAGGATAAGCTCCTGAAGTTTCTATGTGCACCGTGCATCCCAGTTCTTTCAGCCTGGAAGTCAATATCTCTAAATTCCACATCAGAGGCTCACCACCCGTAAGAACGATTGTTTTACAATGCTTTGCAGCCATTTCTGCAATTTCTACTGTATTCATCAAAGGATGAAGTTCGGGATCCCAGCTTTCTTTTACATCACACCAGTGACATCCTACATCGCAACCACCAAGCCTGATAAAATAGGCTGCTTTTCCGGTGTGTGCTCCTTCTCCCTGTAAAGTGTAAAAATGCTCCATTACAGGGAGCATTTTACCTTCTTTTAATAAAATATCTTCTTCTTTATTCATTTTAAAATTAGTCGTTATAGACCGAAGTTTTGTAAGCAATGATGGTGTTTTTCATCAACATCGCTCTTGTCATTGGGCCTACTCCTCCGGGTACCGGTGTAATCCAGCTTGCTTTTTCTGCACAACTGTCAAAATCTACGTCACCTGCAAGATAATACCCTTTTGGAGAGTCATTATCTACTCTTGTAATACCCACGTCAACAATTACAGCTCCTTCTTTAATCATATCTCCTTTTAAGAAATGAGGATCTCCCAAAGCGGTAATCACGATGTCTGCTTTTCTTGTATATTCTTCAATGTCTTTCGTGTATGAGTGTGTAAGGGTAACGGTAGAGTTTCCAGGGAAATCTTTTCTTCCCATTAGAATACTCATTGGTCTTCCTACAATTTTACTTCTTCCGATAATTACACAGTCTTTTCCTTTGGTTTCAATATTATATCTTTCCAATAATGTTAAAATACCGAAAGGCGTTGCCGGTAAGAAAGTATCCATTTCAAGGGCCATTTTTCCAAAGTTTTCAGGGTGGAAACCGTCCACATCTTTTCTTGGGTCAATAGCATTGATGATTTTTTCCTGATCAATCTGGTCTGGTAAAGGCAGCTGAACGATAAATCCGTCCACTGCTTTAGACTTATTAAGCTCGTCAATTTTTTCCAAGAGTTCAGATTCAGAAACTGTACTTGGAAATTTGATTAAGCTGGATTGAAATCCCACTTCCTCACAGTCTTTCACTTTAGCATTTACATAGGCTTTGCTAGCTCCATTATTTCCTACAAGAATAGCCACCAAATGTGGTGCTCTTCTTTTGCTTGCGAGAATCTTTTCTACTTCAGCCTTGATCTCTGCTTTAATTTCCTTGGATACTTTAAGTCCGTCAAGAATTTCTGCCATTTTTACTTTTTTACTTTATAGATTTACTTTTACTTTCTTTTTACTTACTATTTGTTTTCTTTATAGTAATTGATCAATCCGTTGGTAGAACTGTCATGAGAACTTATTGCTTCATTGTTCTCCAATTCAGGAAGGATTTTATTGGCTAATATTTTTCCTAATTCCACTCCAAACTGGTCAAAGCTGAAAATATTCCAGATTACCCCCTGAACGAAGATTTTATGTTCGTAAAGAGCAATCAGTTGACCTAGAGAAAAAGGAGTTAATTCCTTGAATAATATTGAGTTAGTCGGTGTGTTTCCGTGGAAAACCTTGAAATTGATCAGTTTGTCTATTTCCTCATCAGATTTTCCTGAATTTCTAAGCTCTTCTTCCACTTCTTCTTCCAGTTTTCCGAAGGCAAGTGCTTCAGTCTGAGCGAAAAAGTTCGCTAATAGTTTATCCTGGTGATCTGAAACTTTGTTCGGGCTCTTTGTATAAGCAATAAAATCTGCAGGAATCAATTCTGTTCCCTGATGAATCAATTGATAGAAAGCGTGCTGTCCGTTTGTTCCAGGCTCTCCCCAGATGATAGGTCCCGTTTCATATTCTACAAATTCTCCGTTTCTGTCTACACATTTTCCGTTACTTTCCATATCTCCCTGCTGAAGATAGGCTGCAAACCTGTCCAGATATTGAGAATAAGGCAAGATCGCATAAGTAGTGGCTGCATAGAAATTACGGTACCAGATTCCCAAAAGTCCCATTAATACAGGAACGTTTTCCGAAAAATCTGCAGTCTGGAAATGCTGGTCAGTATCAAAAGCACCTCTTAAAAGCTGTTCGAAGTTTTCATATCCTACAGAAAGAACAATACTTAAACCGATAGCACTCCAAAGAGAGTATCTTCCGCCTACCCAGTCCCAGAACTCAAAAATATTTTCTTCCGCAATACCGAATTTTTTAACTTCTTTAATATTAGTAGATAAGGCAACGAAATGCTTGGCTACATCTTCCTGTTTTCCTGCTTTCAGGAACCAGTCTTTAGCTGAATTGGCATTGGTCATTGTTTCCTGAGTAGTAAATGTCTTGGAAGCAATGATGAACAAAGTAGTTTCAGGATTTAAATTCTTTACTACTTCAGCGATATGATTTCCGTCCACATTGGACACAAAGTGAGCGTTTAATCTTGTTTTAAAATGCTTTAAAGCAGAACAAACCATTACAGGGCCCAAATCTGATCCTCCAATTCCGATGTTGACTACATCTGTAATTTCCTTTCCACTGAAACCTTTATGCTCTCCTGAAATCACTTTTTCAGAAAAAGACTTCATATGTTCAAGAACGCTCTTGATCTGTGGCTTGATATTTTCTCCGTCTACAAGGATCTCGCGATCAGAGAAATCTCTTAATGCAGTGTGTAATACTGCTCTTCCTTCTGTTTCATTGATTTTATCTCCTGAGAACATTTTAGAAATAGCCTCTTTTAGCTGGCTTTCCTCAGCCAATTGTAATAAAAGATCCTTTGTTCTGGAATCAATTAAGTTTTTAGAATAATCAAAAAGGTAATTGTCTTTTTGAAGGGAAAACTCATTAAAACGGTTTGGGTTATATTGAAAAAGGGTTCTAAGATCGAAATCATTTCCCCCGAAGTGTTCGTCAAGTGCTTTCCAGCTGTTAGTTTGTGTTGGATTTATTTTTGATAGCATATTGCAGAATTTTTATCTTTCAGAAAATGATATATCGGATTAAAAATAACTGACAATCCATAATCATTTATTTCTGATTTGCAAATTTACGGAAAAATAAAACCTCAGATAAATTTGAAGACGATAAATAACATTTTTTTAAAAACAAAACCTCAGAGTTGATCTGAGGTTGTATAAAAAGTGTTTTGTGATAAGAATGTAAGATCCTATTCTTCCATTTCGTTCAGGATCTTTTCCAGTTGTTTGGCACTTCTTCCATAAATGTATTTTGTCCAGAGAACAATGCTTGTTATGATTCCTAAAGTTCCTATCAGGACGGCTATGATTAATCCCTGCTGATGAGAAGAGGTAAGCTCGGTCAGAGATTTTCCGTGTTCCTGCATTGTATTATAAATAACAAGTCCTATCGTTACCAGAAAATGAGGAAGCAATAAAAACCCGAAAGACTGGTATCTTTCCATATTCAGACGTAGTTCGTGGTATATTTTCCAAAGGCTGTTTTTGGTGTTGCCGGTGTAAAGTTCTGTCTGCTTGTAGAATTTATAAAACCCTAACAGATAGTATGATGAAATAACCACCATCATTGTATAAGATACATAGTAAATAATATACTGTGAAGAAGGAAATTTAAACTGAAGTGGGAAAAATGCGATCAGAATAATGGCTACAATCTGCATCGGAAATTCTTTTTTCATATTTTTCTGAATCTTTTCTATAGGATGTTTACTTTCTTTTAATTGCTGTATGGTGTCAGGAATATGGACATCGCTGTCTTCTTTATTCCACTGTTCTTTTAATTGATCAAAATTCATAACCTGATTTTTTTATGATTTGCTGTATTTTTTCTTTTGTTCTGTTGAGTTTTACGCGGGCATTGCCTTCACTAAGGCCTAAATTGTTTCCAATTTCTTTGTGAGACATCCCTTCCATGAAATAGAATATAACTGCTTTTTCTAATGAGTTAAGCTCCTGAACGGCACTGTAAAAAATTTCCAGCTGTCTGTCTTTCGTAGGATTATAATCTTCCTGCTGTACTTCGAAATAAGCGGGAGCATCTGTGTGATTACCAGATCTCTGCTTTTCCTTTTTTAAATAGGTAATAGCTGTATTGATCGCAACCCGATACATCCAGGTAGAAAACTCACTGTTCCCTTTGAAGCTTTGGTAGGATTTCCAAAGCTGGATAAGAATCTCCTGCTGCAGGTCTTCCCGATCCTCTACGGAATCTGCATAGATCCTCGAGGCTTTGTATAAAATCCCTTTGTGCTGGTTGACGAGCTTTAAAAAAGCGGTTTCGGTTGGATTACTCACAATCGTTTCATGGTTTGGTTATGGTTATAAGCTAGATACAGGTTTTACGGTGTAGCCTTTTGCTTTCAGAAGTGGAATAATTCCGTTTTCACCCATAAGATGAGATCCTCCAACGGCAAAGAAAGAGCTTTCTTTTTTCATCATGTCCGGCATTACTTTTACCCAGTTTTGATTTCTGTCAGTCAGCATTGCTTTTTCCTGTTGAGCATTCATAAATCTTTCATCTTTAAAAAGACTGTAAAGTAACTGTGCATTTTCATTTTTAAAAGCCTGGATCATTTTCCCAAACAGTATTTCATATTCCTTATCCATTTTCAGTTGGGTAATGGTACTTTTCAAGTCATAGGCTTTGTTGATGGCTTTCATCTGATCCTCAACTTTTTCCAGTCCTTTGATGCTCTTCTTGTTTTTTATTGCTTTCTGCAGAAGTTCCATTTCGTAAAGCTTTATTTCAGTCTTTGGGCAAGGAATCGCTTTGGTGGAAAGCAAGGCATAAAGTGCCTGGGGGCTTGAAGAATCAACGCTTTTCAGATCCGTTCCGTAATTGGCGAGAATGGTATTCAGCTCTTTAGCTTCTTCAGGAGAAAGCTGATCTGATATTTTTTTATCGGTCTGAAACATTTTTTGTAGTGACATTATTTCAGCAGGATCTGTATAATTGATTTCCATGACAAAGTTGTCAGATTTTTCAAGAGCCTTCAATACCTTAGGTTTCATCTCAAAATCTTTACTGCATAAGATATGAAAAGTTCCGGTAATATAAGATGGCTTAGTGAGACCGTTTCCTGAAACTTCCCAAAGCAGACTGTTGCCTTTTCCTGTGTCTTTATTCTGTGCTTTTGCGCTCATAGTGCTCATTGATAATAATGCTGCGAATCCAAGTTGTATTAAATTTTTCATAGTATTAATTTTTTTGATTTTCTGTTCTTTTAAACAGTAGGTAAAACAGGAGTTACAATCGTTACAGTTTTTTTCAAAAAAAATAAAAACCTCCCGGAAACAGGAGGCTGTAAAATCTAAAATTATGATGATAACCAATCGGTTAGGATAGCTTTTCTATTCCTGGATTTTTGAATGTTCAGGTTTTGAAATTTTTCTTTTTCTTAAAAAATAGATGATTGCCGCAGCAATTAAGAGAAGAGGCCATACATTGATAAGAGCCACTATGATTCTCTGGATCAGATAGAAACCGTACACGAAACCATCTTTCGCATCATAAATGAAATTGTATTTATATTTATTATCAATACTGGTAGTGTTGGTAACGGCAATTTCGGCAATACGCAATTGAGGTTCCTTGATGTAGATGTCAATCGTGCTGTATTTCAGATCATCTGTCATGTTCATGCTGGAAAATTTTTGAAGGTTTCCTTCAGACATGTTCTCATCATCCAGCTTTACTTTGTCTTTATTTGTTTTTAGCTTGCTGATATTTTCAGAAGTCTTTTGATTTCTTTTTCCTTCCAGTTCAGAATATTTGATGTTAGCGGTCACATCTTCCGCATTGATGGATCTAGAATTAAGAAATAATTTATTGGTATTGATTGCGGTCAATAATTCACCAAGCTTTTCCGTAGGAATACGTACCTGCATTCTGTTCTCTGTCTGGTATTTTTTTACCAGCATTGCTTCTTCATTGGAAGTGTTGTACGTGTTTTCAGAAACCACATTACTTTGAAGATTGCTGTTCGTAACAAATCCGCCAAGATCCTGCACAGATTTTTCAATGGCAATAGTTGCATTATACACATCCTTTACTTCCATATTTACATCTGCAGTTTTGATAAACTGTTTGTCTTTTACTTTCATATCTGCAACCGATGAGATACTGTCTGATAGAACCACAGCTGCAGAATCTGTAACAGCATAAGCTTCGAGATCTTTAGAGGATACTTCCCCCTTTTTACATGAATAAATTCCTAATAAAAGAACGGCCGATAGAGATAATCTAATGTAAGTAGTTTTCATAGCGTTGATTTTTGTTGTTTTCCTGAAGTCAAAGTTCAGTCAGGATCTTTTGTAACGCTTGAAAATCAAAAGTAAAAAACTTGTAAATAAAATATGATCTTTTAATTTGTTGAAATTGAGTATTTTGTAAAACAGGGTTGACCTTTGAGCTTTGCTTTCGGAGCAATTTTTGCATATCTTTTACAAACCAAAACTACAATCTATCACTATGTCAAATACTTTTTCAAAAATCAGAAACGCAATAGGATTATTCACATCCATAGATTTCGATCAGTTGAGTGCTATTTCTCAAAAAGTAGATCTGCCCAAGCTGATGCATAATTTCTCAAAGCTGGATGATAAACAGCTTTCCGGGCTTATGAAAATGCTTGATCCGGAAAAGAAAAAGAAAGAACTACCTCCCATTGATGGAGACTTTTATGATATCTACCACACTCTTACCCCTGAACAGCGCGAAATTCAGTTAAAGGTAAGAGCATTTATGGAAAAAGAAGTAAAACCTCTGGTGAATCACTACTGGCTCAGGGATGAATTCCCTTTTGAACTGATTCCGAAATTCCAGAAACTGGATATTTGCGGGGTTACCTATGAAGGGTATGGTTGCCCGGGAATGCCTTTCCTGATGGAAGGGGTTATTGCGATGGAAATGGCAAGAATAGACGCTTCTATTGCCACTTTCTTTGGAGTACAATCCGGATTGGCAATGGGATCTATTTATATCTGCGGATCAGAAGAACAAAAACAAAAATGGCTTCCACAGATGCAGAAATTTGAAAAAATAGGCGCTTTCGGGCTTACAGAGCCGGAAGTAGGCTCAGGAGCGGCAGGAGGACTTACGGTAACCTGTAAAAAAACACCAGAAGGCTGGGTTCTCAACGGTCAGAAAAAATGGATCGGGAATGCAACATTTGCAGATGTGATCATTATTTGGGCAAGAGATCTGGATAGCGGAGAGGTGAAAGGATTTATTGTAGAAAAAGATAATCCTGGATATTCTGTAGAAAAGATCAAAGGAAAAATGGCTTTAAGGATTGTCCAGAACGGATTGATTACCTTAAAAGACTGTCTTGTTACCGAAGAAAACCGCTTACAAAATGCCAACTCCTTTAAAGATACCGGAAAAGTACTGAGAATGACGAGAGCAGGAGTAGCATGGATGGCCACAGGGTGTGCACGCGGAGCTTACGAAAGTGCACTGGATTATACCCGAAAAAGAGAACAGTTTGGAAGACCAATTGCTTCATTCCAGATGATTCAGGGACATTTGGTAGAAATGCTGTCAAACCTTACTGCGATGCAGACCATGGTTTTCAGATTGTCTGAAATGCAGGATGAAGGAATTTTAAAAGATGAACATGCGTCTTTAGCTAAAGTTTTCTGTACCCTCAGAACAAGAGATATCGTTTCCAGAGCAAGAGAAGTACTGGGAGGAAACGGAATTCTGCTGGAGTACGATGTAGCCAGATTTGTTGCTGATGCAGAAGCTATTTATTCCTATGAAGGAACAAAAGAAATCAATTCATTGATTGTAGGACGATCCATTACAGGATTCAGTGCCTTTGTATAGGTAGCAGGTAACAGATAATAGGTTACAGGTAGTGAAAAGCAACAATAGACTTCATCTGAAGTTTACTGGTACTGCAACCTATTACCTGTAATCTTATGAAACTAAATGTTTGTATTTTTCTTTGTTGTCAATAATCATCCAAAGATTAATCAGGAACATTACTCCGGCAATTCCCATTCCCATTGGAGATTTATCCATCGTAAATACGTGAGTGACAATTCCTACCATGACAGGTAAAATAACAATGGCTCCCAGTGCTCTTGTTTTTGGAAAAATAAATAATAATCCGCCAATGACCTCTACAATACCCACTAAGGGCATCAGCCAGCTAATTTCTCCAAAAGCAGCAAAGAGTTTCATCTGTTCAGGAGTAGGTTTTTCCATAGGCATATAATTAAAAAACTTGTTTAATCCGGCATTGATAAACATAAGCCCGAAAAGTAAGCATACAATAAATTTTATTATTTTCATGATTGATGATTTTATATCAAATGTAAAATAAAAATAGGATTCGTTGATTTGTTTTTTATAAAAAATATACAATTAATGTTAATGGTAGGTTAATGTTGGTTTTTGGATAATTTTATTCTCTATATTTGAAATGCAAACAAAAACTAATAAAAATATTATGTTGAAAAACCTAAAAAAATTAAACCGTACGGATTTAAGAGAAATCCAAGGAGGCGGCGGTGTTGGAAAATGTGATATAGGACCTGTTGGATGTCCTTGTAAAATTCCACCTGGAGATCCTTGTTTAGGTGGTCCTGGAGGAGATCCTGGAGGTCCAGGGCCTGCTTATGGATACTGCCCGGATAGTCAAACTTACATCCTGTGCACAGAAACCTGTCCAAATGGAATGAGCCCTTTGTGCGCTCTTCCTTAAATAAAATAAAAAGACTGTCTTGAAAAAGGCAGTCTTTTTTATTTAAAGTTTAAGATTTAAGGATTCAAATTTAGAGTGATATCAATTATTACTTATTGCCCATTATTTATTACTCACATTCTAGTCCATCTCCTTCAGCGTAATATTCTTGGAAATTTTATATGTTTTCTTCTTTTTATGAGGTTTTTGTTCTTCCCCAAGCAATCTTCCCCAAGGTTTGAGATCATCCACTCTTTCACAGATAATTTTTATAATTGCAATAGCCGGAATACACAGGAACATTCCTGCAATCCCCCAAAGATGTTCCCCTAAAAGAATACCAATAAAGGAAAATAAAGCATTGATTTTTACTTTTGATCCAACCACAAATGGCAAGACAATATTTCCGTCTACAGCATGAATAGCAATATATCCCAAAGCGACATAAATACATGTGGAAGGTGTTGAAGTGGCAAATGCTATAAAACATGAAATTAAAAGAGAAATAAAAATTCCCAGATACGGAATGACATTTAATAATCCCGTTAAAACACCTAAAAGAATAGCATATTTTACCCCTAAAATGGTAAGAAGAGTTGAAGTCAAAATAGATACAATAACCACCTGAAGAGATAGTCCGAAGATATATTTCTTGGTCATGACACGGATCTCACTTACAGCTTCTTGTACACTCGCTTTATGTCTTTCATTGAAAACGGTAACAATAAAATTATTTAAAAGTCTTCTGTAATTTAAAATAAAGATAAAAAATAGAGTGAAAAATATAATAAATCCAAATCCTGTTGAGAATATACCGAAAGTAAAGCCTAAAATCATTCCCGAAGAAGACAAAAGTTTATTCAGTCCCTGATTGATATAATCTACCTGTTCATCCACTTTGACATTGAATGTTTTGGAAACCCAGTGCTGAAGACCATTGAAGACAGTCGTAAACTGTTCCTGAAGGTGTGGGAGATCTTTACTGAAGTCAGAGAGCTGATTGGTAAAGAAATAAATGATTCCGCCTAAAATGATGAGCATAATAAAAACTGAAGTCATCGTAGACATAGATCTTGGAAATCTTAGTCTTCTTTCCATAAAAGTAGCGGCCGGTAAAAATAACATAGCCATCAGGAAAGCCAGGAAAAAAGGAGCTAAAATGCTCTGTCCTAACACCAGAAGGTAGCCAAGTCCAATGGCGGAAACGACCACAAGGGTAAGCTTGACAAGGAAAGGAAGTCTAAGAAAATTCATAATCTATAAATCTGCAGTGTGGAATAAAAATAAGAAAACCCCTCTGAATTGAAAAATTTTTTATTCAATCCTTCAGGATTTTCTTGTATTGTAGCAAATTTTGTTCCACTAGATGAATAAATTATTCCCGTTTATAAAACAGAAACACGCTCTGATATTCAGAACGTGTTTCCTTATTGAGAAGTTAATATGTTGATAAGTTGTTTTTACTCTTCAATGGCGATAGCAATAACTTCCTCCATTCTGTTGACGTAATGTACTTTAAGATCTTTTAAATAATCTTTTTTGATTTCTTCTACGTCTTTTCTGTTGGCTTCACAAAGGATTACATCTTTAATTCCAGCTCTTGTTGCAGCAAGAAGTTTTTCTTTGATTCCTCCTACAGGCAGCACTTTTCCTCTTAACGTAATTTCTCCTGTCATCGCAAGGTGAGGTTTTATCTTTTTATTTTTGAAAGAAGAAACCATAGATGTCAGCATGGCAATACCTGCAGACGGTCCGTCCTTAGGAGTTGCCCCTTCGGGAACGTGAACGTGAATGTTCTTTTTATCCAGATCTTCCTGAGGAATTCCTAGTTCATCATGCTTTGCTTTAATATATTCAAGCGCAATTGTAGCAGATTCCTTCATCACCGTTCCAAGGTTTCCGGTCATGGTTAAAGACCCTTTTCCATTGCTTAATATACTTTCAATATAAAGAATATCACCACCTACACTTGTCCATGCAAGACCTGTTACAACGCCTGGAACTCCAGTGATTTCAGATAAGCTTTTAGGTCTTGGAACTCCAAGAATTTCATCTACTTTTTCCAATGAAATTTTTGGATCATATTCTTTTGTTAAAGCAGTTTGTAGTGCTACCCATCTTGCAACGGCAGCAATTCTTTTCTCCAGTGTTCTTACACCGCTTTCCGAAGTATGTGCTTCTACGATATGCTTAAGCTCAGGATTTCCAAGTTTGAATGATTTAGCATCCAGACCATTCTCCTCCTGTTGCTTCTTGATTAAATGTCTTTTAGCAATCTCAATCTTTTCCTCCAAAGTATAACCGGCAATCTGAATAATCTCCGTTCTGTCTAAAAGAGGAGTTTGAATTGTTGAAAGAGAGTTGGCTGTAGCAATGAACATTACTTTTGACAGATCATAACCCATCTCAAGGAAATTATCATAAAAGGACTTATTTTGTTCAGGATCAAGAACTTCTAAGAGTGCTGAGCTTGGGTCCCCATGAAGGCCTTGCCCAATTTTATCAATCTCATCAAGAACGATTACCGGATTTGAAGTGCCAGATTTTTTGATTGACTGTAAAATTCGACCTGCCATAGCACCGATATACGTTTTTCTATGTCCACGGATTTCACTTTCGTCATGCAGACCACCCAATGATAATCTTACATATTTTCTTCCTAAAGCATCTGCAATAGACTTACCTAAAGATGTTTTACCAACTCCCGGAGGCCCTACCAATAAAAGGATAGGAGATTTCATGTTGTTTTTTAATTTTAAAACAGCCATGTGCTCCAGAATTCTTTTTTTGATGTCTTCCAGTCCGAAGTGAGCTTTATCAAGCACTTTTTCAGCCTTAGCAATATCAAAAATATCTTTTGTATACGTTTCCCAAGGAAGATCCGTAAAGAAATCCAGATAGTTTCTCTGTACATTATAATCCGGAGAATTAGGATTCTGACGCTGTAGTCTGCCAATTTCCTTCTGGAAATGCTCCTCTACTTCCTTACTCCATTTTTTAGTCTTAGCTTTCGCGATTAAATCTTCAACATCGCTTTCAGGGCCACCGCCCAGTTCTTCCTGGATGGTTCTGATCTGCTGATTCAGAAAATATTCTCTCTGCTGTTTGTCGAGATCTTTGGAGGTTTTCTGATGAATCTGATTTCTCAGTTCCAGTTTTCTGAAATCCTCATGCATCATTTCATAGCACTGGTTGGCTCTTATCATCAGGCTCTTTTCTTCAAGAAGCTTTTGCTTTGCTATCGAAGAGAAGTTAGCATTTGTACAGATGAAATTCAGAAGATCATCATTGTTGTTAATATTTTTGATTGCAAAATTAGCAGCATTAGGAATATTAGGATCCAGTTCAATGATTTTTAAAGCAAGATCTTTGATGTTTTCCAACAGCGCTTCATATTCATCCTGATTTTTAGGACGTGTATCTTTTAATTTTGAAATTTCTGCTCGGAAATAAGGTTGGTTTTCAATGATTTTTTTAATCTTAAATCGGTGGAAACCTTTAGTAATAGCAGTAATATTACCTTCCGGAAGCTTGATGATCTTAATGATCTTTGCCAATGTCCCGGTAGAATAAATATCTTTTTCGGAAGGCTGTTCCATATCCGAATTTTTCTGGCTTACAATTCCAATAAAATCACCGTTCTTCTGTGCTTCCTCAAGAAGCTGTATAGAGGTTTTTCTTCCTGCAGTAATAGGAATTACTACGTTAGGGAACATAACCATATTTCTTACGGGAAGTATCGGGAATATTTTCTGTTCGGAATTTTTATCAGTCTCTGCGAAGTCGGAAAGATTGATTTCTTCAGCTACGATATCAAATCCATCGCTGATCATTTCTTCTAAACTAATATCTTCAAATTCTGTCATAGTCAATCGAATGACAAATTGTCATTTTCGTTTTTTATCGTTAAAAGGATTTTTTACAATATGCTCTGAAAATGTGTGTCATATTATAATATTCTAAAAATGCACAATACTTATGCCATTTGTTTTTTACTTAAAAATACGGTCAAAATTTCCTTTTTTAGATAATCTTTACATTAAAAATTAAAATAAAGCAGTTCTGTTTCTGTAATTTCTTAAAAATGTGTATTTTCGCAAACTGATAAAAAACTATAATTTATAAAATGGCAATTTTAGGACAGATTAGGAGTAAGCCTTGGCTTTTAATGGGAGTAATAGCCTTAGCGCTTTTGGCGTTCCTGGTGAACCCAGATAGTATCGACAAGGTTTTTGGTAAGAATCCTGACGTTTTAGGAAAAGTAAATGGTGAGAAAATCACCCGCGAAGAGTTCAATGATCAGCTTTTCGTGTTGCAGCAACAGGCTGATCAGCAAGGGCGTCCGAAAAACGGTCTTGAAGAGCAGGCTTGGCAGTTACTTGTACAATCTAAACTTATCAAACAACAGTTTGAGAAATTGGGCTTTGAAATGACTGATGATTATTTCTGGAATCAAATCCAGTACGATCAGATGTTTGCTCAGAATCAACAGTTCTTTGATGAGAAAGGTAACTTTAAAACTCAAGAGCTTAAAAAAGAAATTGAAACATTAAAAAACACCAATCCTGAAGGATATAATCAATGGTTGAAAACTAAAAAGACTATTGAGTACAGACTGATGGCAAGACAGGTGTTTACCAATATTTCAGCAGGTATCACTACCGGTAAGAAAGAAGCCGAAGAATTGATGAAGCAGAGAGATCAGCTTGCAGATATCGACTTTGTGAAAGTAGATTATGCAGCCTATCTTCAGAAAACCAAGATCAATGTTACGACACAGGATCTTGCTAACTACATCAAGGAGCACCCTGTAATGTTCAAAGCTGAGCCAAGCAGAAATATCGGTATCGTATATTTCCCATCAAAACCAAGCGCAGCAGATGATGCAGCTACTCTGAAAGAAATTACAAAATTATATTCAGGAGGTACAGATGCGAGTGGAGGTACAGAAAACTTCCAGAATACGAAAAACGACTCTATGTTTGTTACAGCAAACTCTGATGCGCCATTCAATCCACAATATGTGAACCCTGCACAATTGCCTCCAACGATTAAAGATCAGATTACTACAGCGGCAGTAGGCCAGACTTTTGGTCCTTATAAAGAGCAAGACCTTTATGTAGTATCTAAATTGGTAGGTAAAAGAGCTTCAGACTCTACTTTGTCAAGACATATCCTTATTGCATTCAAAGGAAGTCCTGCAGGCGAGGGAGTAACAAGAACTAAAGAGCAGGCTAAGAAATTGGCAGACTCTATCGGAGCTATTGTAAAAGCAACTCCTGCTAAATTCACAGAATTCCTTAAGCTTTCAAGCGATCCGAATTCTGCAGCACAAGGAGGTAGCTTAGGATGGACAACTCCTGAAACACCTTTCGTTCCTGAATTCCTTGCTTACCTTGCAAGCAATCCTAAAGGAGCTACAGGTGTAGTAGAAACTCAGTTTGGTTATCATATCATCAATATTGAAGATAAGAAGTCAGGATCAATGGGATATAAGGTTGCTAACCTTGTGAAAGGAATTAAGCCTTCAGATGCTACTGAGGCTGAAACTGATAAAAAATCAAGAAAATTCATTCAGCAGGTTCAGGGGAAATCTTTCAACGATTTTGTGAATATTGCTAAGAAAGGAAATTATCAGTTCTCCAATCCAAAAGCAGCAAAAAGATTTGAAGGTCAGCTTCAGGGCTTAGGTACTGAAAAAGATCCTGAGATCCTTACTTGGGCTTTCGATAAGAAAAGATCAAAAGGAGATACTGAATTATTTACTGTAGAAGGAACAGGTGATAAAATTGTAGTGTATCTAAACGGAAAACAAGATGCTGGTCTTGCAGATCCTGAATCTGTAAGAGATCAGATTGAAGTTTTAGTTAAAAATAAATTGGCTGCAAAACAAATCTCTGATAAAATTGCAGCAGCAAAAGCTTCAAGCTTAGATCAGGTTGCTAAATTATTTGCAGCTCCAAAACAATCTGCTCAGGTAAATCTATTGAATCCTTCAGTAGCTGGTGCTATGGAACCTAAAGTTGCCGGTGCTGCATTTGGTGTTGCAAAAGGTAAACTTTCCAACCCGGTTGAAGGAGGAACAGGAGTTTATGTTTTGGTTAAAAAATCAGAAACAGTAAACAAACAACCTGGAGATCTTAAGCAGTTTACAGAGTCTCTTACTCAGAGAAATTCTGGAATGTTCGGACAGGCTTGGATGAAGAGCCTTCAGGACAATGCAGATATCGAAGATTTCAGAATTGAGATCTGGAATAAGCTAGGAAATCAGCAACATTAAGAAATTAATTTCAAGAATATAAAAAGCGACAAAATTTTTTGTCGCTTTTTTTTGTATTTAGCGCAGAATAATAAAGGAAAAGATTTGTTTAAAATGTATTATATTTGCTTATTAGAAAAAAATTAGCAAGTGAAGTTCAGTAAAGAATTAAAAGCTGGTGTGATCACACTTCTAGCTATTGTAGGCTTTGTGGTGTTGTTTCAGTTTATGAAAGGGAAAAGCCTTTTTACTACCGATAATATATTTTACGCAAAATATGATAACGTAGAAGGTCTGGCGCAGTCTTCGGCTGTTTCTATCAACGGTCTGAAGGTTGGACAGGTGGACAAAATTATTCCTCTTACTTCAAAAGATGGAAAAATTAATTTTGTTGTAAAAATTACAGTTGATAACAAATTTGAATTCTCAAAAAATTCATCATTAGAAATTTTTGAACCAGGGTTAATGTCTGGTAAAGAAATGAGGGTAAACCTTGCATATGGAGGTCAGACAGCCAAAGATGGAGATACCCTGAAAGGAGCTTTCAAGCTGGGAACACTGGGAAGTCTTTCTTCTCAGGTAGGTCCGGTAAAAGATCAGCTGCAGGTGGTTTTACACAGAGTAGACTCTCTAATGGCCAATGCCAATCTGCTTGTAGACGCTCAAAACAGAGCTGAAATAAAAGCTTTATTATCCAATCTTAATAAAACAGTAGGAGCATTACAGACTACAGCAGGAAGTGTAAACAGTCTTGTAGGGCACAATGATCCTAAATTGCAGAAAGTACTGGATGATGCAAGCCTTACAATGCAAAGCGGAAAGGTTACCTTGGATAAATATGGAAATTTAGCTCAGAGCATTGATACGAAGCAGTTGAATTCTACAATTGCCAATTTAGATGCTACCGTAGGCAAATTAAATCAGGTAATCGGAGGTATTGACAGAGGAGAAGGAAGTTTAGGAAAAATTATGAAAGACGATCAGCTTTATAACAACCTGAATTCAGCTTCTACTAACTTGAATTCATTAATCGAAGATATGAAAGCGAACCCGAAGAGATATATCAACTTCTCGGTTTTCGGTAAAAATAACAAAGACTAATACGCCACCTTATGCAATATATTGGTAATATTATTTTCCTGATTTTATTAGTGGCAGGATTCGGGCTGTTCGCTAAGAGCCTGCTGAAGATCTACAGGAATATCAGGTTAGGTCACGAAATCAATAGAAACGATAGAAAAGGAGAACGCTGGGGAACTATGGCGCGTGTAGCGATGGGACAGAGTAAAATGACGGCACGCCCTGTTGCAGGAGTTCTACACCTTTTTGTTTATGTAGGTTTTGTGATTATTAATATCGAATTAATAGAAATCATTGTTGATGGATTGTTTGGTACACACCGTTTCCTGGCTTCGGTTTTTGGACATGGATTCTATAGTTTCTTTACAGCAACATTAGAGATTTTGGCACTTCTTGTAGTAATAGGAGTGGTTATCTTCTTCATCCGAAGAAATTTTTATGGCGTTAAAAGGTTAACAATGAAAGAACTTTTCGGTTGGCCAAAAAATGATGCCAACTGGATTCTGATTATTGAATTCGCCTTAATGATGGCTTTCTTTATGATGAATGCTTCAGATTTTATTTTACAATCCAGAGGAGCTTTACCAGAACATGGAAGCTTCCCGATCAGTGAAATGACATTGGTTCCGTTTTTAGAAATTTTTAGTTTTGATAACGGATTTTTGATGTTCACAGAAAAAGCTGCGTGGTGGTTCCACTTTGTAGGTATCCTTTTCTTCATGAACTATCTTTACTATTCTAAGCACCTGCATATTATTCTTGCATTTCCAAGTACATGGTATGCAAATCTTGATAAAAAAGGAAAATTCAATAATCTTGAGTCTGTAACGAAGGAAATCAAATTAATGATGGATCCTAATGCAGATCCTTATGCTGCTCCGGCAGAAGGTGCTGAAGCTGATGCACCTTCTAAATTCGGTGCTGAAGATATCTTTGACCTGAACCAGGTACAGTTGCTTAATGCTTATTCTTGTACAGAATGTGGCCGTTGTACTTCTGTTTGTCCAGCTAATATTACCGGTAAAAAACTTTCTCCGAGATTGATTCTGATGAAAACCAGAGACAGGCTGGAAGAAGTAGGAAGAAATATTGACCAAAACGGAAAATTTGTTGATGACGGTAAAAAACTGTTGAACGATTATATCACTAAAGAAGAACTTTGGGCTTGTACTACATGTAATGCATGTACAGATGCATGTCCGGTATTGCTTGATCCACTTTCCATTATTTTTGAAATGAGAAGATTCCTGGTGATGGAACAGTCTGCTGCTCCACAGGAACTGAATCTGATGATGACCAATGTGGAAAATAACGCAGCGCCTTGGCAGTATAACCAGGCTGACCGTCTGAACTGGGCAACGGAAAACTAGATAATTAATCAATTTGAAAGTTTGAAATTGATCACAGTTTACATCACTTTCAAATTTCCAAATTCTCACATTTTCAAATTGAAAAAGAAATGGATTTCAATATAAAAACAATGGCAGAATATGCTGCCGAAGGAAAAGCCCCGGAAGTTTTATTTTGGGTTGGATGTGCGGGAAGTTTTGATGACCGTGCTAAAAAAATTACAAAAGCATTTTGCAAGATATTAAATAAAATAGGCGTTGAATTTGCAGTTTTAGGACAGGAAGAAAGCTGTACAGGAGACCCTGCAAAAAGAGCCGGAAACGAATTCGTGTTCCAGATGATGGCACTTACCAATATTGAAGTCCTGAATGCCTACGAAGTAAAGAAAATCGTAACCGCTTGCCCACACTGTTTCAATACCCTTAAAAATGAATATCCAAGCTTAGGTGGTCACTTTGATGTTGTACACCATACTCAGTTTCTTAAAACTTTAATGGAAGAAGGAAGGCTGAAGATAGAAGGCGGAGCTTTCAAAGGGAAAAAAATTACGTTCCATGATCCATGTTATTTAGGCCGTGCCAATGACGAATATGAAGCTCCAAGACTATTATTGGAGAAGCTGGATGCGGAGCTTGTAGAAATGAAGCGTTGCAAAACTAAAGGTCTTTGCTGTGGAGCAGGTGGAGCACAGATGTTTAAAGAACCTGAAAAAGGAAATAAAGATATCAATATTGAAAGAACGGAAGAAGCTTTATCTTTTGAACCTAAAGTAATTGCTACCGGATGCCCTTTCTGTAATACCATGATGACGGATGGTGTAAAACACTTTAACAAAAATACCGAAGTAGCCGTAAAAGATATCGTTGAACTTCTTGCTGAAGCAGAAGACTTATAATTGAAATCTTACAAAGGTTTATGAAGTTGAAATGGAGACTCTCCTTTTTGTTGATAATTTCGATACTTACACTTCTTACATACTGGAATTATCAAAACAGAGTATATGATTGGGATATGCCGGGCTACATGGGATGTATGTATACTTCCGAGTTTCCGGATTCACCGGATAAAGTCCGGATCATTACCTATGAGGATATAAAAAAAGAGGCTCCTGCAGCTCACTATACAGACATCATCGGAATAAAGCAGTGGGATATTCCAAGGCAGTATTTCGTAAAAAATACACAATCTTTTACAGAACAATTACCCTATTTTCAAATCAAAGTAGGGTATATTCTTGTCATAACACTTTTTTATAAGCTTGGATTTACCGCACCAATGGCAGTTCTGTTTACCAGTCTTATATCTTATTTTTTTTCAGGGTTATTATTATTTTATATCCTGAAACTCCTGTTTCCAAAGAAATATTGGCTTGCCATCGTATTAACGATTGCTGCAATGCTATTGCCGCCAATGACCTATATGTCCAGGGTTTCTACACCGGATATGTTCATTTTCCAATTTATGCTGATCTTTATTATTGGATTAATCAAAAAATGGAGTAAATGGGCCATGTTTGTGCTTCTGTTTGGGATTACCTTTATACGGCCGGATTATATTACATTCACCCTGACCTATATTGTCGCAGTGTTCTTTTTTCATTATTTTAAAGAAAAAAAGATTGACATTTCTTTCATTGGACAGGGAATAGTGCTTTTGATAATGTATCTGGTAATCATTAAATTTTATCATTATCCGGGCTGGAAAGACCTCTTTTATGATACTTTTATTGATAGAAGGCCTATTATTTCTACACATCCTATCGATGTCAGTTTAAAAGACTATCTGAGTATCATTTATATCAAAATTATTTATTTTAAAAAGGTAACTTTATCTGTAGCCATTATGATCGGGGTTATCTTCTGGCGTTCCAAAGATGTATGGGTAAGAATGATTTCTGTTCTTTTCCTGGTGAATGTGTATATCAAATTCTTTTTCTTTCCACAGTCGGCAGCGTTGAGATTTTTCTTCCCGTTTATTTTCCCGCTTTTCATGATGATGCTCTATGTACTGAGCAAAAAATACAATGATCTTAAACTCGAGAAAATTGCGTAATTTTGTTTTTTAAATAATAAGGATTTAAAATCATTATTCTACTCCTGTTTTGTCTAATGATCAAAATTGAATAAGGTTGTTCAAATCTTTGAAAAATAAATATTTACATTATGAAAATCGAAGAATCTAATATTGTAGAAACCAACGACTACAGAGTCATTATATATCCGGCTTCAAGACCTTTTGAAACAAAAGAAGCAAAAGCCATTACCGAAAAACTTTTCGACTTCCTTGCTACATGGGCTGCTCACGGAAAACCGCTTTCTTCTTCATTTAAAATTGAAAAGAATCAGTTTATCGTAGTGTGCGTAGACGAAGAAAAAGAAATGGCTTCAGGATGCAGTATTGATGCTTTAGGAAAGATCATGAGAGAAATTGATGAAGAGTATCAATTGGGACTTTTTGATAGAATGAAAGCAAGTTTTGTGGAAAACGGTGAAGTAAAGACACTTAAACTCATAGACTTTAAAACGAAATTAAGAAGCGGAGAACTTGCAAATGATATGCAGGTTTTTGACTTCTCAAAAAATACATATCTGGACTTTTTAAGCCACTTCCTTCTTCCTTTGGAGAAGAGTTGGGCAGCTTCAGTAAAATAATCGCTGTGTAGCTTATACAGCCGAATAATCATAAAGTGAGAACGTGTTTCTCACTTTTTTGTTTTAATGTATCTTTGTATAGATTCGAGTAAAAATCAATGCCTAAAGTACTTTTTTTAACGACATCCCACAGCTATAATGATGACCGGATTTTTTATCATCAGGCAAAAGCTCTTAGAGATAATGGGTATGAAGTGAGAATATGTAGTTTATATGCTGATTATAAGGGTTTTATTGATGGAATTGAAATAGAATCTTATGCTATCCTGGAAGAAAGCATCGAACAGAAAATAGAGGTTTTTCAGAAAGTATGTGAAAGTTTTCAGCCTAAGATCATTATCTGTTCCGAACCATTGGCTGTAGTGGCTTCAAAGAAATTTGTAAAAGAGAATAGGGTAAGCTGTATTTACGACATTACAGAGTGGTATCCTTCCATGTCAATGCTTCAGAACTATCGTTTTCCCGCTAAAATTTTTCAAGCTGTAAAATTTTCTCTTATTCAGTTATATGCCGGCTTTTTGAGCACTCACTTTATTTTTGGAGAAACGACTAAAAAATTTCCATTAGCCTATTTTTTCGGATTTAAAAAACAGATAATTCTTCCTTATTATCCTGATTCTGTATATATCAAGGAAAGCATCAAGAAACTTGAATCCAATAGAATAACACTTTGTTACACAGGACAGATTTCTAAAGATAAAGGAATTGGAAATTTCTTCAATGCAGTAGATAAGGTTCGTCAGAAACTTCCTGAATTACATATTAAAATCCTCATTATTGGCTCCACTGTTGACGAAAGTGACGAGCTCTATTTTTCATCGTTATTGAAAGAATATTCTTTTGATGATATTGACATCAGGAAATCAACTCGTTTTGAACAGTTCACAGAAGCATTTGCAGATGCAGATCTATGTTTTGATCTTCGGGAAATTAATTTTGAAAACAATCATTCTCTGCCGATAAAACTTTTTTACTTTATGGGAGCAGGAAAACCGGTGATTTATTCCAATTTGAAGGGTATCCGGAAGCATATGAAGAAACTTTCATTTGGGTGCCTGGTGGATCCTCAGGATGCTGAAGATATTTCTGAAATTGTGATTAATTATATCAGGAATCCGGAGTTATATTATTCTGATGCACATAATGCCCGAAAGGAATTTGAAAAAAATACAATTGGGGAATAATAAAGAACTCTTTTATTGAGTTTGTGAAAAAGTCTATTGATAAATAACCATCATGCAGCTTACTATCATTAAAACATTTGTCTCACGTTTTCTTATTCTGATCCTAAGTTTCGGATTGGTGATCTATTCTACGAATATGTGGGGAAGTGAGGGGAAAGGAACTATTTCGATTGTAGTTGCCAATGCTGCAGCAGTGAGCTTTTTCAGCAGTATCTTTTCCGGAAGCAGTGCTTCTTATTTTGCATCAAGATTTAAAATAGAGAAAGTTTTATTATATGCCTATCTATGGTCTCTTCTGACAGGGCTTTTAATCCCGTTCTTATTCAGTCTGGCTTCTATTCAGAGTGAATATCTGTTGTATCTTATTGGAATATCTGTTTTTTCTTCACTCTTATCTACCAATATCAGCTTATTTATTGGAACACAGAATATTAGAAAGTTTAATGTATATACTGTGTTGCAACAACTGGTTCATATTATCTTTATAGGAATATTGGTGTATATGTTTGGGAAAAAAGATGTTTCAGTCTATTTTCTTGCACAGATCGGATGTCTGGCGCTTCTCTTCCTTACCAGTTTTTTCAGATCATCAAAAGATGCAATATTTCCGAAATATCATTCTCAAAAGAGGTGGGCAGAAATATGTTTGAATATGGTTGGAAAACCCAGCTGAGTGCTTTTGTTCAGTTTTTGAATTACAGACTTTCATTTTATTTCTTAGAACATTTTGAAGGTATTGCCAGCGTTGGAATTTTTTCCATTGGGGTTACTTTCTCAGAGGCAATATGGACGATTACCCGCAGTATTGCTGTGATTTTGTACTCAGATGTGGTTAATAGTAAAAGTAGTGAGGAATCTATAGAAAAAACCAAAGAAGCTTTAAAACTGACTTTTATTCTGATGATTGGTTTTGTGCTGGGAATCATCATTATACCATCTCAGGTGTATGAAATAATTTTCGGTAAAGAATTCAGAGATACCAAAGAAATTATGCTTCTTTTATCACCCGGAATTTTCGCCATTGCTGTCAGTGATATGGTTGGACATTACTTTTCTGGAATGAGAGAACTTAAAATTCTTAATGTAAAATCCATTGTCGGATTGGTTGTGACAGTTGCATTTTCTTTCATTGCAGTACCCAGATGGGGAATTTTGGGTGCTTGTATCGCTACCACATCATCCTATTTGGTTTCAGCTTTTCTCTTGTTCAGAAAGTTTTATAGCTCTACACCATTCAATTTGAAAGACTATATGGTTTCAAAAGAAGAAATACAGCTTTTAAAAGAAAAATTTCTGAAGAAATAATTACTCCATACACGGGCGAAAATAAAGACATTTCCTTATTTTTACAAATCAATTAAGTCTTTACTATGTGTGGAATCAGCGGTTATTATTCATTTCATAAAAGTATTTCCTCAACAAATATTCTGGAAATGAATCAGGCGATCAGACATCGCGGACCGGATGATGAAGGTTTCTGGCTATATAATTTGAATCAGGGATTTTCTTTTTCAGGGAATGATTCTACCCAAAAAATTAAAGAACAATTTCCGGTTTTGCAGAACGAGAATTCAGAGATTGCTTTGGGTTTCCGCAGATTATCTATCATTGATTTGTCTGAAAAAGGGCATCAGCCCATGCTTTCAGAGAATGAGCAAATTATTATCACCTTTAACGGAGAGATTTATAATTTTAAAGAATTAAAAAAAGAGCTTGAGTCTGCAGGACATTCTTTCCATAGTACTTCTGATACTGAAGTCATTCTCAAAGCTTACCAGGAGTGGGGAAACTCAGTCTTTGCAAGGCTGGATGGGATGTTTGCCATCTGTATCGTTGATCTCTCCAGCCAGAAACTTATACTGGCAAGAGATAGAGTAGGGATGAAACCTCTTTTTTACTACCAGAGCGAGAAGGGGTTAGTTTGGGCCTCAGAAATAAAAGCATTGCTGAAGCATGAATTTGTAGAACCTGAAATCAATTGGAATGGAGTATATACCAATTTTCTTTTCCAGACAACGTTGGCTCCACAAACCTGTTTTCAGCATATTTTTTCAATGGAACCTGCTTCCTTTATGACTATTGATTTAAAAGATCAGAAAATCACTAAAGAAAAATTCTGGAAGTTCCCTTCATGTTCTAAGAAAAATATTTCTGAAGAAGAAGCGGTAAGAAAAATAGATGAACTTCTTTCTGAAAGTCTCTCAGAGCAATTATATGCCGATGTTCCCGTAGCGGTAATGATGAGTGGAGGAATAGATTCTACTTTAATTGCTTCAAAATCAAAACCTTTTAATACTGATATTCATACATACACTATATCTTATCCGTTTTCTGAAGAGGAAGTGAAAAATGCATCGCTGGCGGCTAAATATTTTGGTGTTTCGCATGAAATAAAGGAAGTAAGTGATGAAGAAGCTTTGGAACAGCTTAAGGAAAATATCCAGCATTTTGAAGAACCTTACAGCAGCTTTGAAGTGTTGATTAATGCTGCAAAATTCGCACATGACAGAGGTTTTAAAGTAGTATTAAGTGGTAACGGTGCAGATGAGCTCTTTGCAGGCTATTCTCATACTCTGAAACTTAAAAGATGGCTTTTGATGAGGAATTTTAATTTTATAAAACCATTTATTTTCACCAAAGATAAATTTTCACAACGGGTGAAAAACTATTTCTCTCAGGATGATATGTTTGATTTTTTCAGACAGAGCCAGATCAGTATGATGCCTTTGGAAGCTAAAACTCTGACAAATCCTGAAATTTATAATAATATTGAAACAAATCTTTCAGAATATCATCTTTCCGATACAAAAAATTATTCCGGATATTTTGAATATGATATGAAATATTCACTCTCTTCTCACCATGTTTTCCGGGATGATCTGAGTGCAATGAAATACAGTGTAGAATTTCGTTATCCTTATCTGAGTAATGATCTTATAGATTATGTATCTGCACTTCCGCAAAATATGAGGTTCAATGGAATTCAGAATAAACCTTTATTGCGAAAAGCAGCTGCAAAACATCTTCCTCAGCAAGTTTTAAACATGCCAAAGAAAGGCTTTTCATTTCCGGTTAATTATTTCATTAAAAAGGATGAGAAAATAAGAGATTTCATTGCGGAAACCTTGGAAAGCCTGAAAAAGAGAAATTTTTTCAATGCTGCAGTTATTGATGAATGGTGGAATCATCAGGTACATGAATATGACTGGGTGAAAATATGGCAGCTGGTAACATTTGAGCTTTGGTACCAGAAATATTTTGAAAAATAAAGAAGCAGCCTAAAGATTAATATTTTACCTTTGTAGCTATGATGAAATATTTTTGGGGCATATTGGTTGCAGTTTTTGCAATGATCAGCTGTAAAAGTGATGATGATTCTTTGCAGAGAATAGATCAATTAATGAATATCTATGTAAGAAACAGTGCTGGTCAGGATCTTCTGAACAGTAAAAAAACAGGTTCTTTTACAGGCTTTTCTGTGAATGATATTTTTGGTACTAAAGATATTGCTCCGGTAAGCATTGCTTTGAAGATGACTACAGATTCACTGTTTTATATGGAATATCTGGCAGGAGCCAAGAGAAGAAGACTGGATTCTATCAGCCCTGATAATCCGGGAACGGGAACATCCTATTATTCCAGAATGCAGATTACGTATACAAAAAGTACCAATGCCAATGATAATGTTGTAGACACGTTGGAAGTTCAGTATCGTAATACACCAACAGTATTCCAGGTTTCAAAGGTTTTATACAACAAAGTTCCGGTGTTTTCTAAGGATGAAAATGCTCCCACTTCCACAAATACTGTTACGATCACAAAATAATTTTTAAATTTGTACAATTGTTAGCTTATTATGAGCTAAACATCTAATATTTAACATCTAAATAAAATGTTACAAGTCAATTTTTTGCGCGACGAGAAAGAACGCGTTTTAGAAGGTCTTAAGAAAAGACATTTCAAAAATCTTGGGTTGGTAGACGAGGCTATCGCTGCCGACGACGAAAGAAAAAGAATCCAGTTTGAATTAGATTCCCAGCTTTCCGAAATCAACAAAATTTCGAAAGAAATTGGTCTATTGATGAAAGAAGGGAAAAAAGAAGAAGCGGAATCTGCAAAATCTAAAACAGCACAATACAAAGAGTCGAGTTCAGAATTGAAATCCCAGTTAGAAGTTAAAGAAAATGACTTACTGAATATTCTGTACCAGCTTCCGAACATTCCCAATGAATTGGTAAAAAGCGGAGCTTCTGCAGATGATAATGAAATGATTTTTCAGTCTCATCCGGTAGAAGGTCTTGGTGAAGGAGCTATTCCTCACTGGGAACTGGCGAAAAAATATAACCTTATTGATTTTGAATTAGGGGTAAAAATTGCCGGTGCAGGTTTCCCTGTTTATTTAGGAAAAGGAGCAAGACTACAGAGAGCTTTGGTTCAGTATTTTTTAGATAAAAACGTTGAAAAAGGCTACACAGAAGTGAATCCCCCTCACGTTGTGAATGAGGCATCTGGTTTTGGAACCGGACAGCTGCCGGATAAAGAAGGACAGATGTATTATATCAACGAAGATAAATTATATCTTATTCCTACGGCAGAAGTTCCTGTAACGAACCTTTACCGTGACGTATTGCTTGAGGAAAAAGAACTTCCGATCAAAAATACAGCTTTTTCTCAGTGCTACAGAAGAGAAGCAGGAAGCTACGGAGCTCATGTAAGAGGATTGAACCGTCTTCACCAGTTTGAAAAAGTGGAGATTGTAAGAATTGAAAAGCCAGAGAACTCTTATGCTGTTTTGGAAGAAATGGTAGAGCACATCAAAGAAATCCTTACAGACCTTGAACTTCCGTTCAGAGTACTAAGACTTTGTGGTGGTGATACAGGTTTTGCATCTGCCATGACGTATGACTTCGAAGTTTGGAGTGCTGCTCAGGAAATGTGGTTAGAAGTAAGTTCTGTGTCTAACTTTGAAACATTCCAGGCTAACAGATTGAAATGCCGTTACAAAGGAGAAGGTAAATCTCAGCTGGTTCACACTCTAAACGGTTCAGCAATGGCATTGCCAAGAATTATGGCTGCGTTGCTGGAAAATAACCAGACAGCAGAAGGAATTAAACTTCCTAAGAAGATTGCAGAATATGCAAGATTTGATGTTATCAACTAAATAGTAAAATTTAGTCTACAATAAAAAACCACCGGATTCCGGTGGTTTTTGCTTTATTCTGTAACAATGATCATCTTTTTATCTGCGTTTTTTAGTTTTGAATCTTTCTCATAAATGGCTTTCAGATCGTAATCGATCCTTACTGAATGGTTATCAATCTGTTTTATCCAGTCATGTTTCCCTGAAATGGATTGGATGGGATTCTCAAACTTTAAAGTAGTCCCAATTTTTTTGAAAAACATCACCATCATTCCGGCTATTTTTTCAGATTCTTCCTTTGAGGTTTTAGAGCGGATTGATTCTTCAATACTTTTAAGATTAAAGTTTCCTGTATCGATTATCAGAGTTTTTCCGTCCCAATTGTTATATATATTCTGATCCAGGGGGACTTTTTCAGTTTTTGTAAAACTTTTTAAGACCAGATAATCTTCCGGTGTAAAATGTTCCATTTTAAAAGAAAATCCTGCGAGCTTATTGTCTTCTTTCGTAGACTTCATGAAGATCTTTTTCATGATTCTGATGGAGTCCGGATTTTCAGTTTTTAATTTCCCTTCTTTTTTGGAAAAATCATACATACTTGTCCAGATCGTCGGAAGTTTGTCCATTTCTCCGAATTCCTTCTGTTTTAATGAATCTGGTGTCATGGCCATCATTTCAGACATAAACTCTCTTATATCTATATCCATGAGGGAAGTAGAGGCAGCATCTTTGTGATAGACAATTTCAGAATTCACACTGCAGGATTGCAGTATAAAAAGGCTTATCATGAATAAAAGAATGGTTTTCTTCATGGTTTATTTACATACAGATTAATGGCAGTTTACAGCTCCGTTAGGATCTTTAACGATTGTCATGGCTTCTGCTTTCGGAGAAACATAAGGAATTCCCAGTTCAAGACCTCTCAGAATGAATAATCCTCCCAAAATAATCATAATGACAGGAACGGCTTTCAAAATTTTCACCCTGAAGGCCTGATTCATGAGGTTTCCAGCTAAAACTATAGCAAACATAAACGGAAGGGTTCCGAGACCAAATAAAGCCATATATAAAGCTCCCTGCCATATTCCACCTCCTGCAAGGCTTGCGGTAAGAGCCATGTAAACCATTCCACAAGGTAAAAAACCATTAAGAACTCCTGTAGAGAATCTTGAACGGTAATCTGCCTTCTGAAGAAGTTTTCCTAAATTTAATTTGACAGAATATAGAAATTTTGAAAGAAAAGGAATTTTTGAAGCAAAATCTTTTCCGCCAAATGAAAATACAGCCATAATGATCAGAAGAACTCCTGCTGTTATGGTAAGGTATTTCTGAAAGCCTGCCATTTCAAATCCCTGTCCGATAATTCCAAGAAGGGCACCCAATAATGAATAGGTGAATATTCTTCCGAATTGATAGGTAAGGTTTTGAAGATAGAAGTTGGCTGCCTGTTTTTTGGTTAATCCCATCGACAGGGCAATAGGACCGCACATTCCGATACAGTGAAAACCGGAAGCAAAGCCTAAAGCAATAGCCGATACAATAAGTCCTATTTCCATATCACGTCATAATCCATTCGGTAGTCTGTTTTGTCTTTGGTCCAACTTAATCTTAACGTGTAGTTTCCTACTTTCAATACCTGTGCTGGGATTGTAAAAGACTGGCTGGCATCAAGCTGTACAGATTTTTTGATGTCTAAATTCTGGTCGTCGGTTCTGTTTAAAACAAATTTTACCGTAGTATTTGAGTTGTTATATTCTTTTGGAAAAGTAATTTTAATTCCTTTGGTATCCTGGCTGTATACAGGTTTTTCCTGTAAGTCATCTGCTTTTTTCTTGGCATCAATGACATCCTGATACTTCAACTCCTCTTCATAATAATTATCCGTTACCATTTCTGAGTTTTTCTGCCCGTTCGGGAAAAGAAACATCATGGATAATATAAAAACGATGAATGCTAATAATGCAATTACAACACCGTGTCCCCAACTAAAGTTCTTCATTTTTTCTAATTAAAATTGCAGTTTAAATGGCCCTTCAAAATAAGTCTGATATGAATCAATCAGTTTACCTTTCATATCATAAACACCAATCGTGATATTCTGTTTAGAGAGTTTCATTTCATCTTCCGGGAAGCTGATATTGATGGTTCCTTTTGAAATCTTATCTCTGTCTACCTGAATTTTGCTTGATGCACTATAAGTAATTTCACCATGGGCCGGCTCCATTACTTTGATGGTAACGATTTTTTTGTCGTTCGTTTTATTAAGGAAAGTATAATTGTAGGTATTGGTAATTTTACCGTCTCTTACAAAGAATGTACTTCCTGCCGGTTTGATGAATTTAGCTTCCATCTCGCCACGGCTGTAAAGAAGATATCCTAAGAATCCTACAAGAAGGAAAAGGAATATTGAGAAACCTTTCATTCTTCCGGTAAATTTGAACTGAGTCTGCTGTTCAATTTCGTTCTCGGAAGCATATCTTACCAATCCTTTTGGAAGACCTACTTTTTCCATGACTTCATCACACGCATCAATACATGCTGTACAGTTGATACATTCCAGCTGCTGTCCGTCTCTGATGTCAATTCCGGTAGGGCATACCACTACACACTGATGGCAGTCTATACAATCTCCTTTGCCTGCTGCCTTTCTGTCTTCTCCTTTTCTCCATTTTGATCTGTTTTCTCCTCTTTTAAAATCATAGAAAACGTTGATCGTATCTTTATCAATCAGTACTCCCTGAAGTCTTCCGTAAGGACATACCAGCGTACAAACCTGTTCTCTGAACCATGCAAATACAAAGTAAAATGCTGCGGTAAGAAGAATCATTACAATAAAATTGGTAGGATGCGTAAATGGCCCTTCACCAACAATCTTAAACACTTCTTCATATCCTACAATATACATGAACATGAAGTGAGTGATAATCAATGAAATAACAACATAAACAGTCCATTTCAAGCTTCTCTTCCAAATTTTCTCGCTGTTCCACTCCTGTCTGTCCAGCTTCATTTGCTTATTTCGGTCACCTTCAATCAGATATTCGATTTTACGGAAGATAGATTCCATAAAAATTGTCTGAGGGCAAATCCACCCGCAGAAAATTCTTCCGAACGCAATCGTAAAAACAATAATAAAGATTAAAGAGGCGATAGCACCTAAAGTAAGGATAAAAAAGTCCTGTGGATAGAAAGGCTGTCCAAAAATGAAAAACTCCCTGTCTATTACATTGAATAATAATAGTGGATTACCATTGATTTTGATGAACGGTAGTGTAAAATAAATAATTAATAATAGATAACTTACAATGTTTCTATAGTTGGTGTACTTCCCTTTAGGTTTTCTTGGAAATACCCATCTTCTTTTTCCGGATTGCTCCATTGTCCCTATAGAATCTCTGTAAGTCTCAGGGTCCAGAACCTGTCCCTGTCCGCCGCGTACTTCTATTTCTTCTATGTCTGACATATGTAATAGGTTTTAAAAAAGAAAAAACATAATTCGTTACTATTTTAATCTAATAACAAATTATGTTTTTTTCATATGTTTCTAATTTTTTAAATTATTCTTTTTCCCAATGTGCTTCGGTTCCTTGAGGAGCAGCTCCTCCCTGAGCCTGAGTCACTGGTGGTTGTTCCTGATTGATGTGATATACATATGCTGCAATCTTCTCAATTTCTGCACCTGAAACTTCTCCGTTTTTACCGAATGCTCTCATGGCAGGGTTAGTAGGAGAACCATTCCAGTCCATGTGGAATACGTTTTTGAATAACGTTTTCTCAGGCTGGTTGATCCAGTAGTTATCAGTAAGGTTTGGTCCGATACCTCCACTACCGTCTTCTTTGTGACAAGATGCACAGTTTGTTTTGAATAATTCTTTACCTTCTGCAATATTATCAGCTGAATACTTCGCTGTTTCAATAGTTACAGGAGGCTGAGTTTTCTGATATTCTTCAATACTAGCTAACTGCTCTTTATATTCTTTTTCATATTCGCTCAACGGGTGAGCGAAGTCTGTGAAAGAGTATGCTGCAATATATACAATACAAAAAGCAGTCCCAAAATAGAATAAACCTACCCACCATTTTGGTAATTGGTTATCCAGCTCCATGATTCCGTCGAAACCGTGGTCAATAAGGATGTCTTTTTCTTCAGTTTCAGATTGCTTTTTGAAGGCTGCATCATACATTCTTCTTAAGAAAGGAACTTTCTTTTCAGCCAAATAAGCTGCTTTCTCTTCCGGAGATAATTTTTTGAATTTGTTGTTCTCAATAAGGTCTCCAATAGCACTATGAATATAGGCAAGGATACCAGCGATCACAACTGTTCCCCAGAAGTAAGGCGAAGCTAGGAACGCGTAGCTCTGTACAAATAAATAATAAAAAACTATTAAAAGCCCAATTATTATTAAGATGTTTACGACAACAGGTGTTCTTTGTTTCATAAAAAATAGTTTAATTTTTTAAATTAAAATTGTCATCCTCATCATCCCCAAGTGGTGCCTCTTCTTCCTCTTTGTAATATTTTTTAGGTCTGCTAAAAACATAGATTACTAAAGCGACGAAGAACAGCATAAAGAAAATCAGAGCCAGCGTCTGGTAAAAACCAGCGTTTTCTGTATTGGATAATATATCTTTAAAGTTCTGAGGAATCATATGAACCTTTTAATGTTTTTAGTTATTACTTGCTGTTTTGATTTCCGTTGTTTTGATATCAGTTCCTAATCTCTGAAGATAAGAAATAAGAGCTACAATTTCTTTTTTCTCTAATTCTCCCTGAGGTCTCTTAGCATAAGCCTGCTTAAGGTCATTTGCTTCAGAGAAGATATCTTTTACAATTTTTGCTGACTGGTTGTTAGCCCATTTGTCTGCAGAATCAATTTGAGCCTTTGTATAAGGTACATCAAATACATTTTTCATCAGCTTCATTTTGTCTACCATCTTAGTTCTGTCTAAGTCAGTAGCAATTAACCAAGGGTAACGAGGCATGATAGAACCTGCAGAAGTAGATCTTGGGTTATACATGTGTTTGTAGTGCCAAGAACTTGGGTTTTTACCCCCTTCTCTATGTAAATCCGGTCCTGTTCTCTTAGAACCCCATAGGAATGGTCTGTCGTATACGAATTCTCCAGCTTTGGAGTATTGTCCGTTTTTACCGTTGAATCTTGTAATCTCATCTCTGAACGGTCTGATCATCTGAGAGTGACAAGCATTACATCCTTCACGGATATAGATATCTCTACCTTCAAGTTCAAGTGGTGAATAAGGCTTCACTGCAGAAATCGTAGGTACACTTTTCTTAAGAGATAGTGTAGGGATGATTTCAATTGAACTACCAATAGATATTGTGAAGAAAGATAAAATACCTAATAATACCGGAGTTCTTTCCAGCCAAAGGTGAGTACCTTCTCCTTCTTTTCTGTTTTTGCTGATGTTTGCCAACGCTGGTGCTTCAGCAGGAACTTCTTTCTGGAATGATCCTTTTCTTACTGTAGCAATTACGTTAATAATCATTAGGATAGATCCTGATATATAGAATAAACCTCCTACGAATCTCATTTTGAAGTAAGGAATAATTGCCGTTACCGTATCCAACCAGTTTTTCCATAATAATGTTCCGTCTGGGTTGAATTGCTTCCACATTAATCCTTGTGTGAATCCTGAAATATACATTGGAACTGCATAGAAAATGATTCCTAAAGTACCTAACCAGAAATGCCAGTTAGCTAATTTTACAGACCAGATTTTTGTTCTCCACATAATTGGTACCAAGTAATAGATAACCCCGAATGCCATGAAACCATTCCATCCAAGAGCTCCTAAGTGTACGTGACCGATAACCCAGTCTGTAAAGTGACCAATTTTGTTGATGTTTTTAGTTGCCAAAAGCGGTCCTTCAAACGTTGCCATACCATAACAAGTAACAGCTACAACGAAGAACTTAAGGATAGGATTTTCTCTTACTTTATCCCAAGCTCCTCTTAGTGTAAGAAGACCATTTAACATACCTCCCCAAGATGGTGCAATAAGCATGATAGAGAACCCTGTTCCTACCGCCTGAGCCCAAGCTGGAAGTGCTGTATACTGAAGGTGGTGAGGACCAGCCCAGATATATACGAAAATTAATGACCAGAAGTGAATAATAGACAGTTTATAAGAGAATACCGGTCTGTCTGCAGCCTTCGGAAGGAAGTAATACATTAAACCTAGAACCGGAGTCGTCAATACGAATGCAACCGCATTGTGACCATACCACCACTGTACAATAGCATCTTTTACCCCTGCATAAGCTGAATAAGATTTCCAGCCTGTGAAAGATAAAGGTACTTCAAGGTTGTTGAAGATGTGAAGCATTGCTACTGCAATCCAAGTACCAATGTAGAACCAGATCGCTACATAAAGGTGTCTCACTCTTCTCTTTGAAATAGTCAGGAACATATTGATACCAAAAATGATCCATGAGAATGCGATCAATATGTCGATCGGCCACTCGTGTTCAGCATATTCCTTAGAGGTATTGATCCCCATAAAGAACGTAACGAACGTAGCAACGATCATAAACTGCCAAGTCCAGAAATGTAACCAAGACAAGGTGTCACTGTACATTCTTGTTTTTAATAATCTTTGTAATGAGTAATAAATACCCGTGTAAACGATGTTACAAACGAATGCAAAGATTACGGTGTTGGTGTGCAGCATTCTGATTCTACCAAAACCAAATGCACCATGAGTGTTTATTAAACCTTGAATGTTTCCTGATGCCAAACTTTTAATGGTTGTGTCATCCGTCCCGAAAAAGAATTCAGGTAATTCAGGGTAGAAAAGCATTAATGCCGCCGTAAGCCCGAACGTAAATCCAATGAGACCGAAAACCAAGGTCGCATAAAGGAACGCACGGACAATACTATTGTCATAACTAAACTTCTGTGTTTCCATATCAACTATTCACTATTTTTCTCAATTTTTATTATTTTCTCCTATTTCTTTCTCGTCTTTATCTTTGTTGCCTGGTTCATCATTTTCTTTGACTTTTTCATCATCGAAAAGGATTCTGACAGCAGGAGATTCATCATCCTCAAACTGTCCTTTTCGGGCATACACTATAAATACGACCAAGAAAATCGCAGCTAAAGAAACACTGCAGAGGATCATTAAATATAGAATATCCATTGGACAACAAAATTAACCTATTTTCGGGGTTCAAATTTAGTGAAAAATAATGACATTCATCACGAAATGCCGATTTCAGCTAATTTAAAATCAGTCTAAATAAGGGCTTCTACGCCTGTTTTTTGAAATGTTTCCGACCTAATATCCAGGTTGAAAGTGTCGTAAAGGTAACCACCGTGATGGAACTGATTGGCATGATGATTGCAGCGAAGAGCGGATGCATATGCCCTGTAACAGCGTAACTTAAACCAACAATATTGTACAGAAAACTGATTATAAATGTCATTTTCACAATGGTAATAGAGCCTTTACAAACGTTCAGGTAATTGTCAAGGGTAACCACTTTATCTCCATTCATAATCACATCAGAAGAGGGTGTGAAACTGTTTGTGTCATCAGCAATTGCAATTCCTACATTGCTTTGTTTTAAAGCTCCTGCATCATTAAGACCGTCTCCAAGCATGGCTACTTTCATGTGCTGATCCTGAAGGCTTTTAATATAGTTCAGTTTATCTTCCGGGCTCTGGTTAAAGGCCATTCCTTTGTAGTTAGGAATAAGCTCTTTAAGCTGGTTTTCTTCTGAGGAATTATCTCCGCTCAGGATAAATATTTTGTAGTTAGTAAGTTTAGTGAAAAGTTCTTTCAGCTTCGGACGGTATTCATTTTTGAAAATGAATTTTCCTAAATATTCTCCATTTTTGCTGATATAAACTGCTGTTTCAAGGTTTTTAGGCTCCTGGTTATTATAACGGGCAGAACCAATTTTATAAAGAGTTCCTCTTACACTGGCTTCATATCCTTTTCCGGAAATTTCAACGAAATTTTCTACCGGGAAATAATCATCATTGACTTCAAAGAATTCATATAATGATTTTGAAAGCGGGTGGTTGGAGTTTTTTAATAAGGTTTTAATATTCAGAGAATCAAATTCGTTGATCTCAGATCCTTCGTATTTGATATTTGATTTTTTTCTGTGGGTAATAGTTCCTGTTTTATCAAAAACAATGGTATCAAGCTTCGCTATTTTTTCAATCGTTAAAGTATCTTTTACATAGAACTTATTTCGGCCTAAAATCCTCATAATGTGACCGAAAGTGAACGGTGCGGATAACGCAAGTGCACAAGGACACGCAATGATCAGAATGGCTGAAATAACCTGGAACATAATTTTTAAATCAATAAAATACCAATACGTTCCGGCAACTAAAGCGATACCTAAAATAATGAATGTGAAATATTTACTGACATTGTTTGTCAGAGTGTCAAGGCCTGTTTCGTGTTTTTTAAATGCTTCCTTATTCCAAAGCTGGGTTAAATAACTTTGATCTACATTTTTAATTACTTCAAGTTCTAAAGAAGACCCTACCTGTTTTCCTCCTGCGAAAATTTTATCTCCAGGTTGTTTGCTGATACTTTCACTTTCTCCCGTGATGAAACTGTTGTCGATATTTCCTTCTCCGTTGATCAGGATAGCATCTACCGGAATGATTTCCTGGTTTCTCACCAGAATTCGGTCTCCTACTTTTACCTCTGAAAGAAGAATGTTATCTTGTTTTCCTTCAAAATCTACTTTCGTTACAGCAATCGGATAGAAAGATTTATAATCTCTGTCATAGGAAAGAGCATTGTATGTTCTTTTCTGGAAAATTTTGCCGAGGAGCATAAAGAATAAAAGTCCGCAAAGGGTATCAAAATATCCCGGGCCATAATCCGTTACCACTTCGTAGATACTTCTTCCGTATAGTACAAAAATTCCTAAGACAATCGGAACATCAATGTTGACAATCTTATTTTTTAAACCGTACCATGCTGATTTATAATAGTCTGAAGCTGAGTAGAATACAACGGGTGTTGCCAGAAGGAATATTAAAGTTCTGAATAAGCCTCTGTAATGCTCCATCCAATAATCTTCTCCTCCAATATATTCAGGAAAGGCAAGGAACATTCCATTACCAAATGCAAAAGCAGCAATAGCAAATTTTACCAATAAAGATTTGTCAAGATGATCTTCATTTTTGTCAGCGGTTTCAAGGCTGATCACCGGTTTGTATCCTAGGTTGGTTAAAAACTTAGCAAGTTCGCTTAATTTCAGATCGTTATGATTGAATGAAATCTGTAAGGTCTTTCTTGTGAAGTTAACCTGCGAATATTTAATGTGCGGGTTTAATGTGTGAAGACTTTCCAATAGCCAGATACACGAAGAACAGTGAATTACAGGGATTTTGAATGTAACAAGACTGGTGTTTCCTTCAGAGAAATCAGTGACTTTATCAAAAATTTCCGGTGTGTCTAAGTAGTCAAATTGAGTAGAATTTTCATCATTCGGACGAATTCCCGCTCCTTTATTAAGCTCATAAAAATTGCCTAAATGATTTAAATTTAGAATCTCGTAAACAGACTTACATCCATTACAGCAGAAAGTCTTTTCGTTAAATAAAATTCTCTCTTTTTCTATCCCTTGACCACAATGAAAACAGTTCTCGCTCACCCCATAAAATATTGAACTACAAAATTATAACAATTTTTTTTGTTTATCGTGTTAAAAAGTTCTATTTTTGTGATAAATATCATATAAAATGCCGCAGGAACAACAGATAGCAATTGAAGAGAGGTTCGCCAGAGTTTTTAATGATAAATCATTTAAAGAAAGACTTTCTAGCGCAGATTTTGAAAAATACATTAATGGCAAAAAGAAACTGAGTTTTCAAAAACACGATACCATCTTCGAGGATGGTGAAACTCCAAAAGGAGTGTTTGTTCTGGAAAAAGGAGCTGCCAAACTTTCGAAATCAGGAGCGTTCGGGAAAGATCAAATTTTAAGATTTATCAAAGAAGGGGATATCATCGGCTATCGTTCTTTGCTTTGCGGGGAAAATTTCCAGGCCAAAGCAGAAGCAATGACAGATATTGAATGTGTGTTCTTACCAGCAGATATCTTTATGTATCTTTTGGAAGTAGATCCACAGCTGTCTTTCGTAATGCTTCAGAAAATTTCATACGAATTAGGAGAATCTTCCAATACCATTACTTTCCTTGCTCAGAAAACGGTAAGAGAAAGACTGGCTGAAATTCTGTTGCTTTTGGAACAGAAGCTGGGGGTAGATCCTGAAGGTTTTATCAAGATCTCATTAACGAGAGAAGAAATTGCCAATATTATCGGTACCGCTACAGAAAGTGCTATCCGTCTGATTTCGGAATTCAAACAGGATAGTCTGATTGAAGTAGACGGAAGAAATATCAAGATCTTAAATCACGACAAACTCATGAAACTCGGTCACGTAGTTTTATAAATCATACAAAAACTTAAGTCGGCTCAAGGCCGACTTTTTAACTTTTAAAAATAGATAAATTATGTCTGTTCACTCTGAAATTAAAAAAGTTACGACTGAAACCTTGCGTAAAATGAAATTCGACAAGGAGAAAATAACCATGCTTACAGCCTATGATTTTACCACAGCAAAATGGTAGATGCAGGTGGAGTAGATGCTATTTTGATTGGAGACTCTGCAGCAAATGTAATGGCTGGTTTTGAAACCACATTGCCTATTACGCTGGATCAAATGATCTATCACGCTCAAAGTGTGGTAAGAGGAACCGACAGAGCTTTGGTGGTAGCAGATTTACCTTTCGGAACTTATCAGAGTAATCCTGAAAAAGCACTGGAGTCTGCGGTAAGAATGATGAAGGAAGGTGGGGCACATGCTGTAAAAATTGAAGGTGGAAAAGAAATTTCCAAGTCTATCAAAAAAATCATCAATGCCGGAATTCCGGTAATGGGACATTTGGGATTAACACCACAGTCTATTTATAAATTCGGAACGTATAAAGTAAGAGCTAAAGAAGAAGCAGAAGCTGAAAAACTGATCGCTGATGCACAGCTTTTGGAAGAATTAGGATGTTTTTCAATCGTTTTGGAAAAAATTCCGGCAGATTTAGCAAAGAAGGTGACTGAAAGTATTTCTATTCCTACCATTGGAATCGGTGCCGGTGCACATTGTGACGGACAGGTTTTGGTGTATCATGATATGGTGGGAATGAACAAAGGTTTCAGCCCGAAATTCTTAAGAAGATACCTTGACCTTTACACAGAAATTACCGGAGCTGTTGCTCAATATGTAAAAGATGTGAAAAGCGTTGAGTTTCCAAATGAAAACGAAAGCTATTAATCCATGCAGAATCAACAATCTATCCAGGGAATATTATCTATCGCCGCATTAATTTGTCTTGCTGTAGGGTGGTTTAATCTGTTCTCTCCGGAAGTTAATCATTTACTTTCTAGAAAAGTTTTCTATGTGCTGATAGGGGCTAGTTTTTTCATTCAGGCTCCGTTGCTTACCAATAAGAACTTTGTGTATGCTATGTATGCTGCTGCTGCAATCTGTGTATTAGGAGCATTCATACCAGAAGGCTCAAAGCTTTCAGCTGTTAAAACCGTAGGTCTTCTGGCAGGGATTATACTGTCATTATCCAATAGAAGAAGATAGACTGAAAAAGTATGAAGGAGCAGATTATATATGAAGACAACCATCTTCTGGTGATTAATAAAAAGGTGGGTCAGCTTGTACAGGGTGATAAAACCGGAGATGAATCACTATTAGAATCTATCAAGAATTTTATAAAAATAAGAGATGCTAAGCCGGGAAATGTTTTTCTCGGCTTGGTTCATCGTATAGACCGCCCCACATCCGGGCTGGTGATCTATGCAAAAACGTCCAAAGCACTTTCACGTCTTACTCAGATGGTGAAAAACCGTGAAGTGAAAAAAACGTATTGGGCAGTTGTCGGGAAAGAAATGATTCCGCAAAGCCAAAGGCTGGTTCATTATTTAAAGAAAAACGAAAAGAACAATAAAGCGATTGTTTTTCCGAAAGCTACAGAAGGAGCAAAAGAAGCGATTTTGATTTATAATGTGATCAAAACTCTGGATAATTATCTTCTTCTTGAAATTGATCTTGAAACCGGAAGGCACCATCAGATCAGAGCCCAGCTATCCAAAACGGGAGTTCCGATCAAAGGAGATCTGAAATACGGAGCACCACGCTCCAATCCTGATGGAGGAATCAATCTTCATGCAAGAAAACTGGAATTTATTCATCCGGTAACCAAAGAAAACATTGAAATCATAGCTCCTGTTCCGCAGAATGATGCAATATGGAGAGCTTGTGAAGAATAATGAGAAAAATAAAGATATTACTTTTTTATATTATTGCTATTAATTTACTCATGTAATAGGAACGATGGAGGCTTCTTCTGTAGAACTTACTCTTAATCATATAAAATCTCATGGAATTTCCTATTTTATCATAGTTTTATATAGGGTTTAAGGGCCTAATTGTTATTTTCAATATGCTTCTTATAGGAATTGTGTATTTTTAATTTGATAATGAAAGATAGAGGTATTACTCATGTAAAAACCATTAAAAAATAATATTGAGTTAAAAAAATTAAAAAATAGGCTGTCCAAACTTTTCGGACAGCCTATTTTTTATTGTTTATTGATGTCAATATGAATTTTGTTGGTAGACAAATTGTAAAGAATAAATAAATTTTTTTTAATTAAGTCTTTTGTATTGTATTATTTTCAATTTTTGTGTGGTTTTTAAGAATAAAATATTTTATTTTGCTTTTAAATTTATTTTATTGTTTGTAAAAGTGTTGTTTTTTTTGAATATTGTTGAAAATTGTTATATTTGAAAACAATCTTTATTCTATGAAGAATAATTACAATTTTAAAAAAATTAGACATTCCCTAAAAAGGAGCTTAAAAGCTTCGTCAATTTGCTTTTTGTTTTTATCAGGGGTATATTCATTGGTGAATGCACAGGCAAAAGCATATTCGTTTGCACAGTCTACAGGAACTTTTACAGCTCTTAGTGGGGGTACAGTTTTAGGTACAGCAACAGCAAACTCAGGAGCTGCAAGTTTATATCAGGTAACACCTTATGATGTTACATTACCTTTTAATTTTAATTATAATGGTACTGTCTACTCAAGTATTAAAGTTTCCTCTAATGGCTATATTACTTTTGGAACAACCGCTCCAGGGACAGCGAATTCTACTCCTGTATCATCTGCAGAGACTTATAGTGGAACAATCTCGGCATTTGGGAAAAGTTTAAATACAATTGCTAATTTGGGTGGGGTAACAGGAGATATCCGTACTGATGTTTTAGGAACTGCTCCTAACAGGGAAGTAGTTATTCAATGGACAAACTTTAGACCGGCATACAGTACTTCTTCCACTTCTGCCTATACATTTTCTTTTCAAATTAGATTGAAAGAGACAAGTAATACTATTGATATGGTATACAATAGCGGAGCCTTTGCTATTGGCTCTACTAATGTTTCCGGAAGCGCTCAGATTGGGCTTCGTGGTGCATCAAACTTAGATTATAATAACAGATTAAATGCAAGTACGTTAGCGTTTACGAGCTCTACCCCAGGAACTGATAATACAAGTACTCAATATACTAGTACAACAGCAGGTGCTGCTTCCGGTATGCCACCAGCGGGATTTACTTATACATGGACGCCCCCTGCCTGTTTTGCTCCAACCTTCACAACAAACTCTTCCACAACAAACTCTATTACAGCTAACTGGGCAGCTCCTATGCCTACACCAAGTAATTATGATGTATATTATAGTACTTCCAACACTGCACCAATAAGCACTACAACTCCAACACACACTAATATTTCCGGTACATCAATAACAATTAATTCATTAGCTCCGGCAACTATGTATTATGTTTGGGTAAGATCCAATTGTGGAGCAGGAAATTTCAGTGAATGGACTCCGGCATATTCATATATTTTAACGCCTTGCCAACCGCCTGTAATATTAACAACAAATGGAGCAACAGTTTGTCCTAGCGGTAGTGCAACTTTATCTGCAACTACAGAAGCAGGGGCTTATGTAAATTGGTATGATGCAGCCACTGGCGGTAATCTTGTTGGAACTGGGAATACATACACAACAGCACCTCTTGCCAGTACAACAAACTACTGGGCAGCCGCTTCAAATGTTGGGACAGTAAAAAATGTTGGACCTACTACACCAGCTAGCTTAGGAACAAGCTCTAATACCAATACAGCCTGGGACTTATTATTTACAGTCAATACTCCTTTATTATTAAAAACTGTTGATGTATTTTCAGGAACAGCTAACCAATCCGGTACAATTGAAATATTGAATGGAGCAGGAGTGCTAATGAGTATAACACCATTTGTAACAACTGGAGCTGGTAATGCAACTCCTCAAATAGTAACACTGAATACATATTTGCCTGCAGGTACCTACTCAATGAGAAGATCTGGAAGTGCAGGTTTATTTAGAAATTCAGTGGGAGCAACCTTTCCATATTCTACACCGGAACTGGTTATTACCGGAACTACTTTCACAAGCTATCCTGCCTATTACTTCTATTTTTATAACTTAAGTTTTACTACTGGTTGTGGTGAATCATCTCGTCAACAGGTAACAGCTACTGTAGATGCTGCGGGTTGTTTAAATACTTCAGAAACTGCGGCTAAAGAAACAGTAAAAGCCCATCCAAACCCTTTCTCAGAAATTATTAATATCAATAAGCCTGAACTAGTGAAAACGGCTAAGCTAATAGATGTTTCGGGCAAGCTGATAAAAACAATTACTAATCCTGAATCAACATTAAGGTTACATGATCTCTCAGAAGGTCTTTATATTCTTGTTTTAGAGATGAAAGACGGAACTCAGCAAAATATTAAAGTAATTAAAAAGTAATTATTAACAGAGTTTTTAATAATCATTTCAATGAATTCCGGCGCTCGTAGAGCGCCGGAATTTTATTTTTAAGAAATTCAGATTTTGCCCATTCTAAAAAAATGTCTAACTTCGTCCCAAACTTTAGGGGTGTCTGTTACCAACAGACTGAGACTTTACCCTTTGAACCTGATCTGGATCATACCAGCGTAGGGAAAAGTAGATGACTTTTGCTGTACATTCTATTGTGCAATAATGGCCATTCCTAAAGTATATTTAAAATATTAGGAATGGAACTTATAATCAACCACACCCGAAAAACATTTGATGTACTTCCTGAAAACCTGGAAGCATTACTGGCTATTGAACTACCTGGAAAAAAGAAAGGTATTGCAGTAGCTGTCAACAATCGCATTATTCCTCTGTCAGTCTGGGCAGAAACCATCCTTAACAACAACGATTCAGTTTTAATCATTACTGCCACTCAGGGCGGTTAATTCTCATATTTAATACCAATACTTATGGCTCACTCCATTACATGTTCGCCATTTCCGAACTCAAAGAAAATCTATGTTGAAGGAACATTACACCCTATCAATGTAGCAATGCGTGAAATACAGCTTAGCCCCACCAAACTTAACAATGGCGGCTTTGAACATAATGCTCCGGTTACTATTTACGACACCTCAGGTCCTTATACCGATGAAAATGCAGTCATTGATATTCAGAAAGGGCTTCCAAGAATCAGAGAACAATGGATTCTGGACAGAAATGATGTAAATATCCTGGACGGAATTACTTCTGAATACGGAAAAGCACGTTTGGCAGATCCTCGTCTTGACGAATTGAGGTTCTCTTATGATCATAAACCTAAAGTGGCACAGGAAGGAAAAGAAGTTACCCAGCTTTACTATGCAAAGCAGGGAATCATTACTCCGGAAATGGAATATGTGGCAATCCGGGAAAATCAAAGAATAGAGCAACTTGATTCTGTGTCTAAAGAAATGGCTTTTCAACATCCCGGACATAGTTTTGGTGCCAATACTCCAAAAAGCAAGATCACTCCGGAATTTGTAAGAGACGAAATTGCAGCTGGGAGAGCGATTATTCCCAATAACATCAACCACCCGGAAAGTGAGCCGATGATCATTGGAAGAAATTTCCTTGTGAAAATTAATGCCAATATCGGAAACAGTGCTGTTTCATCCAGTATTGAGGAAGAAGTAGAAAAAGCGGTATGGGCATGCCGATGGGGAGGAGATACCATTATGGATCTTTCAACCGGGAAAAATATTCACGAAACACGAGAATGGATCATCAGAAACAGCCCGGTTCCGATTGGTACCGTTCCTATCTATCAGGCATTGGAAAAAGTAAAAGGAGTTCCGGAAGACCTTACATGGGAGATTTTCAGAGATACGCTGATTGAACAGGCAGAACAGGGAGTTTCCTATTTCACTATTCACGCAGGAGTTTTACTAAGATACATTCATTTAACAGCGAAAAGAGTCACCGGAATTGTTTCCAGAGGAGGATCCATCATGGCAAAATGGTGTTTATTCCATCATAAAGAAAGTTTCCTGTATACTCATTTTGAAGAGATTTGTGAAATCATGAAGAAGTACGATGTAGCTTTCTCACTGGGAGACGGTCTTCGTCCCGGATCTATTGCAGATGCCAATGATGCCGCTCAGTTTGCAGAACTGGAAACTTTAGGTGAACTGACAAAAATTGCATGGAAACACAATGTACAGGTAATGATTGAAGGGCCCGGACACGTTCCGATGCATATGATCAAAGAAAATATGGAAAAGCAGCTGGAAGAATGCCATGAAGCTCCTTTCTATACCTTAGGTCCTTTAACTACAGATATTGCACCAGGTTATGATCACATTACTTCCGGAATCGGGGCAGCAATGATCGGATGGTTTGGCTGTGCCATGCTTTGCTACGTAACGCCGAAGGAACATTTAGGCCTTCCCAATAAAGATGATGTAAAAGTAGGAGTAATTACCTATAAGCTGGCCGCTCATGCAGCGGACTTAGCAAAAGGCCACCCCGGAGCACAATACAGAGACAATGCATTGAGTAAAGCAAGATTTGAATTCAGATGGGAAGATCAGTTCAACCTTTCGTTAGATCCTGAAACCGCAAGAGCTTATCATGATGAAACACTTCCTGCAGAAGGAGCAAAAATTGCCCATTTCTGTTCCATGTGCGGACCCAAATTCTGTTCCATGAAAATTACTCAGGAAATTCGTGAATCTGCAGAACAGGGAATGCTGGATAAATCACAGGAATTCATCGAAAAAGGGAAAGAAATTTATATATGATCCTAGTCATCACTCCTGAATTGATTGTTCCGAACGAAACTGATACGATTAACCAGATGTTTCAGGAAGGTCTTGATCTGCTTCACGTCCGTAAACCGTGGATCAGCCGGAATGAAATGATTGAATTCATCAGTAAAATTGATGAAAGTTTTCACTCACAGCTGGTATTTCATACGCATTACGATCTTGGGAAGGATTTTACTATTTCAAGGTTTCATTTCAGGGAGATCGATAGAAAGGAAGAAGTATATAAATCTTTTGCGAAAGAAAATATCATTTCAACCTCTTTACACGATATCAAAACATACAATACTTTGGACAAAGAATGGGAATATGCTTTCATAAGCCCATTCTTTCCAAGTATCTCCAAAAAAGGATACGGATTGGATTCTACTATTAAGGAAGAAATAAAACATCGGAACAATCCGGATGTCAAATTGATTGTTCTTGGAGGAATTGATCAGAATAATATTCATGAAGTTTTCGAGTCAGAAGCAGATGGAGCAGCACTATTGGGTGCTATCTGGGAAAGTGAAGAACCCTTAAACGTATTTAAGAAATGCAGGAACGTCCTTATGTCATAAGCGTCGCAGGCTTCGATCCCAGTGGCGGTGCAGGCTTATTATCAGATAGTAAAACCTTTGAACAATCAAAAGTAATGGGGCTTGGAGTATGTACAGCATTAACATTGCAAACTGCTTCAAAATGTCTGAGTTTAGAATGGCGTCCTATAGACGAAGTAACTGAAGCCATTCAGGTGATGATGGGAAGGTATCCCGTTTCAGCCATGAAAATTGGAATAGTGAAAGATGCTGAATTTCTGGGTAAGATTGTAGAATCGGCTCAAAAGGGAAATGCTGACGTAAAAATCGTTTGGGATCCCGTTCTGAAAAGCACTTCTGAATTCCCATTTTTTGATATTAAAACTCTTTCTCAATTAAAAAAGGTTGTTGATAAACTCAGTTTGATAACACCTAACTATAATGAATACAGTGTTTTAAAGGAAAATAATCTTTTGCCAAATGCGAATCAGTGCTCATTGCTGATTAAAGGAGGACATCGGGAAGATCATTTAGGAACGGATATTTTAGTTGAAAACGGAAAAGAAACTCTTTTAGTTCCAAACGAAAATAGTGTAACCTATTTTCCTAAACATGGTTCCGGCTGTGTTTTATCATCAGCCATTACAGCAGAACTTGCCAAAGGTGAAAGTATGGAAACAGCCTGCCGAAATGGAAAACTATACATCGAAAAATTTTTAACAAGCAATCCCTCTTTGTTGGGAACGCATTCATAGAAAACATGGAAAAATTACAATACATATCACAGGGAAATACCCGGCAGGAGCAGGAGCTTTGTATCCGAAAAGCCTTAGATAATGGGATTAAATGGGTACAGGTTCGGTGGAAAAATGCCCCTGAAAATGAATTAATCAGCCTTTGTGAAATTTCAAAACAACTTTGTTCAGAATATCAGGCGGTTTGTATCATCAATGATCATGTACAAATAGCCAAAGAAATAGATGCTGACGGAGTACATTTAGGATTAAATGACAGTGCTATCGAAGAAGCAAGACTGATTTTAGGTAAAAATAAGATTATTGGCGGAACTGCAAATACCCTTTCAGATGTCCTCCTGAGAATCAAAGAATCTTGTGACTATATAGGTTTAGGGCCGTTGAGATTTACCACAACCAAAGAGAAATTGAGTCCTGTTCTTGGGTTTGAAGGTTATCAGGATATTATTAATGGATTAAGAGAGGAATCAATAGGAATCCCTAAAATATTTGCTATAGGAAGCGTTACTCTTGAAGATATTTTGCCGTTACAGGAGATCGGAATTTATGGTGTTGCTGTATCCGGCCTCATTACAAAGCAGCCGACTATTATTAATGAACTAAAAAAAGTAATGATATGAACAATCAGAAATTAGAAATAGCAGGAAGAACTTTTGAATCAAGATTGTTCTTAGGAACAGGAAAATTTGGAAGTATGAGTGATATGGTACAATCTGTCATCGCTTCAGAAACCAATATGGTGACCATGGCTCTCAAAAGAATTGACGCCCAATCCGGTGAAGATGATCTGCTTGATTCATTAAACCAAACCCATGTTCATCTTCTGCCCAATACTTCAGGAGCAAGAACGGCTAAAGAAGCTGTATTGGCTGCACAGTTAGCAAGAGAAGCACTGGAAACCAACTGGGTAAAGCTGGAAATTCATCCGGACCCGAAATATTTGCTGCCGGATCCTATTGAAACCTTATATGCCACTGAAGAATTAGCCAAATTAGGATTTATTGTAATGCCTTACATTCATGCCGATCCTGTTCTGTGCAAACGTCTTGAAGATGCCGGAACAGCAGTGGTAATGCCTTTGGGAGCACCTATTGGAACTAATAAAGGATTAAGAACACAGGACTTTCTGGAAATAATCATCAGTCAGAGTAATGTCCCTGTAGTGGTAGATGCCGGAATCGGGGCACCATCAGATGCTGCAAAAGCAATGGAAATGGGAGCAGATGCCGTTTTAGTGAATACTGCTATTGCTATTGCCGGAAATCCACTGAATATGGCTTTAGCTTTTAAAGAAGGCGTGATTGCCGGAAGAAGAGCTTTTGAATCAGGATTAGGTGCTATTGGCAACCATGCTGAAGCTTCAAGCCCGCTTACTTCGTTTTTATTTGAATAAATCAGACTCATGAAAAGCTTTAAAGATGTTTTTGAAAACTACCACTGGGATGAGGTAAAGAATAAGCTTGAAAAAGTAAGTCTGGCCGATGTAAGATACAGTCTTCAAAAAAAAAATAAAACTCTTGACGATTTCCTGAATCTTTTATCACCAGCTGCTTCTCATGAACTGGAACTGATGGCAAGTATGACTCAAATGCTTACTCAAAAACGATTTGGAAAAACCATTCAGCTGTATGCGCCGCTGTACCTCAGTAATGAATGTCAGAATATCTGTACCTATTGCGGATTCAGCCTTGACAATAACCTAAAACGGAAAACCCTTTCCGATATGGAACTGATGATTGAAGCATCAGTACTAAAATCTATGGGAGTGAATCATGTATTGCTGGTAAGCGGTGAAGCCAATAAAATAGTAGGTGTTCCTTATTTTCAGAATGCTGTTCGTAAGTTGAAACCTCACTTTTCCAATATTTCCATTGAAGTTCAGCCATTGATGGAAGAAGAATATAAACTGCTCCATGAAGAAGGCGTGCATTCCGTTTTGGTATATCAGGAAACCTACCATCAGGATGTGTACAGAGAATACCATCCGAAAGGTAAAAAATCAAACTTCCACTTCCGCCTGGAAACACCGGACAGAATAGGCAGAGCGGGAATTCATAAAATCGGGCTGGGAGTTCTCCTTGGCCTTGAAGATTGGAGAGTTGACAGTTTTTTCAATGCATTACACATCGATTATCTTCAGAAACAGTACTGGAAAAGTAAGTTTTCTGTTTCCTTTCCAAGACTCAGACCTGCCGAAGGAATCATTGAACCCAATTTTATTATGGAAGATAAAGACCTTCTTCAATTGATCTGTGCCTACAGAATCTGGAATGAAGATCTTGAAATCTCCATTTCTACAAGAGAAAATGAAGTGTTCAGAAATAATATTGTCTCTCTGGGAGCAACGGCCATGAGTGCAGGTTCAAAAACAAACCCCGGAGGGTATGCGGTGGATAAGGAATCTCTGGAACAATTTGAAACCAGTGACGAGAGAAGTATGGATGAAATTAAAATCATGATCAAAAAAGCAGGCTATGATCCTGTAATGAAAGACTGGGATTCCGTTTATAGTGGATTTTAAACTTTTAAACCATTAAGGATTTTGAAGAAGTGAAGTTGAATTAAGAAAAATCGAAGATTTTTAAGATAGCACCTTTTTAAAGCGAAGCTCATCTTAACTTTCCTTAAAAACTTAAAAAACCTTAATGGTTCAATGATAATTATGAAAGAAGATCATTTTTCACGGTACAGCCGACAGATATTTATTGAAGAAATAGGAATGGAAGGTCAAAAGAAAATAAGGTCTTCCAAAGTTCTTGTCATTGGGGCAGGAGGTTTGGGAAGTCCTGTTATCCAATATCTGGCTGCATCAGGAGTAGGAACTTTAGGCGTTGCAGATTTTGATGAGGTTGAACTTCATAATCTGAACCGTCAGGTCATTCATACTGAAAACAGAGTAGGATTATCCAAAGTGAAGAGCGCAGAAACATTTGTAAAAGAACTCAATCATCAGGTTAACTTGATAGGAATTGAAGAGAAAATCAATGAAGAAAATATTGAAGAAATCCTTTCTCAGTATGATATTATTGTTGACGGCTCAGACAATTTTTCTACGAGATATATGGTGAATGATACCTGCATAAAACTGCATAAAACGTTGGTTTACGGAAGTATCTTAGGCTTTTCAGGACAAGTTGCTGTATTTAATCATAATGGAAGCAAAAACTTACGGGATATTTTTCCTGAACCGCCATTCGATGAGGATGTACCGGATTGTGACAGCCTTGGCGTCTTGGGAGCTCTTCCCGGAATGATAGGAAGCATGATGGCTCTTCAGGCATTAAAAATTATCACAGATCTTCCGGTGATTGTTAATCAACTCACATTGGTAGATACCCTGAGCTGGAGATTTCAAACAATAGATTTTTGATATAAACACTGATATCACAAATAGCACCATTTTAATATCAATAGAAAGAGGCAGTAAAAATGATTACTGCCTCTTGTATTTTACCGTAAGAACTATTGCGCCTGCTGCATTACACCGCCATTGTCCTCTTTTTTAGTCTGGTTAAGGATATTTGGATCCTCTTTTGCCAGTTTATTTTTTGTCGGAATTTTATAATTGATAGAAAATCCGAAATTTCTTGTATCATATTTACTGCTGATCATTACCGGACTTCCTGATGGTGGATTAGAACGTACCTGCATCATCTGTCCGTTGAAAATATCATTCGCAAAAACAGAAAGCGTCAGACGGTTGTTCATAAACTTCTTTGTCAGTGTAATATCCAGAGAGTTGTTAAATGGTTTCTCTGCGGTGAAGTAGAAATATCCTGCCTTTGGAGTCAGATAACTGTAATTGGCTGTCATTTTGATGTCTTTAGGCAAAAGAATCTGAGTCATAATATTGAAAATCCAGAATCCTTTATTATTCAGATTGTCAATTTCATGTTTTTGATAACCAGCATATAAGTACATGAAGTTAATTTTGTCAGGATTGAAATCAAACTTCATGATTTCGCTCAAAGGCTTGCTGAAAATCATAAAAGGAACCGGTAATCCCACGTTGAAGTTGTGAATTTTCATATTCGAAATATTCACCTGCTCGTTGTAGAGTTTTCTTCCGTCTTTTCGAATGATCTGGGCTACCTGATTGCTTGCCGAGCTTACGCTATATCCGATAAATGCATAATCAAAAGCCGAAATTTTCAATTCATAGTTATCAAAAATAGTAGGCTGTAGATTCGGGTTACCATTACTTCCGTACTTGGTCCTGAAAACGTCACGTTATTCGGGTTCAAAGCAGAAATACTTGGTAAACTGATTTTTCTGTTGTAATTCGCAGCAATATAAACCTGGTTCATCATGTTATACTGTACACTCGCGTTCGGGAAAAGTTTAAACTTATTGAAAGGAATCAAATTAGCTTCTACCAGTTTCGCATCCTTATCAAAATATCTTGTTACCCCGGAAATATCATAATTTTCAGCACGGGATCCCAAAGTGAAGTCAAACTTTTTCAATTTTGCCTGAAACTCCAAATAAGTAGAAGCTGTCTGTCTCTGATATTCAAGATTGGTTACGCCAAAACTTTCAGTATCATAGTCCTGTTTTTCATACAAACCTCCAAAGCTCACTTTCCCGCCATCAAGAAGTTTTATAGGTTGGGAATAATCTACTTTGAAGTTGGCTATATTCATTACAGATTTATTGTTCAGAAGATCTTTTAAGCCATTCTGTATACTATTGATGGGCAGATAGGGTTCTACTGCAAAATTACCCACCTGGAAGAAGTTGTCCTGAGAAAACTTACTGTCGGATCTTGTATAACCAAACTGGAAGTCCAGTTTCTGTGATTTTTCAGCAAAACGTTTCTGATAGGTTACAACGGCTTCTTGTCTCAAATTATTGGTGTGAGCCACATCTGAGGACGTGTAAAAAGCTTCTACTAAATTATTCGGGTCATTCTCAAAAGGTAAATTTCCATGACCGTTACTTAAAGTATAATTGTCATTATTATTGTGATAAATGTCGTAGTTTAATAATAATCTGTCCTGCCCCAAATCAAAAGTCAATCCTGATTTTGCAAAATATCCACGCCCATATCTGTCGGTATGACTTGTTAAAAGTTCATCCTGTTGGCCATTCAGCATGCTTTCACGATAATTTTGCCCCACATTCAGCTGCCATCCAAAATATTTATTTCTTGCATTTAAATTAACGGAATTGGTCGTTCTGTTTCTGAATTTATCGTAATTCGTAAAAGAATAATTCCCGGAATAAGTAGCTGTTAAATATTTATTAGCGTTTTTGTTGGTGATGATATTCATAATTGCCCCTCCCGAAGTGGCAGGAAATTCGGCACCGGGCTGTGTGATTATCTCAATTCTTTCCACAGAGTTAGCGGGCATTCCTTCAAGGAAAGAATTCAACTCATTGGAGGTGATGTTAAGAGGTCTTCCGTTCAGGTATACTTCCAGCATTTTTCCCTGGTACATCATCCCTGCAATGTCCGTAGATACAAGCCCCGGAAGTTTTTTAATTCCTTCCAGAACATTCCCGTTATTTAGCTGAGGTTGTTCAGAAAAGTCAAAAATAGTACGGTCTGCTTTTTGTTCAACGGCTTTTTTAGTTTTCGTAATAACTACTCCTTCAATTTGCTTTTCCTGAGGCTTGTTATTTTTTTCCTGCGAGAAAATGAAGACTGAGCTTAATAAGGATAATGCGAAAATCGTTTTTTTCATAATGTTTTTTACTGATATCCGGTTAGACGCTGAAAAAGGTAATTTGTTACGCTAAAATTGTGAAAATCGAAAAATTAAGCTAAAATTTTTTTATTTCCGAAATAATTATATCTTTGCCAGGTAATTATCAAGAATCTCTAGATGGGATAGCAACCTGCAAAAACAAGCAAGGTGCTGCAATCGATAAGCCGGATCTTCCGGAAAAAATGTTTATCATTCTATCATTACCCATCTTGAATTTTTGTTTTAAAGTTAAAACCAAATGTTTAAAGACAAGGGAAATCACCTTACATCAGTTATTTTTTATTCCTCAGATCATGAAGTGAATCTTCATTATTCTGATATGTTTTCATGCCATTTCTACATGCGCATGTGTTGTTGCTAGCACTTTCTATTTCTAAAAAATAATACAAACATTCCCATCATCAAAGGTAACCTTACAATTAAGGCTACAGGATTTGTATTGCTCAAAAAACAATTTTTAACAACAAAAAGTAAACAACAATCAACATGCATAATTTCAAAACAAAAATATTTATTCCTTCTTTCGCGCTTATCTCTACATTTTATTACGCCCAGACGGACACTGTACAATCTAAAAAAATAGATGATGTAGTCATCCTTGGATCAAGAGGTTCCGGAAGATCATTAACAGATACACCCGTTCCGGTCGATATCATTAATATATCAAAAATTTTAAAACAAAGTCCCACGAACAATATTAGTCAGGCTTTAAATTACATTGTTCCTTCATTTTCATCTACTTCACACACCGTCAATGATGGGACTGATTTTGTAGATCCTGCTCTTTTAAGAGGATTAGGTCCTGATCAGGTTTTAGTTTTGCTTAATGGGAAAAGACGATATCAGTCTTCATTGATCAATGTTACGCTTACTCCGGGAAGAGGATCTGTAGGAACTGACCTTAATGCTATTCCAGCCTTTGCTTTAGAAAAAATCGAAGTTTTAAGAGATGGTGCTTCCGCTCAGTATGGCTCCGATGCTATTGCAGGTGTCGTTAACCTGGGGTTGAAAAAAAGATTAGGACTTTCCGGACAGGTGTTTCTGGGAGGATATGCTTCGCCTGTTGCCAATAATTTTTCAGGAGGAGTAGATGGACAGACCATTTCTGTAGATCTTAATTATGGAGCGAAAATAGGAAAATCCGGATTTATTAACGTGACAGGTTCTGCGCAATACCGTGATCCTTATTCCAGAGCCGGAGTGAGAGAAGGAGATATTTACAATGCTTATAATGCCATTAATTACAGAGCATTGCAGGATGGAGTTAATATTGATGGTTTATATAAAAATATTACAAATACATCCAATACCCAGCAGATTATTAATACAGTAAAACAATATGCTACTAAGGTGGGGTATTTTGGAACTGATTTTCAGTCTCAGATCTCAGGGGCCAACAGTATTTCTGACCTTCAAAAAATATTAGGTAAAGATTTTACGTCCCAGGAACTTAATTACAGAGGACTGGAAAGAAAAGATTTCAGCCTGAGAGCAGGACAGTCTAAATTACAGTCGGGGCAGCTCTTTTTCAATTCTGAAATTCCTGTGAATGATGATTGGAAAGTTTACTCATTTGGTGGTTATAGTTACCGCCTTGGAAATGCCGGAGGATTTTACCGTCTTCCGAATACAGAGAGAAACATCAATGCAGTTACTCCCAATGGATATCTTCCTCAGATTGAAGCCGCTGTGAATGATTATTCTCTTGCTGCCGGAATTAAAGGAAAATGGAATGGCTGGAATGTAGACTTCAGCAATACATTCGGGAAAAACACCTTTGGTTTTGGAGTTGTAAATACTTTTAATGCATCACTTACAGATAGTTCTCCACGAACTTTTGATGCAGGAGGATCTGAGTTTTCACAAAATACTGTCAATCTGGACTTCTCCAAAAAATATGATGTCCTGAAAGGATTGAATATTGCTTTCGGAGCAGAATACCGACACGAAAATTATAAAGTGAATGCAGGAAAAGAAAATTCTTATGCTTCTTATGATATTTATGGACGCGTGGTAACTGCCAAAACCCCTGAAAATGAAAAAGTAACCGATTTCTTCGGAAATACAAGACCTGCCGGAGCACAGGTTTTCCCAGGATTTAGTCCGGAAAATGCAGTTTCTGGAAACAGAAACAGTATTGCTGCTTATGCTGATGCAGAGCTGGAAGTTACTGACGGATGGCTGTTAGAGGGAGCTTTACGATATGAGAACTATTCAGACTTCGGGTCTACATTCAACTATAAACTGGCAACCAATGTAAAACTGGCTCCCAATCTAAACTGGAGAGGTGCTGTTTCTACCGGATTTAGAGCACCTTCTTTAGCGCAAATCTATTATAGTTCTACTTCTACACTTATTCAACAGGGAAAAACTACACAGGTAGGTACTTTCAGGAATAATTCTGAAGCAGCACAGGCATTGGGTATTCCGAAATTAAAACAGGAAACTTCACAATCCTACAGCACAGGAATTACATGGAAAATACCCTCATTAAGCCTTACTTTCACAGCGGATGCCTATTTAATAAAAATTAAAGACAGAGTCGTATTGACTGATCTTTTTTTCCGTCCTAATGGTAATTTTACGCCAGGTTCGGATCAGGCAGTTCTTCAGGATGCTTTTGATCTCGCAAGAGCCAGCGCTGCCAACTTTTTTGCCAATGCGGTGGACTCCCAGACAAAAGGGTTGGATATTACGATTTCTCAGAATTCAAAAATCTCATCAGTAGTTTCCTTGGAGAATAATCTGGGAATCAACTTTAATCAGACCAAAAGAATCGGAGATATTCATGCTTCTCCTAAATTGGTAAGCCAGATTGATAACTATTTCTCAGAACCGAATAGAGTGTATTTCGAAGAAGCCGTTCCCCGTGTAAAAGCTACTTTATCCAATGCTTTAAGAGTTTCCGGATTTACTTTCGTACTGCGTAATTCTTTCTTTGGTAAAGTGACTGATGCAGATGTTCTGGATGCTAATTTTGACGGAATAACAGGAAGTACAGAGCACTTCGTCCTTAATAACCGCTTCGTGACAGATTTATCTGTAGGATATGATTTTAATAAAAATATTTCAGCAACGATCGGAAGTAATAATATTTTGAATATTCTGCCTTCCAAAAGTCCAAATATAAGTTCATTAACTGCGGATAACCAGTTTGTATATTCCAGACAGGTTTCCCAGTACGGTATAGGAGGAAGGTTCTTATTTGCCAGAATTGAATTCAGATTTTGAGTTTTGGGTAAAGAATAATGTGTTTATTTATAAATCTTTCATTGTTATTTTAGATAAAATCAAACCTTATAGGTTTCTAAAACCTATAAGGTTTGATGTATTCATTAAGTTTTATCAAGCGGGTTATAAATTTTGGCTCCCAATTAGTACACTGAATAAAAATGAAACGGGCTAAAATCCGATTCTATTGAATATTTAAAGTACAGTTAAAATAAAAAGACGACTTCTAGTGAAGCCGCCTTTATATTGATTAATCTAACAATTAATCTTATTTTTCCTGTTGTTTGATTAGATTCAGGGCAGAACCAGCTTTAAACCAATCAATTTGCTGATCATTGTAAGTGTGGTTTGCCATAACAATGTCTTTAGTTCCGTCGGCATGAACGAATTCTAAAGTCAGCTGTTTTCCTGGGGCAAACTGGTCAAGATCTAAGAAATTAACCGTGTCATCTTCCTTGATTTTATCATAATCAGCCTCATTAGCGAAAGTGATTCCAAGCATCCCTTGTTTTTTAAGGTTGGTTTCATGGATTCTCGCAAATGATTTTACCAATACAGCTTTTACGCCAAGGTGTCTAGGCTCCATAGCAGCATGCTCTCTTGAAGAACCTTCACCGTAGTTTTGGTCTCCTACAACGATGGTTGGAACGCCTGCTGCTTTGTAAGCTCTTTGTACAGCCGGAACTTCACCGTATTCACCCGTTAATTCATTTTTAACTTTATTAGTTTCCATGTTGTAAGCATTCACTGCTCCAATCAACATGTTATTTGAAATATTGTCTAAGTGACCTCTGTATTTCAGCCATGGTCCAGCCATAGAAATGTGGTCAGTGGTACATTTTCCGAAAGCTTTTATCAATACTTTAGCGCCTTCAATGTTTTTACCATCCCAAGCCGGGAATTCTTCTAATAACTGAAGTCTGTCTGAAGTAGGGCTTACGTTCACAACAACGCTTGAACCATCTTCAGATGGAGCCTGATAGCCGTTATCATCTACTGCGAATCCTTTTGAAGGAAGTTCATAACCTTTAGGCTCGTCAAGTTTTACCTGTTCGCCTGCTTCGTTAGTTAATGTATCTGTAATCGGGTTAAAGTCTAATCTTCCTGAGATAGCCACAGCAGCTACCATTTCAGGAGAAGCTACAAATGCATGGGTATTTGGGTTACCATCTGCTCTTTTGGCAAAGTTTCTGTTGAAAGAGTGAATAATAGAGTTTTTCTCTCCTTTTTCAGCTCCCTCTCTGTCCCACTGTCCGATACATGGCCCGCAAGCATTAGTAAAGATTCGTGTATTTTCAAATTTTCTGAAAGAGTTTAAGAAACCGTCTCTTTCTGCTGTGAATTTCACCTGCTCGGAACCAGGGTTAATTCCCAGGATTGCTTTAGGCTTTACTCCTTTTGATACTGCATCTTCTACAATGGAAGCAGCTCTTGATAAATCTTCATAAGAAGAATTGGTACAAGAACCGATAAGAGCCCATTCAACTTCTAAAGGCCATCCGTTAGCCTCAGCTTTAGCTCTGAATTCAGCAACCGGAGTTGCTAAGTCCGGAGTGAAAGGTCCGTTTAAGTGAGGAGTAAGTTCAGAAAGGTTGATTTCTATTACCTGATCGAAATATTGTTCAGGGTTAGCATATACTTCAGCATCACCGGTTAAATGTTCAGCAATTTTATCAGCAGCATCTACTACGTCCTGTCTTCCTGTAGCGGCCAGATATCTTCTCATAGAATCATCGTATCCGAAAGTAGAGGTTGTAGCCCCAATTTCAGCACCCATGTTACAAATTGTACCTTTACCTGTTGCCGAAAGAGATTCAGCTCCTTCACCGAAATATTCTACGATGCATCCTGTACCTCCTTTTACGGTAAGAATTCCTGCTACTTTTAAGATAACATCTTTTGCAGAAGTCCATCCGCTCATTTTACCGGTTAATTTTACTCCGATAAGTTTTGGCATTTTAAGCTCCCAGGCCATTCCTGCCATTACATCTACTGCATCGGCACCTCCTACGCCAATGGCTACCATTCCCAGTCCTCCTGCATTTACCGTGTGAGAATCAGTACCAATCATCATTCCTCCAGGGAATGCATAATTTTCCAGTACAACTTGGTGAATGATACCTGCTCCCGGTTTCCAGAACCCAATTCCATATTTATCACATACAGAACTCAGGAAGTTGAATACCTCAGAGTTTTTGTTGATCCCTTCCTGTAAATCTTTGTCAGCACCTACTTTCGCCTGGATCAGGTGATCTGCATGAGCAGTAGAAGGAACAGCTACTTTAGCTTTTCCTGCCTGCATGAATTGTAAAAGGGCCATCTGCGCAGTGGCATCCTGCATAGCGACTCTGTCTGGTGCGAAGTCTACATAAGAGTTTCCTCTTTCATGTGCTTGTGTAGCATTTCCTTCCCAAAGGTGGGTGTAAAGAATTTTTTCTGAAAGGGTAAGAGGTTTTCCCACAACTTGTCTTGCCGCAGCAATTCTTTCCGGGTAACGCTCATACACTTTTTTGATCATATCAATATCAAAAGTCATATCGTATTTTAATTTTGTTCTTTTTCTTTTAATGCTTCTTTTTCTGATATTGAAAAAGAAAAATCACTTTCTTATATATCAAAAAACGTTCCTATAATCCATTAATAGGGGTAATTTGGATTCTAAAATCAATAGATTTTATAACTTTCAATTTAAGAAAAAATAGAATTCATTTTCAGGCTTTTATCGAAAAAAAAACGTATCTATATTAAAATAGAAACGTTCTAAACAAAAAATTGGAAGATTTTAAATCCTAAAGGACCAAAATCTTCCAATTCTATAAATTTCAACAGTCTTACGACGTATTTATTAATCTCTTAGTGAGCGCTTGTACTTGTCAATTCTTTGATAGAAGGTACAAAAGTAGTAAGGTCAATACCCTCAACAGCCGCTTTATACTCATCGATGCTAGGAATTCTTCCGATAATTGCAGAAAGAACAACAACCGGAGTTGAAGCCAATAGAGATTCACCTTTCTTACGTTCAGAATCTTCCACTACTCTTCCCTGGAAAAGACGGGTAGAAGTCGCTAAAACAGTGTCTCCTTTCGCTGCTTTTTCCTGGTTACCCATACAAAGGTTACATCCAGGACGCTCTAGGTACATTACGTTTTTGTATTCAACACGAGCTTCTCCTTTTGGAGCATTATCATCAAATTCAAAAGCTGAATATTTTTCTAATAATTCCCAGTCACCTTCTGCCTTTAATTCATCAATGATGTTATAAGTAGGAGCTGCAACAACAAGAGGAGCACTAAATTCTACTTTTCCTTGTTGTTTTTCAATATTTCTAAGCATTTGAGAAACAATCTTAAGGTCACCTTTGTGAACCATACAAGATCCTACGAAACCAAGATCTACTTTTTCTCACCTCCATAGTAGGAAAGATCTCTGATGGTATCGTGAGTATATCTTTTAGATACATCGTCGTTGTTTACATCCGGGTCAGCAATCATTGGTTCAACGATTACATCAAGATCTACAACTACTTCAGCATAATATTTAGCGTTGGCATCCGGAGTCAAACCTGGTTTTTCACCTGATCTGATCTCTTCAATTCTCTTGTTTGCTTTGTCAATTAATCCCTGAAGAACTTTATTGTGGTTATCCATTCCTTTGTCAATCATGATCTGGATTCTGCCTTTTGCAATTTCCAGTGATTCAATCAAAGTATTATCTTCAGAAATGTTGATAGAAGCTTTTGCTTTCATCTCAGCAGTCCAGTCTGTAAATGTAAATGCCTGGTCAGCAGGAAGTGTTCCGATGTGAACCTCAATGATTCTACCCTGGAATACGTTTTCTCCTCCAAACTGCTTCAACATCTGAGCCTGTGTCGCATGAACCACATCACGGAAATCCATGTGTTCTTTCATATTTCCTTTGAAAGTTACTTTCACAGATTCAGGAATTGGCATAGATGCTTCACCAGTAGCTAATGCAAGAGCAACAGTACCTGAATCAGCTCCGAAAGCCACTCCTTTAGACATTCTCGTGTGAGAGTCACCTCCGATGATGATTGCCCACTCGTCTACAGTGATATCGTTAAGAACTTTGTGGATAACGTCAGTCATCGCGTGGTATTCACCTTTCGGGTCACGGGCTGTAATCAAACCGAACTCATTCATGAATTTCATTAGTTTCGGAATGTTAGCCTGAGCTTTTTTATCCCAAACTGATGCGGTGTGACATCCTGATTGGTAAGCACCATCAACAATTGGAGAAATTACAGTTGCTGCCATAGATTCAAGCTCCTGAGAAGTCATAAGACCTGTCGTATCCTGAGAGCCAACGATATTTACCTGTACACGAACGTCAGAACCTGCGTGTAATACTTTTCCTGGAGTAGTTCCAACAGCATTTCTGTTGAAAATCTTTTCTACAGCTGTAAGTCCTTGTCCTTCGTGAGAAATTTCTTTTGAAGGAGCAAAAACTACAGGAGCTTCAACTCCTAAAAGCTGAGCTGCGAATGTCTGTAATTTCTTACCAAATACGATAGCGTAAGATCCTCCTGCTTTGATGAACTCCATCTTTTGCGGAGTGAAAGATTTGGTAAGGTCGATCAGTTCCTGATCTCCGTTATATAATTTCTTTTCTTTTGTATTGATTGTTAAAACAGTTCCTGTAGCTACTGAATAAGCTTCTTCAAGAACGATGTCTCCATTTTCGTTACGAATTGGGTTTCCGTTTTCGTCAACTTTCTTTACCCAGTTTTTAAGGTCAACACCAATACCTCCGGTAACATCTACTGTTGTAAGGAAGATTGGAGAAATACCATTTGTTCCTCCTACAATTGGAGCAATATTTACGAATGGTACATAAGGGCTTGCCTGTTTTCCTGTCCACAGAGCAACGTTGTTTACTCCAGACATTCTTGATGAGCCTACACCCATTGTTCCTTTTTCAGCAATAAGCATTACGCTTGCATCAGGATGCTGTGCCTGTAAAGCTTTGATTTCTTCCTGAGCTTCAGGAGTGATCATACATTTACCATGAAGTTCACGGTCAGATCTTGAGTGAGCCTGGTTACCCGGAGAAAGTAAATCTGTAGAGATATCCCCTTCACCAGCGATAAATGTAACGACTTTAATTTCTTCTGCAACTTCAGGTAATTTTGTAAAGAATTCAGCTTTTGCGTAGCTTTCAAGAATTTCTTTTGCGATTGCGTTTCCACTTTCGAAAGCTTCTTTAAGACGGTTAGTGTCTGCTTCGTAAAGGAACACCTGTGTTTTAAGAACATTTGCAGCTTCCTGAGCAATGGCAGGATCATTACCTAAAGCAAGATCAAGCAACACTTCAATGGAAGGACCACCTTTCATGTGAGATAACAGTTCAAAGGCATATGCAGTGGAAATTTCTTCTACTACGGATTCCCCTAGAATGATTTCCTTTAAAAATTTTGCTTTTACACCTGCTGCACTTGTTGTTCCAGGTAGTGTGTTGTAAATAAAAAACTTAAGAGAATCTGGTCGGTCGGCATTACCTGAATCTTTTATTTGTGAAATGATCTCACTTAGTAATTCAGCCCCATCAATTGGCTTTGGATGAAGCCCTTGGGTTTTTCTTTCTTCAATCTCTTTGATGTAATCCTTATAAATATTCATAATAGAAGGTCTTTCAACATTAAAGGTAGGCCTGCTTCTTCTTTACCGGTCTGTATAAAACAGTTAATGACATTTTGATATTTCGCATTTTGACGCAACATTAACCGAATAAAGTCAGCATAATCTACACTTTCTTAAAAGTTTTTTAAAATTATCAAACAATTCAAAATGTTCCCAAAATTACGAAATTTTACAATTTTATGGGAGTGAAATTATTTAGATTCTTTATAAATATGTATTTTATAATATCTATTTTTGGTCGTACTTTTGCAAGCATATGATGAATATGAAAAATTTACTGACTGTTTTATGTATTTTCGCTTCGCTTTTTACCTTTTCGCAGACAAAATCTGTGAAGAAAATTCCTGCAAAGAAAATTCCTAAAACTCCGATTCAGAAAAGGGCTTCAGTGAATAAACCTAATCCTGATCTGGTGGTGATCAATAAAGATCTTCCGGTTTTGATTCCTAAAAAGAAAGGAGATCAGTTTGGGTATGTAAACCAGAACGGAAAATTTATTATTCAGCCGGAATATCATATTGCTGTATTTTTTATGAAGATTGCAATCTTTTGAATTCTCCGAATGAGAAAATCAGAAAATTTGGAACAAAAGACTATGCTACAGTAGAAAAGAATATGATCTCATATCGTATAGATCAGTCGGGGAAAAGAGTATATCAGTTCAAAGAATCGGATTTCGGAAAATGTAAATTTGAAGAATATAAGCAACAGTTATTTCAGGCTTACATTCTGAATGGATTCTATGGAATTATTGAAAAATCAAAATTTGTGAATGCTGCAGATTACAGACAGTTTCAGATCTATCCTCAATATCAGTATCTTTTTATTCTGGAAGGAGATGATGTAGCTAATCCAATGATTGTGGCTTCCAATAATGATAAATTTGGAATCATTGACGTTAACAATAAAATCATTGTTCCTTTCGAATACGCCAATATCAAAAGAAACTTCAGCTGGAAACTGGGTAAGATGTTTGAAGTCACCAAAGACGGTTCGAACTACTACTATATTGACGCAAACAATAAAACTTACTAAAGAATTATAAATGATGAATGATTTATTTGATAACTCTTATTTTCAGTAGTAGTTTTTTCCTCTCGTAACCCGATATCACGCACCGCATAACCCCAATTTTATTTCATATTTTTTTGTAATTTTGCGGGTGAAATAAAGGGGTGCTTTAACAGGCTGAGATTATACCCAATGAACCTGGAACAGGTAATGCTGTTTAGGGATGCGCCTTCATAGAACGCTGAATTGTATAATATCTTATCGATCCCCTTTTATTCATTAAATGTCAAAGATTTATAGAATGAAAGGATTATTTTTTTTAGGGCTTAGTGTAGCCTCTGTGGCTTTTATGCAGGCCCAAAATAAAGACTCTCTGAAAATCAGAGAAATTGAAGCTGTCAACTTTACCAAAAGACTTCCGGTAGCCAAGGAAATCATCAATGTACAGAAAGATTTAGACGGCAAAAACTTAGGACAGGATCTGCCTATTCTTTTAAAAAATCAAACCTCCATTATTTCCACTTCAGATGCGGGAAATGGAGTAGGATATACCGGTTTTAGAATCCGTGGAGTTTCAGGTTCTGCCATTAATGTAATGATGAATGGTGTTCCTTACAATGATTCTGAGAGTCAGGGTACATTTTTTGTCAACGTTCCGGATTTGACAAGTTCTGCATCACAGATCGTCATTCAGAGAGGAGTGGGGACTTCCAATAACGGGGTTTCCGCTTTTGGGGCAAGTATCAATGTGCTTTCTAAAGATCCGGAAGAGAAATTTTACTTTAAAACGGATGACAGCTACGGATCATTTAATACCTATAAATATTCAGCAGAAATAGGTTCCGGTAAGTTATGGAAAAACCGTCTTTCTGTAATGGGAAGATATACGCATATTCATTCTGATGGATATATCGACAGAGCTTCATCCAACTTACATTCTTATAATTTCACTGCTTTATTTGAAGAAGGAAATACGAAACTACGTTTAATGGCTTTTGGGGGTAAAGAGAAAACCTATCAGGCCTGGAACGGAATTGACCGTAAAACATGGGAAACCGATCCTAAATTCAATATTTCAGGGGCGATCTATGATTCCAATTGGGAGAATATTGTAAGTTTCTATGATAATGAAACGGATAATTACAGACAAAATCATTATCAGTTGCTTTGGGAACAGAAATTCAGCGACCGTTGGAATCTTGAAACCACGTTCCATTATACAAAAGGAAGGGGGTATTATGAAAACTACAAACAGGGAAATCCTTTTTCAAGATACAATCTTCCGAATATCATTGAAGGAGGACAAACTATAAAATCTTCAGATTTTATCAGAAAAAATGGCTGAATAATGATTTCTACGGAATGGTTTCTACCCTTTACGGAAAGTTTGAAAATCTGGATCTGAATTTTGGTGCCGTAGTTAATCAGTATTATGGAAGGCACTACGGAAATGTGACAGGAGTGTTTTTCCCTCAGATTGATGAAAGCGAATATTACAGAAATCGTTCAGTAAAGAATGAAATATCAGGTTTTGCAAAAGCTTTACTAAGAGTAGATAACTTTGAATTTTTTGGGGATTTGCAGCTTAGAAAAATCAATTACAATACAAAAATCCTGATGGCAGGTGATGGTGAAGGAGCAGATTTAAGCAAAAACTGGCTGTTTTTTAATCCAAAAGCAGGAGTAAACTACAGAATTGAAGGAGGTAAAATATTCCTTTCATATGCACACGCCCATCGTGAACCCAACAGAGATGATCTGATGGCCAATAATGATGTGAAAGCTGAAAAACTTCACGATATTGAAGCAGGTTTTGAAAAACAGTTCGGGATTGTATCCCTTACTGCGAATGTTTATTATATGTATTATGTGAATCAGCTGGTTTTGAATGGAGAGCTTAATAATGTTGGAGCATTCATCAGAACAAATTCAGGGAAGAGCTATAGAAGAGGAATTGAGGTAGGTGCTTTGGCAAAATTGTCTAAACAATGGGAAGTTTCAGGAAACCTAACGTTAAGCCAGAACAGAAACCAGGATTTCAATATCCAAAATGGAGATGTTCCTAAAAGCCTTGGAAATACACAGATTTCTTTTTCTCCGAATGTAATTGCCAATGTAAGCCTGAAATTCAATCCTACAAAGAATTTCCAGTTTGCTTTAATGAATCAGTATGTTGGAAAACAATATCTGGACAATACCGAAGATGCAAATCTTCAGCTTAAAGATTACTTCCTGACAGATTTCAATGCGCAGTATCAGTTTAAAATTGCTAATAATGAAATTGCATTGAAACTATTGGTGAATAACCTGTTCAACAAGAAATATGTGAACAACGGATCTGTTTATGAAGGACAACCGTATTATTTTTCACAGGCAGGAACGAACTTTATGTTTGGCGTGAGCTGGAAAATCCAATAACAGGTAAAATGGTAAAAAGATAAAATGGCAAAAGACTAAGTCTGGTGATATTTGAATTTACAAATTGGCTTTTTTACTTTTTAACGGTTTTACCTTTCTTACAATAATTTATAAGCTTAAAAAAGGAGGTTTAAATAATCGTATTCCTGTTTTAATACAGAATAATCAAAAGGCTGCTCCGGCAGTCTTTTTTATATCCGTTAAATATTACAAAAAGTCACGAAAAAGTTATAAATTTGCTGCCAAATGAATATTTCAGCATACATTTTAGAATATTTAAAACAATTTGGAACTGCCACGGTTCCAGGCTTTGGAGTGTTTTCACTGAAGAATTCTAAGGCAATTATCAATTCGGAAAACGGGAGCATCCTGCCTCCGGCCAGTCAGATTGAATTGGCAATAGACTACGAAGTACAGGCTGAAGATCTTACTGCTTTTATTGCAGAACAGAAACAGATGTCTTTAGAAGCTTCAAGAAGTGATCTGAAGATTCAGACCGATTTTTGGAAGAAAAAACTTCAGGCCGAGCAGGTTCTTGAAATTCAAAATCTTGGAACAGTCTTCATTGAAGAAGGGCATACTCATTTCAAAGGAAAAAGAATAGAATCCGGACGTCCGGACTTCTATGGATTGGAAGAAATCAGATTTTCAGATATCAATAACGGGGAAAAAGTGAGTGCCTCAGTGAACAGGGAAAAGGATTTTAAATTCAAAAAAACAATTCTCTGGACTTTCCTTTTGATCATTCCGGTTCTAGGGATTGCATACCTGGCATTTACCCAACAGGAGCTTCTTTTTGGTAAAAAATCTTTCAATAAGGTTTCTGTACAGACTTCTACCCATAGAATCGTAAAAGATACGGTGAAGGTAATGGTACACGCTCCGCAAACACCTGTTTCAGATTCTTTGAAAAAAGATTCACTCGTAAAACCTGCCGGAAAAGTAACACAACCTAAACCGGCTGTCCCACACAACACTAAGAATAGATGGCAAAAATAAAAAAAGCGTCAGAATCTCTGACTATTATGACTAATATCGTTCTTCCGAACGAAACCAACTCTTTAAGAAACCTTTTTGGTGGTGAACTTTTAGCAAAAATGGATCGTTGTGCATCTATTTCTGCGGCAAGACACTGCGAAAGAAGAGTTGTAACAGCATCTGTAAACCACGTATCTTTCAATCACCCGATTCCGGAAGGAGGAGTAGTGGTATTGGAATCTAAAGTTTCCAGAGCATTTTCCACTTCAATGGAAGTGTATGTAGATGTATGGTTGGATGATCCGATTAATCAGAAGAAAATTCACACGAATGCAGGTATTTATACCTTTGTGGCTGTGGATGAGTTCAACCGTCCGATTCCTATTCCGGAAATGATTCCAGAAACAGATGAAGAAAAAGAAAGATTTGCAGCAGCATTCCGTAGAAAAGAACTTTCATTAATCCTTTCCGGAAGAATGAAGCCTTTGGAATCTGTAGAACTTAAAAAACTATTCCAGGAACCGCAGGAATCTAAGAAAGACAAGAAATAGTATTTATACTTTATCAATAAAAATGCTTTTAAACTTTGCTGAGTGCTAACGCCTTTGCGAGCTTAAAAGCATTTGTTTTTTCAGAAATTTGCGAACTTTGCGGTAGAATAAAATTATAATCATTTAGGAACCTGTTCCTATCTCTAAAATTATTAATAAAATGAAGATACTTCTTTTAGATAAAAATCATCCTCTTATCACTGAACAGCTTTTGGCTCAGAATTTTATTTTAGAAGAGGATTTTACATCGTCTTATGATGAGGTTTGTGATAAAATTGAGAATTACGACGGTATTATTATCAGAAGCCGTATTCCGCTGGATAAAAACTTTCTGGAAAAAGGTAAGAATCTGAAGTTTATTGCAAGAGTAGGTGCCGGAATGGAAAATATTGATATTCCTGTTGCCGAAAAGCTGGGAATTCAGCTGATTAACTCTCCGGAAGGAAACAGGGATTCAGTAGCAGAGCACGTGGTAGGAATGCTGTTGGTGATCATGAACAGACTTTTTATCGCCTCTCAGGAAGTGAAAAACGGGATCTGGAAGCGTGAAGAAAACAGAGGAGACGAGTTGTTAGGAAAAACAGTAGGATTAATTGGATATGGAAACATGGGAAAAGCTACTGCAAAAAGACTTTCAGGATTTGGATGTAAGGTGATTTTCCATGATATTCTTCCTGATCTTTCTGATGAATATGCCACACAGGTTTCATTAGAAGAATTAAAGCAATCTGCAGAGGTTTTAAGTTTACATATTCCTTTGACTGCAGAAACCCATTATCTTATTGACGAAACATTCATTGCAGAGATGAAAAATGACTTTTATTTCGTGAATACGGCAAGAGGAAAGAATGTGAAAACTAAAAATTTAGTAGAAGCACTGAAGTCAGGAAAAGTAAAAGGAACTTGTCTGGATGTATTGGAGTATGAAAAGTCTTCTTTTGAAAATATTGAAGCAGAAAATGAAGATTTAAAATATCTTCTGGAATCAGAAAAAGCGATTGTCACACCCCATATTGCTGGCTGGACTCATCAGAGCAAAGAAAAACTGGCTCAGTTTATTGTAGATAAAATAGTAGCTTCGCATTGTTAAGCTAAGAAATATATAAAAGATAAAAAGACGAATTTACAAAAAGTGAATTCGTCTTTTTTTATGATTTTGCCTCTCCAAATTTTACTTTTCCTCTCATTTATGTTAAATAATTCATAATGTACCTCTCTTATTTATTATTTATTTTCGAGTTTTATTAAATTGCCGCTCATTTTTGAATCTCATGAAGACGCGTAATTTTGTACTTATCTTAACTGTTTTATTATCGATATTTTCCTGTAAAAAAAAATCTGAAGCCAAAGAAGCTTCGACTGAAAATACAACCAATCTGCCCAACTATGGAAATGTAGATTTTGGTGATATTTTTACAAAAGGTGATGGACAACTTTTGAACAGGCAGACTACTGTAAGTTATATCGATCAGTATTACAAAAAGATATGGGAAGGAGGAGACCTTAGTGGTGGAATTCTTGTTGCCAAAGGTGATGAAATCCTGTATGAAAACTACAGAGGTTTCGGAAGAGAAGGAAATCAGATGCCGATTGACAAAAATACACCCCTTCATGTAGCTTCCGTTTCAAAGACGTTAACGGCAATGGCAATGATGAAACTGATTGAAGCAGGAAAGATAAAACTTACTGATCACCTTACTCAATTTTTTCCAGGATTTCCTTATCCTAATGTTACCGTTCAGACTTTATTAGATCAAAGAAGCGGTCTTCCGAAATATGAATATTTTATTACCAAAATACAGCCGGCTCCGGCAGAACTTTCCAAGCCATTTATTACGAATGAAGATGTATTGAATATGATCATCAAATACAAACCTGATCTTGCGAGAGATACAGATACAGGATTTATGTATTGCAATACCAACTTTGCTTTATTGGCTTTATTAATTGAAAAAGTGACCAAAACTCCTTTTCCACAGGCGATGAAAGAAATGGTTTTCACACCGTTGAAAATGAATAACACGTACATCTTCCAGGAAAAAGATATTCCAACAGCAGCACAGTCTTTTTATTATGGAGGAAATAAGCTGTATCCTTTAGACAGACTTGATCTGATTTATGGAGATAAAAATGTGTACACTACGCCAAGAGATCTGTACAATTTCTCAAAAGCCATGTTTTCGAAAAATTTCCTCAAGCCTGAACTGATGCAAATGGTTTTCACTCCTTACAGCAATGAAAAAGCAGGAATGAATAATTATGGACTAGGATTCAGAATGAAAATCTTTGATAACGGAGAGAAATTAACTTACCATAACGGATGGTGGCATGGTACCAACTCGGTATTTGCCCACCTTTTAAAATCTAAAGTGACCATTGTTGCTATTGGAAATAAATATTCAAACAAAGTATATACAGCGCTTGCATTATCTGGATTATTCGAAGATTTTCCATTACAGAAAGATAAGCTTCATACCGTAATGAATGACAATAAAGACAGTTTAAATTCCGGACAGGAAGTTTTTGGAGAATAATGTTTATTTTTGCTTAAACATTTTCATGAAAAGGTTTCTTTTATTATTCGTTATCTGTTTTCTTGTACACTCATGTGCAAGGGTAGGATCTCCTGTAGGAGGGCCTAAAGATACATTAGCACCAAGGTTTTTAAGCTCAAACATTGATACGACAAGAATTAATGTCAAAAAAGATATTCACGAACTCCGTTTGGATTTTGATGAATATGTGACATTGAAGGACATCAATAAAAACCTGATTATTTCACCTCCTCTTAAAGGGATTACGAGGATTCTTCCCTCCAATATTGCCAACAAATTTGTATTGATCCAGTGGACGGATACTCTTCAGGCTAATACAACCTATAATTTCAATTTTGGAAATTCAATTGTCGATAATAACGAATCGAATATATTAAGGTATTTCAATTTTGCTTTTTCAACCGGAGATAAATTGGATGATTTGTATATCAGTGGTGAGATTAAGGATGCTTTTGATATTAAAAAGAAGACTGCAACAACAACAGAAAATAAACTTGTGGTTGGATTGTATCAGATAAAAGATACGATGAACTATAAGAAAAAACCATACTATATCACCAAGGTTGATGAGGATGGATACTACGAATTGAACTATCTGACACCGGGCAAATATAAAATTATAGCTTTTAATGATGAGAACGGAAATTCAATGTATGATCCGGGAAAAGAAAAGGTAGGTTTTCAGAAAGATCCCATCAATGTTGAAAAATCGATTTCAGGGCTGAATTTAAAAGTGTATCCTTCCAAAAAGCCTGTGAAGTATTCTGAGATGAAGGAAATTGCTGGAGGAGTTTTAATGTCATTCGAAGGAAATCCTGAAGAGGTAAAAGTTCAGTCATTGAATGAGAAACTGAAAGACATCAAAATAACGCACAATCCAAAATCCGATTCCGTGAGAATCTGGTTTGATGCAGTAAAAGATGATGTGGGGCAGACAGCGAATGAAAAACTGATATTCACTCACAATAAAGGCCCGAAAAAAGATAGTGCTTACAGTGTTTCATTATTCTATAAATACAATAAAAAGAATGCAATGGATGTCTTTAGTGATAATGACGGAACTGCCATTGCTCCAAAAGCAGATTTAAAAATTGCTTCCAACTATATTGTAGATAAAATTGACCCTACAAAATGGACTTTGAGAGCTAAAGGAGACAGCTTAACGACTTTGCCATTCACAGCTAAGATATCGGAGACAAATCCTTATCAGATCCATGTTCAGTCAGATTTTGTGATGGGGAAAAGCTATGAGCTTACTGTTCCTAAGGAAACTGTATCTTCATTCTATGCAAAGAATACTCAGTCAAAACGTTTCGATTTTGATGTTGCTAAGATAGATCAGTTTGGAAGTGTTGAATTCTCTATTTCAAATGCACCTACTGCCAATTACTGGATTCAGATGGTTGATTCTTCTGATAAGATTGCTTATCAAAAATATTTAAAAGGAGATAAGGTAAAGTTTGATATCCTGAAACCAGGAGAATACATTATAAGAATACTGGTAGATAATAACGGAAATAAATATTGGGATGAAGCAGACTTTGTCAATGATGTATTTGCTGAAGATGCTTATATTTTCTATAAAAAGGTTGTCGTTAGAGGATTGTGGGAAACAAGAGAGGAATGGGATCTGAAGGATACCAGAACACTTGATAGTCCTAAATCTGCAACAGGAACATCAGCTACGCCAGCTTCAGCTTCAACTCCTGCATCAGTATCTGAAACTCCTGTGCCTGCAGAAACTACTACAACAGTACAGCCAAAGCTGAAAAAAGAATTTAAATCCGGGAATGCTATTTTAACTCCAGTAAAATAAGGACATAAGGATGGCTAAAAAAATCATATTCTGGATATTAGTAGGCTTTGCCCTGATTCAATTCTTTCCTATTGACAGGACTAATATACCTGTGGATGCTGCCAAGAATTTTGTTGATGCTAAGAAAACGCCTGAGAAGATTGCAACCCTGCTTAAAAATGCATGCTATGACTGTCATTCCAATGAAACAATCTATCCAAAATATGCTTTTATTGCACCCATTTCCTGGTCTGTAAAAAGTCACGTGAATGAAGGCAGAGAACATCTCAACTTTTCCAGCTGGGAGAGTTATAATAAGGATTTGAAGGAGAATATGCTCACGAAAGCTATTCAGACGATCCAGAATAAGACAATGCCAATGCCGGGTTATATTGTTTATCACAAAGAAGCCAATCTTTCAGATGCGGAAAGAGCATTGCTGATTCAGTATTTTGATGAAATGCTGAAGACTAAAACCTATTAATTTCTACAATAAAAAAACTCCCGCAGATTTTATAAACTAAACAGATTGTTAAAAAACCGTCTGCAAGATCTATAAAACCCGCGGGAGAATATATATTACAAAAATTATTTCTTTAAATAATCCTCGAAAAATCTCTTCTGGGAATCAAAAGCAATGTCTTCTAAATTTAACTCCTGTAAAGGAATCCAGATCGCTTCTGAGATCTCAGAGATCTCAAGATTTACCTCAAACTTTTCCGAAACAGTATACTCATAAAAGAGATCAATTGTATTGTAATCAATTTCTTTGTATTGATAGATGTTGGGAAGGCTGGTAAGGTATTTCAGGTTAGAAATATTGATGTCAAGCTGAAGTTCTTCAAACAGTTCTCTTTTACAGGTTTCCTCTGCACTTTCTTTAGGGTCAACAAATCCTCCGGCAAGATCCAGTTTTCCTTTTTTAGGGTCTCTGTTTCTTCGGGTAAGATAAATTTCGTCACCACATCTGATAACAACCGCTACAGCGCCTGCTACATTATTATACAGGGTAAAACCACATTCAGGACAGCTCCATTTTTTTTCGCCATCCCAGTGTAAGGACTCTTTGCCACAGCTTGGACAATATTTCAATAGTTTCATTGAGCAATATTAATATTTCTCGGGTGATAACTCAAAATAACATCTCTTAATTCTTCTGTTTTCAGGTGCGTGTAGATTTCCGTTGTGGTAATACTGGAATGTCCCAGCATTTCCTGAATATAACGTAAATCGGCTCCATTCTGCAACAAATGTGTTGCAAAAGAATGTCTGAATGTGTGTGGAGATATTTTTTTGTTAACCCCTGCTTTGTCTGTAAGTTCTTTAATAATAAGAAATACAATTACTCTGGACATGGATGTCCCGCGGCTGTTCAAAAACAGAGTATCTTCATATTTCTTATTAATCTTACCTTTAGAGCGTACCTCTTTGATATAACTTTCAAGCATATCTGCAGTATAGTCGGCCAAAGGAACAAAACGCGTTTTATTTCCTTTTCCGTGTACCTTGATGTATTGCTCTTTAAAGTTGATATTGGAGATCTTCAGATCAATCAGTTCAGAAACACGGAGTCCGCACCCATAAAGTACCTCTATGATGCAGTGGTTTCTTTTTCCAAGATCTGTATTGACTTCAATAGCAGCAATAATTTTGTTGATATCAGGCAGGCTAAGGGTATCAGGTAGGTATAATCCCAGTTTAGGGCCTTCAAGTAACGCCGCAGGATTGTCTTCACGATATTCATCCTCAAGCAGAAATTTGAAAAATGCTTTGATGGAAGATATCCATCTTGCTTGTGATCTCTCACTGAATTTCTGTTTGGAAAGATTGAAAATGTATTCCTGCAGGTTTTCGTAACCGATAGATTCTGGACCGACGTTTGCCAGATCTTCTTCTGCGTAATCTTTTAATTTCTTAATGTCTCGAACGTAAGCGTCGAGCGTGTTTTCTGAAAAATTTCTTTCGAAGCGAAGAAATATTTCAAAATCTTTGATCTTTTCATCCCAAGTCATTTGTGCTTATTTTTTTAGTTCACAGTCCGATATTTGTTCTATTTCAATGTTATGGTTTCTTAGGAACGATATTCCATCGTCATCCGAATACTCATTAATGTACACCAGCCTCGTAATTCCTGCCTGCAAAATCAGCTTACTACATTCTTTGCAGGGTGACAGCGTTAAGTATAACGTTGCCCCTTTTGCAGATTGAGTAGAAGCGGCCAGCTTTAATATAGCGTTGGCCTCCGCATGCAATACGTACCAGTGTGTTTTCCCTTCTTCATCTTCACAGCAGTTTTCGAATCCCGAAGGAGTCCCGTTGTAGCCATCTGAAATAATCATCCTATCTTTTACGATAAGAGCTCCCACCTGTTTTCTCTTACAGTAGGAGAGTTTTGCCCATTCCTGAGCCATTTTTAGATAAGCTTTATCAAACTTATTCATACCGCAGCATTGTTTTTTTCGAAATAATTTGGATTAAAATCTTTTAGAAAGATTTAGAAGTTAGGCTTTCTCTTCTCTAGAAACGCAGTAACTCCTTCTTTCTTATCTTCCATTTCAAAAAGTTCACCGAAATATTTTATTTCAGTTTCAAAACCTTTCTCCGTGTCAGATAAATTCACGGCATTTATAGCCTTCGAGATTGCCATTGGTGAATTGTAGGCAATCGTATTTGCTAATTCTTTCGTTTTGGTTAATAATTCTTCTATAGGATATACTTCATTTACCAATCCGATCTCTTTTGCTTTTTGAGCAGGGATCATTTTGGCAGAGAAGATCATTTCGTTGGCAATACCCTTTCCTACAAGCTTTGGAAGCCTTTGTGTTCCTCCGTAGCCTGGGATTAACCCAAGAGTTACTTCAGGAAGCCCTAATCTGGCGTTTTCCGATGCATATCTGATGTGGCATGCCATGGCAAGCTCTAAACCTCCTCCTAATGCAAAACCGTTTACGGCTGCAATGACAGGTTTAGACATGTTTTCTATTTTATTGAACAAAATATTTTGTCCGTTTCTTGCAAGTTCTTCAGCTTTTTCCTGTCCGAAATCACTGAATTCTTTAATATCAGCTCCCGCTACAAAAGACTTTTCTCCACTTCCGGTAAGGATAATTACTCTGCAGGAAGTGTCAGCATTAAGCTCATCCAGTACGGTACTGATCTCCTGAATGGTTTTTGCATTTAAAGCATTTAAACTTTCAGGTCTGTTTATGGTAATGATAGATAATTTATCTTCTTTTTTTAATAATACGTTCTCGTAACTCATTTTTCCACTTTAAAATATCATCCTTTGCAAATTATGAATTTTTTACAAAAAAAGGAAAAAATATTATTTTTTTTTCCTTTTTTTTAATTTATCGTTCAATATGATTATTTGGAATGATTCATCATATTTGCATCAATATTCACATTTAGCTGAGAAGCTACTTTCATGCCAAGCTCAATATTGGCCCTGAAAAAGTGACATAGCTGTCTGTTGATAATTTCATCTTTCTTTGGTCCGCTGATGCCTTTCATGCTGCCTATAATGTTTTTGATCAGGTGATCTCGGTCTTCCGCATTCATAGCTTTAGAATACAAAAGTCCCGGTTGAGTGTAGTGATCACTGTCATTATCATTTCTGTTATAGCTTGCAACATGAGCGCTATCTAACTCATATTCAAAGTTTTTATAAGATGAATCCGCTTTGATGTCATCAAAACTGTTCGGATGATAATTAGGTTTGTCCTGATACTGGCTTGAATCTGCCATATAACCATCTCTTTGATAATTGTTGACTTCAAATGGGCATCTGTTTACCTCCAGCTGATGAGAATTCACACCCACTCTGTAGCGATGAGCATCAGGATAGGAGAATAATCTTCCCTGAAGCATTTTGTCCGGTGAGAAGCTGATTCCGTTAATCAGATTGCTTGGTGAGAAAGTAGATTGTTCCACATGAGCAAAATAATTAACAGGGACTTCGTTCAGCTCCATTTCTCCTACTTCGATCAAAGGGAAGTCATCATGGAACCATACTTTGGTTACGTCAAAAGGATTCCATCTGAAATCTTTTGCCTGCTCTTCAGTCATCACCTGAATATATAAGGTCCATTTCGGAAAATCTCCATTTTCAATAGCGTTGCAAAGATCTTCCTGTGCAAAATCCGGATTTTCTCCAGCCATTTTTACAGCTTCTTCATCAGTGAAATTTTTTACGCCCTGTTTTGTCTTGAAGTGGAATTTCACCCATACTCTTTCATTCTGATCATTAATCATAGAGAAAGTATGAGATCCGAAACCATGCATATGTCTGTAGCCATGAGGAGTTCCTCTGTCTGACATTAAGATAAGAACCTGATGAAGAGATTCAGGATTCAGGCTCCAGAAATCCCACATCATTGTGGCACTTTTTAAATTAGTTTTCGGAACTCTTTTTTGAGTATGAATAAAATCCGGGAATTTTTTGGCATCCTTAATAAAGAATACCGGAGTATTATTTCCTACAAGATCCCAGTTTCCGTCTTCAGTATAAAATTTTAAAGCAAAACCTCTTGGATCTCTCGCAGTATCTGCGCTCCCTTTTTCTCCACCTACCGTAGAGAATCTTGCAAACATTCTGCATGAATTTCCTACTTTTGAAAACAGCTTTGCTTTTGTGTACTGGCTGATGTTATGCGTTACGGTAAAAGTTCCGTAAGCTCCGCTTCCTTTGGCGTGCACAATCCTTTCAGGAATTCTTTCCCTAACGAAATGCGCAAGATTTTCCTGAAGAATAAAGTCTTGCAGCAATACCGGGCCTCTTGGTCCTACCGTCTGTGAATCCTGATGCTCAAAATAAGGTGCGCCGTTACTTAACGTTAATTTTTTAGAATCCATATCATTAATGATTTGTATAAATGTTTTTGTTTTTCTAAATCCAAGTGTAAAGGTAATGAATATCAAATTTACTTGAATTTTTAATTGCTAATAGCAAAAACGTTATATCTTTGTAATAGATAATATTAATCAAATGAACATTCAGCAACTGGAGTATCTTATCGCTGTAGATAAGTATAAACATTTTGGTAAAGCCGCTCAGGCGTGTTTTATTACCCAACCTACGTTAAGTGCCATGATACAGAAATTTGAGGATGAACTGGATGTAAAGGTGTTCGACAGGACTACCCACCCGATTCGTACCACGGATGTAGGTCTTCAGATTATTGATCAGGCAAAAGTAATTATTGAATCTGTCAATGAGCTGAAAAACAAAGCCAATCTTTTGAATAATATTTTAGGAGGTACTATCAATCTGGGAATCATTCCTACGGTTTCTTCTTTTATTCTGCCAACGGAAATTTTCAAATTCCTTGAAGAGAATCCTAAGATCCAGATGAATGTAAAAGAAATGACCACTGATAATATTATTAAAGCTTTGAAAGCAGGAGAACTGGATGCGGGAATTATCTCTACTCCGTATGACACTGCTGACGAGTTTTATCAGGATTTCTTATTCAATGAAGAACTAATGATTTACAGTTCCAATACGGAAGCCAACAAAAAGAATTCTTACATCATTCCGGAAGATCTGAATGTAGAGAAAGTATGGCTGCTTGAAGAAGGAAACTGTCTGAGAAATCAGTTTGAGAACATCTGCCACCTTAAAGAAAATACTTTGAAGCCTAAAAACCTGGACTTCTTAGCCTCCAATATCCAGACGCTGGTACACATGGTAGATAAAGTAGGAGGGATCAGTATTCTGCCGGAATTGGCATTAAGCCAGCTTTCAGAAGAGCAGAAGAAAAATGTTTTCAGATTCAAAAAACCTTTCCCTTATCGAGAAATCAGTATTATTTATTATAAGCCCACATTTAAGCAAAAAATTATTGATGAATTGTCACATTCTATCAAAACTTCTTTAGAGCTTAAGTTGAATTATCACGAAAGTCCGAAAGAATTTGTGAGCATTAAGCCTCAGTAATGAGAATGTCTTAAAGTGATAGAAATCATCAATTTAAACCCGTTGTGCATTTTAAAATATGCTTGATTTTAGATTGTTGATTTTTTTGTTTAAATAGTTTTTATTAATAAATTGAACAATTGTAAGAGCTGTAATC
>NZ_QICI01000071.1 GCF_004119445.1 Chryseobacterium sp. CH21 | reverse complement strand
CTCACCTGTTCCCATTCCGAACACAGAAGTTAAGCCCACCAGCGCCGATGGTACTGCGAAAGCGGGAGAGTAGGCCGCCGCCAGTTTTTATTTTATTTTTAAAAAATCCTTTATCTGATGATAAAGGATTTTTTTTGTTTTATAACCATCCTAAAACAAAAACCCAAAACAACCATCCAACCAATGCATTAGTTACCTAAACTACTTCATACTCTACCTGGAAGCCTATCTCTTCCATCCTCCATTATCTATTCTTATTCTCTATTCCACAATATTGTCACTCCATAGGAGTCTAAACAAAATTCTTCCATACAATTACAATAGCAGAAAGATTACTCATCGTAATTAAAATGCTTCGACTCAGCTCAGCATGGCACTGCTAATACCAAGAGCTAAAAAACTTATACATTATTCTGTCATTTTTGCATCCTCTAAAACTCACATAAATAAGCTTGGATTCCTACGGAATGACACAATGGAAACAGAGGTATATTGTTATAATACTATCCATTTGATAGTAATCTGAAGACTCCCAGATTACTAATTGGTTTTTTAAACCAGAACTTGTCGCCCTATAACTAATAGAATCAATATACCCTTGAACCCGAAGTCCGAATTATTCACGGGCTATCATTTTAAGCTCATAAATAGCTTATCAAATATAAAAAACTATCAGGTCCTAAGAAAAGTATTTAAAGAGCAGGAATCTGTCTTATTTTAATCCAGAAGAAATAAAAAAACCGCCTCTATTAAAGAAACGGTTCAAATTTTATGACATTGTGATTGTAAAGATTACATATCGCTGGTTGTGTCCGGGCATTTGAAATCATCACTGCAGGTAGCGCATACAATTACTCCGCTGCAATAATACATACAGAAATCTGTTTCAGGAAGAGTAGCTCCTCCAGAAATGTTTTTTAATTGGTTTTTTGTAGTTTTTTTAAATTTTTCATATTGTTTTAATTAAAAATTTGTAGGTATAGTAAAATTAATCAAAATAATTTTAATTAAACAATATACTGTTGGTTAAAAATGAAATTTAATATATGAGCTTGTATTTTAAGTCGGTTTATATTTGTTTTTATTTAAATGTTTGATTATTAGTGAAATAAGTGCTATTTTTAAGTCAGCGTTATCCGAAAAGCTTATAGAGTAGGAAATACCAAAAAATCAAAAACTATGAAAAACCAAAAAAAACTTTCAAGAGAAGACCAAAAAAGTATTGTTGCAGGAGTAGACTTTCCTGCTTATTGTTTTGAAGGTGGAGGACCGGGAGAAGGAGGCTGTTCCGCCGGAGAAATCTGCTCAGGTGGAAAATGTGTGCCTTACGGAGGAGAACCTGGGGGAGGAGGAAATCCTGGAGGTGGTGGTGATACGTATATCTGTATCTGCCCGTGGGGAACTTTCACTCAACCCACACCGTGTCCTGAATTTTATTGTATAACAGGATAGAACAAAAGTTTCTAATCGAAATATAATAAAAACGGCTGCCTCTAGTTTGAGACAGCCGTTTCTTTTTATTTTTTAATCAATCCCAGTTCGATCAATCTTTCATGCAGGAATTCTCCTGCAGTGGTATCTTCGTATAATTTAGGATTGTTTTCATTTACACAGTTATCAAGTGCATTTAAAGACATTGCACTGATAGGATGCATAAAGAAAGGAATTGAATATCTTGAAGTACTCCACATTTCTCTTGGTGGGTTTACCACTCGGTGGATAGTAGATTTCAACTTGTTGTTGGTATGTCTTGAAAGCATATCTCCAACATTGATCATCAGTTCATCTGGTTCTGCAATAGCATCAATCCATTCTCCATTGTGGTTTTGAACCTGAAGACCTTTACCTTGTGCTCCCATTAAAAGGGTAATAAGGTTAATATCACCATGAGCCGCTGCTCTTACAGCATCATCCGGTTCTTCAGTGATTGGAGGGTAGTGAATTGGTCTTAAAATAGAATTTCCTTCTGCGATTTTGTCATCAAAATAAAATTCATTTAAACCAAGGTGCAATGCCAAAGCTCTTAGAACATATTGTCCTGTTTTCTCAAGCATTTGGAAGGCTTCTTTACCTACTTCGTTGAATTTTGGAAGTTCATCAACGATTACATTGTCAGGATACTCAGTTCTGTATTTTGAATCATCAGACAAATACTGCCCAAAGTGCCAAAATTCTTTTAAGTCTCCTTTTTTGAAACCTTTTGCAGTTTCTTTACCGAATCCTACATAACCTCTCTGGCCACCAATTCCTGGAATCTCATACTTCTGTTTCGTTTCCACTGGCTGTTCAAAAAAGTTTTTTACCTCTCCATACAAATCATCCACTAGGTTGTCATCAAGAAAATGGCCTTTTAAGGCTACAAAACCAATTTCTTCATAAGCTTTTCCGATTTCATTTACAAATTTCTGTTTGCGTTCCGGGTTGTCCGAAAGGAAATCACGCAGGTCTACACTAGGTATTTTATCCATTTTTAGAAATTTACGAATAGCAAAATTACATTTTTTTGATTTAAATGATTTTAAAATCATTATTTATAAGTTAAATTTGCTGTATGAAAAAATATTCTTCTAAGAGAAGTATCCAAATACTTGCACATCTTCTTCAGCAGTACGGAATTGCAGATATCGTAATTTCTCCGGGGTCAAGAAATGCTCCTTTGGCCATCCATTTTTCAGAGGTAGATCGTTTCAACTGTTACAGCATTGTAGACGAAAGAAGTGCTGCTTTCGTAGCAATGGGAATGGCAAAAAGTGAGAAAAAGCCTGTAGCAATTACCTGTACCAGCGGATCAGCGGTGGTGAATTACTATCCGGCGGTTACTGAAGCATTTTATCAAAATGTTCCACTTTTGGTACTAACGGCAGACCGGCCAACTGATTTTGTTGATATATTTGATGGACAGACGATAAGACAGAAGGATGTTTTTCATCAGCATTCTTACGGTGATTTCCAGCTTTTGGAAGACAGTAAGGAGAATGCAGAAGATATTAATTTCGATATTATTAAAAAAGCGATTGAACTTTGCTTTGAAAAGCAAGGACCTGTACATATTAATATTCCATTGGAAGAACCTTTGTATGAGCTGGTATCAGAACTTCCTACTTTTCCTACTGTGGAAAAAACAATCAAGCATAAAGAATATGAAATTCCTTCCAATCTGATTGCAGAATGGCATACTTCACAGAGAATTTTGCTATTGGTAGGAACAAGAGATTACAGTCCGGAGCTGGAAAATCAATTGACTCAATTGGTGAAAAATCATTCTGTAGTGGTATTGAGTGAAGCCAATTCAAATTTACATCATGAAAAGTTCTTTAGACATATAGATCGTTATATATTCAACTTTACAGAGGAAGATTATAAAACATATGCACCGGATTTGTTGATTACGATTGGGCAGAATGTGGTTTCCAAAAAGGTAAAACAATTCCTAAGAAGTGCCCGCCCGAAACAGCACTGGCATCTTGATGAAGTGTGGCAGCCTGATACTTATTTCTCCCTTACAGAAAAGGTGGAGGTGAAACCGGAGGTTTTCTTCTCAAAACTGTTGAAATTTATCAATCTGGAGCCTAGACCTTATTTTAACCTTTGGGATGTTTTAAGAGATAAAAAAGATGCTAAACACGAGCTGTTTTTGAATACCATTGAATTCTCAGATTTTTATTTTTTCAATAAGGCATCACAAACGATTCCTGAAAACTATAATATTCATTTCAGTAATTCTTCAGGAATCAGATATGCACAGCTGTTTGACTTCGGGAAGAGAAAGATGTACTGTAACAGAGGAACCAGCGGTATTGATGGTTCTACTTCCACGGCAATGGGATTTGCCATCAAAAATGAAAATCCTACTTTACTGATCACAGGAGACCTTAGTTTCTTTTATGATATTAATGGACTTTGGAATCAATATATTCCTCCATTTGTAAGAATTATGATCTTCAATAACGGTGAAGGAAATATTTTTAAAATCATTCCGGGGCCTGGAAATGCCAATCCGAATACACTGGATGAGTTTATTGCTACAAAACACCGTAAGAATGCAGAGTCTCTGGCAAAACATTTCGGGTTCTCCTATGTCAGAGTAGAGGATGAAATTACATTAGACAGAGTTCTTGAGAATTTCTTCAAACCTGATGCAAAGCCGAAAATCCTGGAAGTAAATACTCACGGGAAGAATAGTGCAGATGTACTGAAGTCATATTTTGAATTTATGAAATAGATTTAAAGATCAAGATATTCTTCATTCCCCGGCAGATTGATAATTCTGTCGATAGGATAGATGAACATATCATCGAAATCATTCAATGCATTAATGATCTGGAAATGGGTGAATTGCTTTATGTTTTGTAAAGTAATCTCCGTTTCTTTGATCTTTTTTTGCTTTAAAAGATGTTGTCTTTGTACTCCGTTCAATAAATAAGTAGAAGGGGTAAACCAGTCTTTTCCCTTTAAAAACAGCAGGTTAGAGAAAGAGGTATCAGTGATATGATTGTTTTTGACAATAATAATTTCTTCTGCCTTGGCTTTCGCTTTCATTTTATCCAGTTCTTTACGATCCTCGAACTTGAATGAATAATCAAAGCTGTTATTTTCTACCAGCTTGAAATCATGAATTTCAGGGATTGCATAAGGAATCATCTGAGTCCTGATTCTTTTGTCAAGATCATAGGCAATTCTTAGCTTGAAAAGACCATCCTCATCATGCTGCAAATTTTTATAGATCTTGGCCAGATCAATAGAGTCTTCTTTCCCGAAATGGGAAAATGTTTGATTGACACGTTTCTGATGTAGATCCAATAGAAAAATCTCCTGATCTTCTACTTTAATGCTTTCAATGAATTGGGACATAGATTTTATTTTTCATTTCCTGATACTCGTCTTCTAATGTACTCATATGCGTTATTCCGCCCCCGCTTTTGAAATAAAGTTGGTCTCCTTCTTTTTCTATAAAGCGTATCATCACACAGCTGTCCACATTTTGGCCGTCAAACCAGCCGCAAACTCCCGTGTAATATCCTCTGTCATACCCTTCTGCGTCCAGAATTATTTCCAGCGTTTTAGGTTTGGGAGCTCCTAAAATAGAGCCTGCAGGAAGCAGTTTCTGAATAATACTTCCTATTTTCCCGTCAAATTCAGGTTTTATTTTGCCCGAAATCTCGGAACTCATTGCATACAGATCTTTCTGTTGGGTCTTGATAAAATCAATATGCTGGAACTGGTCTACCTTTACATCATCAGCCACCATGCTCAGATCATTCCGAAGCAGATCTACTACTGTATAATGCTCTGCTTTTTCTTTCTTATCATTTTTCAGGATTTCTGCAGCATTTTCAATGGAAGCATCAATTGTTCCTTTCATAGGATAAGTAAGAATTTTACCATCAATAATCTTTACAAAAGTTTCAGGAGAAAAAAATACAAAAAAATCTTTATAAAATACTTTATACTTCGCATTTGAGTGAGAAAAAATTTCTTCTAAGGTTAAATTAGTCTCTATCTTTGTTTTTCTAGTATAATTTGCTAAATAAGAGTTTCCTAAACGAATATTTTTCTGAACTTTATCAAAACCTATCTGAAAGCTTTCCAAGGTTTCAGGATATGATTTCCATACTACTTTTTTGTTTAATGCTTGTGGTTTTTTTGTGTTTGAAATATGTTGGAAATCAATAATTAAACCTTCTTTTTCAATTTCATTTTCCTGATATATTTCAACGTTCTCCGAGAGAAAGTCGATGACGAAAAAATAGGGAACCTTCCGAAGAGAAAGTTCATCCATTTCCATAAATTTTTGATGATTCACTGAAAACATTCTGCAAAAATACTTATTGATGTTTACTTTTGCATAAATTTTTTTATGATGCAGAACAAATATCCTCAGAAACCGGGAATAGATTTTATATTGAAGCAGGCATTTTTTTATTGGAATAAAACACTCGTTTTTCAGTTGATGTTTTCCATCGTCTTTTTGCAATATTGCTGACTGCCGTTATGCTTTTCGGGGAGAAATATGACGTTTTTTCTTATAACAAAGAATTGCAGGAAGCTTTTATGCAGGGAACTCAGGTTTATTTGAAAAAAATGGAGGCCATTACAGCAACGGAAAATTATCAGATGTTTACCTTAGCGATTTGGGGAACTACAGCATTTCTGTATCCATTGAATCTCGGAATGTTCCAGATTTACCGTAAGCTTGATCTTAAAGAAAATATTGTTATAGGAGACCTGTTTGCTGGGTACAACGGGCTTAACTTTTTTAAGTATGTGGGATATTTTCTCTTCTGGTTTTTTATTTATAGGTTTACCCTTCCTACTGTTGTGCTGGCAGTGATTTGGGTTGCTGTTACCCTATTTGTTGCTCCATTGATGTTCTTTACCAATAAAAGAATCTTCGAGGCCATTTCTCTGAACTTTAAAGCTCTTAAAATGTATTTTGTAGAAATAATGGTGTGCGTCATTGTTGCTTTCCTGTTCAAGTATTTAGGTTTTGCTTTATTTTTGATAGGAGGTCTTTTTACATTCCCTTTCTGGAATGCGATGATTTACGCTCTTTATAAAACAGTTTTTTCGGAGAAAAGTTAAAATTTCATTCACGTTTAATGTATTCTTTTGCCAAAAAAAACTAAATTTGGTAAAATCATTAAATATTTAAACTATGTCTGAATTTAACGAATTTGATCAGCAAGGCTCTGTACCCAACAGAGATACGGGGTCAATTATTTCTCATGCTTTTGAAATGTACAAGGGCGTTTTCGGTTACGGAATTGTAGCCATGATTATTTACCTGATCGGAGGGACTGTTATTCAAATGCTTACAGGGTTTGACTCTGCATCCATGGTTGAAGAGATGAAATCTTCAGGAGGTGACTTTAATTACTGGAGTGCTCCCGGACTTCCTTTGTATATGGGTGCTTCCAGCCTTTTCGGACTTTTATTATCTCCTTTGTATGTAGGATTGATCTACATGGTGAATAAATACAATACTAAAAATCCGATTGAGTTTTCTGATCTTTTTATCGGATACCGTCAGAATTTTGTAAACATTTTGATTTACAGTTTTCTTGCGTGGATTATTTCGTCAATTGCTCTGGCATTGTGTGTTTTGCCTATCATTTTTGTATATCCTTTCCTTTTAATAGGATATCCGATTCTGTTATTTGAAAACGCATCAGCTACAGAAGCTTTATCAAAATCTTTCAATATAGCTAAAGAAAACTACGGAACTTTCTTATTAACAGGGTTTTTAGGATTCCTGATCTCTATTGCAGGGGTTATCCTTTGTGGAATCGGGATTATCTTAACCGCTCCGTTTATTATGATTGTAATGTACTCTACCTATTGTGCTTTCTTAGGAAAACCAAGACAAATTATGTTCAGCAAATAAAAATATAATAATACATGATGAATAAGGACAAACAAATAAGCAGTGTTGCGATAAAACAAATGTCATTGCTGGCCATTATTTTGGTTTTGGCGGGATTAATCTGTTTTAATCTGGCATTGTTTATTCCTTCGGTTCTGGGGGCAATTACCATTATGTCGTCTGCAGAAAGTATAATTTTTATCTGCAGGAAGAAAAAAAGTGGAAACCGTCACTGGCTGCCTTTGCATTAATGTTTGCAAGTCTTATTGTTCTTATTCTTCCGATCTATTTTATTGCTGATCTGATTATTGATAAACTGGGAAATGCACAGGCTTATATGGCTAAGTTCAATGTTTTCCTGGATAAAATCCATTCTTATATTTTCTCTAAAACAGGGTTTGATATTCTGAGCAAAGAGAATATGGCGAAACTGAAAGATAATGTAGGAAAATACTCTACGTCTGCAGTCAGTGGGACTTTCAATACCCTTACCGTAGTAATGTCCATGTATTTTATTCTTTATTTTATGCTGGAGAGACCAAGACTTTTTGAAAAGATCCTGACTTCTTCTGCTCCATTGAAGAGATCCAACATCTCTTTGATTGGCGATAAAATGAGAAAACTGATTATGGCCAATGCTATTGGGATTCCAGTTGTTGCTATAGGACAAGGGATTGTTGCACTCATCGGTTACCTGATTTTTGGGGCACCGGGAGCAGCATTGCTTTTTGCATTAACAGCTGCAGCCTCTGTGATTCCAGTAGTAGGAACGGCTATTATATATGTTCCGGTGTGTATCTTTATGATTGCAGAAGGAAATACCGGACAAGGAATTGGTTTAGCAATCTATTGTCTTGTGGTGGTAGGGCTTACTGATAATCTGCTTCGTTTTACTCTTTTAAAGAAGCTGGAAAATATTCATCCATTGAATACCGTATTCGGAATTATTATGGGGATGAATCTATTTGGCTTCATGGGACTAATTTTCGGCCCCATTCTGATCTCTTTAACCCTTCTCTTGGTTCAGGTATACAGAAATGAATTTTCGGATGAAGAAACCCCTCCGGATCTTGAATTACCCGGTCAGGATGATATTAAGGAAAAATTAATTTAATTATATACAACGTGGAAGGACTCAACCCTGAAATATTAAAAGAAATCTGTGTCATGAAAATGCCTTTCGGGAAATACGAAGGAACAGTCCTGATTGATCTTCCGATCAGTTACTTAGAATGGTTTAATAAAAACGGAATGCCAAAGGGAAAACTGGGAATGCAGCTTTCAACAGTGTATGAAATCAAATTAAACGGTCTGATGGATCTTTTGACTCCCATAAGAGCATCGGTAAGAAATGGATTCTAAAAATTAAATAAACCTATTTCAGTATAAAGTTTCGGCGGCATCTTTGATGCCGCCGAAACTTTTTTATAACCCATGCTTTAAGCTTTCAAAGCTACAATTTCATCTCTCAGCTTGGCTGCTTTAATAAAATCAAGATTTTTAGCTGCTGCTTCCATCTCTTTTTGCTTTTGCTCAATCATTTTCTCTATATCTTCACTTGCATAAGTAGCCTTTGTTTCGGCCACTTTTTGCATGATTTCTTTTTGAGTATATTTCTGATCAGGAAAATCCTTACTTCTTCCAACAAGATTTTCAGAAATCTTTTTATTTAAAGCGGTAGGTTCCTTTCCATGATCTTTATTATACTGCATTTGTTTTGCACGGCGATATTCGGTTTCATCCAAAGTAGCCTGCATAGATTTTGTGATTTTGTCGGCATACATGATTGCCTTTCCGTTTACATTCCTTGCGGCACGTCCCACGGTTTGGATCATGGATCTCCTGCTTCTAAGCATTCCTTCTTTATCAGCATCCAGAATGGCAACCAATGAAACCTCAGGTAAGTCCAACCCTTCTCTTAATAAGTTGACACCGATAAGTACATCAAAAAGGCCTAAACGAAGATCCTGCATGATCTGAATACGTTCCAATGTTTCAACATCTGAGTGGATGTATCTTGTTCTGATTCCGAATTTGGTGAAGTATTTAGTAAGTTCTTCTGCCATTTTCTTCGTTAAAGTCGTAACCAGTACTCTTTCATCAGCATCTGCTCTTTTTTGGATTTCTTCCATTAAATCATCAATTTGATTTAAAGAAGGTCTTACCTCAATAATTGGGTCAAGAAGTCCTGTTGGTCGGATAATCTGCTCAATATAAGCTCCTCCTGTTTTTTCCAGTTCATAATCTGCAGGCGTTGCAGAAACATAAATTACCTGATTCTGAATGGCTTCAAATTCTTCAAACTTTAAAGGTCTGTTATCCATTGCTGCCGGAAGTCTGAAACCATATTCCACTAATGCTTCCTTTCTGCTTCGGTCACCACCATACATGGCATGAACTTGTGGAACGGTAACGTGGCTTTCGTCAATAACCATTAAAAAATCCTTAGGGAAATAGTCGATCAGGCAGAAAGGTCTTGTTCCCGGAAGACGGCCATCCAGATATCTTGAATAATTCTCAATCCCTGAGCAATAGCCCAATTCTTTGATCATTTCAAGATCCAGCTCTGTTCTTTCCTGAAGACGTTTTGCTTCTAATGGTTTTCCAACAGAGCTAAAGAAATCGACCTGTTTTACCATGTCATCCTGAATATCTTTAATAGCACCATTTAAAGTTTCTTTCGATGTTACGAAGAGATTGGCAGGGTAAATCTGTATCTGATCAAAATTATCCTCTACATTTCCTGTAACTGGGTCAAAACTTTGGATTTTTTCAATTTCATCTCCAAAAAACTGAATTCTGATCGCATTATCAGCGTAAGCAGGGAAAACATCAATTACATCGCCTTTCACACGGAATGTTCCTCTTTGGAATTCATTGAGTGTTCTGGCATACAGTGCATTAACTAATGAATGAAGAAGTGCCGTTCTCGTTACTTTTTCGCCAATTGCTATGGAAATTAGTGATTTATGAAACTCCGTAGGATTTCCGATACCATAAATACAGGAAACTGAGGCAACAATCAAAACATCTCTCCTTCCTGAAAGAAGACTAGCAGTAGCAGAAAGACGTAGTTTTTCGACTTCCTCATTGATGCTCAGGTCCTTCTCAATATAGGTACCTGTTGTGGCAATATATGCCTCAGGCTGGTAGTAATCATAGTAGCTGACAAAATATTCCACGGCATTTTCCGGAAAAATTCTTTAAACTCCATAAAGAGCTGTGCAGCAAGAGTCTTATTGTGTGCCAGTACTAAGGTTGGGCGTTGTACATTTTTTACAACATTTGCAACAGTAAAGGTCTTTCCGGAACCTGTTACTCCAAGAAGTGTTTGATATTTCTCACCGATCTCTATTCCTTCGGTAAGTTTTTCAATAGCTTGAGGCTGGTCTCCGGTAGGTTTATATTCTGATTGAAGCTTAAAATCCATAGAAAAGAATGTATAGAACAAAAATACGAAAGAAATTTTTAGGCTGGATAATCTTTTGAAGATGAATATTTTGATAGTGAAATTTTTAATCTATCATCTAGACAATTATAATTTTTTCAAAAGCTATTATTGGGAAGATTATTAAAATGAAAAAGCGCTAATCATTAGCGCTTTTTATTATTGGTGACGCTCAAAAGTGAGTGTTGCAGGAACCTTTAATACCGAAGCAATGGCTTTTCCATCTTTCACTGCCGGTTTCCAGGTGGTTTCATTACTTATTTTGGTAACTGTTTTTAAAAGTTCCCTGTTCATGATTTCATTTTCTCCCGAAGTGGTTACCTGGGTTGCTATTCCTTTCTCATTGATATGAATATATGCCATCGATGATATTGTCCCGTTATGGCCTTCTATACTACTGACATCCATAATCCGGCTTATTTTACTTTTTAAGTCTTTATCTCCTCCAGGATATTGTGCCGGAATTTCATTTGTGTTCTGTTGAGTAGTGATATTTGTATTCGTGTTTTTACCTTCGTTGCTTTCGCTGATGCTGTTCACTCTTGGAATGATTGTATCCGATGCTTTTTTTAATCCCTGTCTTTTAAAACCCATGATAACAGATGATTTTCCTTCTTCTTTGGTCTTTTCATAATAAGAAGGAGTCATTAAGGTCACCTGATACGGTTGTGGATTTTGGGTCGTTCTGGCGTTTGGGTAAACTTTACTGATATAGACATTTGAAAAGTCATTCGGAGTATAATTTTTCAAATCGCTGTTTTCTGTTTTTTTGAATCAATCCAGACTGCATAATTTTTCTTGTTCAAAAATGACTTCCATTCATTTTCTGTTGGAATTCGTTTTTTCATTTCGGGAAGGGCAAAAAAGGTGATCTTCTGCTCATTTTTCTGATTTTTGTTCAGTAATGGATACAGTTCACCAAGCCTTTTTTTATCACTTTCGGTGACCTTCTTGGAAAATTCTGCATATTTTTCCTGTTTCAAAAGATCAGCATACTTTGCTAATATGTCTTTGAACTCCTGATAGGGATCCTGACCCGCAATTTTGGCAGGTAATTCTGCTATTCTTTCGGAAATAAGAACCTGAGGTGAATTACCCGCATACGTTCTTTCAGAAAATAGAGCTGCTGCTGAAATCAGAACAGTGATTCCTGCTGTTTTCCTGAGCAGACTAAACTTTGATTTTTTTGTATTCATCATAATAAATCTTTTTTTGGTGTTATTAAAACTAAATGAATGAGTCAATGGAGGATTTTGCTGGCTAAGAATTTCTTCCAGAATAAGATGCTGATATTCTTTAATGTTATATTTGTTTTCCATAACGGCTTCATCAGCCAAAAATTCATGATTGGTTATAACCGCTTTCTTGTACAGAAAAAGAACGGGATTGAACCAGGTGAAAATCTTTAGAACATCCAGTAATAAAAGGTCTATACTATGTTTTTGCTCGATATGGGTCTTTTCGTGTAGAAAGATCCTTGGATCTATCGCATTATTATTCATATAGCTTTTTCCTATATAAATGGTATTCCAAAAACTAAACGGGGAAAGGTTCTCCTTGGTTACTACTACATTGTGTTTCTGGTACCTATACTTTTCTCCCGATATTCTTTTTACTGCCAGTATGGAAAAAAGACTTTTTAATAATAGAAAAAGAGTAATGAGTATATAAACTCCCCATACCACATTTGTCCAGTCAAAACTTTCCTGCTCCTGTTGGATAAAAACCAGCTGTTGTGCTGTTTCTTCGATAATCAGTTGAGGAGTTGTTGCAGTGTCCTGGCTTGGGAGGGTAATGGTAACAAACGGAATTGTATAGGATAGCAGTAATGAGCTTAACAAATACACCCGGTTGAATCTGTATATTCTTTCCTTTTCCAAAAACAGGTAATAAACAGCGATGAAAATAGATGAGCATAACACTATTTTCAGAATAATGGCAGACATATCTATTCTTCTATCTGTTTGTCAATAATATCACGAAGTTCTTTCAGTTGCTTTTGGCTGAGTTTTGCATTGGATGTAAAGAAAGATGCAAATTGGGTCACTGAGCTGTTGAAAAAACGGTCAATCATGGAAGTCATTTCCTCTTTGAAATATTCCCCTTTTTCTACTTTTGGGTAGTATTCACGGGAATTTCCATACAATTTATAGCCTACCAGTTCTTTATTCTGCATTCTCTTCAGTAAGGTAGCAATGGTAGTAGGGGCTGGCTTAGGGTTCGGATATGCATCCAGAATATCCTTCATATAAATGGCTTTCTTTTCCCAAAGAATTTCCATAAGGATTTTTTCAGAATCTGTAAGTTTAATCTCTTTCATTCTACAATGTTGTAATTTGTTCTACAAATGTAGAATAAAAATTAATATGTGCAAACTTTATTGGCATTATTTTTCCATTCGTTCTATAAAACCTAATCATAATAATATGAAAATCAATCAATTTTGTATTCCTGTAGTAAGCCTTTTTCTTTTTTTATCCTCATGCAAGGAGAATCATGCCAATGCACAAAAGACGGGAAATGATGGAAGTGTAGAGACAGAAAATCCAAATTCTGATAATAAACCAGCATTTAAAGGACAGACAAGAATCAAGGCAGTGAAGACCACAACAGCTTATAATGTGGAAATATTGAATAAAGATTTGGGAAGGCCCTGGGGAATTATCAATTTACCAGATGGAAGATTTCTCATTACAGATAAGAAAGGGCATATGAATGTTGTTTCTACAGATGGAAGGCAGGTGTCTAAAATAGAAGGTTTCCCAAAAGTAGATTCAAAAGGGCAGGGAGGAATGCTGGATGTAGCTCTTGATCCTGATTTTAAAACCAATAATATGATTTACTTCAGTTTCTCAGAATCATTTGGAAAAGGAAATTTAACCTCTGTGGCAAAGGGGAAACTTTCAGCAGATCTTAAGAATATTTCAGAAGTAAAAGTTATTTTCCGTGCTGAACCTTCGTATGATGGAGATAAGCATTATGGAAGCCGTCTGGCATTTGATAAAGATGGGCATTTATTTGTTAGTACAGGAGAAAGGTCAGATAAAGTAACCAGAGTATATGCCCAGAAAACAGATAATTTTCTTGGAAAGATTTTAAAGATTACAAAAGACGGTAAACCAGCTCCGGGAAATCCTTTTATAGGAAAATCCGGCTATAAACCTGAAATTTATGCTTACGGTGTCCGAAATCCTCAAGGAATGGCAATAGATCCTAATGGAAATCTTTGGGATGTGGAAATGGGACCAAGAGGAGGTGATGAAATCAATCTTATCCAACCGGGAAAAAATTACGGCTGGGGTGATGTAACCTATGGAATAGAATATTCCGGAGATAAAATAGGAAAGGGAATCACTCAAAAAGAAGGAACCGAGCAACCTGTGTACTATTGGGATCCTGTGATTTCACCTAGTGGAATTACTTTCTATACAGGAAACATCGAGGAATGGAATGGAAATCTCATTATCGGATGCCTGAGCGGTGAGCATATTGACAGAATTGTCATGAAAGATAATAAAGTGGTAGGAGAAGAACGTCTTCTTGCAGATCAAAAAGAACGCTTCCGTGATGTGCTGAACGGAATGGACGGAAATCTGTATGCAGTCACAGACAGCGGTAAGCTTTATAAGATTTCAAAAAAATAGAAAAAAACTGTATCAAAATGTCATTCTGAACGAAATGAAATGTAGTGAAGAATCTTATGTTATTGGTTTATAAATGAGATTCTTTGAACGACGTTCGCAGACCTGCAGTCTGTGTCAGAATGACAAAGGTGAAATTATTAACCTTTGATACAGTTTTTTTAATTCTTCTAAAACTTAAAATTAAGTCTGGCAAAAACCTGTCTTCCGGCAAATCCCATCTGTACAGGATCAAAAATACCTCCGGCTTCCGTATTTCCGTCGGATACCTGAGTGGTCTGTAGAGTAGGATATCTGTTGAATAAATTTTTACTTCCTAAAGTCAGATTCAGGTTCTTGCAGAATTCGTAGCCAAAAGAAAGATCGGTAGTTACTTTTGGATTATATACCTGTTCTGTGGAATCATAGCCAATCAGGGTTACTTTATCAAACCTTACCATCTGCAGATTCACGTTGAATTTGTTGAGTCTGTAATTAAGATTTAAATTCACTTTGGTTTTTGGAGCCGAAGCAAGGATAAATGCCTTTTCTCTTGCGCTCAGATAAATATCTTCTTTCCCAGCCAGCTGTTCTGAAGTATTTACTTTTGTAATTTCCATGTCATTATAGTTTCCAGCCAGAGTAGCCGTCAGTTTTCCGGAACCGATGTTTTCACTATAGCTTAAAATAAGGTCAACCCCTTTTGTTTTCGTGTCGATAGCATTGGAGAAAAACTGTACCTGATCGATAAATGGATTCTCTGCCTGAACCTCTGCCGGTAAGTCTGCTTGTGCAAAATATCCGGTAAGAACGATTCTGTCTTTCACGCGAATATAGTAACCATCTACGGTGGCGGTAAATTTTCCTGTATTGAAAGTAAATCCGGCGCTTCCATTCACAGAGGTTTCCTGTTTCAATTGAGGAATTCCAAGGCTGCTTGCCAGTTTGCTGTCATTAGAAGCAAGCTGGATCGTAACCAACTGGCCTCCCTGGAAGTTGGTAAACTGCTGACTGTAGTATTTCTGAGCCAGAGAAGGTGCTCTGAATCCGGTAGAAACAGAACCTCTGAAGGCGAACTGTGGTGTGATGGCATATCTGGTAGCAAATTTACCATTCAAAGTGCTTCCGAAATCATTATAATTTTCAAACCTTCCGGCAATGCTTATCATCCAGTTTTTAGTCACATCCAATTCAGTGTCTACATAGGCTGCAAAATTATTTCTGCTTTTTCCGGTATCTGTGGAATAGCCTGGGAATCCCTGAGATCCACCCGGTCTTACATTTCCGCTTAAAGGGTTTGTAACGAGTAGATTTGGAGGAGTATTTGGCGTTACAGGATTTCCATTGATATCATACATAGAGTAAGAAGCTTCTTCTCCTTTGATGATATTGAATTTTTCATATCTGAATTCCGATCCGAAAGCAACGTTAAGCCCTTCCAGTACTTTAAATTGTTTCACGGCGTTAAAACCAGTCGTATTTTGCAGCAGGGAATGACCTCCCGCATTAAAGCTGGTAGGAGATTTGACTCCTAAAGTGGCATTAATGGTATTATCAATCTGATAGGTAAATCTATTGTTACCAAAAGCATTATAAAAATCTACATCCCAGCCAGCAACCTTGAATTTTAAACCGTTATCAAAAGTAAAGTCTGTAATACTGGTATCTTCAATCGGGTTGAATCCCGTAGGGTAAACTTCAGGAATATTACCGTCTGCATCCGGTGTTCTGGTCCAGGCATAAGCCTTGGTATTTCTATGGGAGAAGCCTTGGCGGGAATAAAATTTCAGACCATCTGATAACGGAAGTTCAATATTTCCGAAAAAGTAAATGTTTTGAGCTTTTGCATCCCCGAAACGCTGTCTTGGGGCTGTGTATAGATCCGGATTTGCATTTCGGATGGCGTAATCTTTATTGATGAATTCTGCAGTAAAGTTTCCAAAGCCGCCTTTTGAACCTATTTTAGTTCCTAAATTTCCACTGAAGTCAAAGGTGGTTCCATCTATTTTGTGATCTGAAACCACATCATTGTTTCCCGGGCTTTTAAAAAGGTTCATACCTGTGAATAAATTTCCTTCAAAACCCTTATCACGGTCATTCAAAATAACATTGATAACCCCCGCGATGGCATCCGAACCATATTGGGCGGAAGCTCCATCACGAAGTACTTCAACTCTTTTTATTGCACCAATAGGGATGGTATTCATATCGTAACCCGTGTTTCCCCTTCCTTTGGTCCCAAAAAGGTTGATCAGTGAAGACTGATGGTATCTTTTTCCATTCAACAAAAGTAAAGTCTGATCGGGGCCAAGACCTCTTAAAGTGGCCGGATCTACAGCATCAGCACCATCAGATCCTGATTGTTTATTGGAATTGAAAGAAGGAGCAGAAAACTGTAAGAGCTGGTTGATTTCCACCTGTCCCGTTGACTGGCTTACCTGTTTAATGTCTATGATGTCTATAGGAACGGGTGTATTAACGACTGTTCTTTTCTTGTTTCGGCTTCCGGTAATAGCTACTTCGTCAATCTTTGATTCTTTCAAAGTATCCTTTACCTGCTGGGCATAGGAAAGGGTAGTAGCTCCAAGGAAAAAAATGCTGATGTATTTTATTCTCATAATGATAATTTTGAGTGGTGATTCGATCAAAATTATCATTATTTATTTTTAAATCAATATTAAAATTAAATATTTAGTATGAAAATCTTAATTCAGTGTTGATTTGTGGTAATTTCGGAAAAATAATAACATATTGTTTAAATTTGATTAAAATTTTTAACATTAAAAGCTGGTAATGATTCTGTTAATTCCTTCTTCTAAAATTTCCTGAGAGGTAGAAAAGCAAATTCTGATATGTCCTTCAGCTCCTTTTCCGAACCATCTTTCTGATCCTGGAACAATGGCTACTTTTCCTTGTTTTAGGACATGCTGAGCAAATTCATCACTGGTCATTCCGTTTTCAATCTTTGGAAACAATACAAAAGTGGCTTCGGGCAGATTAGGCGTTACAATTCCTGAACGGATTAATAATCTAAAAGCAAGATCTCTGTTACTCTGTAAGTGGGTTAAAAATTCTTTATACCAAGGTTTGGCTTTCTCCAGTGCTACACTTCCGGCTATCTGTGATAAGGTAGAAACCCCCTCTATAGTCGAGTTAAAATTGGCTTTCTCGGTAAAATCTTCAAGAATATTCTGATCATTGCACAGCACAGCTCCTATTCTCAATCCTGCTATTCCGAATGATTTTGAAAATCCGTACACCGTAAAGCTCTTTCTCTTTGCCTTCTCCGAAACGGAAGAATAGGTATGGAAGTCTTTTTGGTCATAGATAATATCACTCCAGATTTCATCACTCATTACCCAAAGATCATGAGCAGATGCTATTTCTGCCACTTTTATTAATACTTCTTTAGAATAAATCTTTCCAAGCGGATTGTGCGGATTACATAGGTTGATAAGTTTGGTCTTGGGATTGATTAAAGAAACCAGTTTTTCAAAGTCAATTTCTCCTGTTATCGTATCAACAGGGCAGAGCATTACTTTTCCGCCTGCCGTTTCTACTGATTTTTTGAAGAGAAAATCCACAGGATCCAAAATAATGGCTTCATCACCGGAATTGAGAACGTAAGATGCGATGAGAAACATTCCCTGGGCGGCACTGTTGACCGCCAGTACATTTTCGGGTGAGAAACTTCCATGTTTTTCTTTATTAAAATGAGCTGCAACGCTTTTCTTAAACTCTGGGAGTCCCGAGAATGGGCCATAGCTGAGGTAGCCGTCTTTCAAATATTCAATAATTCCCTGTTCAATTTCCGGTGCGGTTCTGAAATCGGGATCTGCAGCCGTAAGAGGAATGATTCCTTCTTCCAGAGTGGCCCATCTTCCGTTATAGGCTTTTCTTTTTAATGCTTCAAAGTTGATATCGTTGTTGGTGAACATATTTATTTATAGGATATGGGGATAATATTTTCTGTTTGTTGGTTTAATGGAAGTAAAAACTGGTTGAGTAATATTCTCCCATTGCTGATGTGAACTTCAATTTCAGGTTTTCTTTCTGACTCATATTTACTGAAAGCAGCCTGTATATTGTCTTCTTCAACTAAGTATTTCGTTAATGAGAAAGAATCTTTCAGGGCAGAGGTGACTCCTTGACTTGTAAACGGAATCAGTGGATGTGCTGCATCACCTATGAATACAAAGTTTTCATGGTAAAAAGGATTGAGGTTTTCTAATTCATAAACATTCCATAAATGAACATTTTTATACTTTGATTTTTGTATGATTTCCGGGACTAAAGGATGCCAGTTTTCAAAAACTTCAAGCATATATTTTCTTAAGTTTTCTGCAGAACATTCATTGATTGTGTATTTCTTATTATCAAACTGTGAGTACCAGAGAATGGTGTCATCAGAAAGTTTAAGGATTCCGAAAGTCAGACCGCCTTCTTCATGATGAAATTTCATAAAGTCATGTTCAATAGAATCTGCGATTTCTTTATTTTGAATGATGTTCACCACTTCGCTTTCCTGTACAACTTTCATAGATTCATCCTTAAAAAAATGTTTTCTGATTCTGCTTCTGGAACCATCGGAAATGACAGCGATATCTGCATCAATGTAAGTTCCATCAGAAAGCTTCAGTTTTCCGTTCTGTTGATCATCAGGAATAACGGTTTCTTCGTAGATAATCTTTTCCGGAGAGATGTTTTGTGCCAACAGATCAATCAATGAATGTCTTGTGATGGCAAAAACATTATCCAGTTCTTTTTCTGCCAGAATTTTTCCAGTATGGGAATACTGTGTGTACTTTTTCAGAAAACTTCCATGTCTATGAAGAAGATCCGAATCAATGATCTGATAAAGATAATCCATCCCTTCCTTCGGAATGAGAAAACCGTGACCAGCCAGATCTTCTTTTTTTCTCCTTTCGTAAATGTGATAATCAATTTGGTGTTTTTCTAAGTAATTCGCCATGCTTAAGCCGGAAATACCGGCGCCCACGACAGCAATTTTCTTCATTTCGGAATAATGTATTTTTCAGGTTGGTTTTTTAAGTATTTTTTATCTCCTTAAGATAGATGCAAAATTAAAATTTAAAATATAAGTTTTGATGAAATAAAGTTATCATATCGGTATATATTTACCATTATAATGATTTTATTTAATTTGTGATTAATTATTTAAAATTTGCAAAGAATATGTTTTTGAAATGAATTCCATCTGTCTAATAAATTTATCAAAATCTTATTGTATTTATAAGTAAGATCATAAACAGTTTTTATTCATGTAAAAAAAATGTAATTTTGGGAAAATTATTCTGTTCAGTTGAATAGGATGGTTTTCTAAACTTTAAACCAGAAAATATGTATTGGCCAAAGCTTCCTACTGCAACAATTAGAGAAAAAGTTTTTGAAGCATTAAATAAAAACTTGAACTATAACACTGAACCTATACTTGGACTTCCAGGAACATATTTAGATCAAGAACAGTTTTACAATTTTCCATTTTTAAAAGAAGCAGCATTTCTTTCAGTTTTAGTAAATAATCCTAATCATATTGGCTGTCACACCTATAGTGATGGCGAGAAATATTTTTCCGGAACACAACAGCTTGAAATAGATCTTCTTCGGATGTGTGCTGTAGAAATATTAGGAGCTGAAGAATCAAGTTATGATGGATATGTAGCTCCCGGGGGGACAGAAGCAAATATTCAGGCGCAATGGATGTATAGAAATTATTTTATACAGGAAAAGAACGCAAAGGCAGATGAGATTGGGGTTATATTTTCAGAAGACGCACATTATTCTGTTTACAAAGGATCTAACTTATTAGGAATTCATCCTATTGTTGTAAAAGTTGATCATGTTACGAGACAAATTATATTAGATGACCTTAAAGAAAAACTTGAGGATGCATATAATAATGGTGTCCGATATCTTATAGTACATCTTTCAATGGGTACTACAATATTTGGTAGTGTAGATTCTCCAACATCATTCATTAAGCTGGTAAAAGATTATTTTAAAGATTACTTTGTGCATGTAGATGCTGCCTTTGGTGGATTTATTTATCCATTTTCTGCACAAAATAATGAGTTGGATTTTAAAAATCCAGAAGTTAGTTCTATTACTATTGATGGACATAAAATGCTTCAATCACCGTATGGTACAGGCGTGTTTTTATGTAGAAAATCACTTATAGAATATGTACAGACAAAAGAAGCTTCATATGTATATGGATCGGATTTTACCCTTTGTGGCAGTCGATCAGGAGCTAATGCAATTTCCATGTGGATGATTCTGATGACCCATGGGTCTGATGGTTGGGCTCAACTAATACAACAATTGATAAATAGAACAAACTATTTATGTGATGCTTTAGATCAAATGGGAGTTAAATATTATAGAAATCCTGATATGAATATTGTTACAATTGATTCTGATGAAATTTCTAAGGATCTTGCTGAGAAATATTATCTGGTAGCGGATAATTATTTAAATCCTCGTTGGAAAAAAGTAGTTGTGATGGCACACGTTAATAAAGAATTAATAGACAGCTTTTTGATTGATTTGAAAAAAGAGAGAAATGTTGCGGCTTCCTTCTGATAAGCAATTATAATTTTATGGGTTAGAATTTATTGGCTTCATCTACAGAATTAAATCCGGCTACACCACCGCTCACTGCAAACTTCATAGCAGAAGCCGCTGTCATTCCCACTACAGGTTTGATGTTTTTTTCTTCAGTAACAATTACCCAGCCCGAGATGGCGTACGAGTGGGGAAGGTATACCGCAACGTAATTATGCTTGTCAACGTCCGACATTTCTTTTTGGGTTAAAAAGCCGATTCTCCAGATTTCCGGATTTTCGTTGGTTTTTACCCATACAGGATCGTTGAATTTTTTCTTGTCGCCTACGAATGAAGACATGACGTCTTTCGTAGGTGTGTAAATATGTTTTACTCCCGGAGTTTTCTCCAGTAAGCTGTCCATGGTATCGAAAAAGAATCTTCCGACCACAAATTTATTACCTAAATAACCTAAAATAGCTGTAAACAGAATAATAGATACGAATACAAGCCCTGGAATCTGTTTAGCCAAAGAAGGAACAAGATTGTCGATCGCACTTACAATATACCAGATCACAAAAATGGTAAGTCCTATAGGGCCAATGATAACCAATCCCTGAAAAAAGTTTTTTAGGAATAAATTGGCGATATTTTCAAAGCTTGGCTTCTTCAAGATGTATTAATCTATATTCTTACTATTTTATTTTAACCATGAATGGTTTCTTTATTTCCGTAGGATTTAATAATATTGGCTTCATATTCCAACCATTCTTCCCAACGTTTGTTTACTTTCTCCGGATCTCCAAGCTGTCTTGCAAATCCAATGAAAGTAGTATAATGATTGGCTTCAGAAATCATCAGCTCTTTGTAGAAAACCTTAAGTTCTTCGTCTTTGATGTTTTCGGTAAGAACCTTGAATCTTTCACAACTTCTGGCTTCAATCATAGCAGCAAAAAGCATTTTATCTACAATGAGATCTTCTCTTCTTCCCTGTACAATAAATTTTGCCAGTTCATTTACATAATCATCTTTTCTTGCTCTTCCGAAGGTATGCCCTCTTTTCTTAATGATCTCATGAACCTGATTAAAATGATCCAGTTCTTCCTGTGCAATGGCAAGAAGTTCTGTAACAATCTCAGGATATTCCGGAAGCATAGTAATCAGGCCTATGGCGTTGGTAGCTGCTTTTTGCTCACACCAGGCATGATCCGTCAAAATTTCTCCAATGTTTCCTTCTGCAATGTTTGCCCACCTTGGATCGGTAGGTAGTTTCAACTTAAACATGTTGTAAAATTTCTGTAAATTTAAACAAATTGAGGTAAGAAATGTGACTTTAATTTCAATTTGATCCTTAAAGTCTTAAGATGCGGTCTTCTTTCTTAAGAATTCAAGAATATTCCAACCTGTGGCATCTACTTTTTTCAATCCTGCAGAAATAATGAAAGCTAAAATGATATTAATCCCATAAATAAGGATCATCAAAAGCCACCAAGGCATATTTTCTTTTAACGGAACTACCAGAAAGTAAACGAGCGAAGAGCTGATTCCCTGTGCAAAATAGAAGAAAATAGCATTCTTTCCGATATAGGTAATTAAGTTTTCTTTTGTTATTTTCAATCGGTTGTAAAGAATAAATAAGGTCACCAGAGAGAATAATGCCCAAATGATATAAGGAATTTTTGGTGGAAATTTATTTTTATTGATTTTATAGAAGATCTCTCCTCCATAGTACCAGAACATCCATATAAGTGCTGCTCCTACAAGTGCGTATAATATAGGAATTGCTTTGGTGGGAATCTTTTTTCCACGCATGGTGTGGCCGATTAAAAATACAGCGAGATAAAAAGCAATATATCCAACTTGCCCTGTAGGATAATATTCCGGGAAGATGTTGAATAATAAGGTTAAAGCAATGCAAAGTCCAATGAACCAATTGATATGTTTGGGAAAGAATCTTAAGATAAGAACTCCAAAAACTGTGAGCACATAATATACTTTAAGGTACCAGAAACTTCCCATTACTACCGGAAAAGTATCAGCATTGGTGTATTGATGAAGGTACCAGTTCCCCAGATTTTCCCATTGAGGGTAGATAGAAATGCTGGTTGTGGAATATTTGGAACCAAATGTTGAGTAAAAGCTTTGGAGCCATTCCATGGAAAAGAAATTGAGTCCAGATACTTTAAAGAAGTAATCTAAAAAGAACAGGAAGGTCACAAAAATCATATAAGTGATCTGCAGTTTCAGAAGACGGTACAATGTTTTTTCAATATTGGCTCCGGAAGTAATACCACTGAGCGCATAAAAGAGAGCGACATCAAAGACCAGAGAGAATACCCTTACTTCTGCTGGAATATAAAACTGTCCAGACCAGAAAGCGGTATGGATAAATATGATAGAAAGTGTTGCCAATCCTTTGGCGAAATCAATGTAGAGATCTCTGTTCATTATAGTTACTTGAGTGTTCTTTTTTTTGTTGTTTCAAAAATACAAAGAAATTGATTGGGTAAAATATAAAAGCTTTTAAAAACAAAAAAGGGGCGGAACATACTGTCCGCCTCCTTTCTTAAATATGCTAAAAATGAATGTTCTCGTTTATTGAAGATGTTTAAATTCTTCTGCAGAAATTTCTCCTGACTGAATTTTTCTCAGCTCATCAATATATTGACTCATGTATGCGTCAATTTCAGGATTTACGGTGTTCTTAGCCATCTTATAAGTTCCGTTTAATACTCCCTGATAATAATAGAAGAAGTTGTAATCAAAATTGGAAGCGTTCAGGTCATACTGTCCTAAAAGGAATCCTAAACGAACAGCTGATCTTCTCTGTGCAGGTGTTCCATGGTGGTTTGCACTGGTCGTCTGATAATCTCCAATGCTTTGGGCAAATTCATAAGCAGCGGCTATTTCGGAGAAATTGGTTTTGTTGTAACCATTAGGTCTTCTCAAATAATATCCGGCAAAGCCGTCCGCTTCAAGTTCGTTGGGTCTGTAAGTAGACTCTGTTACAGAAGGAAGGTTAAAGATATATTGCAGCTGATGTCCATACTCGTGCGCAAGGATCATTGCGTTCACAATATCACCACCTTTTGCTTTTGCATCATAATAGATAGCATAACCATAATAAATTCTTCCATTGCCATAAGATATCGCATTGTAGGTAGAATTAAAATTGGTAGGGTCGTTCACAAATCGCAGAAGAGGATTGCTTCTTCCCCACATGCTTGCAATTTTAGTCATTTGTGCATTCATAAAATTGGTGTCTGTGGAGTTTTGAAGTCCTGTCACTAGAACAGAATTGTTGCTCCAGTTGTTGTCTACATAAGAGCAGGTTTTTTCCAGGTCTCCGGGTTGATCAATTTTTGCATTCAGTGTTTCTGTCTGAGGTTGAACATTGTTGTCCATTTGGTCATCACTACATGCTGTTAATGAAGTTACAGCAATGGCACCTGCTAGTAAGCAGAGATTAAAGTTTCTTTTCATATATAAATTCAATTTGGTAGAACGAAGGTAATAAATTATCTCTTAAGTGTGAGTACATTATTGAAAAAAATTATTCAAAACATAGTGAATACGATTTTATTAAAAAAAACATTGCTTTGATTGTAAGCTAATTAGAAATTTATATGTATATTTGCACCTCGAAATAACTAAAAATTTATAAACAATGTTTGCAATTGTAGAAATAGCAGGGCTTCAATACAAAGTTGAGCAAGACCAGAAGTTGTTTGTAAACCGTTTAAAAGGAGATAAAGGAGGAAAAGTTTCTTTCGATAAAGTTCTTCTTACTGTAAACGGTGCAATCACTGTAGGCGCCCCAGCTGTAAACGGAATCACTGTAGAAGCAGAGATCCTTGACCACGTTAAAGCTGATAAAGTAATCGTTTTCAAAAAGAAAAGAAGAAAAGGTTACAAAGTGAAAAACGGTCACAGACAATCTTTAACTCAAATCGTAATCACTGGTATTACTGGTTTTGAAGGTGGAGCTAAAAAAGCTGCTGCTAAAAAAGAAACTGTGAAAGGTGAAGTTCTTTCAGACAACGCAACTGTTAACTTTGGTGAAGATCACGAATTGAACTATCACTTAAAGAAAAACAACTTGTCTCAGTCTAAAGAGAACAGAGAAACTTTAATTACTTTAGGTAAAGCAGTTAAAGTGGAATTAGAAAAAAATATTCTTACTCATGAAGAAGTAGATGCTGCTATCATCAAGAATATTGATCAATTTAAAGCACTTAATAAATAATCCAGTAATAAAATGGCACACAAGAAAGGAGTCGGTAGTTCCAAGAACGGTAGAGAGTCTCACTCTAAAAGATTAGGTGTGAAGATTTTCGGAGGACAAGCAGCTATTGCCGGAAATATTATTGTTAGACAAAGAGGTACTCAGCACCACCCAGGTGATAACGTGGGAATCGGTAAAGATCACACTTTGTTTGCATTAGTAGATGGTAAAGTAGTTTTCAGAAAGAAAGCAAACAACAGATCTTTCGTATCTGTAGAACCAAACGCATAATTAAAAGCGTTTTATAAAAATTAAAACCTCAGTTTTTACTGAGGTTTTTTTATTTTCTGATTTTTAAAATATTCATTTGTTGGTGAAATACTTTATATTTGTTAACTGTCCAATTATGAATCAGTTGCAAAAGCCGAAAAGCATAAAGAGTAGGCAAATATTAAAACAGAATAACTATGAAAAATGTAAGAAAATTGACCAGAAAGAATTTAAAAGAAATAGCTGGCGGAGTGGCAGCAGTTTGTCCTTCTATGTTTCAGTCCTGTGATGAATGGTGCAATTGGTCTCCATGGCAGAAATCACACTGCATGCTTTCACAACCCTGCACGGAATGCTTTGAATAAATAATAGAAACCTAAACTTCTTTGAGATTTCGGATAAAGCTGAACATTTAAATAGATTCAGCTTTTATTTTAAGTTAAAAAAACTAAAGAATATCTTACAGTAGTGAAATATTTATATATTTGTCTGTAATCAAATAAAAAAAACATTGCGGAAGCCGAAAAGCACAGAGAGTAGGCAACAAATAAAACTAAATATAATCATGAAAAATTTGAAAAAATTAACAAAGAAGAACCTTAAAGAAATCAATGGAGGAGCTGCTACAGTGTGGTGCCCATCAAAACCAATTACTTCATGCGGTACATGGTGCGGCTTGACAAAAGAGCAAAAAATGCGCTGCCTTCTTGATGTAGAAGAGCCTTGTGAATGCTTTTAATCATCATCTCTGATTTTTATAAAACTAAAGATAAAGGTTCGGCGGCTTCTTTGAAGCCGCCGAACCTGTTTTATATTAAACTCTGTTTAGAATCCTACCTGAAATCCTGCTTTAACACCGAATTTAGAGATATCCGGTTTGTCAAGATAATTTCCTCTCCAGTTGAAATCTACCCTGAAGATTCTAAGGTTTCCGATACCTATATTTTCAATTCCGAATCCGTATTCATAATAAATATGTTCACTTGGTGCAGAGTATCTAAAACCTTCTACGTTAATCGCCTTAGAAGCATCACTTAACGTCCCGTAGGCTCCTCTGATGAATGCAACCTCTCTAAGTTTCAGTTTTTTAATCAATGGAATATAAGAAAGGATCTTCCCGTTAAAATGATGTTCCAGCTGAAGCGTAGTATAAGCATCTGCTACAAACTCATAGTAGTTAAGCTGAGAGAATGTATTCGGTACCAGACCATATGAAAGGTTGGCAGGAATAATATTCTGTAGTGCCAAAGGAACTGTATTGAAGTTCTTTCCAGCTTCGAAGTTAACCACTAATTTTCCCATATTTCCAATTAAAAACGGCTTATAAAGCATGAATTGAAGTTTGTCATAATTGAAATCGGCATTAAATAATCCTTCAATACCTCGTGTATATCTTAAAACGATAGTTGGAGCTAAGTTTCTGGCTTGGTAGCGGTCAATACCAGTTTGTGAGAATTTTGCGCCAGGTTTGGCAATTAAACTGATGGTAACGTGCGAGTCATTAACTGTTTGTCTCAACTGTCCGTCCTTATAATACATCAGGTTGAATTTCTCCGGAATGGCAGATTTAATGCTCTGCATCACTCCGTCTACTCTTATCTGGAAGTTCTTCCATGGTTCAATAGCAGCAAAAACACTTGTTTTGTTTACAGAACTTAAAGAAATGTTTTCTCCTCTTGCAAAAAAGGTACTGGTAGATGAGGATTGCGGCGTAACACCATCACCTGATGTAAGCTGTCCCCCAAGCTGAACAATATCTCTGCTGGTTCCTGCTCCAATCATAAAGCGGTTAAGCTTATTGAACATATATCTTGCTTCCACTCCATATTTAAACTGTTGGTCTTTGAACCCATACGCTGTGTAAAACTGCGCTCTCCAGGTATCATTCAATCCGAAATAAGTTCTGGCTCCTAATCTTATTCTGTCACCTTCTACTTCATTTCTTCCGTAAATAGAGAAGATAGGCCCAATATCTATTCCTTTAAAGGCATTATAATAGCGTGAACCTAATGTTTCAAACAGTTTTACCATCCTGTTGAATTTTGGAGTCTGCTGAAGCTGATCAAGCATGTTATAAACGCCCTGCTCTGATTTGGATAGTGTATCAGGTCTGGCTTTTACCCAATATGCATCGTCTTTATTGGTGAACTTGTCTTCATATTCTTCTTCGGTGCGTTTGAATACTTTCGGATCAAGAGGTTTATTAAATTGATAATCGGAATAATCTACTGATCTTTTGGCAATAATACTTTTAGATCCTTTCTTTTTTGAAAAAGGGCTCATTTCAAATTCAGTGATCAATTTTTTAGGAAGAAATGTTTCATCATCAGGATTGTCATATTCTAACTGAGTATATACACTGTTGACAAAGTTGACATTGATTTTCTGTGTAGATTTTAATGTTGCTCCTAGCACAGCATAAGTATCTGTGTCTATATAAAGGTTTCCCTGAAATGCAAGGATGTCTTTTCTCTTTGGCTGATATCTGATCTGAAAAGCCTTTTCACCACGAATGGTAATGGTATCCATCAAGCTATAGTCGTAAGTGCTGAAACCATCAGTTCCGACAGGGCTTTGAAAACCAATGTCGAAATAATTCAGGGTATTGTCGTAGATATTAATATCACGGTACAGGTTTTTTGCTGAAACTGTAATCACCTGATTGTCTTGAAAGCCAGATGTTTTTTGAGCAACCAATGTTCTTTTGCTGTCTTTATCCGGTCTGTTTTTACCATAATTTTCATAAACGGCTTCATTCAGAAAAATAGGAAGTCCCAATCTTCCGCTTGCGGTAGAATCAGCGTAGCTGAAAATGAAATCCAGTTTGTTGAAAATCTTTTTCTTCATAAACGTACTGTCTATGTTGTTAAGATCAAACTGGGTCTTTTCGTATTCTTTGTAAGAATAAGTATCGAATTTCTCAAGACCATTGTTTCTTTTATGTGACCAGACTTTCTGCATGATAGCATAAGCTGGGTTTTCTTTTTTGCTCTTGTATTTTGTTTTACCGCTTTGAAGGACAATTTCCTGAATGTCACTTACTTTTGCCTGTGATAGCTGTACGAAAATATGATCAGCATTTTCAGAAGTAATGTCAAGCGTTTCTGTAGTATACCCTTTTCTGGAGAATTTTAACTTTTGAATGATGCTGTCTGACTGAATAGTGAAATTACCTGAAGTGGTCGTCAGGGAAGATGTTTTGTCGTTGTTGATAAAAATATCAACTTTACTGAGTTCTTTATTGTTTTTTTCGTCAACAATCTTGCCGCTGGCCCGGTTTTGAGCACATACGGAACCGGAGAGGATCAGGAAAAAAAATAAAAGATAGTGTTTTTGGGAGTTATTGTTTAACATCATTCGTTTCTTCAGGCAATTAGCATAAACAAAAAGCATGCAGTTTATTTAAAAAATAGGTAAAAAAATAAAATATTTTTATTCTATAGTATAAAACGGCAAATGTAGCGAAAATTATATACGCATTCATTAAAATTAAATGAGAAATTTTAACGCTTAATGAATAAGAATCAGAGGATTAATTGCAAATGAAAAGAGTAAGCATTCTTACATTACTTCTTTACAATTTATAAATAAAAAAAGACTTACAGAAATGTAAGTCTTTTGCTCCTCCTGCTGGGCTCGAACCAGCGACCCTCTGATTAACAGTCAGATGCTCTAACCAACTGAGCTAAGGAGGAATTTCCTTTGTTTTAAGTGGTGCAAATATAATAGGAATATTAATATCAGTCAAGTTTTTCTCCCTTATTCAAAGAGATTTTTAAGTAAATGTATTGAAATTCAATAAGAAATATTTTGATTATTTTTTGTTGAATTCTAAATACCTTCAAATAAATATTACAAATAGGATAATGACCTTTGTAAAAAAACTTTCTCAGGGGTTGGTTTTTATTTTTATACAACTTTGTTGAGATAAAAAGTTAGAAGTTTTTCAACATAAATAATCATATAATTTTTGATTTAATAGTTTATAAGGAGTCAAATTGTTGTTATCGAAAAAATTTGATTTATAATTAAGTTTTAGCTTATCCAACTTCTGAATAACATTCTTTTCATGCTGATTTTTTATAGCTGATATAAAAATATTTAATCAGACGATTATATCATTTCAAAGAACAAAGAGGTTATAAAAAAGACCTACATTTCTGTAAGTCTTTTTATTATGATTCTGAAATGTTTATTTCTTTAAATCTTTAAGGATTTCCTGAACAGCTCTATCCAACTGGGGATCATTGTTCTGAAGACGGTCCATAAAGGTATTTTTAACATAGATGTCTGGTTTTACTCCTGTTTTTTCTAGATTTTGTCCGTCCAGAGTATATGTTCCCCAGGAAGGTAATCTGTAAGAAGATCCGTCTACCAAACCTTTAGCTGATGTGAAAATAATCCAGCGGTACGTATCCTGACCAATAATTTTACCCAGTTTCAAGGCCTTGAATCCAGCTGCGGTCATTTCGGCGTCACTTAGTGAAGCTTCATTAATTAAAAGAACAATAGGTTTTCCGGAAGGAGCAAAATTGGGTTGGGTAGTTATTTTTCCTTCACGGTATTTCCATTGTAAATAAGGCTTTTGAGATAGGAAATTCAATACTTTGTCATGTACGTTTCCACCAGTGTTATAGCGTAAATCAAGAATTACAGCGTCTTTTCTGTTTTCTTGTTCTACCATATCCAAAAGGAAGCGGTCTAGCTCATCGGTAGACATATTTTTCATGCAGGAATAAGCGATACGATTGTTGCTAAGCTTATCTACACGCTGGTGATTGTTGTAGATCCAATCATCATAAAGCAATCCTTTTAATTCTCCGTTCGAAATCGGATGTATTTTCGTTGTTACATTTTTGCCATCACGATTGAAAGTCAGAACAAGCTCTTCCTGTTTTTTCGGACTTGTAAAATAAGTTTCGATATTTTCATTGGTGTCAATCTTCTTTCCGTTTACAGAAGTCAGCTGATCACCAGGTTTGATGTCAACTCCTGAGCGGTAAGCCGGAGATTTTCTAAGAATGCTTTCTACGGTGTAAGGCTGATCTTGTTTGAAGATAATTCCAGTTTCGTTTGTAAAATAGTTCAGATACATTGTTTCCTCTTTTCCGGTAGACGAAAATCCGGTATGTGAAGAATTAAGCTCACCCAGAAGATCATTCAATAAAATTCGGAGATCATTTCTGTTGTGTACATACGGAAGATATTTCGCGTACTGTTCTCTTTTCGCTTTCCAGTCAATACCATGGAATTTTTCGTCGTAGAAGTTTTCCTCCACACCTGTCCATGCTTCGGCATACATCTGAGTAAATTCGGATGCCAGATCTTTATCAAAACTATACTGGATGCTTATTTTCTCAGGTTTTAAAGCTGCTAAGGTTGTTTTATAGATGTTACCTTCTATCAGTGCGAATAGGTTTTTCTCATTTTTTGTTAGATAATAAGCTGCTTTATCGAATACTTTTTCAGATTTAGCAGGCTCGAAATCTGTGAAAACCTTTTTAAACAGCTGTCTTTTTCCATTATCCTGATTAGAGTTGAAAAGAAGAACCTCTTTCTTATCATCATTGAAGACTGCCGGATCATCCTGGTATCCATATCGGTCGGTAACCAGTTCAATTCTGTCCAAAGTATCTTCAGAATTAACCTTCAATTCTTTAATTACAGGTTCTTTTTCTTCCTTTTTCTCTTTATCCTTGTCATCCTCTTTTTTGCCCTTCTTGTCTTTGCTTTTTGCTTTATCGGAAGATTTTTCATCCTTCTTTTCTTCAGTGAAAAGTTTGTCAAATTTTTCAGATTTAAAAGGTTCGTCAAACCAATCCAGAGCCATACGGTAAATGTTAGACTTCTGCATCCCTAAAGGATAAGACGGATTGGTTCGGTCGCTCGCAAAATAAATATATTTGCCATTAGGCGACCACACGGGATCCTCTTCTGAAACTCCGGTATTGGTAAGGTTCAGTGTCTGTGCTTTTTTGATATTATAGATGAAAATATCAAGCTCGAAGTTTCTTTTTGCAGAGAACAGTACATATTCATCATTAGGCGAAAAAGATGGTCTTGAGTTTTGGAATGCCCAGATTTCGTCTTTTACAATGGTGGTAGATTTAAGGCTTTTTAAATCCAATAATCTTACTTCATCTCTTCCGCTTAAGTAAACGGCTTTTGAAAGGTCACTATTCAAAGTGATGTTCCGGTTGTTTCGTAAATCTTCCGTTAATTGTTTGGGCTGGCCTTTTCCGTCTGCCTGAATTGTAAACCAGTTTTGGTAACCATTATAAGTTTGATTATAAAGTAAAGTACGGTTGTCTTTCAGCCATTTTACCTCCATTGCACGTTCTTTTCCATCAGAAACCTGTTGTGCAAATTTTCCTTCAATATCTGAGACGAATATGATGCCACGGCTTATGAACGCCATTTTTTTACCATCAGGAGAGACGTCATAATAGGAAATATTGTTTTCTACATTGAAATTTTGTTCTTTTTCCAATGTTTTATTGGTATTCAGGCCGATATGGAGAGGAGTTGTATTTTTTGAAGCAACGTCATAGGTGTAAAGCTGATAATCTTTTTCGAAGATAACTTTTGATCCGTCCGCTGAAACAAACGGCTTTTTAATCGAAGTGTCAAATTGCGTTAAAGCGGTCTTTTGGCCATTTTCGAGTTTATAAAGATTGTATTCTCCATTATTTTCATCAGAAATAAAATAAATAATACCGTTTTTATCTACGCTTGGATTGAAGTCTTTTCCTTCATAGTTGGTATACTGCTTGAAAGAGTTACTTTTTGGGTTATATCCAAGAATATCGGGATTGTTTTCTCCCTTATAACGTTTACGCTGTACCTGATGAGCACTTTCCGAAGAGCTTGTGAAAAGATATTCTCCTGCGGGCGTTTCTACAAGGCCATTGGTGTTATTGAAATAATTATTGAAAAGCTTTTGAGGTGTTTTTCCTTCAATTGTAGTTTTAAAACTGCCGAAATTATTATTTCTGCTGGAAGTAAAATAGATGGTTTTGCTGTCCCATGCCCAGCTTTCCATTTCGTCTCTTCCCGTGTGGAAGGTTAACTGTTTGATCGTTCCTCCTCCTGCAGGCATTACATAAACATCATAATTTCCATATTGGTTAGAACTGAATGCCAGCCATTTTCCATCAGGTGAAAGACGGGGATTGATTTCTTCTCCATCCAGGGCAGTAATTCTTGAAGCATTTCCTCCATTGGAATCTGCTTTCCAGATATCACCATCATAAGCGAAATAAGCTGTTTTTCCATCAGGGCTTAAGGAAGGACTTGATAAAAAATAAGACCTTTCCTGCGCAGAAATTCCTATAATAGAAAATGCTGTTAATAATGAAATAATAGTTTTCTTCATGGTACAATTGGGTATTTATACAATACTATATTTGGGTTTTATTATTCTTTGTCGTGGTAGAGGAAAATTTTACTCTATAAAAGAATAGTCGGAGTATTAAGGAAATCGTTACAGGTAAAATGCCTTAAAGACTGATGATATTCATTGAAACGGATGAATATTTAATGATTGAAGAAAAATAACAAATATCTGTCTTTTTTTGTGTCAGACTCATTAGTTATAAAAAAACGCAAAGGTTATATTTAGTCATCCTATTGTTAATGAAGCTAAGAAAGTGACAATGTCGCTGATGAAGCTGAATGGTTATGTGTACGCTTCAAAAGAATCAACTTTATTGATGTATATCTTTGCTTCCTTAAAAATTGAGAATAAGACATTAAATCTTTGTGTTAAATTTAAATTACTGAGGTAAAACACTCTAAGCCTTCCTTTTTTAGTTATAGCTGTATAATTGTTCAGAGTAAAGTACAAAAAAAGACTTACAGAAATGTAAGTCTTTTTGCTCCTCCTGCTGGGCTCGAACCAGCGACCCTCTGATTAACAGTCAGATGCTCTAACCAACTGAGCTAAGGAGGAATGTCCTTTGTTTTAAGTGGTGCAAATATAGGACGAATATTTATACCCTACAAATATTTTTAAGAAAAATTTTAAAAAAATTATAATTTCCCTGTAAATACCTTGAAGATGTCGCTTCCGAAGATCAGTAACATCAATCCTAGCAGGAAGATAACTCCAATCATCTGCGCATTTTCTAAAACCTTTTGCGGAACTGGTTTTCCTACAATAATTTCATATAAAGTAAATAAAACGTGCCCACCATCAAGTCCTGGAATCGGAATTAGGTTAAGGAATGCCAACCATACTGAGAACATTGCTGTAAAACTCCAGAAAGCAACCCAGTTGATTTTAAAGCTTCCGTCTGCATCTTTATCTACAGGCATGTTCTTTACAATAGCAATAGGTCCTCCAACGTTCTTATAACCCTGAACTTTAGAGTTGAACATAATTTTGAACTGCTTAACCTGAGTGGTTAACGCTTCAATAGTTCTTGTAAATCCTCTTGGAATAGCCTCACCGAAAGAATATTTTTTATTCGTTACAATATCTTTAGCGATGCTTTTTGTATCAATTGCGATCCCAAGTTTTCCGTTTTTATCAACAGAAACTGCTGGTAATGTCTGTACAGCTCCGTTTCTTTCAACGTCTACAGAAATTGTTTTACCTTTATTTTCACTTAAAAGAGCACTTACTTCATCAAAGAAAGCCGCCTTCTTACCGTTGATTCCTACAATTTTATCTCCTTTTGCAAGACCAGATGCCTGAGAAGCAGGAGTTGCCAATGAGTCAATAACCATAGAAACTCTTGGAGTGATGTATAGTTTTGCTTCTCTTTGTTTAAGAACATCTGCTACACCATCTGCATTTACCGGGAAAGTAACTTCCTGTCCGTTTCTGTCTACCGTTACATGATCTCCTAAAAGAATATTGATTGAAGTATTTTCAAGTCTTTCTGCAGGTTTTCCGTCTACGCTGATAATTTTGTCACCATTCTGGAATCCCATTTTCTTTCCGGCTGAAGTTGCTTCAATACCATTGTTGAATTTAGTGATATCCGTATACGTCTCCCCGTTGAAGAAAGACAGACAGCTGTAGATTAACCATGCAAGGAAAAAGTTAACTGTAACCCCTCCCAACATAATGATCAGTCTCTGCCAAGCCGGTTTTGATCTGAATTCCCATGGCTCTGCCGGTTTTCTCATTTGGGCAGTATCCATGCTTTCATCTACCATTCCGGCAATTTTCACATACCCTCCGAAAGGAAGCCATCCGATACCATATTTCGTTTGTTCAGGATGTTTTCTCCAGTCGTTGTCCGGAAGTTTTGATATATCGATAGGAACTTCTTCCTTCTTTCCATTCACTTCTATTACTTCAGAATCCGGTAAATTTTTTGATAAAAACTTATACTGCCATTTTCCGTTGATTTTCTTCATGGAGAATATAGAAAAGTAAGGATCAAAAAACAGGAAAAACTTCTCTGCTCTGGTCTTGAACCATATTGCCGGTAAAAAATGCCCAAGCTCATGAAGAAGCACAAGTATAGAGATGCTCAGAATGAACTGAAAAAGTTTGATTGCTATTTCCATTAATAAATTTTAGATTTTAATTTGCAAAGGTAACAATTATCAAAACTATGCCAAATAAAAAAGCTCCTCGAAACGAGAAGCTTTGTCATATTTAAGGACGATTTGATTATAAATTGAAAGAAACACCAAGACTGCCATTATTACCTACCTCTGCAAAAACTCCTATTTTCTCCGTGAAGAAGTATCTTGCTCCTATGTGAGCACCTACTCCGAAGTCTCTTCCTAATACTCCAAGGTCTACACCAGGATAAATGTCCCATTTTGAAGGTAGATTTAAAGCCTCTTGCAAGTGAAAATTCAGTCTCCCGAAAACAAAAACACGATTATCCTTATCGTTGTTTTTATAATTGTCAAAGTAACCGTTAATTCCGGCTCCTACTGAAATAAGTTGATTGAGTCCATAATCATAAGTTCCCGTTACTCCGGTTCCATATCCCCAGGCACTCAGCCCCAGTTGTATTTTCTGATCTCCCTTTCCTGTCCAGGCCTGAGCATTCGCCATAGCACCAAAAAAGCAGATCATCACCATAAAAAACAATTTCTTCATAAATTTCTAATTTTTAAGGATATTAATAAAAAATATCTCTATCAAAAATGAAACCGAAAGAATGACAGTACTCTAAAAATGGAAGACTTTAATAAATTATTAAGAAATAAAGCTTGATTATTATAGATAAAACTCATTTTTCAATCAGTTAATTCCCTTTTTTTAATCATAAAAACTGTATTTTTATACTTCATATTTGGAATAATTTAAAAGAATAAAAGATGAAAGTTGTAGGACTTAATTTAGATATCATCTGGAAAAATAAAACTGAGAATTTTAAACTCATAGAAAACGAACTGCAAAATGCGGAGGCAGACATATTTCTTCTCCCGGAAATGTTTTCTACAGGTTTCTGTATGGATGCTTCTGAAGTCTCGGACAGAAATAATGAATCTCTGGAATTTTTAAAAAAGATTTCAAAAGAGAAAAATGCAGCATTCTGTGGAAGTGCTCCCGTAGAGCAGAATGGAAATTTTTATAACAGAATGTATTTTGTACAGCCGGACGGTACAATCTCTTTTTATGACAAAAGACACTTGTTTTCCTTTTCCGGAGAAGATAAAGTGTATACACCTGGAAAAGACAGAGTAATTGTTGAGTATAAGGGAATACGTTTCCTCCTTCAGGTGTGCTATGATCTGCGTTTTCCTGTTTTTGCAAGGAATAATGATGATTATGATGCCATTTTATATGTTGCCAACTGGCCTGAGAAAAGAGTAGGGGCATGGGAACATTTACTGAAAGCCAGAGCTATTGAAAATTTATCTTTTGTATTTGGTTTAAACAGAATCGGGACAGATGGAAATAATCTGTTTTATCAGGAAAGCTCCCACTGCTTCTTTGGGGATGGAAAAGAAATTTCCCAGAAACATGGAAATCTTGTATCTGCAGAATTATATATGGAGGAATTGAAAGATTTTAGAAAACACTTCCAGTTTTTAAATGACAGAGATTCTTTTTCTATTGAATTTTAGGATTTTCCCACAGATTTCGCAGATCTTCACAGATTTTTAATTTCTATATAAAAAAAATAAGCATAATCATCTGTGAAAATCTTTGCAATCTGCGGGAATTATAAAAAACAAAAAACTGTGAAAAATCACAGCTTTAAGCATATTCTTGTAAAAGTTGTGTGAGGGTATTCACATCATGAACACCACTTTCCTTCCAGAGCATTTCTCCTTTTTTGAAAATGGCCAGTGTAGGAACTCCACGCACTCCGTATTGAGCTGCCAGTGCGGGATATTGGTCTACATCAACCTTGATGATTCTGGCTCCTTCGCCTATATTTTCTTTTACTGTATTTAATACCGAAGACTGTACTTTACAGGGTTGGCACCATGTAGCGAAAAAATCAATCAATACAGGTCTTTCGGAATCAATAATTTCCTGAAATTTTTGTGACATAGTTTAGTTTTTTATGATCTTAAGATGTTTTGGATTGACAAACAAAATCAGTAGTCGGGAATTTTTCCGTTTTTTTGATACCATTAAATCCTCCTTCTATTTCAGTGAAATTTCTGATTCCGTGAGAGTTAAGGATGCTTGCTGCAATCATACTTCTGTAACCACCTGCGCAGTGTAGAAAGAAATGTTCAGAGTCATCAATAGTACGAGCCCAATCACTGATGGTGTCCAGCGGCTTATTGTAAGCATTGTCAATGTGCTCTGCAGAATACTCAGTTAGTTTTCTTACATCAATTACCTTTGCTTCTTCTGTAAACTGCTCTGCAAATTCAGCCGGAGTGATTCTTTTAACCTCGTCAGTTTCCATACCTGCATTGTTCCATGCTTCAAAACTTCCTTTCAGATATCCTATCACATTGTCAAAACCTACTCGGCTTAGTCTGGTGATCACTTCCTCTTCAGTACCTTCGTCTGTTACCAGTAATAAAGGATGTTTTACATCTACAATAAGTGTTCCTACCCATGGGGCGAAATCACCTTTCAGTCCTATATTGATAGCGTTCGGAACAAATCCTTTATGGAAATCCGCAGCTCCTCTTGTATCTAAAATTAATGCTCCTGTTTCCTCTGCCAAAGCCTCGAAATCTTCCGGTGCAACGGGTTGTAAACCTTTGTTCATTACGACATCAAGACTTTCATATCCACCTTTGTTTAAAGCGACATTCATTCCGAAATATTTTGGAGGAGCGGTTAAACCATCCAGAACCTCTCTGATGAAAGATGCTTTATTTGGTTGATTAAGAGCGTAATTTGTCTTCTTTTGGTTTCCTAAAATGTCTACTGTTTCCTTCTGCATATTTTTTCCACAAGCAGATCCGGCTCCATGAGCTGGATAAACCGTAATGCTGTCATCCAATGGCATGATTTTGTTCTGAAGGCTGTCATACAGAATCCCTGCAAGATCTTCCTGAGTAAGATTAGTCGCTTTCTGTGCAAGATCTGGTCTTCCCACATCACCTAAAAACAATGTATCACCTGTAAAAATTGCAGTTTCAACACCATTTTCGTCTATTAAAAGATAAGTGCTGCTTTCCATAGTATGTCCCGGAGTGTGCATTACCTTTATTTTTACTTTTCCGATCTCAAAAATCTGATCATCTTCAGCTATAATGGCTTCAAATTCCGGAGCGGCAGTAGGGCCGTATACAATCGGAGCACCTGTTTTCTTGCTTAAATCCAAATGTCCTGATACGAAATCAGCATGGAAATGAGTTTCAAAAATATATTTTAAAGTGACATTGTCTTTTTCCAGACGATCCAGATAAGGTTTTACCTCCCTTAAAGGATCTATAATCACTGCTTCATTCTCTGATACAATATAATAGGCACCCTGAGCCAGACAGCCCGTATATATTTGTTCAATTTTCATTGGGGTCTTTTTTTAATGAGTTAAAGATACGAAGTATTAGATAAATTCTAAATGAAATGTTAAATTCCATTGATAGTTTCTTTCAATACTTTGTTAAACATACGTTTAGTATGTACAGCTTTTCAAGCAAAAAGAATGCCTTATATAGAGACAACAGATGAATGCTGTTTTATATCATGTTTGTGCATAGAACAGGTTTGTTGTTCAGACTTAATAGACGTGGTTTAAAATTTGCTTAAGCAGGTAAGAATTTTATTTTCTAGAGGAATAGAGAAATGTTCATTGGAAAATATTTAAAAACATCTTCTAAAAAATTTTATATTTATAAGTTTAAAAAAGCGATCAAATGGCAGACAAAACACAATTTATTGAAGAACTTAACGCAAGATACACTCCCAAAGGAGAGCATATTATATTAGGAAAAGGAATGTTGGATGGCGAAGTGGTGACAGAAGTAAATGTAACCATTCCCCTGAAAACAATTAACCGTCATGGTCTTATTGCCGGAGCTACAGGAACTGGTAAGACAAAAACATTACAGGTATTTGCAGAACAGCTTTCCCATGCAGGAATTCCTTCTTTGGTTCTGGATATTAAGGGGGATTTCTCCGGAATTGCAGAAGCAGGCCAGATGAATCCTGTTATTGAAGAAAGGTATGCTAAAACACAGCTTCCTTATACTCCGCAAGCCTTTCCGGTAGAATTGATGAGTATTTCCGGAGGTGATGGCGTGAAATTGCGAGCTACTGTTACAGAATTCGGACCAGTTTTACTCAGCAAAATTCTTGAACTGAATGATACGCAGCAAAGCATCATGTCTATCGTCTTCAAATACTGTGATGATAAAGGACTTCCATTGATTGATCTTAATGATTTGAAGAAAGTTTTGCAGTATGTAACCGATAATGCACAGGGAAAAGCGGAGCTTGCTGCTAATTACGGATCCATTGCATCATCGTCTCTCGGAACGATTTTAAGATCTATTGTAGCCTTGGAACAACAGGGTGCAGCAGGGTTTTTCGGTGAGCTAAGCTTTGATGTTCAGGATTTACTGGAAACAAGAGACGGAAAAGGAGTCGTAAATATATTAAGAGTAGCAGATATTCAGAATAAGCCACAACTTTTCTCAACATTTATGCTTTCACTTTTTGCGGAAATTTATATGACGTTTCCGGAAGAAGGAGATAGCGGTAAGCCAAAGCTGGTGTTATTTATAGATGAAGCCCACCTGATTTTTGATGAAGCGTCCAAAGCCCTTCTTTCGCAGATTGAAACCATGGTAAAACTGATCCGTTCCAAAGGAGTTGGGATCTATTTTATTACTCAGATTCCTGGTGATGTGCCTGAAAATGTTCTTTCTCAATTGGGATTGAAAATACAGCATGCATTAAGAGGCTTTACGGCAAAAGATAAAAAAGAAATTACCAAAGCTGTCGAAAACTATCCTACCACAGAATATTACAATGCGTCAAGTCTGATCCAGAATTTAGGAATTGGAGAAGCATTTGTTACTGCTCTTGACGAAAAAGGTATTCCTACTCCATTGGTACATACCTATCTGATCTCTCCGGAATCAAGAATGGATGTATTGAGTCCGGCTGAAATCTCTGATCTGACCTCAAAATCTGCACTTGTTGCAAAATATGAGCAGGCAGTTGACAGAGAGTCTGCTTATGAAATGCTAACGAATAGAATGGAACAGGCGGCACAAAACCCAACTCCTGCTCAAAAGGCAAGACCTGTAAAAGAAGAGCCTGGAATGTTTGAACAGGTGTTACAGAGTAAAGCTGGCCGTACTTTTACCTCTACATTAATGAGGGAAGGAGCAAAAGCTATTCTCGGAATGTTTGGCCTGGGAGGAAGAAGAAGATAATTTTGAAGGATAATCTGCTAGAGTCTGACATATTTTTTGTTATTTTAGCAGGTTATCTTTACATAACAGTAAAAAATAAAACCGGATTTTATTGGGGAATAAGACATCGGTTTTACATATAAATGACAAAACAGCAGTTAACACAGATTCAATGTATTCAATTATAGATATAGAAAGTAATGGTGCAGGTTATAGAAATGAATGCATTATAGATATCGCCATCTACAGATATGACGGTCAGAAAATTACGGACCAGTTTATCTCTCTGGTAAATCCTGAAGGTGATATTACTCCTTTTGTACAGAAACTGACCAGTATTACCCCAAAAATGGTCAAAACTGCTCCGAAATTTCACGAAATTGCCAAAAGAGTTATAGAAATAACTCAAAATACAACGTTGGTGGGTCATAATATTGACTTTGATTACAGAATGCTTCGCCAATCATTCAAAAGGCTTGGTTATGATTTTAAAATCAATACTTTAGATACAATTCCGTTGGCAAAGAAACTCATTCCTGATGAGGTAAGCTATTCTTTGGGGAAACTGGTAAAATCACTGGGAATTCCTTTGACCAATCATCATAGAGCTGAAGGTGATGCAAGAGCTACATTGGAACTTTTCAAACTTTTGATTTCAAAAGATGTAGAAAATGAAATCATTCAGAAACAGCATGATGAGTCTAATGCAAAAAGCTATATCAATAAGATCAAAGAACTTACACAGGATCTTCCGAATGATAAGGGGTTTGTTTATTTTCAGGATGAAGCAGGGCGTATTATGTTCTCGGATTATGTTCAGGATATCAACAAGTTTTCCAAAAAAGTTTTCAATTCCAAATCAAAAAAATGGGAACAGATTCAGAAAGATGTTGAGCAGATTAATTTTGAGCTTACCGGAACAGATATTATTGCTAAACTGATTCTTAATTCCAAGAATATTAAGAAGAAAGAAGTTTTACCTTTCGGCTTGTATTTCAGGAATCATAAATATGTGGTTGAGAAAAATACGCTTAATAAAACCGAAAAACCAGTTTTAAAATTCAGATCATTTACACAAGGGACAAAAGCTGTTCAGTTTATTGGTTCCCAGGAAGAATTTAAAGATTTTTCAATCCTGAAAGAGAAAATTGAATTCAGGAAAAGAAATGAACTGTGGCTGGGACAGGGAAGAAAACTGGGTGAAAAGTTATTTTTAATCATAGAAAACGGGAAAGTGGTTTCTTTTGGTTTTTATGAGTTGTTTACACAGATACAGACCATCAGTAAGCTGGCTAAATTAAAAATTGACCTTCCGTTATCTTCCACAGATCTGAATAATGAACTACAGCTGGCACTGCTTCGAAGTGATTTTGAAACACTGCCGTTACCGAAATGATATAGGAATTAGCACTTTACAAATTGATTTAAAAGAAGACGCTTTTCAAATCAATTTTCAGAAAATGAAAAATAAATAGTATTTTTGTAAAAAATAAATAGAAGCAATGCAAAATTTTAAACAAATTAAAACTGGAAAAAAGGGAGCTGTAAGGTTCTCTAAGGTTTGGAATATTTAAAAGAGTTGTCTTGCATAAAAAATAATCAATGCGGCAGACTCTTTTTATAAGAATCTGCCTTTTTTTATGTTAAAATGAAATTATGAATTCAAAAGAATTATTAAAGATTGCCAATGAGTTTGGCACCCCGGTGTATGTTTATGATGCAGAATCCATCAAAGTTCAATACGAAAAACTTACATCTTCTTTTTTAAAACATACAAAGTTCTTCTATGCAGCGAAGGCGTTGACCAACATCAATATCCTTAAGTATGTCAAGAACCTGGGCGCTTCTCTGGATTGTGTATCTATTAATGAAGTGAAACTGGGACTAAAGGCAGGATTTCCAAAAGAAAAGATATTGTTTACTCCCAACTGTGTTGATCTTGCTGAGATAGAAGAAGCAATGACTTTCGGAGTTCATATAAACATTGATAACATTTCTATTCTTGAGCAATTCGGGAATAAATACGGAAATTCTTATCCGATTTTAGTAAGAATCAACCCGCATATCTTTGCTGGTGGTAACTATAAAATTTCAACAGGGCATATCGACAGTAAATTCGGTATTTCTATTCACCAGGTTCGTCACATTGAAAGAGTGATGAAAAGCACAAACCTGAACGTTGAAGGACTTCACATGCATACTGGAAGTGAGATCAAAGATCCGGATGTATTCCTGCAGGCTTTAGATATCATGCTGGAGCTTTCTGAGCATTTCCCGAATCTGAAATATCTGGATATGGGAAGTGGTTTCAAAATTCCATATCAGGATAGCGAAGAAGAAACTGATGTGAGAACATTGGGTAAAAAAGTAGAAAAAGTGATTTCTGAGTTTTCAAAAACTACAGGAAAAAAATTCGAATTATGGTTTGAACCAGGGAAATTCCTAGTAGGAAAAAGCGGATATTTATTGGTGAAAGCTAATGTAATTAAGCAAACAACAGCTACCGTTTTTGTAGGAGTGAATTCAGGATTTAATCATTTGATCCGTCCTATGTTCTACGATTCTTATCATATGATTGAGAACTTATCTAATCCAAAAGGTGCTGAAAGAATTTATACAGTAGTAGGAAACATTTGTGAAACCGATACCTTCGCCTGGGACAGAAAACTGAATGAAGTAAGAGAAGGCGATATTCTTGCTTTCCACAATGCAGGAGCTTATGGTTTTGAAATGAGTTCAAACTTTAACTCAAGATTAAAACCAGCTGAAGTATTATTCTTAGATGGAAAAGCGCATTTGATCCGTAAAAGAGACGAATTTGAAGATTTGTTGAGAAATCAGATTGAAGTAGTTATGTAAACTTAAAACATATTATATAGACAGCCACCTTTTTGGGTGGCTGTCTTGTTTTGCTGGTGACCTAAACCTTACATGTTTTCAAAACCTGTGAGGTTTAAATACGAAAAAGAATTCAAAATTAAATTACAAGTTTTTAACATTGAATTAGAGATGGAGTCTCAACTTTATTAGCTAAATTTGATAGGGATAGGAAGGTTTTCCTTCTTCTCAAGTACCATTTTTCACCAAAATCAACCACCAAAACATAGTAATTATGGCAAAAAACATAGCTGAGCAGATTGTTGAAATGCTCGAAAATGCCAATGTGAAAAGAATTTATGCAGTAACAGGCGACAGTCTCAATCATCTGAATATAGCGGTTAAAAAAAGCAGCATTCAGTGGATTCATGTAAGGCACGAAGAAGTAGGAGCGTATGCGGCTGCGGCCGAGGCAGAGCTTGATGGTTTGGCAGTATGTGCCGGAAGTTGCGGTCCTGGGCATGTTCATTTAATCAACGGTGTTTACGAAGCGCACCGCTCCCATGTTCCAATGCTGGTCATTGCTTCCACAATTCCCAGTGATGAAATGGGGATGGATTACTTCCAGGAAACCAATACAATAAAACTCTTTGATGACTGTAGTTACTACAATGAGATGATTACAAGACCGGAGCAGGTGCAGAGAACTGTTCAGACGGCTATTCAGCATGCTATTTCCAAAAAAGGAGTGGCTGTGATAGGCCTTCCGGGAGATGTTTCTGAGCTGGACGCTGAAGAGGGTTCCACTTCCACCCAAATCTTTAAAACTAATCCTGTTATAAGACCATCAGATCATGAACTGAAAAGTTTGTCTGAACTTATCAATAAAAGCAAAAAAGTAACCTTGTATTGCGGAATAGGTGCTGCCGAAGCTCGTAATGAAGTGATCGCTTTGTCTAATCTATTAAAAGCTCCTGTGGGATATTCATTCCGTGGAAAAATGGCTATTCAGCCCAATAATCCCAATGAAGTAGGACTTACTGGACTATTAGGATTTCCTTCCGCTTATCACGCTATGCACGAAGCAGATCTTGTGATTCTTTTGGGAACGGATTTTCCTTATCAAAAATTCATGCCTGTAAAAAATAAAATTGTTCAGATTGATGAAAGTCCTGAAAGATTGGGAAGAAGAGCAAAACTTGAATTAGGTCTTACAGGAGATATCAAAGAAACCATTAAAGCATTACTGCCCTTACTGGAAGAAAAAACGGATGTTCATTTCCTGAACGAACAGCTTGCATTTTATGATAAAGTAAAAGAAAACCAGCTGGAGTATGTGAAAGATTCTGGAAAAGAAAATGCTATTCAACCGGAATTTGTTGCCCATACTTTAGATAAACTGGCTAAACATGACGCTATTTTTACCGTAGATACCGGAATGTGCTGCGTTTGGGGGGCAAGGTTTATCACAGGAACCGGAGAAAGAAAAATGCTGGGATCATTTAATCACGGATCAATGGCGAATGCAATGCCAATGGCAATTGGAGCTGCTTTGGCTCATCCTGAAAAGCAGGTGATTGCCCTATGTGGAGATGGAGGGTTATCCATGTTGTTGGGAGATATGGCGACTATTTTCCAGTATAAATTACCCATAAAACTGATTGTATTCAACAACAGAACGCTGGGAATGGTAAAACTGGAGATGGAAGTAGGAGGAATGCCCGATAACGAAACCGATATGATTAATCCGGATTTTGCAATGGTAGCACACGCAATGGGGTATCCCGGAAAGAATGTACATCAGCCGGAAGAAGTAGAAGCTGCCATCAAAGAATGTTTAGATCACAACGGCCCTTATCTTCTGAATATCTTTACCAATCCTAATGCACTAGCTCTTCCTCCCAAAATTGAATTTGACCAGATTATGGGAATGACCAAGTCTATGGCACAGCTGATGCTTGGAGGTAAAATGGATGAGGTTTTTGAAACTGTGAAGAGCAATTATAAACATATTAAAGGATTGCTGTAAGAAAAAAAGTAAATGAATTTCAGGTATATCAGAAATTCAGAATCTATATTTTAAAACTTCATGCTTTGTGTGAAGTTTTTCTTTTTTATAAATGAGTTAAATATTTACCTTTGTTTATTATTAGTAAACAAAACTATGAGAACGATATTTTTATTTTTAACCTTGTGTGTAATGAATTTTTCATTCGCCCAGGATCAGGAAGACCGTGATGATTCTTTTATCAGAGAAAGCAATAAAAATGTTCTGAAAATAGATATTAAAGAACCTTTTATGCAGGTTGCTGTAAAATGTAATGATTTCAAACCGGCATCGTATGAAGGTGGGGTTACTGCTTATAAAACCATCCTGAATAAGTATATGTATGCTTATCTGAATTCAGATTTCTATGCTCTTGCAGGTGATTTTACATTTACACTCGTACTTGATGCTAAAGGAAAAGTAGTAGATGTGAAAGGAATGCCTAAAGTACAAAACAGTGAAGTCTTTTTTGATGATATGCAGTATGTAGTAAGAAGAATAAAGAAAAACTGGACTCCAGCGTCTTGTAACGGCCAACCTGTAGCTTCACAGATCAAAGTTAAAATGAACTTCTCTTCAGTATCCGTAGATATCGACTAATACCATGAAAAAATATCTTTTAATTTTACCTTTACTATTGATCGGTTTTAAAGGGTTCTCACAACAGACAGCCGCTGTTCAGTATCAATATCAGAATGATGCAGATTTTAAAAAAGCAGAATTTCCGGGAGGTGAAGATGCCTTTAGAAAAGAATTTCTGAAAATGGTGTATGCCTATATTGATGTAGCTTTATATGCAATCAAAGGAGAAGTAACCTTTATATTTAATATTGATCCGAAAGGTAAAGTTGATAAAGTAGACATTCTTCCCAAGTTCAAAAACAGCGAAACTTTTATTGATGATATGAAGTTTGCGGCTAAAAAGGTAAAAGGAAAATGGACTCCCGCCACTAAAAATGGTGTCCCTGTTGATTATAAGACGATCATGAAAATCAGATTTGATAACCATACCTATGATCATGATTAAAAAATAATTCCAATCCATTTTTAATTTATGATTTTGTTAAAATAATAGCGCTGACATTCTGTCACAATATTTTGTATCTTTGCAAACTTATTTGTTCGTAATTGAATATTGCGGACCTTAAATTGATCATCGTGCAGGAAAAATATATAGACGAAACAAAACAGGGTGAAGCTTTTGCTATTGCAGAAAGACCAGAGAATTCTAAAAAACTGTTTTTAGAAAGCTATGGTTGTCAGATGAATTTCTCTGACTCTGAGATTGTTGCATCTATCCTTAATGAACAGGGATACAATACAACAATGAAGGTAGAAGAAGCAGACCTGATTCTTTTAAATACATGTTCTATCCGTGAAAAAGCAGAACAGACTGTAAGAATGCGTCTTTCCCAGTTCAAAAATCTCAAAAAAGAAAAACCGAATATGACGGTAGGCGTTCTGGGATGTATGGCGGAAAGACTGAAAACTAAATTCTTAGAAGAAGAGCAATTGGTTGATCTTGTTGTGGGGCCTGATGCTTATAGAGACCTTCCTAATCTTTTAAAAGAAACCGATGACGGAAGAGATGCCATCAACGTAATCCTTTCCAAAGAAGAAACCTATGCCGATATTAATCCCGTTCGTTTAGGAGGAAACGGAGTTACAGCTTTTGTTACCATTACCAGAGGTTGTGATAACATGTGCACATTCTGTGTCGTTCCTTTTACAAGAGGAAGAGAAAGAAGCCGTGATCCGCACTCTATCATAGATGAATGTAAAGACCTTGCGAATAACGGATATAAAGAAATTACCCTTTTAGGACAAAACGTAGACTCTTATCTTTGGTATGGAGGAGGCCCTAAAAAAGATTTTGCCAAAGCTTCTGAAATGCAGAAAGCAACTGCCGTTAATTTTGCTCAGCTTCTTGATTTAGTCGCTAAAGCTGTTCCTGAATTAAGAATCAGATTCTCCACCTCAAATCCTCAGGATATGAGTCTGGATGTATTCAAAATGATGGCAAAACACCACAACATCTGTAAATATGTACACCTTCCTGTACAAAGCGGAAGCAATACTATGCTTGAAGCGATGAACAGACAGCATACCCGTGAAGAATATCTGGATCTGATTAAAAAAGCGAAGGAAATTGTTCCGGAAGTAGCCTTTTCTCAGGATATGATCGTTGGATTCTGTAACGAATCAGAACAAGATCACCAGGATACCTTAAGCCTGATGAGAGAAGTAGAGTATGACTACGGTTATATGTTTGCATACTCGGAAAGACCGGGAACTCCGGCTCACAAGAAAATGGAAGACAATATTCCGGCTGATGTGAAACAAAGACGTCTTGCTGAGGTGATTGCGCTTCAAGGGGAACTCTCCAACCAAAGAATGAAATCTTATGTAGGAAGAGTACACGAGGTTCTGATTGAAGGAATTTCCAAAAAGAATAAAAACCAATGGAAAGGAAGAAACTCCCAAAATGCCGTATGTGTCTTTGATAAACTGGAAGGACAGAAAATAGGTGACATTGTGAACGTTTTTGTACATGACAATACACAAGGCACACTTTTAGGGAGAACAGTGGAATAAAATAAAGTAGTGATTAAAGCGGTTTATCTTTTTACAATGTTTTCTTTCTCCCTGGTATCTTGCCAGACAGAAAAAAAAGTGAAAAAATACCCTGCTACCGTAGGAGATATTGAGTTTGATGATAAACTGGATGACGCTGATTTTAAAAGATGTGGCTCAGAACAATGGGGACATTTCAGCTTTCAGTATTATCAGGGTTCAAAGGAATTTAGCTACAAAGGCGAAAAGATTGCGATCACAGAAAAACTTGAAAAAGAAAATATATATTCTGAAAAGAATGTCAACGGGTATATAACCGTGAGATTTTTAGTAAATTGTGAAGGAAAGACAGGTCTCTTCAGATTGCAGCATATGAGCCCGGATCTGAAAGATACCATACTGGATGAAGAATTAGAAAATAAGCTGTTGCAGTTTACAAAATCACTCGATGGCTGGATGTCGAAAGAGATAAAAGGTTTAAAAGTAGATTACTATCAGTATTTAACCTATAAAATTGAAAATGGAAAAGTTTCAGAGGTATTACCTTAGCTTTTTGTTGCTTATCGTTTACACCAATACTATTGCACAGGTCAACTGTAATGCAGTAGAGGGTGAGAACTGCAAAAAAGCGTGTGAGTTATACAACTGGGCTTCAGATTTACAAGGTTATGCAGAATCTCAGGAAGGCTTTGACAAAGCTATAGAACTGTGTCCTGATTTCTCCCATGCTTATATGGAAAAAGCCGTTCCATATCTTAAAAACGGAGATTTTGTAACCTGGAAAATTTTAATTGATAAAGCAGTTGCTTTAAATCCCCAAATGCATCTTGGCTACAGAGGCTGGACGAAGTTTCAGTTTTTAAGAGACTATAAAGGGGCAATTCAGGATTTAGAAAGTTTAAAAAAATATTATCCTAAGGACTTAGGAAGATCTCAAAATGGCGACTATAATCTGGACGTAGTAAGAGCTATGTCCTACAGTGCTTTAGGACAAAAAGAAAAAGCAGCTGGGATTATAGAAAGGCTTCTGACCACCAGAAGTTATGTGAAGGGAATGTTTGATCATTATCAGCTTGGGGTGACCTATTTTGAGCTGGGAAGATATGATAAAGCCCTGGAAAATTTTGAAAAACAAAGCAAAGAGTACAACTTTGCCGAGAATATATACTTTAAAAGTAAAGTTTCTAAGATCAGAAACAAAGATTATTTAGATTTAAAAATGTTAGCCCTGCAAACGTATGATGAAGGAAAGACCATGAAAGACGTCTACACTCATCATTTTAACAAAGTCTACAGAACAGAGATTGAAGCACTGTAGAAAAATAACATTAAATCAATAATCAAAAATTTACTTATGAGCAACGAGTTACAAAACATAAAAAACCGTTTCGGAATTATCGGAAACTTTCCGGCACTCAACCGGGCCCTTGAAAAATCTATTCAGGTAGCACCTACAGATATTTCAGTATTGGTGATAGGAGAAAGTGGAGTAGGAAAAGAATTTATTCCGAAAATTATCCATTCAGAATCCAAAAGAAAACATCAGCCTTACATCGTAGTAAACTGTGGAGCTATTCCGGAAGGAACTATCGATTCTGAACTGTTTGGACACGAAAAAGGTGCCTTTACCGGAGCTACGGCTACAAGAAAAGGATATTTTGAAGTAGCTGATGGCGGAACCATCTTTTTGGATGAGGTAGGAGAGCTTCCTTTGCAAACGCAGGTTCGTCTTTTAAGAGTTTTGGAAAGTGGTGAATTTATGAAAGTGGGTTCTTCACAGGTACAGAAAACCAATGTGAGAATTGTAGCGGCTACCAACGTTAATATGATGAAAGCCATCCATGACGGAAGATTTCGTGAAGATTTATATTACCGTTTGAATACTGTTCAGATAGATATGCCCCCTTTGAGAGAAAGAAAAGGAGATATTCATTTATTATTCAGAAAGTTTGCAATAGACTTTGCAGAAAAGTACAGAATGCCGGAGCTTGAACTGGAACAGAGCGCGGTTCATTATATAGAAAGCTATTCTTTCCCGGGTAACGTCCGCCAATTAAGAAACTTAGTAGAGCAGATGACCGTGGTGGAAAGAAACAGAAATATAACTGCTGAAAAACTTGCCGAGTATATTCCTATGGAAACCCACCTGCCAATGGTGGTCAATACTCAGAGTGCTCCTAAGCAGAGCGATTTCGGAAGCGAAAGAGAAATCATGTATAAAATTCTATTCGATATGAGGAATGATATTAATGATTTAAAATCCTTAACTTCGGAATTGATTAAAAACAGAGGAACAGCAGATCTGAGCAATCATGAGAAAAATCTGATCAACAGGATTTATACCCCTGAAACTCAGCCACAGGTAAATACCGGGTCTTTAGTTTATTTTGAAAATAATAATGATACCCCGGTGGTTCAGACCCCTACCATTATCTCCACTCCTGATGACAGCTATGAAGATATTGAAGACATCGAAGTAGAAGAAAACAGACCGGAATCACTTTCACTTCAAAATAATGAAAAAGATCTGATTGTCAAAGCACTGGAGAAGCATAAAGGACGCAGGAACAGAGCGGCAGATGAACTTGGAATTTCACAAAGAACTTTATACAGAAAAATAAAACAATATAACCTGGAAGATTAAGCAAAACATAGATAATGAAAGTAAATTTAAAACCTAAGCCGATCCATTTTAAGCTCGGAGAATATATTAATAAAGGGTTCGAACTTTTAAAGAAAGATTTCGGGAATATATTTATAGCATGTTTGGTATGCTTAATCATGTCTATTATTCCGTTTTGTGGGCTGCTTGCTATGGGTAATTTATTCAAATACCTTCAAAGGCTGAGCAGAAACCAACCGGCAAGTCCCGGAGATATCTTTGATTTTAAAGACTTTATGCCTTATTTTATGTTGCAGTTAATTGTTTTCGGAGGGGTTATATTACTTTATATTCCTATGATTATTATGATGACAGTATCAGGCGCCATGTCTGAAGGGAATCAGCCTAACCCGATGATCATGTTTTTAATATTCCCTTATATTTTTCTGATGTTCGTTGCGATATATTACTTCGTATTGAAAGGTTTTTATATCATTCCGTTAATCAGTCTTAAAGGAATCACCGAAATAAAAGAAGCGTGGAATATTTCAAAAATAATGACGAAAGGAAATGTATTGTCAATTTTCCTTTTCTCGCTAGTGGTGAGTATCTTAGCTCAGATTGGTATTGTGGCTTGCGGAATAGGACTTTTCCTTACAATACCGTTTTTATACACCGCAAAATATTTTGCTTATGAAGATGCGATGCAACAAATTGAGTATGATGAAATTACTGAAATTGGAATTAAAAATGAATTTTAAAATTAAAAATATCAGTCTGAAACAGTCACTACTAATAGTAATGCTTTTTGCGTTGCTAGGCGTTTTAAACTCATGTTACAGCTTTACAGGGTCATCTCTTACTGATGAAAAGACCGTTCAGATCAATGAATTCCCGAATAATGCACCTCTTGTAAATCCTGCATTATCCCAACAGTTTTCTACAGCAATACAAAATAGATTCCTTCAGAGAACCACTCTGAAAGGGACAAAAGAAAATCCTGATATCCTGATAGAAGGAGAAATTACAGACTATTCAATTACTCCTACTACAATCAGTTCCAATACCCAGACCAACCCTTCTGGTGGAGTGATTCAGCAGGCACAGAATAAACTTACGATTACAGTGAAGGTACACTATGAAAATAAAATTCATCCGGATTCAAGTTTTGACAGAACGTATAGCGATGAAGCGGCTTTCAATAGTGATGTATCACTAAGTCAGATCGAAGATCAGCAGGTAAAACTGGTGACAGATAGAATTATTAACAAGATATTTAACGACATTGTAGCGAATTGGTAAGATGAATCCCAGAGTTTTAGAATTAATAAAAAATCCGAAGAAAATTCAGTCAGAAGATCTTGGTCTTTTGAAAGAAGAGATTCACACATTTCCTTATATTCAAAATATCAGGGCACTTCATCTGTATGGAGTACACCTGTATGAAAAAGAAAATTATCAGAAAGAACTTTCTACAACAGCTGCTTATACCACTGATAAGAAGATTTTATATCAGTTGATTAACGGAAAAATCAGAGAGGAGATCAAACCAGAAGTTGTTGAACAGAAGCCACTATCTCAAGCAATTGAAAAGCCTGCTCAATACGTGCCAAAAAGTAAGTCTTTTCCTATTAAAAGAGAAGAAGAAGTCTCTTTGGAGAAACAGGGAGAGGAGCAGGAAAACGCATGTGTATTGCCCACTTCCCATGAAATTAAACATATTTATGTAAACGGTGAACGAAACAGAATCTTATTCGAAGGAGAAGAAAATTTCCTGGACGAACAAAATTCTGAAAAGATAGACATTGAATCTACGCTGGAATCAGGCATCCTGGTAACCCAAAAGGCTCAGCCTGCTGTAGAACAACCTGTTCAGGAATCTAAAGAAGAAGTACAAACTGAAATAGAGGAAAAGGCAGGAGAGAATTTTACACCAGAAACAATCATTGATGAAGATCAGATATCTACAGAAAAAGAAGAAGAGAAGATTAATGACGAGGAAAATATAAGTTTCCATGAAGAAGCTTCTGTATCACCAGAAATAAACACTCAAGAATCCATAGCTGAAGAGCTTATACATCCAGAAGTAGAAAATACTGAAATGATAACTGTCTCTGAAGAAGGAGCTCCTGTAGAAGAATTATCTGATGCAGAAGTAAGCTTCCATGGAACAGACTCATTCATGCCGGATGTGAAAATCCAGGCCAATAACGATGAAATTTCCGAAACTGCTGAAGTATCTCAATCCAATGTAAATAAACATGAGGATGAGATGAGAAGACTGATTGAAGAAGTAGAGAAAAAAATGAAGGAGGCAAAACCTGTTTCTCAAGAAGAAAAGGTAGAGCCGGAAGTTGTTGAAGACCATGAAATTAGCTTTGCTGAAACTCAGAATTTTCATTTTTGGTCTACGAGCGAGGAAAAGCCTTTGGAAATCAAAGAAGAATTGGTGCAGCAAGAAAATGTTCAGGATCAATTATCTGTAAAAGAGGAGGTTAATGTTGATGTTGTTGAGGAAAAAGAAGAAGAACAAGAAGAAACTCCCGAAGTTCAGTCAGCATGGAAGCCAATGAGCGTGGAATCCAATATGCCGGATTCTTTAATCACCAAATCAGCAGAAATATCAGTTCCTGAAATAAAAGCTCCGGCACCGGAAGTAATTCCTTCACCAGAACCAGAAACAATTACTGAAGAACCACAACCAGAGGAAAAAGTTGAAGCTGTTGAGGAAGACGTTTTACAAGTTATAGAAGAAACAGAACCCGTTGAATCATCTGAAGAAGAAAAAACGACTGCAGAAGTTTCGAAAGAAGATGCTCCTGTGATGAATGTTTCCTTCTTTGGAACCGATATTTCTACCCTTAAGGTGGAAGATAAACAGCAGGAAAGTAAAGAAGAGGCTGTAGAAAAAGTACAGGAGGTTACTATGAAGAATACGACTCAGGCACCAGCGGACAGCAATGTTCCCGGTTTTATCAATACCTGGCAAAGCTGGCTTAAGATCGACAGAACGGAAGAAATCGAAAAAGAGAAAACCGAAATCAAAGAAAAGGCCATTGAAACCTTTATTGAGAATAATCCTAGAATAAGCCAGTTAAAAGAAGAAAGTTCCTATGTGGTAAAAGAAAAGAATGACGACATCTCCCATCTGATGACGGAGACGCTGGCTAATCTTTATTTTGAACAGAAATTATATACAAAGGCCATCAAAGCGTTTGAAATATTAATCAAAAAGAGTCCTGAGAAGAAAACGTATTTTGAATCTAAAATTCAGGATATTAAGGATTTCAGAAGTAAAAATTAAAAAAGAAAAAGGTACTGTTCTAAGCAGTACCTTTTTTATTTTATATGTCCAGAGGTTTATCCTTACTGCCTCTTAATTTTTTCAAGGCTCTCCGTCCAAAAACAATAACAAGTATTAAAATGATTACGGCAAAAATTGCTGCAATCACCGGAGCTGCCATCGCAAGAACAGACATAAGACCAGCACCTGCTGTTTCCGTAGTCCCTACCACAGAATTACCTAATCCTCCGGTTGTAGCGGTAGAAGCAGCCCGTATTCCTGCAAATCCGGAGCTGATAGTAGCCGCTGTACCACCGCCAGCAATTAATGCTAATGCCCATTGCGGAAAGGTCCCCAATTCAGCAAACTGACTTGCAAATAATATAGAACCTGCAACCGTTGCCATGGGAATAGAAACGGTATCCAATAAATGATCAATAAAAGGGATATAATAAGCCAGGATCTCAGCTACTGTAGCAATTCCTGTTGTTATCAATGTTGGAAGCCCTGCAAGCCACTCAAAATGTTCATTCATCGGAATCCAGTTGAAATAAGAGGAAAGGCTTACGATAAACATAGGGAGAAACACCCGGAATCCTGTAGCAGCCGCTAATCCAATGCCGATAAATGCACTGATGACATAAGAAAAATAAGGAATGTTGTCTAACATATTAATTTTCAGATTTAATGTTTTCTCTAAATTACAAAAACTATATGATATTTGGGCGTTGTTGATTTTAGAGTTCCAAATACGGGATGCAGGGTACGAGGTTTTGAGCTTTACTATTCGTGATTTGCCGGAGAGTAGCAAGAAGATTTTATCAGTGTAAGTCTGTGCGATCTGTGGGAAATAAAAAATCTGCGAGAAAAACTCTCACAGATCTTTATTATTGTACTATTGTTAGATTAGAAAAGATGATTACTTTTTCTGTGCTTCACAAAGCTTGATAAACTGAGCTTCCACATCCTGGAATTTCGGAGGCATCTCAGGAGAAGCCCAAAACAACATCGCCATCGTTTTCTCTCCAAAAGCCTGCTTAAATAAATCCTTATTCAAGCGATAAGATTCTCTCAATAACCTTTTGATACGATTCCTGTGTACAGCTCTTTTAAAATATCTTTTAGAAACAGAAACCCCGAATCTTGCTGATTCTACAGGAAAGTTAGGTTTGTCTTTCAGAATTATAATTCTCAGATTTCCACTGGTTCTCCATTTGCCTTTATCAAAAAGCAAACTGATTTCCGTATTTTTTTTGAGCTTATCCGCTCTGGGATATTTGGAATTTGTCATTTACGAAGTGTAAATATATTTTTTATTTTTTTCTCACAGATTTCACAAATTAATAGACGAAAATCGTTTTGAAAATCTGTGAAATACGCGAGAAAATATTTTAATCCTGATTTAATAAATGATTGATTACTTCAGAAGCGGTATACAACCCGAAAATGGCAGGCATATAGCTTATGGTTCCGTAAAAAGATCTTTTATAATTGGTTCCGTCAGTCATTTTCAAGCTTTCTTCATCCTGAATGTCATTTGCAAAAACACAACGAACTCCTTTGTCAATTTTTACCTTTTTCAGTCTTTTTCTTACCTGTCTTGCTAGGTGGCAATGTTCCGTTTTGCTGATATCTCTTACCATAACCTTACTTGGATCGGTCTTTCCGCCGGCTCCCATTGAACTTACGATTTTTATCCTTCTTCTTTTGGCAGCAATAATCAGACAAAGTTTTGGAGTAACACTGTCGATACAGTCCAAAACATAATCAAATTTTGCAGAATCCAACACTTCATCCATTCTTTCAGGATTTAGAAACTCATTGATTTTGGTTAAGTTAAGATCAGGATTAATATCTAAAAGTCTTTCGGCAACAACCTCTACTTTATGTTTTCCAACAGTAGAACGTAAGGCTGGTAACTGTCTGTTGATATTGGTAATGTCCACAGTATCACCATCCACAATCGTCATATTTCCTACTCCGGCTCTGGCCAGAAATTCAGCCGCAAAAGAACCTACTCCACCTAAACCAACAACTAAAACAGTGGCTTTATTCAATTTTTCCAAACCTTCTTCTTTTACCAGAAGTTCTGTTCTTTCCAACCAGTACTTATCCATTTTTTATCGTCTCTAAATTTTCTAAAATTTGTTCATTAAGCTGTTCCAAAGAAATACCTTTTATTTCTGAAACTTTTTCATACAATTCTTCGATGTTAAAATCTTCATTGTCAGTTTCTAAAAAGAATTTGTCTAATGGAGTGTTTTTTAAAATATCCTGCAAAGATAAATTATACAAAACAGCTTTTCCAAAACTCAGATAAAAATTATGAGCCAGAAGATCTTCGGCAATCTGTCTTTTTTTGTTGAAACCATGAATAATCATAGGCTGCCCGGATTTTTTCCTGAAAGAAATAACTTCATAAAATTTTCTTACACAATGAATAATAATAGGTTTTTTTACTTCATTGGCAATCATGATCTGCCTTAAGAAAACTTCTTCCTGAATTTTCTGATCCACAGAAACCAAAGAATCCAGACCACATTCACCAATCGCAAAACAATTTTGAAACATCATACTTTTCATCCATGAAAACTGCTGTTCAAGATTGTTTATGTCAATATCGTTCGGATGAATTCCTATAGAATAGGGGAAATCAGGCGGAATTTCTTTCGCAAGATTATAAATTCCGTTTCTGATATATTTTTTATGATGGTGAAAATCAAAAAATTCCATGTTCAAAAGTAGCGTTTTTCAGATTTAATTTAAAATTATTAAACAATCGTTTATAAATGTGTTAAAAATTTCTTAACTTTACTCAAAGTGCACTTCATGAAAAGAAAATTTACAGAAAAACAGATTCACATATTGGATATTGCAGAAGAGCTCATCGCCAAGAAAGGATATGAGGGAACCTCTGTAAGGGATATTTGTTCCAAAGCCAATATCAATGTCGCCATGATCTCTTATTACTTCGGTTCTAAAGAGAAAATGATGTCTTATCTCTATCAGTACAGGGTACTGAAGACCAGAGAAAATTTTTCAGAATTTGCGGATACCATCAAAGATGGGAAACCGGAAATGCAGATGAGAGAGATGATTAAATATATCGTTTCTCAGTTGTTCAAGTATAACTATTTCCATGGTTTCGTTACCCAGGAGCTTCGTCATACAGAAAATCTGAAAGATGAATTGCTTGATTTCTATCAGTTATTCGTAAAAAAGCTGGATGAAGTCATCAAAAAAGGAGTGGCTTCCGGAGTTTTTACTTTTACTCCCAAACCTGAAGATATCCTTACGATGATTATCGGTTCTACGCTATTTGTAATCAGGAATAAAAATTTTTATGAGCTCTATGTTCCGAGCAAAAATGAAGAAACCTATGCAAAAGAAGCTGAGAAAAAGGTAAGAATGAATCTTTTATTAAGTGTTTTTGCCATTTTGGGATACGCTGCAGACTAAAATTACGTTAAATATTCATAAAAAAAATCTATTGATAAAAAAGTTATATTTTTGCAAATTAGTAAATCGGCTGTATAATCCGAAAACTGTTGAATTTTTTATATGAAAAAATATATTTTAGGTCTTTTCGCTGTAGCGGTGATTTCATCTTGTGTAAGCCAGCAGGAAAGAGCAATGAGGAGTGCTGATAAAGAGTTTATCTTAAAAGCAGCTAATGAAAATTTCGCTAAGAAAAAGTGGAAAAATGCATTGGCTCTTTATGACAGACTAGCGAATCTTGTGGCAGGAACTGATGATTTTCCTAATGTAGGTTTCAACACGGCTTATGCTAACTATTATGATAAGAGCTATAAGCTGGCAGGTCACCAGTTTAAAAACTTTGCAGTAAGTTTTCCGAAAGATCCGAGAGCTGAAGAAGCAGCATATATGTCTGCATTGTGCTATTATGAAGGATCTATGGATTATAATTTAGATCAGTCCAGTACAGAATTGGCCATTAATGAGCTTCAGGAATTTCTGAACAATTATCCAAACTCTGAAAGATCTAAAAATATCAGCCAATTAATTGATGAACTGTCTTATAAGCTTGAATTTAAAGCTTTTGAAAATGGAAAACAATATTACAAAATGGGAGAGTACAAAGCCGCAAATGTAGCTTTGGAAAACGTTTTGGAAGATTTTCCAAGTACAAAACTTCGTTCAAAGATTTATGATTATATCATGAAATCCCGTTATGAACTGGCAACAAAATCTGTTTATAGTCTTAAAGATGAGCGTATTGAAAGTGCATTGACATATACAAGACTGGTAGAAAAGGAACTTCCTAATACAGAATATTCAAAGACAGCAACAGAGCTTAGAGAAAAACTGGAAAAGGAAAAACAAAACTTTGTGGTTGTTAAAAAACAAACCGAAGCAAGAATGGCAGTTTTAACTGCAAAACAGAAAAAAGAGGCTGAGAAATTGGCTGCTAAAGATAAAACTGAACAGCAAATTAAAGATCAGATCAGCAATGAAAAGAAAGCAATGCAGTTACAGAGGGACAGTGCAGCACTTAAGACCCCCCCTCCGGCAGCGACTTTCAAAATTCAAAGATAATTCGTAAATTTGCCATCTTAAAATAAAAATAATTTTCTCAAAATGAGTGTAAAAGATACAAAAGCAGAAGTAAATACAATTACTTACGATAAAGATAAGATTGAAGATAAAGTAGGTTCAATCTATGAAGCTATTGTTATCATGGGAAAGAGAGCAGAGCAGATCAATGCGGAGATCCGTACGGAACTTCACAACAAATTGGATGAATTTGCCGTTCACAATTCTACATTAGAAGAGGTTTTCGAAACAGAGAACAAATTGAGATCTCTAAACATTACGAAAAGCTTCCAAAGCCAACTTCAATTGCTATTGAAGAATGGTTAAACGAAGATGTTTATTTCAGAAAAACAGAAGAAAGAAAATAAATCTTCTGTGTTTTTATAAATGAAGGTCATAAAGGAAATCTTTTCTTTTATGACCTTTGTTGTTTTAAAGCCTGATTGTGTGGGAAAAAATAAGTATTTTAGTAATTCAAAAAATTAGAACTAAATGAGTGTTTCCGGTAAAAAGATACTTATCGCTGTCTCTGGAGGAATTGCAGCCTACAAAATTCACTTTCTGATAAGAGATTTTGTGAAGAAAGGAGCCGATGTACAAGTCATTATGACTCCTGATGCAGAACATTTTGTGACGAAACTAAGCCTTTCTACACTATCCAAAAAACCAGTGTATTCGGAATTTTACAATGATAACGGAACATGGAACAGCCATGTGGAAATGGCACTTTGGGCAGATGTTATGATCGTAGCTCCCTGCACTGCCAATACATTGTCTAAAATGATCCACGGGATGTGTGATAATCTGGTTATAGCAACGTATATGTCTGCAAAATGTCCGGTATTCATTGCTCCTGCAATGGATCTTGACATGTACGCACACCCTTCTACAAAGAAGAATCTGGAACTTGCTGAAAGCTTTGGACATATTATTATTCCTGCTGAAAATGGAGAACTTGCAAGTGGTCTCATAGGGCAGGGAAGAATGGCAGAGCCGGCAACTATTTTTCATACCGTTGAAAATTATTTTTTTAATAGCAATCAAACCAAAAGCCTTGATGGAAAAACAGTATTGATTACTGCTGGACCTACCTACGAAGCTATTGATCCGGTAAGGTTTATCGGAAACCATTCATCAGGTAAAATGGGCTTTTCTCTGGCAGAAGAAGCTTCCAAAAGAGGAGCAAAAGTAATTCTGATTTCAGGGCCAAGTGTTCAAACGATCAATGATCCGAATGTGGAGCTTCATAAAGTAACTTCAGCGAAAGAGATGCTGGCAAAAGTATTTGAGTTCTATGATAAAATAGACATTGGAATTGCCAGTGCAGCAGTGGCTGATTATGCTCCCAAAGAAGTGGCAAAGGAGAAAATCAAAAAGAATGATGAAAACCTGACGATAGAACTGGTAAAGAACCCAGATATTCTTAAAACCATGGGCGAAAAGAAAACGCACCAGTTTTTAGTAGGATTTGCTCTGGAAACCCAGAACGAAGAAGAAAATGCAAAAGGAAAGCTGGAAAAGAAAAACCTGGATATGATTGTGTTAAACTCTCTTCGTGATGAAGGCGCTGGTTTTAAGAATGATACCAATAAAATCAAGATATTTACCAAAACGGAAAAGAAAGAATTCAATCTGAAATCTAAAGACGATGTAGCAAAAGATATTCTTAATTTTGTTGAGTCTCAACTTTTAAAATAATTTTAATAAATTTCCGTTCTCAATTTTTTAGTAGACAATGAAAAAATTATAAGTTTATTTTTTCTGCTTTTTATATATACCCAAAGCTTTTCTCAGGAATTGCTGGCAACAGTTCAGGTAAATGCCCAGCAACTTGGTGGAAGTAACCAGCAGGCATATAAAGCATTGGAAAAGAGTCTCAGAGACTTTATCAACAATACTAGCTGGACAGGGAAGAAGCTTCAGAATTTTGAAAAAATAAAATGCGGATTTTCTGTTGTTATTGGAGAAAGGGATGGTAATAAATTCAAAGGATCTATTGTTGTTCAGGCAATGCGCCCCGTTTATAATACAACGTACGAATCCCCTTTACTGAATCTTCAGGATCAGAGATTTGCCTTTGAATATGTTGAAAATGAAAGTCTTATATTCAATGAAAGACAGTTTTCAGGTAAAAATTTAACAGATGTAGTCAGCTTTTATATTTATGTTATTTTAGGATTAGACGGAGATAGCTTTCAGTCTATGGGCGGTTCACAATGGTTTGCAAAAGCACAGCAGATAGCACAAAACTCCCAAAACAGAAACTACGAAGGCTGGAATACCATTAATGAACCGAGAAGCCGCTCTATTTTGATTAACGAAATCATGAACCCCAACTGGAATCAGTTACGTTCTACCATTATACTTACCACAGAGCAGGATTGGATAATCTTTTCAACCAGGATCAGACTGCCGGGAAAAAGTAATTTTTGACGCCCTGATGCAATTGAAAATGTACGAAAACAGTTTTCAGCAGGCATTTTTCTTTAACCTGTTTATGGATACCAAAAGTGATGAAATCTTCAATATTTTCAATTCCGGAAATAATGGGGGGTTGATTCTTAATGATCTTAAACAGACAATGATCATTCTTTCGCCGAAAAACATTGATAATAAGTGGAATAAGTGGAAAGTATAAAAATCTGTGAATAAGTTTGAGCATTAAAAAGTATTCAAAAAACATTTTCTTACTTCAATAAAAAAAAACTTATTTTTACAGTTCAAATTCAAATTGGATCATAACCCGGATTATCAATGCTTTCTAGAATTTACATTAAAAACTTTGCCCTGATTGATACCCTTGATGTATCATTAAAAAATGGTTTACAGGTGATTACCGGTGAAACAGGGGCAGGTAAATCTATTGTCTTGGGTGCTCTTCGTCTTATTTTAGGGGAAAGAGCAGATGTAAAATCTATTGCCAAAACGGATGAGAAAAGTGTAGTGGAAACCGAGTTTTCACTTAATAATCAGTTTAAAAAATTCTTTATCGAAAATGATCTGGACTATGAGCATCAGACCATTATCAGAAGAGAAATCCTTCCATCAGGAAAATCCCGTGCCTTCATTAATGATGTACCGGTAACGCTGGATATTCTTAAGGAGCTTTCCTCACAATTAATTGATATTCATTCCCAGTTTGAAACATCCAATCTTTTTACCTCAGAATATCAGTTTAAAATTATAGACGGACTTTCTGAAAATAAAAAGATCATCGAAGAGTATCAGCAGGAGTTTTCTGACTTTCAGAATCTTAAATTATTGTTGAAAAAACTCAAAACCCAACTTTCAGAATCTAATAAAGAAAGCGTTTACAAAGAATTTTTGCTTAATGAACTGGAAGAACTCAAGCTGGATGATGTAGACTATGAAGATATTCAGAACCAACTTTCTATTCAGGAAAATGCAGGAATGATCTCTGAAAATGTTGGGCAAATCCTATCCAGATTCCATCAGGAAGAAATAGGAATATTATCTTTCTTTCATGAAGCAACCAACAAGCTTTCAAAGATTTCTGAAGTATCTACTAGTTTTGCCGAACTTGATGAAAGGTTGGAGACCTCTTTTGTAGAGCTTAAAGATATCATTTCCGAGCTGGAACATGAAGCAGAAAGAGTTGAAATCAACCCGGAAAATCTGGTTTATCTTACCGATCTTAATAATAAAATTAACGCCTTATTTCTTAAGCATAACGTTTCAGATCTTAATGAACTGATTGAGATCAGAAATCAACTGGCAGGAGATCAGAAGGGAGCTTCAGATCTGGAAGTACAGATTGAAGAAACAGAAGAAAATATTTCTCAAAAAGAAAAAACACTTCAAACTCTTGCTGCAAGGCTTTCCAAAAACAGACACAAAAACATTGCTGTTTTCATCAAAAAAGCAGAAAGTCTTCTTAAAAAATTAGGACTGGAAAAAGCAAAAGTAGATATCGAGTTGCAGGATGCTGAGGAATTCAACCAGTTTGGTAAAGAAAATATCCAGTTGTTGTTTCAAGCGAATTCCGGCTTTCCTTTGAAACCGATTCAGACTGCTATTTCCGGAGGAGAAAGATCAAGAGTAATGCTTGCTGTAAAGAAAATTATTGCAGAAAGCGATGAACTTCCAACCCTGATTCTGGACGAAATTGATACCGGAGTTTCAGGAAAAGTAGCTGAAGAAATAGGAAACCTGATGAGAGAAATGTCGGAAGACATGCAATTGATCGTTATTTCCCATCTGGCACAGGTAGCTGCAAAAGGAAATGATAACTATAAAGTAGTAAAGCAGGATATTTCCGGAAGAACACAATCTACTATCATTCCTTTGAGTAACGAAGAAAAACTGAACGAAATTGCCCAGCTGCTTTCCGGAAGTAAAATTACCGAAGCCGCCTTAGCACAGGCAAAAGAGCTTATAGGATAACAATTAAACTACATTTTTATTTAAAAACTTGTAACATATTATACATTATATTTACTAATGTATAAAAACTAACATATGTTTCTAAAGTTCCTTAGGCTTGAAATCAAAAGCTTCTTTCGTGGTACATCTTTAGGGATCAATCTCACCATGAAAATACTCAGGTTTATAGGGATTCTTTATTTCGTTGGATGTCTCGTGGGCGGAGCTTTTATTGCTTTCTTCTACGTACAGGAAGAAATGCATCAGAATCCTTTAAAGGTAGTTTCAAAATTCATGATTGTTGCCTGGATTATAGATCTGATGATTAAATATCTCTGGCAGGAAATTCCTACACAGAATATTAAGCCATTTCTCACCATGAACATCAGAAAGAATACATTGGTCAATTATATGCTGGCCAAAACTTTTCTTTCTGCATTCAGCTGGCTGACTTCCTTATTCTTTATTACATTCTCTCTGATTGCCCTGTTCAATGGATATAGCATCATAGGAACATTCGTTTGGCTTATTGGAGTGATTGCATTGCTCTATCTGAATAATTTTATCAATATTTTCTTCAACGGAAAAGAGACTTTAGCCACTATCATAGGCGTCTGCTTTGTGATTATTGGAAGTTTGGGGTATTATAAAATCATTCCGGTTCTGTCTTATTCAGAATCAGTTTTCTTCAGCTTTTATGAAAAACCTTACTTTGCATTCATTCCTGTTGCTTTGTTTGTGATATTGTGGTGGATTTGCTTCCGTTATCTGCGTAAAGAATTTTATCTGGATCAGGGGCTTGAAGCCAAGAAAACTGTCGGGAAAACAGAAAATATTGCCTTCCTGAATAAATACGGTGCTATAGGGACATTTATCAATAATGATATTAAAATGCTGAAACGTAATAAAGTAACCAAAGGCGTTTTGCTGGGTAGTTTTATGTTTCTTTTCTACGGGTTGCTGATGTTTACCTCTTCACTCTACAAAACTCCGGCGATGATGATGTTTATGGGATTGTTTGTAACAGGAGGTTTTCAGTTTCTTTTTGGACAAGGGTACCCGCTTTTGATAGTTCATACTATCCTTTAATGATGACTTTGAATGTTCCTTATAAAGAATATTTGAAAGCAAAATGGTGGCTGATGAATATTGTTACAGGTGTTTCTATCATTGTAGCGCTTTGCTATGCTTATTTTGGATGGGAAGTTTATGTCACTTTTTTTGCAGCAGGATTATATAATATCGGGGTGAATTCTCAATTTACATTGTGGTCAGGAGCCTTCAACAAAACTCAGATTGATCTGAATTCAAAGGAAAAAAGGCTGGGACAGAAAGGAAGTTTTAATATGATCTCGATGCTTTTATTGATTCCCAAAATGCTTCTTCCTATGGGCGTATTTGCTTTGGCAAAATATTTCACAGGAATTACAGGAGGAGTAATCAGCATTGCTATTATTGGGATTATCGGGTTTTTCATGAGAGAAAAAATCTTCGATATCATTGTGAAACACTATAAAAAAGAAAAATACAGCACATTGGATGCCTTTAAAAATAAAGATTAAGCCATGATCAACATACAAAACTTATCCAAAACATACGGAACAGCAACGGTTCTTAACATCGAACATCTTGAAATTCCAAACGGAGAAACATTTGGTCTTGTAGGGAACAACGGGGCAGGAAAAACAACCCTTTTCAGTCTGATGCTTGATTTGATTCAGGCTACTACAGGATCTGTAAGCATTGACGGAATTAAAGTCAATGAATCCGAAACATGGAAAAACAAAGTATCAGCCTTTGTGGATGATACGTTTCTCATTGGTTATCTTACTCCGGAAGAATATTTTTACTTTATCGGAGAGTTGAGAGGTCAGAATAAAGCATCGGTAGATGAATTCCTGAAGCCTTTTCATGATCTTTTCAACGGTGAGATCCTAAAATCGGGGAAGTATATCCGCGATCTTTCGAAAGGAAATCAGAAAAAAGTAGGAATTGTAGGAGCCATCATCGGAAACCCTGAGATTATTATTCTGGATGAACCTTTTGCCAATCTGGATCCTTCCACACAGATCAAACTTAAAAACCTGATCAAAGAATTATCAAAACAGGATGGTGTTACTTTTCTGATATCCAGCCATGATCTTTCCCATACCACAGAAGTCTGCAACAGAATTGTGGTAGTAAACAAAGGTCTTCTGGTAAAAGACATCAAAACCAATCCGGAAACATTGAAAGAATTAGAACAATATTTTGCAGAACAGGTTTCAATTTCGGATATTTAATACGTTAAAAGAAAACGTAGATGAATACGATAGAATCACAGAATGTAACAGACTATCCGAACAGCAATACCATTTTCATGGTTTGGAAACTTCATGACAGCCCGCAGCTGAAAGATGTGTTTCAAAGATTATGTGCTCTGGTATTAAACCTTAATAATTCTGCTTTCAACCGTTTTCCGGACAGCAGAGTAAGCTGTGTTATGGGAATTGGTGCTGAAGCATGGAAAAAGCTTGATCTTCCCACACCGTTACCAAAAGAATTGGTTGATTTTGAAGAAATAAAAGGAGCAAAGCATACTGCTGTATCTACTCCGGGAGATCTTCATTTCCATTTAAGAGCAGACAATAAAAGCCTGATTTTTGATATGGGAATGGAAGTATCAAATCTGTTAAACGCTGTTGCGGAAAGTATTCTGGAGATTCACGGATTTAAATATTGGGATGCACGTTCTATTCTCGGATTTGTAGACGGAACGGAAAACCCTCATGGGGATGACCGCGATTATTTTGCCAAAATTGGTGATGAAGATCTTCAGTACAAAGGAGGAAGCTATCTTTTTGTACAAAAATACCTTCACAATATGGCTGCCTGGAAAAGTCTTTCCACAGAAGATCAGGAGAAAGTGATAGGAAGATCAAAGGAAAATGATATTGAAATGTCTGATGATGTAAAACCTTCCAATTCACATATCGCTTTAGCTAATATTGAAAGTGAAAATGGAGAAGAATTGAAAATTGTAAGAGATAATATGCCTTTTGGGAGTCCTTCTACGAATGAATTCGGAACGTATTTTATTGCCTATGCAAATACATTTTCCACAACAAAAAAAATGTTGACGAATATGTTTATAGGTGATCCTCCGGGAAATTATGACAGAATTTTAGATTTCAGCACAGCAGTTACAGGAACGCTTTTCTTTGTTCCCACCAGAAATATGCTTGATAAATTTTCAGGATAAAATTATAAAAAGGCTGCATCATTTCTGAGGCAGCCTTTTATCTGTTCCTTTTTATAGAAGTTATATTGGATTCCCAGAATTGGACGAATCACACATTCCGTTTTCTACGAGACACTCTCTTTTCTTCAGTTCACAAGGGTTGGTTGTAGGAACGCTGCAACATGCATAATATCCGTTGTATTGTACCAGATACATGTCGCAAAGTGGTGTATTTCCTCCTTTGATTGTTTTCAGATTCTCTCTTTTTAATTTCTTTAAATTTTTCATGGTTTTAGTTTGGTATTAATTATATCTCCAATATAGGAAAAAATAAATACAAATTATTTTCATCTAAAAAATTGTATTTCAGTTTTTAATGAAAGCATTTTTTTTTGTTGACTAAATTAAAATAAGATGGAATATTTGTAACTCTGAGCAAAAAAATCAACTTATTATAATAAATAGTAAAATATTTTTTTCAAGTTGTAACCTTTTTTTGTTTTGATTGTCTTTAGTATAGAAACAGTATAAACATGAAACTTTTGTTCGGAAATAAAAAGAATGATTTGTTGAGCCTCCTGAAGAAGCAGGATCCGGCTGCACAGAAGATTTTCTATGAGCAGAATGTGAAGAGATTCCTGAGTGTAAGCAAAAGCTATGTAAGTGATTTGTACCAGGCGGAAGATTGTCTCATTAAAGCATTTTGTAAGATTTTTAAGCATATAGAAAGTTTCAGGGGAGAGTCTAATCTGGATAGCTGGGCGAGAAGAATTGTCGTGAATGAATGCCTGAATTTTATCAAAAGCCACAAAACAGTTTTCTATCTGGACGAGATTAACCAATCTTTTCACGAAGATATTCATGAGTCGGAGATTGATTGTGACTTTAATGCACAGGAACTTTTGGATCAGCTTCCCGATGCTTACAGGATGGTTTTTAATCTGTATGTATTGGAAGGATATTCTCATCAGGAAATTGCTGATACTTTGCAGATTACTGTTACTGTAAGCAAGACGCAGCTGTTCAGAGCAAAAGAAAAATTAAGAAAGATTTACTTTCAACAACAAAAAAAGATGAAAAATGAAAACGTTTACAGATAATATTGAACAACAGATCAAAAAACAGATTGAGGAAAGAGAGATGGCTCCATCCCGTGATCTGTGGTCTGAAATTGAACTTCATAACAGCAGTAATACTCATCCCAAATCAAAAGTAAACTGGTTTTTGGTAGCAGCATGTTTGATGTTGACATTCAGTTTGGGTAGCGTTCTGTTTTTTCTTAATCAACCTTCGGAAATTCAACCGGAAATGGTAAAGCAAACCGAAAAAAAAACGACTGAAGAAATCGTAAAAGATCCGGTTCAGCATACTATTCCGTTTGCACTTGAGAATACTGATAAAAAGGAAGTAAAGAAAACACTTTCCCAGGATAAAGAAGAAGCGATTTCTCCTGTAGCAATAGGTCAGAATAAACTGATTCCCAAAGAAACTCTTCCTCTGAAAAAACTGGAGCTTCCTCAGCTTTCGAATCCAAAACTGATGGCAAAAGCCGATTCTTTAAAAATTCCGGCTAAAAAGAAAAAATATGTAGATCCTTCCACACTTCTTTTCTCCGTAGAACATAAAGATGTGATTGAAAAAACGAAAGATGGAAGTAATGTGGCCACTATTGATTTGAATGCCAGATAATTTATCCGTAAAAATTTAAAAATTAATAATATGATCAAGAAATTAATCGTAATGGGATTGCTATGCTCTCTTTCAGCATCATTCCATGCACAGAAGAGGGGGTTGAATATTAACCTGTCTTCTAAAAAAGAAACCGAAGTGAGCCCGATTGTAAAGGAGAAAGTGGAAGAATATGCCGCGAAAATCAATACCATCATCCAGGAAGAAAAAAAGCTGATGGAAGAAGAACTGGTGGTTTTACAGGCCAGAAACCTTGATAAAACAGACTTTGACCGAGAAAAAGCGCAGATTGCAGACCGTTATTCTGAGAAAATGGATAAAAGAATTGAAGAACTTGGATTTGATCTGGATGATGTCATTCAAAAGCAGGTAAGATATTCTCTTTTGAATACAGACGTTACCTCCAAAGAAGAGCTTAAAGAAAAATTGTTGAAAAAATTCCGTCCCAGCAGAAGCTTTACAGGGTATTTCTCTTACGGAATTATGACATTGACCAACAGTGCTCCCGATAATCTGCTGGATAAAAATTTAGGATATGCCAACAATCTGGAGTTTGGTTTGAAACTGAATTATCAGCTTAGCAGAACAAGTCCATGGGCCATTATTTCGGGATTAGGATTCTCATGGAGAACCGTAAGAGCAGATAACAATATGATGTTTATAAGAAATGCTAATGAAGGTGTTGCTCTGGCTCAATACAGCGAGAATCTTGAGAAAAGTAAGCTGAGAACAGGATATATTATGGTTCCTCTTGGGGTACAGTATAACTTTTCCAAACTTAAAAATGCAGGAATGGATATTCAGTACAGAAGCTATTACACCGGATTTAAAATAGGAGCCAATGTATACGGAGGGGTAAAAATGTCTACCAACAATATTGTAAAAGGGATTGATGGCGAAACCAGAGACCGCGGAAATTACCAGGTGAATCCTTTTGTGTACGGAGCACAGGTTACTTTTTCATACAACAGTTTCAGTCTCTTTGTGAAAAAAGATTTCAGCAATTTCTTCAAAGACAGTTATTTCAAAGATGATAAAGCACTGATATTTGGCTTGGCCATCGGATTAGATTAAATATATTTTGACAGCAAAATGAAAAACTCCGGAAAAGACTTCCGGAGTTTTTACATTGTATCAGTTATAGAATCATTATTTTAAACTTCCTACCATATCTTCTGGTTTTACCCATTCGTCAAACTGTTCAGCAGTTAACAAACCAAGATTAATGGCTTCTTCTTTTAAAGTTGTCCCATTTTTATGGGCAGTTTTTGCAATCTTAGCGGCATTTTCATATCCGATATGAGTATTTAAAGCCGTAACAAGCATCAAAGATTTGTCTACCAGTTCTTTAATTCTCTCATGATTCGGTTCAATACCTACCGCACAATGATCATTGAAGGAAATACATGCATCAGCGATCAATTGGGCCGACTGTAAGAAATTGTACGCCATTACGGGTTTGAAAACATTCAGCTCATAATTCCCCTGAGTTCCGGCAAAGGAAATCGTAGTATCGTTTCCTAAAACCTGTGCGCAAACCATAGTCATTGCTTCATTTTGAGTAGGATTTACCTTCCCTGGCATAATAGAAGACCCCGGCTCATTCTCAGGAATATGAATTTCCCCAATTCCGGAACGTGGTCCTGATGCCAGTAATCTTACATCCTGAGCAATTTTATATAAAGAAACAGCCAGTTGCTTTAATGCCCCGTGAGATTCTACAATCGCATCATGAGCAGCAAGGGCCTCAAATTTATTTTCTGCGGTAATGAAAGGATGATTGGTAAATTGAGCAATATATTCTGCCACTTTTACATCATAACCATTAGGCGTATTCAGTCCTGTACCTACAGCAGTCCCTCCCAAAGCCAGTTCAGAAAGGTGAGGCAATGTATTTTTTAAAGCTCTCAATCCAAATTCCAATTGAGCCACATATCCCGAAAATTCCTGTCCAAGGGTAAGTGGAGTAGCATCCATCAGGTGGGTTCTTCCAATTTTTACAACATCTTTGAATGCTTTTGACTTTTCAGCCAACGTATTTTTTAGTTTTTCAACGGCTGGAATGGTTACCTCCACTACCTTTGTATACGCAGCAATGTGCATGGCAGTAGGGTAAGTATCATTGGACGACTGGGATTTATTCACATCATCATTCGGGTGAATTTCAGATTTTTCGCCTAAAGTTCCTCCGTTATTGACATGAGCTCTGTTGGAAACAACTTCATTCACATTCATATTCGATTGTGTTCCGGAACCTGTCTGCCAGATGACCAAAGGAAACTGATCGTTAAGTTTTCCTTCCAGAATTTCATCACATACTTTGGCGATCATATCTCTTTTTTCCGCAGAAAGTACTCCCAGATCAGTGTTGGTATAAGCGGCAGCCTTCTTCAGATAAGCAAAAGCTTCAATGATTTCATGAGGCATCGAACCCTCAGGTCCTATTTTGAAATTGTTTCTTGAACGTTCTGTCTGTGCACCCCAAAGTTTATCTGCAGGTACCTGCACTTCTCCCATGGTGTCTTTTTCAATTCTGTAATTCATATTATTTATTTGATTTTTCTTTTGTTAGAATGAGATCCTTTATATCATCCATATTCCTCCCTACATCATAGCTTATAAAACATATTGGGCCAACTGATTTTAAATTTAATCTCATGCTGTTCTGCAAGACATCAGATAGAGTTAAAGTTCCTGTGGAAAATATGCAATCTTCGTAGCGTTGTGAAGAAAATTTAGCCTCTTTGATAGAAATAATAAACTCATTTTTTTCATTAGCTGTTACATCAGATTTTAAAATAGTAAACCTTTCATTTTGAAAATTGATAAACGAAAAAGTAATAGAATTGGGGTTTTTTTCCAAAATCTCAAACTTAATGGGATGGCCCTCAGCTTTTCCGGTCCAAATTCCAGAAAGTTGTATTCTACTTTCAGACTGACCGAAACTGTTACCGTACATTATGAAACATAAAAAAATGATTAATATATTTTTCATTAAACTGAATTATGCAAATTTGAAATCTTTTTGCTATTACAATAACTTTCTATAAAGGTACTTATAAACTCAGAAACCCACAATTTATAATCATTATAAATATCAATATAAATGACTGATTTTACTCATATTTTTTTAAGGAGGCGTACTTTTGTACAAACAAAAATTGAATGGATTTTAGATATCAGGATCCGTATCCTATTCAGAAAGATGATACGGTGTACAAGAAGCTTACATCAGACTATGTAAAGGTAGAAAAACTGGGTGACAGAGAAATTTTAACAGTAGATCCTAAAGCATTGGAACTGCTTGCTGAAGAAGCGATGGCAGATGTTTCTTTCATGCTTCGTTCTTCACACTTAGAAAGCCTTAGAAGAATCATTGACGATCCTGAAGCTACAGATAACGACAGATTCGTTGCGTATAATCTTCTGCAAAATGCTGCCGTAGCCGTTGAAGGAGCTCTTCCTTCTTGCCAGGACACAGGTACAGCGATTGTAATGGGGAAGAAAGGAGAAGATGTATACACTGGAGTAGAGGATGGAGAATACCTGAGCAAAGGAATTTTCAATACCTATCAGAAAAGAAACTTAAGATATTCTCAGGTTGTCCCTTTAACGATGTTTGATGAGAAGAATTCCGGGTCTAACCTTCCTGCGCAGATTGATATCTATGCTAAAAAAGGAGATTACTACGAATTTCTATTCTTAACAAAAGGAGGTGGTTCTGCCAACAAAACATTCTTATATCAAAAGACAAAATCTTTATTGAACGAGAAATCTCTTGAAGAATTTGTTAAAGAAAGAATTTCAGACCTTGGAACAGCCGCATGTCCGCCATACCACTTAGCATTGGTGATCGGAGGTACTTCAGCAGAAGCGAACCTTGCAGCAGTTAAAAAAGCATCCGCAAAATATTACGATAATCTTCCAACTGAAGGAAATGAGGCCGGACAGGCTTTCAGAGACCTTGAATGGGAAGCTAAAGTTCAGAAAATCTGCCAGGAAAGTGCTATCGGAGCTCAGTTTGGAGGAAAATACCTTACCCATGACGTAAGAGTGATCAGACTTCCGAGACACGCTGCATCTTGTCCGGTAGGAATGGGAGTTTCCTGTTCTGCAGACAGAAATATCAAAGGAAAAATTACCAAAGAAGGAATTTTCCTTGAGCAATTAGAACAAGATCCGAAAAGATTCTTGCCTGATACCCCTCCACACTTGGAAGAAGCCGTTGAGGTTAACCTGAATAAACCGATGCCGGAAATTCTTGCCGAGCTTTCCAAATATCCAATCAAAACCAGATTAAAACTGAACGGAACACTGATCGTAGCAAGAGATATCGCGCACGCAAAAATCAAAGAAATTATCGACAGCGGGAAACCAATGCCGGAATATTTCAAAAATCACCCGATCTATTATGCAGGACCTGCAAAAACTCCGGAAGGAATGGCTTCAGGAAGCTTCGGACCTACTACTGCCGGAAGAATGGACGTTTATGTAGACGAGTTCCAAAGCCATGGCGGAAGTATGATCATGCTGGCGAAAGGAAACAGAAGTAAAGATGTTACCAATGCTTGTCACAAATACGGAGGTTTCTATCTTGGATCTATAGGAGGACCGGCTGCTATTCTTGCCAAAGACAATATTGTGTCTGTAGATGTAGTAGACTTCCCGGAATTGGGAATGGAAGCAGTAAGAAAAATTGAAGTAAAAGACTTCCCTGCATTCATTATTTCCGATGATAAAGGGAATGATTTCTTCGCAAATCTTGCCCACTAATTAGTTTAAAATTAAAATAAATAACAAAATAGAACCCTTATCTTTTGTGTAAAAAAGAAAAAAGTTCTATTTTTGCTTAAAATCTTTAAGAGAATGATAACGATATTATCAGCATTTTGGCCGTTTTACCAGTTCCTTTGGACTATATTCTTCATTACTATGTTCTTAGTAGGATTCTGGTGTATTTTTATGTTCTTCGGATTAGTAATCCCAATGTGGCTAACTGAAGGTTTGAAAGAGTATTTCGGAAAAGTAAAGCCTTTCGACCCTGAAGATATCAGAAGAAAGCTTATTACTGAGCAGGAAGGTGTAGAAGTTATCTATAGCGAGCCTAAAGGAAACGGACCTTTCCTTCACGATCACGGACATCATCATTAATTGATTGTCATTGCTTTTTCACCTTAATTCTGGAAAAGTAATATCAAAGCAAAACAACATATACAAAACCGCTTAAGCAATTAAGCGGTTTTTCTATTTATTGTTCCTCAGGCTTTCCGGAGATACTCCAAATTTCTTTTTAAAAGCTCTGGTAAAATTCTGGAGATATTCATAGCCACATTCAATAGCGATTTCTTTGATCATGATTTCTTTATCAGTGATCAGTTTTCTGGCTTTCAGCATTCTGAGCTCTGATATGTAATGCGCTATCGTTGTGTGATACTGAGCCTTGAATTCTTTCCTGATGATATTTTGATTCAAGCCCATATACTTTCCAATCTCTTCCGCTTTTATATTTCTGTGATAATTTTCATCAATAAATTTCCTGATGATTTCCGGTGTTTTTGGAATAGATTCCACTGTGTTTTTCTCATTGAACTGCTCAAAAATCAGAATAAGAAGTTTAATGATTTTTGCTTCTATAAATAATTTCTGCATAATTCCTTTCTTTGTGTAACCCAGAATTTCCTTTACAATCATATGCATTTCAACCGTCATGTCCGGAGGTGTTTCTTTATGAAGAAATATGAAATTATTATGAATCATATTTTCCAGGATCTCAGCATTCTCACGATTAAGCTCAGGATTAATGAGGTTAAAAATATATTGATAATTAATCTGAATCTGAAGATACCTCAGAATTTCCTGATTTTCTGTCCACAGTTCAGCAACACTCTCTTTTGGAGAATAATGGAGGATATACTGATTTTTCTTAAATAAAAATTGGGTACCGCAATCATGACCTTCTAAATTAATGCCATCACTCAGCATGAATATCAGATTAAAACTTGACTTCCCTTCCAGCATATGAGACTTGAAGGTTTGGTCAGGGCACAGGTCTTCCTGCATGATGATTTTGATGTCTTCGGATCTGAACAAAAGTCCACTTTTATATTGATTCCTCATACAACACATTTTTACGGCCATGGTACAACTTACTTAAGAGAAAAGTCCTCCTCAGGATAACCAAAAGTTCGAAAATGATAACTCGGGGTTAATAATGTGGGGTACTTTTGCGCAAAATTAAATTAAATTTAGAATAATTAAAAATAATATTTCATATGTTTAAAGATTTACATTTTGCAATACAGAAAATCAGAACGGGATTAGCACTGCTAACCCTTGCTGGAAGCTATATGTATGCGCAGCAGTGGGAAAATGTAGGAGGCGTTCAGGATGTATCTGCAGGAGGAAGCAGTTTTAATAATCTTGTTATTGATAACTCAGGAAATTACTATCTGTCATATTATGATGTTTCAGTAGCCAAAGGTTCTGTTCAGAAATTCAACGGAACTTCATGGTCTTACTTAGGTGGAACTCCCGGAGTTACTACAGGAACAGCGACTTACAATTCATTATCCGTAAGCCCGAACGGAAGCAGTATTTATTATACCAATCAGCTTGGCTACCCAGGTTCAGGAATGGAAGTACGTTTGTTTACAGGGTCATTATGGTCTCAGTTACCTAACGCTACAGACAGTTCTGTTAATTACCAGGCTTCTGCAGTATCTTCGGATAATGTTATATTCACTTATGGATCATATGGTTCAGGAACAGTAAAAAGATATTTTGGAGGTACTTGGGAACAGGTAGGAAATGCAGGCTTTTCCGGAGGTGCTGAATTTGCTGAAATGGTAATAGGATCTAATAATATGATCTATACCTGTAATGTTTCCGGAGGGTTGAAAGTATATCAAAACAGTACGGATGCCAATTCTACACAAAACTGGACTTTAGTAGGCGGTGCTGCTGCAGATGCTTCATCATCAGGAGAGCAGTATAATGCTGATATCGCTTTGGATGGATCCAACAAGATTTATGTAGCTTATGTATCCAACTCAGGAGGAGGAAGAAAAGTGAATGTCAAAAAATTTGATGGAAACGCTTGGGTGCAGGTTGGAAATGCCAACTTTTCTGATGGAAGAGTACAACATGTTGCTTTAGCAGTTACAGGATCCGGAACTCCTTATGTGGTGGCGAGCCGTTTTGAAAATGATAATTTCCTGAGAAATACCGTTTATAAATTAGACGACTCACAAAACTGGGTTCCTTTTGGAGGAGATTTTGTTTCGGATGGTGAAGCAAAATACAATGATCTTGCAGTAGATAAAGCTCAGAACTATCTTGTTTTGGCTTATTCTGACAATACGACAAAAGTTAAAAGAATTTCTCTGAACTTAAATCCACAAACTTGCAGTAATACAGATCCTGGATCCAACGCAGGAGATGTTGGCTGCGTAAGTTTCATGTACCGTGGTCAGCAGGTTGCTTATACTACGGTAAGAGGATCAGACGGAAAAATCTGGCTTCAGCAGAATCTGGGAAGTGCACAGGTGGCTTCATCAATGGCTGATGCCAATTCATATGGAGATCTTTTCCAATGGGGAAGATGGGATGACGGACATCAGCTTAGAAATTCTCAGGTAGTACAGGCACCATCACCTAACACACCGGAAGGAACAAGTACAACTTCGGGAGGTTATATTGCAGGATCTCCGGCTTGGTGGGCTGTTTTTTCAGGTGGAGATACATGGAGCGGAGCGTCAGTAGCAGATGTTAATGCATCTGTAGGAGTAGATCCTTGTAAAGCCATTGGACCAGACTGGAAAATGCCTTCTCAGGCGGACTGGACCTCTTTAGTAGGAGCGGAAAGTATTGCTAACCCGACAACGGCTTATAACAGTTATCTTAAATTACCGGCAGGAGGATTCAGAAGCTCAAGTGATGGTAACTTTACGTATGTAGGACAAAGAGGGTATTTCTGGAGTTCTGATACATCAAGTTCAGGAGGAAAATACCTTTATATAGGAACTACTATTGCCAATCCATCGGCAGGAGCTATGAGAGGACAGGGAGCATCGGTAAGATGTATCAAGCCTACATCTTCATTAAGCACATCTGAAATTAAGTTAAATAAAGCTGTCATAGGAATGTACCCAAACCCTACAAAAGGACTTCTTATGGTAAAATCAGACTCAGCGATTGAAAAAGTAAACGTTACCAATGCGGTAGGGCAAAGAATGAATGTACAGTTCTCGGATAATCAGATCAACATGACTGAGCTTTCTGCAGGATTATACATCGTAGAATTAAAATTAAAGAACGGACAGATTGTTTCTAAAAAAATTATAAAAGATTAATCAGTTTCAAAGATATTCGTCATATAAAAAATAGTTCATTACAATTACTTTTATTGGGAGGCTCATGAAAATTTCATGAGCCTTTTTTATGTATTTTTTCTTCTGAAAATGAAATTATCGTATCAAAATAGTAAGTATGAATAAAAATTAATATTATATTCGATAAAAAATAAGACATGAAAAAATTTTATTCCGTTGTTTTTCTGCTGATTACAATCGTTGTTTTTGGGCAGATCAATTACACCATTACCCCCAATCCATTCAATGAAACAGATGCTATTACGCTTACCGTTCCGGGAGACCAGATTGATGAATCTGCGTGGGGTGTTTCCAATAATGCCATTTACATCTGGACATGGTCGTTTGATACCAATTATCAGAACAGTCAGGATTGTCCTACCAATGGCAGCTGGAACAATTCCAATGATTTGAATAAGCTGACTTATAATGCCGGAACAGACAGCTATTCACTTACTTTTACCCCAACTGCATTCTTCGGAAGAACAGGAATCGGAAGGTTCGGGTTTTTATTAAAAGATAAAACAGGATCCCATCAGACCTCACCTGATATTTTTGTAAACGTAGGGACTTTAAGCTTAAATCTTACCAATCCACTGGCGAATAGCCTTACCACAGTTCCTGTGGGGAATTCTATTAATATTACGGCTACAACCAATGTCAACGCAACATTTCAGTTAAAAGCCAATGGAACTGTTGTCAATTCTACTACAACTCCTTCACAATCTTATTCTTACAGTTATGCAGTTACTCAGGATGCCAGTATGGAACTTGTGGCAACACAGGGAACCAATTCTAAAAATGCAACATTTATTTTACAGGTTCCGAGAAATGTGGTTTCCGAAGCAATACCGAACTGGATGAGACAGGGAATCAATTATCACCCTACAGATCAGACCAAAGTAGGACTGGCTTTATATGCTCCCGGGAAAAATTTTGTACATGTCATCGGAAGTTTCAATAACTGGGCGGTGAATGATGCTTATTTAATGAAAAGAGATACTACAAATCCTGATCTGTACTGGATAGAATTTAACGGGATTACTCCTCAGCAGCTCTATACCTTCCAGTACAGAACCAATGATTTGAGAAAAGTAGCAGATCCTTATTCACCACAGATTTTATCATCTTATGACGATCAGTGGATTTCAGCCTCTACCTATCCGAATTTACCCGCATTTCCTGCAGGACAGGGTTTCGAAGTTTCAACCTTTAAAACTGGTCAGACTGCTTACAACTGGCAGGTTACCAATTTTCAGAGACCAGCGAAAGAAGATTTGTTAGTTTATGAATTGTTATTGAGAGACTTTACACAGGAAAAGAACTGGCAGTCACTGATTGATAAAATTGCTTATTTAAAGAATTTAAAAATCAATGCCATAGAATTAATGCCGATCATGGAATTTGACGGAAATCTTTCCTGGGGATACAATACTTCCTTCCATTATGCATTAGACAAAGCCTATGGAACTCCGGAAAAATTCAAAGAATTTGTAGATCTTTGCCACCAGAACGGTATTGCAGTAATTCTGGATGTTGCATTTAATCATGCCACAGGGCGTTCTCCTCTGGTAAGACTTTGGAATGTAGATCCGGATGGAGACGGCTATGGTGATGTGGCAGCAAACAACCCTTACTTTAATCAGGTTCCGAAACATTCATACAATGTATTCAATGATTTTAACCATACTAGTCCTTCAACGCAATATTACGTTGAAAGATGTCTTGAGCAATGGCTGACGGAATATCATATAGACGGATTCCGTTGGGATTTAACAAAAGGATTCACTCAAAGTTGTTCTGAAAACGATGAAGCCTGTACCAATGCCTATCAGCAGGACAGAGTGGACATCATGAAACATTATGCAGACAGACAATGGGCTCTTGATCCGAATTCTTACATGATCTTCGAACACTTGGGAACGGATGCAGAAGAACAGCAATGGGCGAACTACAGAATTGCAGAAGGAAAAGGCGTTATGCTTTGGAATAAACAGACCGATCCTTACAACCAGAATACGATGGGATATCAGGAAAACAGTAATTATGACCGCATGAACCACAGTCTTCATGGCTTTACCAACATGAGTGCTTTAGGCTACGGAGAAAGTCATGATGAAGAAAGACTGATGTTTAAAAACCTTGCTTATGGTGCAGTCAACGGAAGTTATAATGTGAAAGATATGAATACCGCTCTTGAAAGAATGAAAACTTTTGGGGCTACTTTCTTTACCATTCCCGGCCCGAAAATGATCTGGCAGTTTGGAGAATTAGGTTATGAATTCAGCATCAACAGATGTGCAAATGGTACCATAGATAATGGTTGCAGAACAGATGAAAAACCTATTGCATTTACTTTAGGGTATGATACGAATCCGAACAGAAAAGCAGTGTATGATACCTGGGCTAAAATCATCAATATCAGAAACAGTCATCCGGTTTTTAAATCTAAAACGTACAGTATAGAATCCAATAATCTTACGAATGATCCTAATGGTCTGATCACAAGAATTTACGTGTATGATACAGCTATTACAACGGGAACAAAGAATGTTGTGGTATTAGCCAATTACACTACATCCGTACAGAATGTAGTACCTTATTTCCCTTATACAGGTCAATGGCAGAATTTGATGGATGACAGTATCTCAAATGTAGCCTCCACAACAGCTCCGATTACTCTACAGCCAGGAGAATTCAGAATCTTTGGAAACTATGCAGGTACTTTGTCAACTGCTGATACCAATGCAGCCAGCAAATTATCCCTTCAGATTGCTGATAATCCGGTAAAAAATGGAGTAGCTAAATTAGTTTTCAATAAAGCAAAAAACGGAGAGATTTTAATTTTTGATATGACCGGTAAAAAACTTGATTCATTCAAACTGGATAAAGAAAACGGTACCTATGAAGCAAAAATCAATTATCCGGCAGGAACTTACCTTGTACAGCTGAAATCGGATACAGGAATTGCGATTCAAAAGATGATCATTAAATAAAAGCGTTTAGACTTATGAAAAATGTATTAAAACCATTAAGAAGGATTTAAGCAATAAAGTAGAGTTAAGCTGAATCATTCTGATTTTTAAGCATAAAGCGAAGCTTATCTTAATACTCTTAAACTCTTATTACATCTTAATGGTTCAAAAATAAAAGGGTAAACAAGTTCCATAAAAAATAAAAAGGCAAATTTGCAGTGTAGCAGATTTGTCTTTTTTGTACATTTAAAAAAATAGTCTACTTTTGCAGTAGATTTATCAAGAAAGGTGGAGGGATTTGGCCCCGTGAAACCTTAGCAACCTACACGGTTTCAGAAGTGTAAAGGTGCTAATTCCAACCCTTAGGGGGAGATAAGTGAAGTCAATATTCTATATGAATTCCATTTCTTGAAGTCTTGTGTATCTGCGGAAAGATCCGCCAGATTCGTATTATTAATTGGCAAGAATAAAATGAAAAAATTAAGCACAGCTGTATTATTGCTTGGAGCAATTCTGGTCGCTGCTCAGGAAAGTGAGGAGAAAGGAAAACAGATTGAAGATATCATCATCGTAGGAAACCGTAATGTCAAAAGAACAAAGCTGGAGACACCGGTTCCTGTAGATGTAATCAATATCGACAAAATTCAGAGAAGTTCTCCGCAAATGACTGCTCAGGATCTCCTGAACTATGTCATTCCATCATTTAATGCAGTGAGACAGTCTGCTTCGGATGGTACGGAACATATCGACCCTGTAACCTTAAGAGGGATGGGACCTGATCAGGTTCTGGTGCTGCTTAACGGAAAAAGAAGGCATTCTACTTCTTTGGTAAATTATCAGAATACAGTGGGAAATGGCTCTGTAGGAACAGATTTAAGTGCCATTCCGGTGATTGCGATTGACAGAATAGAAGTGTTAAGAGACGGAGCTGCTGCACAATACGGTTCTGATGCCATTGCTGGAGTTATCAATATTATTCTTAAAAAAAATGCCGGAGCTTCAGCAAGCCTTACTTATGGATTAACCGGAAGAAATGATGGCGATACTTACCAGGCAGGAGCCAACTACGGAACAACATTAGGAAAGACAGATAGTTATATTAACCTTTCATTGCAATTAAGCCACAGAGGAAAAACCACAAGAACGCAAAATCATGATCTTGATATTTTCGGGAATAATTTTGCGTATGCATTTGCCGATGATCCTGCTGCTGCAAGAGCAGCAGATGATGAGAAGATCAAAGAAAAAGGATTAACCCGTGACGATTTTAATTTTCAGATCGGAGATGCCCAGATCAGACAGGGACAACTTTTTTTCAATGCAGAATATCCTTTTAACGATCATTTTAAACTGTATTCTTTTGGAGGTTTCAGTATCAAAGAAGGAAAAGGGTTTGGCTTCAGAAGACTTCCGAGCGAAACATCTAATGTAGTTTCATCTATTTATCCGAATGGGTTTCAGGCAAATCTTGCATCTCAGGTGTATGATGTTTCTTATGCTGTAGGAGCAAAATATAATGTCAATAATTGGTTTTTTGATCTTAGCAATACATTCGGAAGCAATACTTTTAATTACAATGTAGACAATACGAATAATGCTTCACTGGGAGCAAAATCCCCAACAAGTTTTTATGCCGGAGCACACAGCTTCCTCCAAAACACGATTAATCTTGATGTTTCCAAAAATATAAACCAATTCAATATCGCTTTCGGAGGAGAATTCAGATTTGAACAATACCAGATCAAAGCAGGAGATGAAGCTTCTTACACCCAATATGACATTAACGGAAATGTTGCCACAGAAGGATCCACAGTGTTGGGCGCAGGTGGATCTCAATCTTTTATCGGGTTTTCTCCCAACAATGCATTGACAAAAGACAGGCATTCAACAGCGGTGTATGCTGATGTTTCCTACGATTTAGATAAAAAATTAAACATTGATGCTGCGGCAAGATTTGAAAATTATTCAGATTTTGGAAATACTTTGAATGGAAAACTGGCTGTACGATATGAATTTGTAAAAAACTATGCAGTACGAGCAGCGGTGGGAACAGGATTCAGAGCACCTTCTCTTCAACAGCAGTATTTTAATAACTCTTATGCGGATATTTCTACGTCCGGTTCCGGAATTGTAACCAAAGGGATTTTCAGAAATGATAGCGATGCTGCAAGAATTCTTGGATTTGATAAACTTAAACAGGAAACTTCTATTAATGCAAGTGCTGGGTTCACTTTAAAACCTGCAAAAGGATTATTCATTACCGTAGACGGATACTGGATCAAGGTGAAAAACAGAATTGTCATTACCAGCAATATTACCGATCCAAGACTGGATCAGTTTAAGGTAGAAAGCGGAAGGTTCTTTGCCAATGCCATTGATACCGAGACAAAAGGAGTGGATGTAGTGGTTTCCTATGACTGGGTTCTTGGTAACGGAAAATTAAATATAAATCTTGCCGGAAATTATACCGAAACAAAAATCACAGATTTCCATTTCCGGAAAACCTGGGAACACCACAAAATGAATTCTTTGGACCGGATCAGATCAACATCATTGAAACATTGTCTCCCAAAACAAAAGCATCATTAGGATTAAATTATGGAAGCGGGAAATTCAATTTTCTCGTAAGAAATACTTATTTTGGTAAAGTAATAAGAGATGGCTATCCGTTTGGAGGTGTGCAGGAATTCTCACCAAAAGTAGTTACCGACATCAGTGTTGGATATGATATTACGAAAAATATCAACTTTACATTAGGAGCCAACAATGTATTTGATGTCTTCCCGGATCGCCAGATTTATGAAAATTCATATTATGGAGTATTCAAATATGCACCGGTTCAGATGGGGACACTGGGGAATTATTTCTTCGGAAGGCTTAATTTTAATTTTTAATCAGTAAATGAGTACTACCTCACATCAGATTGGCTGGAAAACAGCTGGAGCCATCGTGGTTTCCAATATGATCGGAACAGGGATTTTTACCACCCTGGGATTTCAGTTATCCGATATTACCAATACCTATAGCATATTCCTGTTATGGGCAATCGGAGGAATTCTTGCTCTGTTCGGGGCTTTTTGCTATGCGGAATTAGGTTCACACTTTAAAGGAAATGGAGGCGATTTTATTTATCTTAAAGAAACCTATCATCCCTTATTCGGATACCTGATAAGCTGGGTTTCCCTGATTATCGGATTTTCCTCTCCGGTGGCTCTTGCTGCATTGGCAATGTCAAAATACCTTTCCGTATTTGATTATTCTTTTGGGAACGGTTTTGCGATTGCAGCTATTTTCGTAGTGGCTATTGCCTTATCATTTAGCTTAAAAACATCCAGTAGATTTCATAATTTTTTTACTTTTATTAAAATAACTTTCATTATTGTGTTGGTTATTCTTGGTGTTGGACTTTCAGATTCGCCACAGATCGGAAATAGCCTGAACTTCAGTGACAGTTGGAAAAATGAAATCATGCTCCCAGCTTTTGCCACGTCTCTGGTATTTGTCACCTACTCCTACACAGGCTGGAACTCAGCTTCTTATATTGCGGGAGAAATAAAAGATGTTCAGAAAAACCTTCCCAAATCATTGATTATAGGAACTGTTTTTGTGACGGTAAGCTATATTCTGGTGAATTATATTATGCTGAAACATGCTCCTGTGAGTCAATTGGCAGGAAAAGAAGATGTGATGGGAGAAGCTGCTGTCAATATGTTAGGATCCACTTTTGGAAAGATCGTTAATATTTTTATTGCGCTGCAGCTTATTGCAACAATCAGCGGATATCTGTGGGTAGGATCAAGACTAACGCAGGCTTTTGCAAAACATACCTCCATTTGGAAACCATTATCCTTGGGTAACGAGAAAGGAATTCCAGTAAGAGCTATTTTTGCCCATGCAGTGATTGCAGCTATTATCATTCTTACAGGGAGTTTCAAAGAAATATTTGTTTATACCGCCTTTATTTTACAGCTTTTTGCAAGTCTGGCCATTTCAACCGTATTCTTCCTGAAGAAAAAAGACCGAAAAATTTTTAAGTCGAATGCTTTCCACATTTTTCCGGCCGTTTTTTTACTGTTCAGTTTTTATATTCTTTATTTCACATTCATTCATAACCCTAAAGAAAGCTTAATAGGACTGGGAATTATCGCAGTAGGAATTGTTTTATATTTGATAGACAGAAGACTCTCTAAAGGATCTTAGAGCTAATTTTTATCTCACATAAAGCAGGATAAATAAATTTATAATTTCGCATTTTTGTCATTTTGCATCCTTTATCCCTAATGCTCAAAAATTTATGATGATTCGGAATTTTAATTTTGAATTAATAATCCTTATCTTTGCACCCACAAAATTTCTACAATGTCTAAATCATTAATTCCAAAATTAGAAGCTATAAAACAAAGATATAATGAGGTTGCAGACCTTATTATACAGCCTGATGTCATTTCAGACCAAAAAAGATATTCTTCTTTGAACAAAGAATATAGTGATTTGGGAAAAATTGTAAGAGTTTACGATCAGTATAAAGGGGCTTTGGACAGTATTGCAGAATCTGATGAAATCATTGCCGATGGTTCAGACAGAGACCTTGTAGACCTTGCTAAAGAAGAAAAACTCGAATCTCAGGCCAAACTTCCTGCACTGGAAGAAGAACTGAAAGTATTACTGATCCCTAAAGATCCTGCCGATGACAAAAACGTTATCGTAGAATTACGTGCCGGAACAGGAGGTGACGAAGCTGCTATTTTCGTAGAAGATATCTACAGAATGTATACCATGTATTTCAAAACAAAAGGATGGAGACATGAAGTAACAGATTCTAACGAAGCCGCAAAAGGATACAAGGAACTGATCATGAAAGTAGAAGGAGAAGGTGTTTACGGAATCATGAAGTTCGAATCCGGAGTTCACCGTGTACAACGTGTTCCTGAAACAGAATCGCAAGGTAGAGTTCACACTTCTGCCATTACAATTGCTGTTCTTCCGGAAGCTGAAGAAGTAGACTTTGAACTGAATCCTGCAGATATCGAAATGCAGACATCCCGTTCAGGAGGTGCAGGAGGTCAGAACGTAAACAAGGTTGAAACTAAAGTTCAGCTTACCCACAAACCTTCAGGACTTGTTGTGGTGTGTCAACAGGCTCGTTCTCAGCTGGCTAACCGTGAGTTGGCAATGGAAATGCTAAGAACAAAGCTATACGATATCGAATTGCAGAAAGTACAGGGAGATATTGCAGCACAACGTAAATCTATGGTATCCACTGGAGACCGTTCTGCAAAAATTAAAACCTACAATTACCCGCAAGGTAGAGTTACAGACCACAGAATCAACAAGTCTATGTACAACCTTGATGCTTATATGAACGGAGATATTTCTGAAATGATTGACGCCGTAATTATGGCAGAGAACGCAGAGAAAATGAAGGGGGAAGAAGAAAATTACTAAAATTAAAACCAATACAAATAAAGCCCCTGAATTTTCAGGGGCTTTGTTTTTCCCAATAACGAAACAAAATATAAACTATGAAAACCTACAAAATTATTTTGCTGCTGATGCTTACCATGATGGGACAGCAGCTTAAGGCTCAAACTGAAGTAAAGAAACCTAAAGAAACCTTTGAACTGTTCTTTGGTACCTTCGTCAACAATGATGAGGTTGCATTGGGTAAGCTTAATGACTATTTAAAACCTACAGTAGACGGACAGGTTGCTTATCAGGTTAATTTTAAAGAAACTTCACAGGAAATGATCAACGGAAGTGTGGAAAATTTTCTTTCTGCTTTTCCGAAAGCTACGGCTGCAGCATGTAAAAAAGAGGCTGAAGATTATTTCAGAGCCATGTTTGGAAATTTTAAAGCAGGAAAACTTACCGTTAAAGACGTAAAAGTAGTTCCGAATGAATACGTAGAAGGACAGAAAATTGCAGAAGTAAACTATTCCGTAAATTTCCTGGTTCCATCAAAACTTACTTCAGGACCCAAAGGTGATCTGAGTAAAATAAAACCGGAAGACCTGAAAAAATATCTGATTCAGGCAGTTCAGGATTTCAAAAATGCAGATAAAACGGTAACAACAGATCAGAATTTCAGTTTATACGAACTTAAAGAAGGTGATAAAATATACTATTGGAACGGCAGTCCGGATGAGATTGTTTCCAACCTTACCGATTTCTATTTTGAAAGTTTCGGAGCGAGTGAATAGTAGAAAAATACAATTATAAATAAAAAAGGTCCCAATGTAAAGGGACTTTTTTTATTTCACATACTTTGCGTATTTTTGAGAAAAACCGATCAGTATGAATTTTAAGCCTATATTGTTAACTGCTGGAGTGTTGTTTTCAGCATCTTTTTATTCTCAGAAAATGAATTATCCTAAAGCATTAAAAGGAAGCCAGACAGATACCTATTTCGGAACTGCTGTTTCTGATCCTTTCAGAGATCTGGAAAACGATTCTGAACCTACAAAGAAGTGGGTAGATGAAGAAGTAGCGTACAGCCAGAATTACCTTTCTAAAATTCCGTTCAGGGATAAAATTAAAAGCCAGCTGAAAGATATCTGGAACTATGAGAAAATTTCAGCACCATTCAAAGAAGGAGACTATACCTATTATTATAAGAATGACGGTTTGCAGGCTCAGTCTGTTTTGTACAGAACAAACAACAAGACCAATGCTACAGAAGTATTTTTAGATCCGAATAAATTTTCAGAAAAGGGAACAACTTCACTTTCTAACCTCTCATTCAACAAAAAAGGGAATCTTGCCGCTTATTCTATTTCTGAAGGGGGAAGTGACTGGAACAAGATCATCATCATTGATGCTGTTACCAAAAAACAGATTGATGAAACATTACTGGATGTAAAATTCAGCGGAATTTCTTGGCAGGGTGACGAAGGGTTCTATTATTCAAGCTATGACAAGCCTAAAGAAGGAACAGTGCTTTCCGGAATGACAGATAAGCATAAAGTATACTTTCACAAGCTGGGAACAAAGCAGTCCGCAGATAAATTGATTTTCGGAGGTGATAAAACGCCAAGAAGATATCTGGGAGCAGGGGTTTCCGAAGACCAGAGATATCTTATCATTTCTGCTGCTAATGCTACGAATGGTAATGAACTGTACATTAAAGATCTTCAAAAAGGAGGTGACTTTGTACAAATTATGAGCGGATTTGACATCAATGCCAGCATCGTAGATACTCAAGGTGATGATCTTTTCATTTTTACAGATAAAGATGCACCAAATATGCGTCTTGTAAAAACTACAATCAGCAATCCGTCTCCTTCTACATGGAAAGACGTGATTCCACAAACTGAGAACGTTTTGGGAATCTCTTCCGGTGGAGGATATTTCTTTGCTACTTATATGATTGATGCCATAGATCAGGTAAAACAGTTTGATAAAGCTGGAAAACTGGTTAGGGAAATCACCCTTCCAGGCAAAGGAAATATCTCAGGATTCGGAGGAAAAGAGAAGGAGAAAGACGTTTATTTCTCTTTCAGCAATTATATCACACCGGGAACCACTTATAAATTTAATGTAGATTCAGGAAAATCTGAAGTATATCAAAAACCAAAAGTGAAATTTAATCCGGATGATTATGTTTCAGAACAGGTATTTTATACTTCAAAAGATGGTACAAAAGTTCCTATGATGATCAATTATAAGAAAGGAACTAAGCTGGATGGTAAAAATCCTACGATCCTGTACTCTTACGGAGGGTTCAATATCAGTTTACAACCGTCATTCTCTGTAGTCAACGCTATCTGGATGGAAAATGGAGGAATTTATGCCGTTCCAAACATCCGTGGTGGTGGTGAATATGGTAAAAAATGGCACGATGCCGGAACAAAACAGCAGAAGAAAAATGTTTTTGAAGACTTTATTGCTGCCGGAGAATACCTTCAAAGTAAAGGATACACATCAAAAGAATATATGGCTCTTTCAGGAAGATCTAACGGAGGATTGCTAGTTGGTGCAACAATGACAATGCGCCCGGATCTTGCAAAAGTAGCTTTTCCGGGAGTAGGAGTGCTGGATATGTTGAGATATAATAAATTTACAGCAGGAGCCGGTTGGTCATATGACTATGGAACGGCAGAAGACAGTAAAGAGATGTTTGAGTATCTGAAATCATATTCTCCTGTACACAACGTAAAAGCAGGTACTTGTTATCCATCAACAATGATCATCACCAGTGATCATGATGACAGAGTAGTTCCGGCACACTCGTTCAAATTTGGAGCTGAGCTTCAGGAAAAGCAAGCATGTAAAAATCCTATTCTTTTGAGAATTGAAAAGAATGCAGGACATGGAGCGGGGAGATCAACGGATCAGGTGATCAGTGAAAATGCAGATCTTATATCTTTTGCCCTATATGAGATGGGAATAAAGAAATAACTCTAAAAAAATATAATATTTATAAAAACGGTCAATTTTAGATAAAATTGATCGTTTTTTTTATGTGGTTGTGTTTATAATTAGTACTTTTATGGCGGATATTAAAAGTTTATTAATTTTAAACGAATTAGGTAATTATGAAAAAAGAATTTTATTAGTTTGTGCTTTGGCTGCTGGGCTATCCAGTTTCAATGCACAGAGGTGGGAGCCAACCTCACAAAAAACCTCTCAAATCAGAAAAGAAGTAGAAGTTCAGTATTCTTATAGGTTTGATTTGCAGTCTCTTAGGAATGTTTTAAAAGATGCTGTAGAAACAGGAAAAGGAGCTCAGGCTGTTATTGTATCCTTACCTACAGCAGAAGGGAAAATTGAAAAATTTGCTGTGTATAGTGATCCGGTTATGGAAAAATCTATAGCAGACAGATATCAGTTAGGGTCTTACGTTGGAGTAGGAGTAGATGATCCGGGTAAATATGTAAGATTCAGTACTGCACCTACTGAAATGCAGTCAATGATTATCAAAGACGGAAAATTTCAGTTTATAGAGCCTATTACTACAGATAAGCAGGTATACGGTGTTTTCTATAAAACAAAAAGAACAGAAAGTGAACATGGATTTGAATGTGCTACAGACGAAAAGAACTTTAAAGACATAAAGGCATTAGAAGCCAATGGAAAAAAGAATCTTTCTAATGTAGGAATAACCAGCAGACCATCAAGTACAAAATTCAGAACTTACAGATTAGCAGTTTCTGTTACAGGAGAGTATACTCAATATTTTATGAATCTGGCGGGTGTACCAGCGACAGCGACAGATGATCAAAAGAGAGCTCCTGCATTGGTTGCAATTAACAACACGATGAGCCGTGTGAACGGAGTATTTCAAAAAGACTTCGGAATAAAATTATTGGTTCAGAACTTCCCAAATGTTATCTATACAGATCCAAATTCAGACCCTTATTCAATTGCTGATGATGGTGTAGATGGAGCTTGGAATCTGGAACTTCAGAATGTTATGACAGCTCAGGTAACCAATGCAAACTATGATATCGGGCACTTATTTGGTGCTTCAGGAGGAGGAGGAAATGCCGGATGTATTGGTTGTATATGTGTTGATCCAACGACTAGTGTACCTGAGGGTAAAGGATCAGGATTTACTTCACCATCCAATAATGTTCCAAGCGGAGATTCTTTTGACATTGATTATGTAGCTCATGAGATGGGGCATCAGTTAGGAGGGAATCATACTTTCTCAAATACATCAGAAGGAAGTAATGTTAATGTAGAACCAGGAGGAGGAACTACTATTATGGGATATGCGGGGATTACAAGTGATAATGTTCAAATGTCTTCAGATGCTTATTTCCACTATAAATCAGTAGATCAGATTTTAACGAATTTAGAAGGTAAGCCTGCAGCTTGTGGTACTTCGGAAAATATTACGAATAATACACCGCCTGTAATAGGAGCACTTACGTCATATACAGTTCCTAAGGGGACAGCTTATTATCTTGATGCATCAGCAACAGATGCAGAAGGAGATGCTATTAATTATACTTGGGAACAGACGAATAGTGTTACTGGCTTGGCTTCAATTTCCGGAGACACAGGATGGGGATATAATACACAGGGGGCTTTAACAAGATCCCGTTTTGGAACAGCTAGTGGAAGAAGATATTTCCCAAGCCTTTCTCTAGTGATGAATGGAATTCTTACCAATAAAACTGATGCTGCAAATAACCCAAATCCAAACTGGGAAACTGTATCTTATGTTCCTAGAACGGTAAGCTATGCTGTAACTGTTAGAGATCAAAACGCACAAAGACCAATGTTATCTTCTTCAGAAGTTAATACAGTAGTGGGTAATGATGGTCCTTTCAAGTTTAACGGAATTACTACATCATCAGTATTATATAAAAATGCTAATAATGTTATTCAGTGGGAAGTAGCGAATACAAATACAGCTCCTTATAACTCACCTAATGTAAAGATAGACTATACTTCAGATAACGGAGCAACCTGGACAGACTTAGTAGCTTCTACACCTAATACAGGGAGCTTTACAGTACAAATGCCAAATACCATTACGACACCAATTAAGTTGAGAGTGTCATCAATTGGTAATGTTTTCTATGCTGTTTCTCCTCAAGTTACTGTTGCAGATGCTCCTACTTCTACAACTGCAGCTCCAACAGGACTTACAACAATAAGTACAGAAGTATTTAAAACAACAGCCAGAGCATCATGGAATAGTGTACCTGGAGCAACGTATTCTATTAACTATAGAAAACAAGGCGCTTCAAGCTGGTCAAATGCAACAAGCCCAACGAATTCAGTTGTATTAACAGGTCTTGAAGATGAAACAAATTATGAAGTACAGGTAGCAGCTGTTGTAAACAGTGTTCCGGGTGCATTCTCTAATAATTATGTATTTAAAACAAATGGTTTAAAGACAGGAGTTGATTATTGTATTGCAAATAGTGGAACTTCTTATGTTGGAGCAATCAGAAAAGTAACAATATCCAATATTGTTTATGATGATCCGTCATTAAGATCCTACAAGGATTTATCCGAAGATGCAAGTAAAATTGTAAATCTTGTTCAAGGGACATCATATGCTCTTACCCCTGTAGTTAGACAAGCATATAGCAATAATGCTGTTCCTTTGAATGTTTCTGTTTGGATTGATTACAATAGAAATGGAATATTTGAAGCTGCAACAGAGAGGGTGATTTCTGTTGGTGGAAATGTTCCGGCAGGAAGTGTTACATTTGGTCCACAAACCTTTGTGGTTCCATCAACAACATATGCGGGGGATAAACTATTAAGAATGCGTGTAATATCTAAATTTGGTACATCAGCATTAGCTAACCCTTGTGGAGATATTACTTCTGGTGGTGGTAGTGTTATGGATTTTTCTGTGAAAATTACAGGTACCCTTGCCGTAAACGAAACAAACGGAGTAAAATCATCTGAAATTTCAATTTACCCGAACCCTGCAGATACCTTCGTAGAAGTGAAAAATCTGAAAGGAAAAGCAGATTATAAAATCTATACTGCTGACGGAAGATTAGCTCAGGAAGGACAGATTGATGGACAAAGAATTAATGTTGCTTCATTAATCAAAGGTATGTATGTGATCACTATCAAAGATGATAAAAATACTTACAATACGAAGCTTATCAAAAAATAAGCAGACGATATATTAATAAGAAAGGCCGGGCATTTGCCTAGTCATGGTCGGAAGATTTTTTCTTCCGACTTTTTGTTTTTAGATATTCAATATTATTATTTTAATTAATTGATTATCAGTTGTTTAATTTGTTTTATTATTTCATTTTTTGTATCTTTATTGCTGATAATCAATTGTTTATGTCAGTTTTTAAAGATCACAAAATATCACTTAAAGATGTTTTAGAATTTATTCCCGAAGCACTTTTAAGTCACCTTTCCGCAAGTACAAAAGTGGATTATTATAGTAAAGTTCTGCATGGAAGAAAAATATTCTACCTGCTTTTGTATTGCATATTTGATAATGAAAAA
>NZ_QICI01000035.1 GCF_004119445.1 Chryseobacterium sp. CH21 | reverse complement strand
GAATGTTACAGAATATACCATCCCAATAATCACTTCCATTGAAATTGATGGTACAACCGTAAAAGTTGGAGCAAGTGGCGGCAATCCTCCATATGAGTACCGGAGCTACTACACCATCCATTACTAATGTTTTTGCCGGAAGCTACTGGGTAGAGCTTACCTCTAACGGATGTACCTACAGGCAGAATGTGAATGTTACAGAATATACCATCCCAATAATCACTTCCATTGAAATTGATGGTACAACCGTAAAAGTTGGAGCAAGTGGCGGCAATCCTCCATATGAGTA
>NZ_QICI01000004.1 GCF_004119445.1 Chryseobacterium sp. CH21 | reverse complement strand
GTTGGGAAGAATAAACTTTGCTTCACTAAAAAAATATCATGAATTATTGACAGAACAGAATTTATACTATGGATGCAGAGAATTATGACAAGATTTGATCATCTTGATCAGCTATTTACAGATTCGGATCAGTAAACTTGTTTTGTAGTCATAAATCTTTCGGTAGTTACGATGACCTACCGAAATATTCGTTGGGAAGAATAAACTTTGCTTCACTAAAAAAATATCATGAATTATTGACAGAACAGAATTTATACTATGGATGCAGAGAATTATGACAAGATTTGAT
>NZ_QICI01000101.1 GCF_004119445.1 Chryseobacterium sp. CH21 | reverse complement strand
TAAGACTCTCGTAAATAAGTTTAGATTCCTACGGAATGACATAATAGAAATAATGGTATAGCTGTACATTAATTATTGCATAAGAATTATAGATGTAAAAACTTCAGACTGATTACTGAACCCACACAACCAGAAACTCGTAACTTTAAAACCCGAACCCCGGAACTCATCATTCATCATTAATTCCCCTTCCCTAGCCCTGATAGAAATGGTTACCCCGCAGTATGGGTGGGAGCGGGAGAGAGTTTGGATGTGGGAGCGCAATGAGCGAGGAGTATGAATGGATAGCAGGATAAAGCTCCTGAGAATGTTGGAGAGTCTGAGAGTTCGAGAGTGAGAGGGTTTGGGTACGGGAGCGTGCTGGTACGAGGAGTATGAATGGATAGCAGGATAAAGCTCCAAAAAAACTGGAGAATTGGAGCGTGAGAGAACCTGAGAGTTGGAGGGTTGGAGAGGAAGATGGGAAATATGAGTTCCTGATGGGTTTTGAGGATAAGATAAAGCTAAAAGAAACGCTTGACCAACATCTTGTACGTATAGTATCCCAATAGACATCCGACAGTATCTGCTACGATATCCAATGTTTCCATGGATCTACCTAATCCCATTTCTTCCTGCAGAATTTCTGTAAGGAATGCATAGATTAGGATGATCTGAAAGAAGTATGAGAATTTTATTCTGGGAAATGCGGCAATGAAAGAAAAACCCAAGGCTGCAAATATACTTAAATGCAGTACTTTGTCGATACCGCTGAACATAAACCAGTATTCCTGGTTTTCTTCTCCGGGCTTGAGAAGCATATAAGTAAGAAATGCCCAATAAATGGGCAATATCTTACTAAATATTTTTGAAATCTTATCCAATGATTGCTTTGTAATCATCTGCAGAAAGTAACTCAGACTGATCTGCTCCATCAGCAATTTCCAATTTAATGATCCATCCATCTCCATAAGGATCTGTATTTAACAATTCTGGCTGGCTTTCTAATTCTTCATTAAATGCAATAACCTTTCCTGCGATAGGTAAGAATAGATCAGAAACGGTCTTTACTGCTTCTACACTTCCAAAAACATCTCCTCCATTTAGATCATCATCTACAGTATCTACATCTACATATACGATGTCTCCAAGTTCTCCCTGAGCGAAGTCTGTAATACCGATTGTAGCAACGTTACCTTCGATCTTGATCCATTCGTGATCTTTCGTGTACTTTAATTCTGATGGTGTGTTCATTTTTTAATTTTTATTTTGTACAAATGTATTCAAAAATATACTAGCTTCAAATATTGGATATAAAAAAAGTCCTCCAAAACTGAAGGACTTTTAAGTTTGTATTATTTTTAGAATCCGCCTCCGGATTCTCCGAATGTAAATGTGGCGGAGATACCTGCTCTGATCGTAGACAGTGGGAATGCTGTGGAGATCTTATATTTTGAGGTCATCTGTTCGTAGAATACTCTCAGGTTAAGATTCTCGGAAACATTATAGTCTGCGGAAAGTTTGATATTCATCAGTCTTTGCCCTCCTGTCACCTGTGCATCATTTAGAAGAATATTCATAATGGAGGTTTTGCTGTCTCTTAATGAGATATCTCCTCTGATGTTAAGATCACTTCCTTTTCCTCTTGTTCCTCTTCCTCTGATATTAGCAGTTCCTAATCTGAAGTTTCTTACAATGTATCCAAGTCTTACTACATATTCTGTATTGGCATCTTCGGTAAGCGTTTGATTTACCAATCCCAATACCATCATTCTTGTTTTATTATACTGTATCCCAAACTGCATATTGTTTCTCATGGTAACATCTATTCCGATAAGTGGTGAGAAGGATTCTACATATCCTACCTGTGCAAATGTATATGGATTGATCTTATCTCCTGCATTTTTGATAACGTTACCCGCATCATCTACAGTTTGATAATATCCCCCCGGATTGCCATGATAATCTACATTACTCTGGATTCCTGTAGCAGTATAGGTTGCTGTATATCCATGCAGGATATCAAACTTCGTGAACTGTCCGCTAATGATCGGGATATTTTTTAATCCTGAATAGGTAATTCTCCAGTTTGGTAATGGGAAGCCTGATTTTTTAGGATTACCCATTGGTGTCACAGATTTTCCTTCCATAGCTGCTCTAAAGGCTGGAATCAATACATAAGCGTTTCCTATACTGTAATGCTGAGCAAATCCATTGTTATCCAGTGCTCCTGTACCTCCAAGTTGTTGTGACAGTGCTCTTGCATTTTCTCTGATGGCCTGATAAACCGCCTGCCCATCTTTGAATGAAGTACTAAGAAGCATTGTTGTGTTGGAATATGTTGTCAATTCGCTGGCAAATGTAAAGTCAGGATCCGGAACTCCGTTATTGGTATAGTTGAATCCTGTATGTGAGAAGTTACTGTTAAAAGTATGCAGCACATTTAAATCAATCCTTAAATCATTCATTGGCATTACCTGTAAGTCTGCTCTCAATTCTTTGGTAGACATTCTTACATATGGATCTGTCATATAGTTGGAGCCACTTACCCATCCGTTTTCCATTACTGTTCTTCTGATGTCTGCCTGTGATCCAAAAAGGAATCCAATTGTTGGTCCTCCCAATGTTTGTCCGGATCCATACCAGTTTGGAGCAGATAATAATCCTGGAAGTACAGTACCATTATTTTCGGTGTAGCTTACATTCAACTGTTTGAAAGAAGTAAGGAAGAAGGCAGCACTTTGAAGTGGGGTAAGTCTGTTTTTAAACTTATACTTCTTGTATCTGTATCTATTCTTCTCCCACTGCTTCGTATACACATTGTTCAGAGAGTCCATCTCCTGTCTGCGTTTCTGAAGCTTGGCATTTATATTTTTAAAATAATTAAACTGTCCAAAGAACTTAGGAAGATCTGCTGAAGCTGTTGCCTGTATCACATTTGTATTCTGACCAACAGATCCTAAACTTTGCTGCTGATTGGTCTGAGGATCTACAAATCCTAACAAAGAGGTAGACCTTGCAGCCCAGTTATACGTAAATCCATATCCTATTTCGGCATCAATGAAATCCAGGTAAGGCAGATACTGGAACGGCAGTTTATAATTCAACTGTGCTCTGTGGTTATACAATACAGGTCTACCAGCTCTGAATACATTCCCAAAAATCGACTTGTTGTCCATTGAGTTTACATCCAGATTATCATTCAAAGTTCTGGTTGCTGAATTGATTTCCAGTTTTAATGATTTCGTGAAATTGAATCCTAACCCATACTGCCATCCAAAAAGAAGTTTCTGTTTCTGATGGCATCAAAATTATTATTCATATCTCCGTTCAGGATCGCTTCTACATTTCTGAACTCAAGTTCATTGTAGTTTCTGTCGATTTCAGTTCTGAAAGATATCCTTGTAGGGATCGGATTAAAGTTGAATTCCTTAACCCATCTCAGATACTTGGTAGATTTCGCAGTATCGCTGATCATTTTATTGAAAGGCTTAATTACCCACGGTTTAAACGTGTAGTTGTAATCAATATATCCTCTCAGATATTGTCTGTAATTTTTCTTGGTATAGATATCTCTGAAATAGTCATCGTTATAAACAGCCGTTACCGAAACGTTTTCAATGTCATAAAACTTAGGCTTTTTATTTGGGTTTACTCTTTCTTTATGCATATTAACGACTCCTATACTTCTCTGCTGAGTGTAGGTTCTCGCTACTTTTTTCAACTGATCTTTATTCGGTGCCTTATTGAATTCCACGTCGGTATCCAAAGGATTATATTTTGGATCTTCGATAGTCTGCGAATAAGAATAGTTTAAAGGAATCTTCACTCCTGTTTTTTCCGGAAGGAATTTGTCTAAATTAACGGCAGTATTAATACTGAATGCTGATTGGGTAGACTGTATTCTTTCTGCCGGTTTGGAATCAATATTTCCGAAACCAACTGAAGTATAAGAAGCATTGGCATTTACAGTTGCCAGGTCTCCCATATTGAAGTTTAAACTGGCATTTCCTGCATACCCTCCATCATTCTCAATTTCAGAAAGGCGGATTTCGTTTACCCATAATATTCTGGTTATTCCGGCACCTCCTCTTACATCAGCATTTCTTACCCCAATCATAATAGTGGTAATATTTCCTAAGCTTGGCCTACCTTTAATATAAATATTTTTGAAAGGTTCCTGGTATGCAGGATCCATTGTTCTATTGGTAATTGCTACTCCCGATTTATCTCTTCTGATCTTAGCATCTACAAAATTTTGAACGTCAAAATCAACTTCATTTTCCAATGGCCAGATTTCCATAGGAGCTGTTGCCGTTGTTGGAGTCATTTTTAATGATGATTCATATTCGTAGTAGTTGTCAGTAGCATCGCTTCCGAAACGGATAAAGAATTTGGTTTTCTCATCCATTCCTATTACTCTGTTCAATGGATCGTGAGCGTGTACAAATAACTTCAGCTTTTTGTATCTTCTCATGTCCAACGTTGTATTTTTGAATACCCCTCTTGCTTCTGATTTAAGATCAGTTACTTTCATGTAAAGTGAAGCTTCATTTTGTCTTTGAGCTCCTGCATTTCCACTCAATACCTGTCTGTCAATTCCCGGAGGCAATACATATGGAGGCTGGTTCAATGCATTTTCTTCAATATTTACACTTCCTACTTCAAAGTTTGGATCTGTCACAGCACCTATTCCTTCTTCTGGTGCAGAAACCACTGTACTGGCAATTTTACTATCATACTTTCTCCAGTCTGATCTTACAAGATCCATTGTTCCGAATCTTAAAGTAGAGGTCTGATCAAATCCTGCCAGCATTAATCTTGCAAATCTTACATTGTTCAATACTGAAGGGTCATGTGATCCTTCCTGTGGATCATACTTAGATACCGGTATTCTGAATAAATACCATTTTACATCTGAAGTCTGCCCATTCTGGAATGATGCTTTTACCGTTTTAACATCTACGATATTATTATCCCCCCCAAGTGTCAAGCTAGGTTGGTCAAGCTTAATAACATACTGGTTATAGTTCTCTGTCTGATCAAGGTTATAATCTTTGTTGATATCTTCAGCATCCGGAGTTTGAGAAGCTACGTTCAGAGAGTTCGCTTCTGAGTTTCCTTCCGGGTTTCTGAAATATTTATAACGCTCCACCACTGACGACGCCTGGGTTCCTGTAAATTTATCCGAAAGATAGAATACGAAGTCATCCACTGCAGGGTCAGCAATATTGGTGACCGGATTTACAAATGTATTTCCGAATCTCATGGCTTCCTGATCAGAAGTAAGACCATCATATCCTGCATCCTGTACTCTTCTCTCATCTCCTTCTGTAGAGAAGGCGTATAAGATTGGTGGTTGTTTTGGCTGTACTCCCCAGTTTGAATTCGTAGTAGATGATGGTGTACCAGGAGTTGGAAGTCCGTTTTCGTATTGCATTTTCCCGTCCTTCAGAACATCTTCTGAAACGTTTCCTAAATGAAGTAAAAGTCTTGGATCAGTTCCCAGAGTTTTACCATCTGCATAAGGATCCATCATCCAGAATTCAACGTATTCAATATTGGAAGTAACGAAGTTCGGAACACTGATTGATCTCATAATTCCTCCCCATCTGCTTTGCGCCTGCTCTGTTACTGGATTTACGTTGTATGGTCCTTTTTCTTTAGGGAAATAAGAGATATCGAAAGTATTGGTGAAAGTTTGTTCTCCTGCTACGAAATCTCTGTTGTTATAAATCTCCGAATATTGTACTCTTCTTGAAGCGTGATTGGATACAGACTGAGGTGTAATTCCTGAAGGAGCTTTTCCTCCAACACCCCAGAATCTAGGGTCAATATTATACCAGGTTAATAGTCCTCTTCCATATCCGCTTGTTAAGTCGTCATTGCCAGGTATTGTATTAAATGGTGGCAATTTATTCTTTTCGGGTTTTGAAGCTAAGCTCCATGCTGCCGGTTCTTTTAATGATATCTTAGAAGTTGTCTGTTCAAAATCATCAATATAAGACTGGTTATTAGTTCCTTTATTCAGCCCTGGCATCAGATATGCAGCTTCCATCTTGAAGTTTAAGTTGGATGGAGCTTCGGTTTTTACCATCGGAAGTTTATTGGTCAGTCTTGTCAGATAAGGAGCCTGATTGTTGTACATCAAGTTGATCCCTGCCATGGTATTGTTTACCGCTTCCTGCCCGAAATTTACTTTTTGGGTAAGCGGAGATTCTGAGTAATTGATTACCGTTCCTCCTAAGATAAAGTTCTCACTAAATCTTCTTTCTAAATTTAATCCTAAGAATCTTTTTCTTTGGGTATTAAATGTCAACTGGTTTTCTAATGAAATATTGATTGCTTGCCCGGACTGTTTTACATTTTCATTGATAATGGTAACCGTACCAAGCATATAGTCTACCGTATAGTCTACTCCTTCTGTAAGCTGTACTCCATTTGCTGCTACTTTTACTGATCCCTGAGGAACGTTTACCGCTCCTAAAGATATACCTTGACCCTGAACTCCTTTGTAACGGCCTTCAAGGGTATATCTTTGAGAAAGGTTACTGGCGGACGCTTGTTGTTTTTGTTTGGTATAAAGATCCTGAAACACATATTGAGGATCACTGGTTCCTAATTTGGATTCCAGATATTTACCGAAAGGTTGCGCTTTGGTAAAAATCACTCTTCCTGTTTCAGGTCTGATGGTAATCCCATTGACAAAGTCGAAAATACCATCTCCTTTACTTCCATCTTTATTATTCTGGATATCGCCGTTCATATTAAGACGGTCCCAATTGAATAATTTCAGTAAATTCTGATCTTTTACAGGAGTATCCGGAAGGTAGTTTACCTTACCTCCTGTTTTTGGATCTCTGTAATATACGTTGAGAATAAAGCCATCCTGAGCAACCTGTCCTGCGTCTATAGAATAGATATTCTTCATCATCAAATCCCACATCGGAGATTGGGTATTCACCTTATTATTTACTCTCAGTACTTTGGTGATCAACACCGGGCTTTCTTCAGAGAACTCCCCTACTTTGTAAATTTTATTGCTTCCGTTAACAGTATATGAATAGGAAACAGCTAAAAGCTGCTGGTCATTAAGCTTTTGATTTAATGAAATATATCCTAACTGCGGCTGGTAGGTAAATTCATTAGAATTCAGTTTTCTCGCTTTTGTAGCAAGAATAAATTCTTCCCCGTTATTGTAAGGAGTAGATGTTCCCGGGAAGACATGCCCTTGAAAAAGAGCATTGTAATTTTTTCCTGCTTCTCTTGAACCTGCTACTGCGGACACATCATCATATAAACCGTTCAGGGAGTTATCTGGTAAAGTAAATCCACCTGCAGCTTCTCCAAGGTCTCTGATCCCGATAATACTTTTCTGATAAGCCAGGTTACTGTTCCCTTGATCCAATACCCAGACTTCCATTCTGGTAATATTGATTGTTGAGTTGATCTGTGGATAATTAAGCAATGCATCATCATATTTGTTCAGGAAATAATGTCCTAAAAAGAAGTGCTGGTTTTCTTCATAGTCAATGGCATTGACTTTAAAGTTGTTCATAACCCCACCACCCTGTACTACAATATTACGAGCCTCTCCTTGTTGCTGGGAAAGAACTACTGTTCCAAATGTTTTTCCTAACTGGAATTCGGTTTTCACCCCGAACAATGATTGTGAACCACGGATCAGACTCGTTGAAAGTGGCATATTTACGTTACCGAATTCAACTCTTTTGATGATTTTATCTTCTCCTCCTTCGTTAGGTTTATCTACATTTCCAAGACCTTTGCTTTGAAGATCTTTCCAGCTTCCTTTTGCCTGCCAAACGAGGTTCATTCTGTTTTCAAAGGCAAAACCACTCTGGGTGTCATAATTGGCCTTTAACTGAAGGTTTTCTCCTACCTTACCTAATAATCCCAACTGAATTCTCTGATCAATATCAAAGGTAAAACTGGTCCTGTTTTGTGGCAGGATCATCGGGTTATCAATTTTTTGGTAAAGTCCGGCAAAATCCAGGGATGCATATCCTGAAGGAATGATCTCAATTTTATTACCTCCGAAAATGGTTTCGAAAAGCTTGTTATTGATCATCACCGAAGGAATAAGTCCTTTTCTCCTTGCATCTGATTTATCCTTTCTGAAAAGAAGGTTGTATTTATCAGACTTCTCCTTGTAGTAAGCTTTAGTCTGGGTAGCAAGCATGTATTGTTTATACTCTTCCGGAGACATGGCTGTAGGAGGACCTGTGATGGTATTTCCGATTTTGGGATACACGTAGTACATCCCGGTTTTTATGTCGTAATAGGCTTCGTACCTCGTAGGGTCGGCCACTTCATATTGTTTTCTTATGATCGCCGTATCTCTCTGTACTTGTGCAAAAGCACCGACAGACATAAACAGGAACGACAGGAACAAAAATATGTTAAGATGCTTAATATTCGCCACCAAATGTTAAATGTTTTTTAAAATTTGTTTAACCAATTCTTCAACCGAGATGCTTGGATTTTGTTTTATTATTCTATCGGCAATCTTCTCGCTGGTACGTTTAGGAATTCCTAAAACTTCTAATGCAGATAACGATTCTTCCTTGATTTTATTATCTGCCAACACAGAAATATTCACATTCGGATCACTGTATTTCTGCACTTTATCTTTAAGATCAACGATAATTCTTTCAGCAGTTTTTGCACCGATTCCTTTTGCTTTTTGAATCAATGCACTGTTACCGGAAAGTATTGCTGATGCTATTTCGTCAAGGCTTAATGTAGACAGCAGGATAAGTGCGGAAACGGCACCCACTCCATTAACGCTTATTAACAAATTAAACATTTCTTTTTCCGAACGACTGTTAAAGCCGAACAAAAGATGAGCATCTTCACGGATAATCTGCTGAATAAATAAAACAGTTTGTTGATTTAAAGTAAGTGTTTGTGAGGTCATTAAGCTGATCCCCACATAGTAGCCAACGCCTTGTACATTGATTACTGCATAGGTAGGTGTAAGTTCTTGAACAGTACCTTGTAAAGAAAATATCATTATTAATTTTTGAAACTCCCCAAATATAAAAATTTAACCTCCAAATACAGCATTAAAGGTTAAAATAAATTGTTTTTAACGACTATGGATATTTAATCGCTTCTGACAATTCTATAGGATTATTGTTTTTTTTCAGGGAAGTTTGTATATTTTTTGTCATTTCCCTAAAATTGGGTTCTATCTCATTTCCCTTTTCATCCTTGAATTTTGCTCTCACATTTCCAGAGGTCATCTCACGAAACGGATCATTATAATAGTCCAGCATTAGCTTTTTAAGATTATTCCTTGAAACATTTACCAGCTTAAAGCCCAAGCTCACAAAGTTCATTTTTTGAAAATCTTTTTTCAACCCTGAAAAGGAGAATTTATAGGAATGACTTTTATCCTCCATTTCCACAATCAAACCTGGCAATCCTTTGAAAATATAGGGACCTTCCTGCATGGGAATATCCTGTGTAAACCAAGCTTCCCAAATTCTTCCTTTATAGCTTAATGTTGCTTTCTGACAGTTATAACCATATTTTTTAGCAACCTCTTTTTCTATTTTCCAGTCTAACTGTATAGATTCTGTCAGTTTATATACATCGGCTGACATATAGTAATACTTTGAGATTCTATCCTGCTTATCTTTTACTGCATCAAAAACATAGTCTCCCACGGCAAAACCATGAAAACCAATACTTCTCAGGGAATCTACCTGATATTGTTTTTCCGTGCAAAATCTGGATTCTCCATCCTGGACGAGAAGTACCATTTTTTGGATACTGTTTCAGTACTTAAAGAGTCTTCTTTATAGACAAGATTATAATCTATTCTCATATTCTGAGAATAAAAATTTTGTACGAATGAGAAAAGCAGAATGGCTATGAACGTTTTCAATTGCATATATCAGATTATTAGTTTTGTTTTTTTATATCCCCTACTTTCAGTAAGAGTATATAACTATATATTGACCTCAAAGGTAATAAAAACATTATTAGTAGTACCAGCTGCTATAAGAATGAACAGATATACAAACAAAAAAAAGCATCTTTTACAAAATGCTTTTTTAAATATATACAGTAAATAAATTACTTTTTCTCTCTTCTTTGCGCATCAAGAACGGCAATGGTAGCAAGGTTTACAATTTCATCTACGCTTGAACGCATCTGAAGTACATGTACCGGCTGCTTTAATCCCATCAATATTGGTCCGATAACCTGTGCTACTTTCATTCCTCTCAGAATTTTGTAAGAAAGGTTTGCACTTTCAAGATTCGGGAAGATGAACGTATTCGCCGGCGTTGTTCCTAATTTTGAGAAAGGATAATCGCTAAGATGATCTGCATTCATTGCAAAGTCCGGCTGAATTTCACCATCCACAATCATTTTAGGGAATTTCTCATGAAGGATGCTTACTGCTTTTGCTACTTTTTTAGAAGTGTCAGAAATTGCCGCAAAGTTTTCAAATCCAAGCATTGCAATTCTTGGTTCGATGGCGAAAGATTTCACTGTAAATTCTGCCATTTTAGCAATGTTCACAAGATCTTCTGCTGTAGGGTTTTGATTGATGGATGTATCTGCGAAGAAAATAGGTTTCTTTTCAGACAGGATCATCATCATTGCTGCTACTTTGTCTACTCCTTTATCTTTTTCAATCACTTCTAAAACAGGACGTAAAACTGAAGTATAGTTTTTGGAGAATCCTACGATAAGGCCGTCAGTATCTCCATGTTTCAGCATCAAAGGTCCGAAATAGTCTCTCTGACGTACATATCTTTTCGCTTTGTACTCGTTCATTCCTTTTCTCTGGCGAAGTTTCCAAAGGGTTTCTCTGTATTTTTTTCTGTTTTCTTTCTGGTCATCATCACTTGGATCAATGATTGGAACATCCAGGGTAATTCCGTAACGCTCCATCTGCTCCTTGATGTATTTTTTATCACCTAAAAGACTTGGGTAAGCAATTCCTTCTTCATAAAGAATCTGGGCAGCTTTCAATACATTATATTCTTCAGCATTTCCAAGGGTGATTCTTTTCGGATTGGATTTCGCACGGCTCTGCATCATTCTTACCAATCTCTCATCTCTTCCCATTCTGTCTAACAGCTGGTGCTCATACTCTTCAAAATCTGTAATAGCTTTTCTTGCAACGCCACTTTCAATAGCTGCTTTTGCTACAGCGCTTGATACTTTAGTGATCAATCTGTTATCGAATGGTTTTGGAATAAAATATTCTCTTCCGAACTGAAGATTCTGAACGTTATATGCTAAAATTACAGCTTCTGGTACCGGCTCTTTTGCCAAATCAGCAATTGCATGTACGGCTGCCAGTTTCATTTCTTCATTAATTCCTGTAGCCTGTACATCTAATGCTCCACGGAAGATATAAGGGAATCCTAATACATTGTTTACCTGGTTAGGATAATCACTTCTTCCTGTTGCCATGATGACATCTTTACGGGTATCAAGAGCAAGGTCGTAAGCAATTTCCGGATCAGGGTTGGCTAAAGCGAATACGATTGGGTTTTCGTTCATGCTCAAAAGCATTTCCGGAGTCATTACGTTTCCTTTTGACAATCCTACAAAAACATCGGATCCTTTTACCGCATCTTCTAATGTTTCGATATCTGTTTCAACGATGAAATCCAGTTTTTCAGGAGTAAGGTTTTCTCTTTTATGATTGATAACTCCCTTACTGTCACACATCAGGACATTTTCTTTTTTCAATCCTAATGAAATATAAAGCTTGGTACATGCAATAGCTGCTGCACCTGCTCCGTTCACCACCATTTTCACTTTATCAATATCTTTATTGGCAATCTGCAGAGAGTTGATCAATGCTGCTGCGGAGATAATTGCAGTTCCGTGCTGGTCATCGTGCATCAAAGGAATATTCAATTCCTCTTTCAGTTTTTGTTCTATATAAAAAGCTTCAGGCGCTTTAATATCTTCCAGATTGATTCCTCCGAAAGTAGGAGCAATACCTTTTACAATTTCAATAAATTTATCCGGATCTTTTTCATCGATCTCAATATCAAATACATTGATATCTGCAAAGATTTTGAACAAAAGTCCTTTTCCCTCCATTACCGGCTTTGAAGCTTCAGCACCGATGTCTCCCAGTCCAAGTACGGCAGTACCGTTAGAAATTACTGCTACCAGGTTTCCTTTTCCTGTATAATCATATACAGTTTCAGGTTTATCATGAATTTCCATACAAGGAACCGCTACTCCCGGAGAATAAGCCAGCGAAAGGTCTCTTTGAGAAGAGTGTGGCTTTGATGGGATCACTTCAATTTTTCCTTTGGGTTCTGCTTTATGATAATCTAGCGCGGCCTGGCTAAAGTTCTTTTCGTCACGATTGTTGTTACTTGACATAAAATTTTGTTTTTTGTTAAAGTATATATTTAATGTGGTAATCTACTAAGCTTTCAATTGGTTTCTGAACTACATGTCCCACATTTAAATTAAATTCTGCAGCTACTGAGCGCAGTACGTTTTCATAATAATAAGCGATAGATCCGATAAAATTGATTTCAGCATCTTTAGCTTCTTCATAAGGGAGTACCTGGTATTCAAAGAAGTTTTTCATTTCTTCAAAAACCATATCCCTGAAGTAAGGATGATCTTTTCTTTCGATCACAAATTTGGTGAAGTCGGCCAAATAAGCATTTGGTCTTGGGGTATGATACATATTTTGCAATGCATCTTCTACGGTAAGCTTATAGTTTGCTTTAAATTCGGTATGAAGATCTGAAGGCAGTTTTTTCATGAAATATCTGCGCAGCAATTGTTTTCCGATAGCGCTGCCACTTCCTTCGTCCCCAATAAGGAATCCTAATGAGGGTAATTCTATTTTTAGATTTTCACCGTCGAAATAACAAGAATTTGATCCTGTGCCAAGAATGCACACGATAGCAGGCTTTCCGGTGTATGCTGCATAGGCTGCAGCCATCAGATCTTCCCTCACAATAAATTCTGCTTTTACAAAAACCTTCTTCAACTCTTCTTCAATGGTTTCACAATTTTTCTTCACTCCGCATCCGGAACCATAAAAAAAGACTTTGGTAATTGAATTTTTAACGGACATCAGATTGCTATTTTTCTGTACCTCAGGAGCGATAAGTTCTCTGTTGATAAAATTCGGATTGAAACCGATTGTTTCTGTTTTCAGAAAAACCTTCTTAAAGTCATCAAGTATTACCCAATCCGATTTAGTAGAACCACTATCTACAATAGCAACCATATTTTAGATTTTAATTTAAGGGTGCTAAATTAGGAATTTATCTTCAATTAGCATTTAAAAACAATCTGGAAGCTGTTTAAAATCATTAATGTTTAATTTGTGTTTTTTTTTCGTTGAATTGTATCAGCCAATCTTCTATTTCATCTTCCAGATAGGAAGTCTGTAATACCATAGCATTGATAAAATCATCAGGCACAGGTTCTCCTTTGGAGTTTTCAAGATTCCACAATTCGTTTGACATATTTTCATATTCAGAATACACTCTTTTGAAGCGGGAATTTTCTTTCTCAAGAGCCTCAATATTTTTCTGTTGAAGCTGGAATTTTCTGTATTTGTTTTGACTTTTCATACAAATATTATTAATAATTGGGTCATAAAATGTTGGAGTATATGCTCTTAATCGTGCACTACAAGATAGAAAAAACCATCAACACAAGAAGTTGAAAATGAATTTATTATCAGGTCATTATTACATCATTCTGAATATTAAAATTAGAAATAATTTTTATTAAAAAAATATTTTAACAACTTTTTTCACTGTTTAACATATAGTTATAAATTTGCATATTCATATTGTGAAGTTCTGTAATTATTGACATTTTAAAATCATTATTACCAGAAGGGATTCACTAAAGTGTTTATCTGCTGAGACATCAATCATATTTGCAGGTAATACAATATGGAGAAAGATTTTAGTTTTATATTCATTAAATGAAAGAAATACTCTTACGCCAGAAACAGGTTTTGTTCTTCATCATTGCAGGAGGACTGAGTGCCATTGTAGAAATAGGCAGTTTCAAAATATTCAGTACCTATCTTCCGCATTTCTTTGTAAAGGAAACCAACTTCTATGGTATACATTACCCTTTAAGTAACATTTTTTCTACCAGTTGTGGGATTATCACCAATTATTTTCTGAGCATCTGGTTTGTGTTTGAAAGAGGAAAGCATTCCAAGAGAAAAGAGTTTGCTTATTTTATGGTCGTATCTTTCTTTTCCACATTACTCAGCTTAGGTTTTTTCCAAATCTTCTACAGTTTCATATTTAAAGATAATATCAATTTATTTTTTTATACCTTGAGCCCGGAAATGATCAGCAAAATTGCAGCAATATTGCTGGTTTCCATTCTGAATTATTCGATAAAGAAGAAAGTAATTTTTAACGGTTAAGCTGTGACAAAAATTTTAAATTATCTCTGGAGATTCTGGCTGCTATTGTTGGCATTTTTTCTGACAGTGAGTATTGGAATCCCGGTCTATATTTTATCCTTTAATAAAAAGCATTATAAGTACGGCTATAAACTTGTAAGACTCTGGTGTTTCGGGATGTTTTACGGAATGGGCTTCAGATATGACCTGATTAAACTTTCAGAACAGGAAAAGGATAAGAATACACCATATGTCTTTATCTCCAATCACACTTCCATCATGGATATTATGCTTGTCTGCATTCTGTCTCCACATCATCCGATATGTTTTGTAGGAAAAAAAGAGCTGGTAAAGATCCCTATTTTTGGGACCATATATAAAAGGATCTGTGTCATGGTAGACAGAGCAAGTGCCAAAAGCCGGGCAGATGTATACCGCAGATGTGCAGAGAAGATGGAAGAAGGTAATACCATTGCCATTTTTCCTGAAGGTGGTGTTCCCGACGACACCTCTATTATCCTGGATGATTTCAAGGACGGTGCATTTATGCTGTCATCGAAACATCATTCTCCTATAGCTGTTTATACCTTTGTGGGACTTAAGGAAATGTTCCCTTTTGAAAATTCAAAAGGCTATCCTGGAAGAGTAAAGGTATACTTCAACGGAATCATTGAGCCTACAGATTCGCCAAAAGACTTAAAAGCAGAGGCTTATGAGACAATAAAAAAAACCTTAATCAGGTATTCCGTTGAAAGGAAATAGTTATATTTGTTTGTGAAATCTATAATAAATATGTCAAATTATTCTAAACAAACCAATTGGGCCCAATTCATTCCGTTGGTTACTGTATTCTTCTTTTGGGGATTTGTAGCCGCCAGTAATGATATTCTGATCCCTGTTTTTCAAAAAGCCTTCAATCTATCCCAAACTGAAAGTATGCTGGTACAGATATGCTTTTATGTAGCGTATACGGTAGGTTCTTTAATTTATATGCTTGTATCAAAGAGCCTCAAACAGGATTTGATCAATAAAATCGGGTACAAAAACGGTCTTATTGTGGGACTTCTTATTTCCGCAATGGGAACTTTATTGTTTTATCCAGCTGCCAATATGCATTCTTTCCCTCTAATGATCTCCGGATTATTTATTGTAGGTTTAGGATTCTCTCTTCAGCAGATTGTTGCCAACCCGCTCGCTATTGAAGTAGGTCCTACAGAAACAGGATCTCAGCGATTAACAATGGCTGGAGGTATCAACAATTTAGGAACTACCATAGGACCGCTTATTGTTGCATTTGCTATTTTTGGCTCTGCCAGCGCTGGTAATACGGAAGCGAGTATAGAAAGTGTAAAAACACCTTACCTTATATTAGGAGCTGCTTTCGCTCTTGTAGCTTTAATGCTTAAATTCTCATCTCTTCCTGCTGTAACTCCCACTAATACGGAGAATACAGATGACAAAATTCCGGGAGAGCATAGAACATCAGCATTTCAGTATCCTCAATTGGTCATGGGAATGATCGCGATCTTCGTGTATGTAGGAGTAGAAGTTTCTACAGCGAGTAACCTTCCTGCTTATATGGAAAAGAATTTAGGGTTTGAAACAAAAGATGTAGCACCTTATATTTCTTTATACTGGGCTTCATTAATGATTGGCCGTTGGACAGGTGCTGTAGAAGCATTTGACGTTAACGCAGGTTTCAAAAAGATCTTAAGATTCTTAGCTCCTTATCTTGCATTCGGTGTATTTTTATTGGTAAACGCCATTGCTAAGCATGATCTTTCTCCATTCTATGTATATGGATTCATTATTATTGCGATGATCATCTGTGATATCTTAAGTAAAGGAAACCCAGCAAGAATGCTTCTGATCTTCTCTGTAGCGGGGATTACAGCTTTATTGGTAGGAATGTTCACGACCGGAATGGTATCTGTATATGCATTTACCAGTGTAGGTCTTTTCTGCTCAACGTTATGGCCATGTATCTTTGCATTGGCAATCAACGGGCTTGGAAAGCACACCAACCAGGGTTCAGGATACCTTATCATGATGATTATGGGGGGAGGTATCGTAAGCTTTATACAGGGGTATATTGCAGATATCACGAATATTCATTTCAGTTATATAGTAGGGGTCGTTTGTTTTGCTTATCTTGCATTCTATGCGATCCGTGTAACTGGAATTCTAAAAGCTCAGGGCATTGATCTTGATAAAATATCTAAAGGCAGTGGTCATTAATATAACAAAAACAATATATAAGAAGAAAAGGTTTTGGGCAGGTGTATTACTTGCCCAATTTCTTTTGTTCTATGTCTTCTCAAAATCCAGGATGTTGATTTCTTTTTTTGAGCGCTTTTTTGAAGTTCAAAAAGAATACACCAGATGTTGTTCAGCTGGGTTCCGTTTTCTGTGGGAGATCTTATGTATATTGCACTCGGAGCTCTTCTTTTGTATTATGCAATTGCTTTATTCAGAAAAGAAAAAAGAAATCATTCTTTGATCAGAATCCTGATGATCATCAATATTTTTTATTTTATTTATCAGGTATTTTGGGGAATGCTGTATTTCCAGACTCCCATTATTAAAAAACTTTCCAGCCAGGAGGAACCCGATATGAATAAGGCAAAAAAATTAGCCCTTGCCTATCTCGAAAAATGTAAGCAAACCAGACAGTCTGTTCATGAGGATAAAAATGGAGTTTTTATCATCACCAACCTTACGGATATACAAAAGGAAATCCTGCACCAACAGACCAAACTACCTTCTTATATTTCAGGTAAAAAAGCACCTGAGATTCTGGATATCAAACCCAGTTTGTTCAAAAATGTAATGAGTTTTACAGGGATTTTGGGATATTATAATCCTTTTACCGCAGAAGCTCAGTATAACTCTGAACTGCCTCATACATTCATACCTTTTACCACCGCCCATGAAAGCTCCCATCAGCTTGGTTTTGCCCGCGAACAGGAAGCTAATTTTGTGGGGTATTTAATAGGAATTCATTCCAATAATCTGGAGTTGAGATATAGCACTGAGTTTTTTACTTTAAAAAGCCTTTTAAGATTCATCGTGGAGGAAGATCCCGAATTTGTAAAGAATATTCTTCATCATTATTCTCCTGCTATGAAAAGAGATCGGGCTTACGAAAAGAGCTTCGTTTTCAATCATCAGGGCTGGCTGGATGATTTCTTTGGATTTACCAATAATCTGTTCCTGAAAAGCAATCAGCAAGAAGGCTCTGTTACCTATTCTTACTTTATTGATCTGCTCTTAAATTATGAGAATATATAAAAAAGAATCGTATCAGGCGATACGATTCTAAAAACACAAATGATGAAAAAAAATTTATTACCTTGACTTGTTCCCTCATTCAAGGCGATTTAAAAGTACGACATATTTTATAAATACAAAAACATTTCCATCCTTTTTTAAAACTTTAAGAAAACTTTATGATTTTTTATGTTTTTTTGAGTTCATATCCCAACTTCACAAATCACAACTAACTTCCCTATTTAATATAAAAACATCGTTTAAATAACGCATAACCTATTAAATATTCACAAAACTAAACAATTGTTTAAATAGATAATATTCTATTTTCCCGCTTTTTTCACCATTTTAAAAATAGGAGTTATCTACTCTATTTCATGAAATATCTCTACAATTTGATCTTCAAAATTTAAAAGATTTTGTAATCGAAAAAACTTAGCACTTTTTATTTTATTTATTCATTTAAAATAAAAATTTCCATAGAACAGCCAATCCCCGTTTTATCCTGATGAGTTTTGGAATTTTGTTTTCTTATTGCTAATTCAAAAGAAAATTATACATCTTGAGGGACACCTAAACCCATGCAAAAACCAACAGAATTTGATTAAAAGACACACTTTACAAACTATTTTTAAATTTACATTCTACAGAATAAAATATTGAAAGTCAAACCAGATCTATCAACAACCGTCTATATCTCACTAATAAAAGAAAAAAATTTTTGTTTATTTAAAACATCTGTGTATTTTAGATAAAAATATTAATATGATTTTTGACAAACTAATTAACCACTTAAAACTCGATAAACAGGAATTTATTTTCCAGTTCAACTCACATCCCAATTACCCATCTGCATTGGCTTTCAGTGACACCCTTAACTTTATGGGGGTAAAAAATGACGCATATGAACTAGACAAAGAATATTGGGACGAACTTCCGGAAGAATTTATCGCGATTGTTGAGAACTCATTCTCACTTGTAAAAAAGGCAGGAAACAATTATTCAGTATATTCAGAAAAAGCAAAAACCTTCGGTAAAGAGGAACTTTATACCAAGTCAACAGATTTTGTCCTTCTATTTGAAAAAACGGAAAATGTAGAAAATAAACTGGCTTTCAATTTCAAACCCGTCCTTTACATCATTTTTGCAGCTGTACTTGCTTATTCATTGACAAGCCAAAGTATTTATGAGGCCATTTTCAATCTTCTTTCTTTGGCTGGTGTCTATATTTCACTGGAAATTTTCAATCAGAAATTCGGAAATACATCTACAGTAATCGGTAGTATATGTGGCGGCGGTGGTGCTGCGGCAAGCCAAACTGCAAACTCATGTGATAAAATTATAAAACAGGATAAAACCAGTATTTTAGGGTTGAAATTTGCAGATTTTTCTCTGATTTATTTTGCCGGACTTGCCATATTAGGTCTGTTCTTACCAGCAACAGCCTATATTGTAAAAGGATTTACCTTCGTTTCTGTACTGGCTATAGGTTATTCTCTATACATTCAGGCTTTTGTAGAAAAGACATTTTGTAGAGTATGTCTTTTGATTATTTCAATTCTTGTGGGACAATTGGTAATCAGCAGCCTATTCTTCCAAAATCTTTCTTTCAGTGTAGGAACTCTTCTACTGACTGTTATTCTATGGGCACTTGTTTTCTCTGCAATTATTTATTTCAATACATTGCTTGAGCAAAAAGAATCTCTTCAGAAATCGAATGCAAAAAATCTTAGATTCAAAAGAAACTATGAGCTTTTCAAAAATCAGATGGAGCAGAATCAAAAAATTGAATTTCAAGATACAGAAACTTTTGCTGTGGGGAAAAGAGATGCAAAACTTCGTATTTCTATTGTTTCTAATCCATATTGCGGTTTCTGTAAAGATGCCCATAAACTGGCGGAAGGCCTTCTTGAGAAATATCCGGATGCTATTTCTTTGCAAATGAGATTCAATTACAGTCCTGAAAGAGCTCCTGAGAAATATACACAGCTTATTTCAGATCTTACTCACATTTATCACAACAAACCTGAAAAAGAATTTTTACATGCCGTAGAAGAATGGTTTGAAACGAAGGACGAAAGCAAGATTAATGCTCTTTCCGGAGGAACCGTGACATCAGAAAATCTGAATCCTTTGGTGGAAATGTCTAAGGAGAATAGTAATGCGGGATTAAGCTTTACTCCCATCTTTATTATCAACGGATATCAGTTCCCTGACAAGTACGATCGTGAAGATATTTTATTCTTTATTGATGAATTAATAGAGGATGATGAGATTTAGTAAATAAATCTTACCTATTCGAAAATTTCACTATCTTAGGAAAAACAAAATAACCATCTGAAAAGATGCAAGAGAGCAGAAAAACAGTGATAAATGGGACTATTTTTAGTCTCTGTTTCATTGAATTATAATTGAATTAAAGCAAAAAATGTCGTCATCCCTTGACGGCATTTTATAATGAGTAGTAGTTTTGAAAAAAAATTTCCATTTTATAAGCAGCCAGACACTAAAGATTGCGGTCCTACATGTCTTAGGATCGTAAGTAAGTATTACGGTAAAAGTATATCCCTGCAGCAGATTCGTAACCTTTCCGAAACAACCCGTGAAGGAAGCAGCCTTCTTGGGCTAAGCGATGCGGCAGAAAACCTTGGATTCCGGTCAATGGGTGTCCAAATCGATTTCAATACCCTTAAAGAAGAGGTTTCTTTTCCATGTGTTGCACACTGGAATAAAAATCACTTTGTTGTTGTTTACAAAATTGATAAAAACAACAAAGTATACATTTCAGATCCCAGTTACGGATTGATCACCTATACCCGCGAAGAATTCATCAAATCATGGATCGGAGAAAATGCCAACGAAAATACAGAAGAAGGAATTGTCCTGATTCTTGAAACAACTCCTGCATTTTTCCAGACAGAATTTGATGCTGAAGAAAGTAAAGCCAGCTTTACTTTTCTTTCCAAATACCTTTTTAAATACAAAACACTTGTTATTCAGTTAGCCATAGGGCTTTTGGGAGGAAGCTTACTATCCCTGATATTCCCGTTTCTTACGCAAAGTATTGTAGACGTTGGGATACAGAACCAGGACATTAATTTTATCTATGTAGTTTTACTTGCACAGATTATGCTTTTCCTGGGAAGAATGGGAATCGAAACCATCCGAAGCTGGATTCTCCTTCACCTTTCGGCAAGAATTAATATTTCAATTATCTCTGATTTCTTTATCAAACTCATGAAGCTTCCGATAAGTTTCTTTGATACAAGAATGACAGGAGATATTATGCAAAGGATTAATGACCACCACAGAATAGAACAGCTTCTTACAAGCTCCTCATTAAATACCCTGTTCTCACTGGTGAACCTTATCATTTTCAGTATTGTTTTGCTGTTTTATGATTACAGGCTTTTTATTGTTTACCTTGTTGGAGCTGTATTGTATATCGGGTGGATCAGTTTCTTCCTGAAAAAAAGGAAAGAGCTTGACTACAAAAGATTCTCACAGGTCTCTCAGGAGCAAAGTAAAGTAATTGAGCTTATCAACGGCATGCAGGAAATTAAAATGCATAATGCCGAAAAACAAAAAAGATGGGACTGGGAATTTCTTCAGGTAAAACTGTTTAAAATCAGAATAAAATCTCTTTCATTAGAACAATGGCAGTCTGTAGGAGGTAACTTTATCAATCAGATGAAAGATATCCTGGTGAGTTTCCTTTCGGCAAAGCTTGTTTTAAGTGGGAATCTTACTTTAGGGATGATGCTTTCGGTTCAGTATATTATCGGACAGCTGAACAGCCCTCTCCTACAGCTTATCGACTTTATCAAACAGACTCAGGATGCTAAAATTTCCCTTGAAAGATTAGGTGAGATCCATGATAAAGATGATGAAGAAGACAAAAATGAGCAGTATGTGACGGATGTTCCAAAAAGAGATATAGAAATCAAAGATATGTCATTCAGATATATTGGTTCTGATGTTCCTGTTTTTGAGAACCTGAGCCTTACGATTCCTTATCAGCAGACTACAGCAATTGTAGGAGCAAGCGGAAGCGGTAAAACAACCTTACTGAAATTATTGATGAAGTTTTATGATCCTGATCAGGGAGAGATCAGAATCGGGAATACCAATATGAAAAATATTTCTCCAAGATACTGGAGGGATCATTGTGGAGTGGTAATGCAGGAAGGGTATGTCTTCAACGACACTATTGCTAATAACATTGCTGTAGGTGAAGATCATATCGACAAACAAAAACTGAGACGTGCTGTAGAAATAGCCAATATCAAAGAATTTATTGAAAGTCTTCCATTAAGCTACAATACAAAGATCGGTAATGAGGGTGTCGGAGTCAGTGGTGGTCAGAAGCAGAGACTTTTCATTGCAAGAGCCGTTTACAAATCTCCTGAGTATATTCTTTTTGATGAAGCCACATCAGCACTGGATGCTAATAATGAAAAAGTGATCATGGAAAACCTTGAGCAATTCTTTAAAGGTAAAACGGCTGTAGTGATTGCCCATAGACTTTCCACAGTAAGACACGCTGATAAAATAATCGTACTGGATCATGGAAGAGTGGTAGAGGAAGGAAGCCATGCTGAGCTGGTAGATTTAAGAGGAGAATATTACAGGCTTGTAAGAAATCAGCTTGAATTAGGAAGCTAATCAACATATAGCGGTATCCGAAAAGCTTATAGAGTAAGAAAAATAAAAACTAATATTTATCATGAAAAATCTAAAAAAACTTTCGAGAAAAGATTTGACATTTGTCAGCGGAGGTGTAGTTATTCCAGACAGAAACTGTTGTGGATCCTGGTGTCTTGGCAGTTGGGTGCCGTGTCGTATGAATCACTTTGCATGCCCACCAGACGCAGACACTTCAGCCCCTGAATGGTATGATGGCAACTGTCCGTTTATTTAAATTATATTCCCCCTGAAATATTGGGGGAAACTTTACTACAGAACAATGAAAGAAGACGTTTTAGACAATATTGAACTCCGCTCAGAGAGTGTACAGGATATTCTTACCCAGCCGCCACATTGGATGATCCGCTGGGGAAATACGGTGATATTCGTTATCCTCCTGCTGATTCTCTTCATGAGCTACATTATAAAATATCCGGAATTTGTACCGGCTCCTATTATTGTGACCTCCCAGAATCCTCCGGAGAAGATCGAAGCCAGAACCAGTTCGAAAATTGAAAAAATATTCATAAAAGACCATCAGGAAGTTAAAAAGAATGATGTACTTATGGTGATGCAGTCTGCTGCCAACTATAAGGATATTTTAGAACTAAAAAAACTGGTAGATTCCATTACTCCTGATAAGTTATATACCTTCCCTCTTGCCCAGGCTTCAAGATTTAAATTGGGGGAACTGCAGGGAGAATACAACAGTTTCGCAAAAGCATTTCAGGATGAAGCCCTTTTCACAAGATTACAACCTTACGCTCCGGAAAATCTGGCTGCCAATCAGAGCATTTCTGAATACAAGGTAAGAATAGCTACTTTAAAACAACAAAAAAATCTGGAATCAATCAAATATGATTTGACCAGAAAAAACTTCAACAGATCTCAGGAACTCTTCAATCAAGGGGTTATTTCAGCTATGGAACTTGAGAATGAAAAGATCAAATATCTTCAGGCTCAGCAAAACCTTGAAAACCTTAAAATCTCCATTTCACAAATGGATGAAGGGATCTCCAATCTTAATAAAACCAAAAGTGGAACCGCCATTAATACAGAAAAAGACAGAATTACATACTCTTCACAAACCTTACAGCTTCTTGAGCAATTAAGAAAATCGTTAAAACAATGGGAGCTGAATTATCTTGTTATTTCATCTACGGATGGTGTTGCCAGTTTCCAACAGTTTTTTGGCGAAAATCAGTTCGTAAAGGTAGGTGAACCTATCCTTTCTATTCTTCCGAAAAACAAAGAGCAGTTGGTGGGCAGAATGTCTGTTCCAACCACAAACTCCGGAAAGATCATTCCGGGTGAAAAAGTATTGATCAAATTAGACAATTACCGATTCCAGGAATATGGTATCATTGAAGGAAAAGTACAGAATATATCTTTGATTCCTGATGATAAAGGAAATTATTATGTAGATGTGATTTTACCGAAAGGATTAAAAACAAGCTACAACAAAAAGCTTACATTTGATAAGGAGCTTAGAGGTAGCGCAGAAATTGTAACACAAGATCTGCGACTGATTGAAAGATTCTTCTATCAGATCAGAAAATTACTTGGGTATCAGGTTTAATAATATACCTGTACAAAAAACAAAAAGCCGTTTTACAGATTGTAAGACGGCTTTTTTATAAATATGTTCCAACAACAATGCTTCAAAATTTTATTGTAAATACAAAAAGATTATTTTTTTCCAATTAACCTCCTATTATAGGTGTTTTCACAACGGAACTGGTATTTGGCCTTAAAATAATAAATCTCCCAAAAAAGGACTATAAAAAAGGCTATACAGAGGGATCCGTAACATCTCTCTATTATCTCAAAGTAAAAAGGATGAAGTAAGATTGAAATAAGATCAATATTCCCTTAATCCTCTATTGGAATACGATTATTTATAAAGATGAAAAAACAGCGTCGTGATTTTCATAAAAAGAAAAACCGCAATCATTAAATCAATGATTGCGGTTTATTGTAGCGAAGACGGGAATTGAACCCGTGACCTCAGGGTTATGAATCCTGCGCTCTAACCAACTGAGCTACCTCGCCGTTTTGGTGGTGCAAATATAGAAAATATTTCTTTACCTCCAAAATTATTTTAACTTAAAATATTCCAAAACATCGCCAACATGATCTGGTTTACTGATAATCTTATTGTTAGCATCTAAAATAAAATACGTAGGAGTTGCATGAATATTATAAGTATCGGTATAACTACTGTTCCATCCTCTTAATTCGGAATCATTCACCCAAGGAAAAGCAGCAATCTTTTTAGAATAAGAATCTTTGTCTACATCTAAAGACAATCCCACAATCTGGATATTTTTTGATTTCAGATCATTGTATTTCTCCAGAAGTTTCGGCAATTCACTTTCACAATGGGAACATGTAGATGACCAGAATACAATAACCTTTTTATCTGCCTTTACATCGTATAGTGATTTCGCAGTAGTATTAACAGGTGACTGGAACTTATAATTAGGAAAAGCAGCGCCCATTTCAATATTTGCATTTGATTTCAAGGTAGATGCAAGCCTGTCTGTGATGGTACACTTAAGATTCTTAGCAAGGGATAAATACTTGCTCTTATATTCATCCATCTGATACACATCAAAAATATCAATCAGTTCTGACAATACAGTCTGTCCTCTTGGAGTTTCTACTTTTAAACGGTCTAACAATGCATCAACAGATTTTGTAACATTTGTATTACCTCCAGAGTTCAGATAAGCTACCAATACAGGTCTCAATAATGATGAACTCTCTAGCATATCCCCTGACTTATCCAAAAAGTTGATAATCTCCTCCTGGCTTACTTTTTTGGTTGAATCCTGGGAGTTAGAAAGAAACTTGCTGTAATTGGTATTATAATAAGCTATAAACGGATGCTGAGCAGCGTCAATAGAACCTGAAGTACCGGAAAGTCTGTCAATCTCAGTTCGCAGAGCTTTTCCAAAGTCTGTATTATCTTTATAATATTCTTTGATCTGTGCTAAAGCCGGCAAAATAAGCTCTTTTTTTGTGAGCCTTCCTGCTGTTTACTCATCAGATTATTGGCTTCATCCAGATAAATAACATCTTTTACCTTATTATTCTGGATATCCAGTTTAAAGTTGACATTTTTATTTTCAGAAATAAAGCTTACTGTGTTATTAGAACCTGGGAAGTAAACTTTCATCATTCCCATATAATTACCTGGATATTTAAACGTCCATGCATTATTCTTACTTTGTTCTTTAGTAACAATAATATCTTTCGAGCCGTTTAGTGTATATAGAATAGCGTCTTTGTCTTTAAAATCTGCAGGAGTCTGAATCGTAATTGTAAACTGAGCCTGCAGAGCAAATGCAGCCAAAACTGCAGATAGTGTGTAAATCTTTTTCATAGAGTAAAAATAAAAAAACTCTCTGACTAATCAGAGAGTTTAATATTATTTTAATAAAATTTTATGCTTTTACGCTCTTGTACTTTTTTGTAAAGTAAACAATAAATCCAATTGCCACGATAGCAAGTACATATACATACATATCAATAGGTGAAGCAGGTTGTCCTGTACCATTACCTCCGTTACCTCCTCCCCCTGGGATTGCTGGCTGTGGCATAGTATCAGCATATGCCAAAGATACAACAAATAAGAAAAATGCCAGTGCTAGTTTATTAATAGTCTTCATGTGGTTTATTTTAAGATTTTAGTGTTAACAGTCTCTCCTTTATCAGAAACGATTTTTACAACATATGAATTTTTAACTGAGCCATCTAGCTCGATTACAAAATCTCTGGTTGTTTCAACCGCCTTTTTAGAGATTACCAGTTTACCGCTCATATCATAAACTTGAATGTCTGCTTTTTTCCAGCTTGGATCAAATCTAACAATATAGTTTGAAATTGCTGAATTATAAACCACTAGAGTATTAGAAGTTTTAGGAGTAGTCTTATCTGTTGCTAGAGTAAGATTACTTGGTTCTCCATAATATAAGTTAGATTCCATATTGGCTACAGGTACAACATCTCCTTGCTTAGCTTCAATTAGATTACCGTTTTCTTCTTTATAGTAGAAACCGATTCCTGAAGATAACTGGTGTGCACCATTTGGAATTAACTCAGTATTTTCTCTAATCTCAAACTTATAAGACTTCACCTGATCGTAGAAGTTTCTTAACTTAATATTTTTACCTTGGAAGTTATTTTCATTAGCCTCGTTGATATACAACCAATAGCTATCTTTATATGTATTATCATATCCTCCGTTCAATGCTTCTTCAGATGTACCCATAAGGCCAGAACCTGCTGAAGACTGAACTGAAGTTGCTGCTGAAATTTGGTGTCCTGTTGTTAAGCCTGGAGAAACAACATAATATGTTCTTCCAATTTCTTTTCCATTAGCATCCAAACCAATTACTCCAAGCTGTTTTATTGTGTTGCTTGTAGTTTTACCATTAGCCATTTTAGCAGCATTTACATTATAATTAGTTGCAGCTGCTCTTGCTGTAGACTTAAATCTTCTTAATGTATTAAAGTTTAAAGTCTGAGCTGTATTATTTCTCAACTTGATTTTAAATGACTGCATAGGCTTGATAACTACTTTATCTACGTCTCCAGCTGCCAGAGCATATCCGTCACCTGAAGGTAAGAAAGTAACTACCTGAGCTCCTGTAGCATAAGTAGAACCACCAGAAAGTGTAACAACTGTACCTGGGTTATATTCAATACCCCAGATGTTGCTCACAACATTTCCGTCAGACCCTGTAAGATTTTCAGTATATCCGATATTAGATAAATCTAAATTGGTAAGGTAAGGGTTTCCGAACTGATACCAGTTTTGTCCGAATGTTCCAGCCCATGGACTTGTAGTAAACTCAAAACTGTCATCAAGATAAGTATTATACTTCTCATTGTAAGAGTTCACAGCATTACCATTAGCTCCGAAAACAACGTTAGAAGCTCCGATATTAGATTTCCCTGCATTTTGTAGTGTTACAGGAGCAGCATACGGTGCATTTGGTCTTCCGTTAATATTATATACGGTTGCTGCACCAGAAGGAGCACTTGGGTTCCAGTCATTACCGGTAACCTTTAGCATATAATATCCTGAAGGATCTGTAGTTGTAGTCGCTAAACTTGTAAAGTGCTTAGAAACAGCGTTAGCATTATCCCATTGTAAGATTGGGTTGCTATATCTTCCGGTATTGAAAGTTTTACCTACTTCAGTAGATAAAGTACTTAGCGCCTTACCACTGAAAGGTAAAGCTACCTGTTGAAAATAGTTACCACTACCATTACTTGTAGTTCGGTATTCTTTGGTAACAATACCTGTAATATTAGACTGGGAAATTCCGTCGATGAACAATTGGCCATACGTAGAAGTAGCAAAGGTACCAGGAGTATTAAGCCTTAAAATAATATTACCACCATCCGTTTTATCCGCACCGGTAGCATCAATTGTTTTAAAAGCATCTGAACCAGATCCTACAACCATAATATTTCCATGTACATCCAAAATACCGTTAGCTTTTGTTTGTACACCTCCACCACTATAAACTAGGGTGCCTTCGCTCACATACATATTAGCATTAGTGTCAACATGACAAAGTATCTGCGCCTGAACAGAATAACTAATTGCTAAAAGACCTATAGCAAATAAACTTTTTCTCATTGTATAAATTATTTGTGTGTTAATACAATCTTTAACGGCAAAGATATTATTTTTTTCAGAAAAAATATTTTTATCTATTAATCAAAACATTATCTTCCGTCAATATGATCTCCTTGTCCTCGCCTATTGAAAACATATAGTCTTCTAGAACTTTTTCTGTGGTCCCTCGAAGGCCTCTTGCACCTAATCCTTTATCAATAGTTTCCTCTACAATTTTCTCAATTGCCCCATCCGTTATTATCAAATTTGTGCCATCCATCTTGAAAAGTTCCACAAATTGATTCACGATTGAATTTTTAGGTTCTTTCATAATTCTTACAAGCGTCTCTTTTGTGAGTTTATCGAGATAAGTAATGATTGGAAATCTTCCTAAAAGTTCCGGAATTAATCCGAAAGTACGAAGATCAATTGCATTAATATTTGTTAATATATATTCGTCTTCGTCTGTTTTGTTGATTTTTTCAGAGCTGAAACCTATCGCCTGTTTGTTCATCCTTCTTTCGATAATCTCTTTGATCCCGTCAAAAGCTCCACCGGCAATAAATAATATATTCTGAGTATTGACCTGAATATACTTCTGATCCGGGTGTTTTCTTCCTCCCTGTGGCGGAACATTTACGATGCTTCCCTCCAACAGTTTCAGCAGCCCCTGCTGTACACCTTCTCCGGAAACGTCTCTTGTAATACTTGGATTATCAGACTTTCTGGCAATTTTATCAATCTCATCAATAAAAACAATTCCTTTCTCTGCTTTTTCCACATCATAATCTGCTACCATCAGAAGTCTGGACAGGATGCTTTCCACATCTTCTCCTACATATCCTGCTTCCGTTAAAATAGTAGCATCTACAATACAGAAAGGAACATTAAGTTCTCTTGCGATAGTTTTAGCCAGGAGCGTTTTACCAGTTCCTGTCTCTCCTATCATGATAATGTTAGACTTTTCAAGTTCTACTTCTCTATTTTCGTCCTTTGCATGGAGTAATCTTTTATAATGATTATATACTGCAATTGAAAGCTGTTTTTTTGCCTGATCCTGCCCGATCACATACTGATCGAGAAATTCTTTGATTTCTTTTGGCTTTTTAAGCTCTTCCATACTGTCGGCAGGCGAATATCCTGTTTTGGATGCACCGTCTTTCACAATAGCATGTGCCTGCTCTATACAATTTTCACAAATAAAACCATTCTGGCCAGAATCAGCATCTGTACTTCATTTCTTTTTCTGCCGCAGAAAGAACATTGGTTAGAATTCATATGATATAATATATATGTTAAAGAAAATCGTAAAAAATTACTTTTTTACGATTTTCTGTTTTTTAAGAATTAATAATTGAGTTTTGAATCTCTGTATATTCTTCGTTCGTTAATTTTAATCTTTCGTTTCTAAAATTCATATCTTCCACCTTGTTTAAAGGGATCAGATGGATGTGTACATGAGGAACTTCAAGTCCTACCACCGCCACTCCTACTCTTACACATGGAACTGCAGTTTTGATCTTCTTGGCTACCTCCTGGGCAAATCCCCAAAGGTTTTTGTATTCTTCACTTTCAAGATCAAAAATCAAATCCACTTCTTTTTTAGGGACTACCAGAGTATGCCCCTTCACCAAAGGCATTGCATCTAAGAAAGCGATAAAGTGTTCATTTTCTGCAATCTTATAAGAGGGAATCTCACCATTGATGATTTTTGTGAATATAGTGCTCATTTTATCAGAAGTTTGGGTTAGGTATTTAGAAGTTTAGAAACAGAAAAGAGTATCAAACTATAAAGAAATGTCTAATACTTCAAAAGACAGTTTATTTCCGTTTGGTAAAGTAATTTCAGCAGTTTCGCCAATAACTTTTCCTAACAGACCTTTTGCAATGGGTGTGTTCACAGAAATCTTTCCTGTTTTCAGGTCGCTTTCGTTATCCGGTACCAATGTAAATACCTGCTCTTGCTTGGTAGCATTATTTTTAAGTTTCACTGTTGTTAAGATAGAAACTTTTGAAGTATCTAATTGGCTTTCATCTATAATTTTAGAAGTCGAGATAACATCTTTCAGCTTAGAAATTCTCATTTCAAGCATCCCTTGAGCCTCTTTAGCCGCATCGTATTCTGCATTTTCCGATAAATCTCCTTTATCTCTTGCTTCTGCGATCTGTTGAGTAATTTTTGGTCTCTCTACAGTTTCCAACTGTTCCAGCTCAGCTTTCATTTTCTCTAGGCCCTCCTTAGTTACATAGCTTGCCATAATTTTCAAAATTTAGTTTTAGTATAAAAAATAATCCGACATTTGCCGGACAATGTTTTCGTGTTGTAATCGTTTTATTTTTACAAATATATAAAAATTTAAATTGAAATGAAAAAAACTTTTTCAATCCTATCCATTTTCATTTTATTGATTTTCAGTAATTTAACTATAAACTCTTGTGGAAGCAGAGAAGATACTGTGAACTGTTTCCCCAATACGCCCATTAACGTAACCCTTAATCTAAACCTGCCTGCCTACTATGCTTTGAACAATATTAATGGCTGGATTTACGTAAATGAACAGCAGTCCGGAACAAGAGGACTAATTGTTGTCAGAACCGCAAACGGATTTAAGGTGTACGACAGAAATGCTCCTCACATATGTCCTGATAATAATACCACTCTTGAAGTAAAAGATAATATTGCCATTATCTGCCCACAGGATAATACAAGATGGATTTTAAGTACAGGACAGCCGGAATCAGGGGCCAAAACCTCTCTTCCTCCTAAAACTTATCCTTACAGCTATGATGCACCCAGCAAAACTTTAAATATTTATTACTAGAATACAAGATGAAGATCGTAATACAAAGAGTCTCTGAGGCCCGTGTAAAAGTGGATGGAAAAATTGTCGGTGAAATCGGAAAGGGATTAATGCTGCTGGTAGGTGTGGATGAAAATGATAAAAAAACAGATGCAGACTGGCTCATACAGAAGGTTTTAAACCTAAGAATCTTTGGCGATGAAGATGATAAACTGAATCTTTCTGTGAAGGATATTTCCGGAGAAATCCTTTGTATCAGCCAGTTCACCTTAATTGCAGATTATAAAAAAGGCAATCGTCCTTCTTTCATAAAAGCAGCAAAACCAGATAAAGCAGTTCCTCTTTTTGACTATTTTAAAGAAGAAATTGCTAAATCCGGACTCACAACAGAAAGCGGAATTTTCGGAGCAGATATGAAAGTTTCGCTGATTAATGACGGACCTGTCACCATCGTCATGGATTCTCTTACCAAAAGCTAAATCCGAAAATAAATATACCACAAAGCAATACGTTTCAATTTGTTGGAACGTATTTTTTTGATTGATATGCATAAAACACACCCTTCATTAAACCTCACAGGTTTTAAAAACCTGTGAGGTTTATCATTCATAAACAAAGAAATCCTTTATACAAAAGAAAAGAGTAAAAATTCAAAAAATAAAATCACAAAAATGTGATATGTTTTTATTTTATTATTATTTTTGATGTAGATCAAAACTGATTCACAACCATTTAACAAAATCATATGAAAACAAAAATCAATCTTCTCGCATTACTTGCGTTCTGCTCTTCTATGTCTTTTGGTCAGGACAATCAGGCCAAAATGGCTAATGATCAAAATTCAATTATTTATGTATGCTTTTCAAAAGGCATTAATTCGGAAAAAACAGCTTTCAGCAGAAATGCTGATCTGGAAAGATTTTCAAGAGAAAATCAAATTTCGTTTAAATATGATCTGGATTTCACAGACAACAAACTTGATGAAATGGCCAGAAGCAGTAAAGCCATTGGAAACTCAACAGAATCTGTGGAAAAGTTGAAAAGAATTTATAAGGCTGATCTTCCCATTCAAAATCAGGAATCTGCACAAAAAATCATTCAGGCTCTTGAAAGGTTTCCTGAAATAGAATATGTATCTGTAATGAGTGCTGCTCCTATTGAACCTCCTTTGGTTAATGCTTTTGTAGCGACTCCTAATTTGGAAAGTCTGCAGACTTATCTGAATGACAACCCGGGAATCAATGCAAAATACGCATGGTCAAGAGGGATTACAGGACAGAATATCCGTGTGCGTGATGTGGAATATGGTTTTTATAAAACTCACGAAATGCTTTCTAATCAAAATTCTATACAATTGGAACCAGGATATTCTCCGAATGCAGGGCTAGCTAATAATAATTATCGTGACCACGGGACGGCAGTGGTAAGTATTTTAGGTTCGGTAAAAGATAATATCGGACTTACAGGAGCTGCTTACAAAGCTTCTGAGATCAAAGGCTATATGGAATGGACAACTGCGGGATACAACAGAGCTTCTGCGGTGAGCAGATCTATCAATGCCTCTCAGTCCGGAGATATTATATTATACGAAATGCAGACTGGCGGAAAAGACGGTCAGTATTGCCCTGCAGAATATAATAAAGTAATCTGGGATCTTACAAAAGCGGCTACTGATTCAGGGATCATTATCATTGCTGCGGCCGGTAATGGAAATCAAAATCTGGATGATCCTTTTTATGCGTCATATCTTGCCAGAGGAAATAGTGGTGCTATCATAGTAGGTGCAGGATCTCCTAATACGACCCATTCGAAACTAAGTTTCAGTACTTTTGGAAACAGAGTGGATGTTCAGGGTTGGGGAAGCAGTGTGATGGCAGCAGGTTATGGATCTTATGCGAAATATGATAACAATAACAACAGAACTTATAATTATTTCAGTGGTACAAGTTCTGCTACACCGGTAGTATCTTCAGCAGCTATTCTGATCCAGTCTTTCTATCGTCAGACTACAGGTCAATATTTGACGCCATCAGCAATGAAGAATCTTTTAATTTCTACGGGAATTCCTCAGGGAGGCACAGTGACGGGTCAGAAAATCGGACCTCTTCCTAATGTGAAGAATGCTATTATTCAGCTGGAAAGTAAATTTGCAACACCCATTAAGACTTTGGCTGCTTTAGAGGTTAAAATTTATCCTAATCCATCCAGTAGTTCTATCGCTATTCAAAGTCATGAAAATAAAAAACTGGATGTAGAGATTATTAATCTTCAGGGACGCAGCGTACTCAAAAATTCAGTGTTACCTAATGAAAAAATTGATATTTCACAGCTTCCTACTGGTCAGTACATTATCAACATCAATGAAGGGCAGAGAAGAGTTGTTGAAAAACTGACAAAACTATAATTTAAAAAGATTTTTAAACCATTTTACTTCACATCAAACCCTCTCTCAGAATACTGAGGGAGGGTTTTTAATGTCAATTTTTATCCGTTTTAGTTGGCAGGAACGCTGTTAAAATTAAGCGCTACTTTGATGTTCATATCCGAAGAGGTCTGATTCTTCAGCTCGTAAACCGTTCTTACGGTGAGTCCTGAACTTTTTACGATTTCATCCAGATATCCTGTATCATTCAGATCCAGATTCAGGCTGGAAGAATTGGTAGATATGTTGGAGCGTGATGCTACCAGTCTTTCTCCTGTTCCATTGGATGAAACGAATATTTTAATGGTTTTGAATGCACTCAGATTTCCTCCTGATGGTGATGCCACAGAAATTTTCGCATCTGAAATTCTTACATCTTTAATCTTAGCATTGTTATTTCCTCCGAACCAGGTCTGTACATTGGTAGCCGTTGCTGTAGAAGAAACTTCTTTATCTGCTGGAACTCCTGTAGATACCAAAACATTCGTTGTGTATGGAAATGTATTCTGAACCAGCGACTGTACGGTTCCGCAACTTACGAGTACAGCTGAAGCGGCCATTGCTGTTAGAACTATATTTTTCATAATTTTAAATTTTAAACTTCTGAGTATAATTTGCAGAAATTATACCAAATTGGTTTACCTTATTCTATAATTACCGTAAAACTTCCTTTAGTATTTCCGGAAGCCATGTTACTTTTTCCGATGATAAGCCACACTTCTCCTTTTCCTGGAGTGTCATACGTGATTTCTCTTCCGAAAGGTCCGTCATAATCTCCATTGGGAACTTTGATCTGATTGAAACGGATATTAAAATCTTTCTCTTTGGTAGAAATTTTTGCTTTGATATTTGGGCGGTCGTAATGGGTTAATTTTAAAACCAATTCCTGATCATCTTTTGTAAACTGCTCTCCAATGGTGAAAGGAAGCTGGTTGGCATCTGCCGTTCTTATAATCTGACCATCTTTTTCATTTCTCATTACGCCTTTACGCAAGACTTCTTTGGTGGCCGGAGCGTTGTTAATAATTGAATCTTTTACTCTCAATGCAGCAGAATCTGCTTTTACCATAGAATCCGGCATTTCTGTTACAATGGTAGAATCTTTGTCCTGAACGGCTGTAACGGCTGGTTCTTTTTTACATGAAAGAATAATCAATGGAATTAATAATAAGCTTTTTTTCATAATATTAATTTTAAAAGTGGATCAACATTTATGATGCTGAGCTCATTTAAATGCTAAAATTGTTCCAATCCGTTGAATGATTTGTTTTCCGGCTGCAATTCTTTTTCATCATTTGCGCCTGCCCATTTGAAGGTAAAGTACATAAAGTTCAGCATCAGTCCCATTAAAACTGTAACACCCCAGGTTTTGGTATATTCCATTGGGTAAATTATCCGTAACACAATATCTGAGAAGAGACCAAAAGGGTTATTGAGCACATCCCAGCTGTTCCATCTCAAAAATCTACCGAGATAAACTCCAAAGCTGCTCATGAAAAGGAAGAATACAATGACTCCGTTGATGATATTTCTGTTACCATAATCAGAAAGTCGTTTTTCGATATCTTTAAGGCTTATAAACCCACAGATCAGTCCCGTCCAGGCATAGGAAAGAATTACAATGAGATCATACCAGACCGGCATCTCATTTCTTGCTCTGAGATGGAAAAGATCTGTCAGAATGTAAGGAGAATTGGGAAAGAACAAGATCCAGACGATGATAATAAAGATGAGTGAAATTTTACTTTTGATATTAAAGGCAAGTATGAAAGAACTTAGCAATAAAGGAATCCATGCCAGAAACAGATTCCAGTTGAGAAACAGAAACACTTTTGTATCACTGATATAATATCTGAAAGCCGAAAGGCTGAAACAGAATAAGGTCATCAGGATCAACAATATATTAATTTTAAATCTTGAAGATTCAACAAAGCTTTTCATGATATTTTATTGTATTGTCTGATAATACATAATTTTTGAAAGAAACGTTTTGGCTGTTTCATTTTTCACTTTATCCTGTAAGGTCTTTTTAAGTTTCTGATCATTTTTTCATCTGCATATTTCAGAAGTGCTTTTTCACTGAAGTTGATGGATGTTACATGATAATTGACTGCAAAATCTTTTCGTTTCATATTCTGGGAGGTTATAAAACCGCCCCAATTGATATAGCTGCACACGAGAATGGTTCCGTAAAAATACCAGATCATGGTATTGACAAGGAAAATATTTCTTTTCTGTTTTTGAATTTTAATAAAGGTCAAAGCCAAACCTACCAGCGATAAAAGTAAGAAGGCAAAAACGCCCAGCCTTTTATAGGTAAATGCATAGTTAACAATATACTCGTAGTTTTTAAGGGCTGCGGAAATCACAAGAATGGCATTGAGGAAAATCCAGATTTTGGCTAAAATTTTCAATAAACCTGCTTTTGGATCAAAATTAAATCCGGATTTAAAATAAAACATGATTACCAGAATAGCCATCACAATAGACATGATCACGGCATTCACTCTTTCATGGGTTTCCTCGGAAAGCTGAACGGGTGTTTTCACAACTTCATAAAACTGTTCGTAATTGTAGGTAATAATGAAGAAGATGAGTAAAATATTCAATAAGACAAAAGAAATAACTCCACTCGTTCTTTCTGCACCCAGATCAAGAAAGGAATAGGTAGCCTTAGGAAGGCGGGAATCTCGGCTAAACTCATTATCCAGAAAATGATTGTTTTTGTAGATGAGTTTTTCCACTGCATAATTCCAGTAATTAAAGGCAATAAAAAATCCTAAAACAGAGAGACAGAACACCTGCCAAATATTAAGATCCAGCTCATAATCTGTGAAAAGAGCTGCAAAATGATTACTTCCTGCAGAATAAATCCCAAAGAAAACAGAAACCAACAATAAAGGAATCAAAATGAAAGCAAATGTTTTTTGCCATAATCCGGATACATTCTTTTTAGGCAGCCATTCATCAAAACTGAAAAAACGGCAGAATGAAGTGCAGCAATTCACAATAAAAACCGGAATTAAAAAGAGAATTTTCAGCCTTCTGTTCTTCGATTTATATCCCAGTAAAAGCAATGAACTCACCACCGCAATAAACGATGGAAAATCTCCAAACCAGGCAAAAGCAATACTGGATAGAACACTTGTAGCAAAAAGGATATATAGTGCTCTTGTTTTATTTTTTTCCGGGGTTCTAAAGAGCGTTAATATAGCATAGATGACACCCAGAATTCCTAGGTTCAGCCCTACCTCCTGATCATAAAAGACAATAACAAAGAGAAGGGCTGTAATGAATATATAATGATGTGTTTTCATGAGGTTAATGATTTAAAGATTGAAAATTTAAAGAATTGAAAGATTTAATGTGGCCAAGTATTGAGATTATCAAAAATTAAGAATAGGTTGAGGTATAAAAAAGTAATAGGAATATTAACCAACAATAGAAGGACAGAGTTTCCGTTTGTCTTTTTTCTGAAACATCACTCAGATATTCCATCAATTCATATAAAATGATTAACAGATTTACCACTGCAGCTATCACCACATAATAAAACCCGAATATGATCAGAAATCCAGCTCTTGTCATCCAAAATAAAAGCAGCAAAGAGGTACCCAGCAAAAAGGAGATTAAAAATGTTTTTTCTCCTAACGGACTGAATTTTATTTTTCCCATTATTTTTAATTTAATGAAGAACTACTGTTTCTTTTTGTTGAATAAAGTCTTTCACGTGCTCATAATTCTGCCATAGCAGTTCTTCAAAGTCCCAATGATGAAAGGTTCTCATATTTTGTCCTTTTTTATAAGCTTTGATATAAATTTTTACATATTCCGGGAGAATAATTGTTCCTAATACGATTGCAGCCAAAAGATGGGCATTGAGTTTACCGTTTCCGAGGAGCAGATACTGCATGGCAATTTCATCTTCGAAATTGGTTCCACAGCCGGTAATTAAGTGGTGTACATCATGGTTTTCCATCTTTGGGATCATTGAGAAACCATGTTTTTTGTAAAACTCACCCAGCTTTCGACCTAAAGAATCTTCCTGAAACTCCAACAGCTGTTTCTCATTGAACTGCCATTGTCTTTTTTTCTTTTTGAAATATTTCCTGTATAATTTTTGTGTTTTATCATATACAAAAAGCAGAAATTGAACGCGTATTTTTTTCATAATGTATTTATTTTAATGCATATTATTGAGTCCTATAACCGTATAAAGAATAGCAATAGGTATATTGACTAGAAGGATCCCGATTGCTTTCAGGCATTCATTCAATCTCGATCTGTATACGAAACCATAGATCAACAGTCCCAGCACCACCAGTATATTTAAAAAAGCTCCAAAGATGAGCAGCATATATCCTCCTATTGCAAATTCCGCCATTCTTGTTGTCAAATATCCAATAAGACAAACACTTCCAAGTACAAAACACAAAGCAAACAGAGACTTTCCGAAGTATAAAATTTCCTGATCTTTCATCCTATTTTAATTTATTATTACTGAACCTTTCATTTAACTTCCTGCAAATGGGCTTCCGAAAATACCTACTGCCAGTTCGAGCCAGATTAATGCAACAACCACTAAAATGAAAATACAGATGAAGACTTTCTGACTTTGTTTCTTTATCTTGCTTCTAACCAGATTGATGAGAAAAGCGGTTGTAAAAAGCAAAGCCCCTGCAATCAGAAAATCCGATCCTGACCAGTTAACTTCCTTAGAAAATAGATTTCCAACCAATGGGATACTGAGTACAACCAATTGAAAGGCATAAATTGTGCATGTTTTTTGTTTTTGTGTCATCATTTTATTTAATTTTTAAAATATAAAGTACTTTGTAATTCAAAGTAAATTTTCAAAAAAATATAGGACAATCGCTATCGCCCCAATAATTTTTCAAGAGCATCCAAATGCTCGGTAAAAGCCTGTCTCCCATTCTGCGTAACACGATAAGAGGTTTTAGGCTTCTTTCCTACAAATTCTTTTTTCACTTCTATGTATCCTGCCTTCTCTAATGCATTGCTGTGACTGGCCAGATTTCCATCGGTTATTTCCAGCAGGTTTTTCATTTCAGAAAAATCAACCCAGTCGTTGACCATAAGAACGGACATAATCCCCAGTCTTACACGGCTTTCGAATTCTTTATTGAGTTGATTTATTTTGATCATTTTACTTTATCTTATTTATTCAGAACCATTGTTATAGGCAATAGCTATGCTTAATTCTCCTGATTCTGCTGGTCAATAGCAAAATCATATCCTACCTCTATTACTTATACTTCTTATGCATGATCAATCCATACACAATATGCAAAACTCCGAAACCTATAGCCCAAAACAGCAATCCCCATCCTAAAAAGAATAAAGAAATAAGTCCTAAAACAATTTCAAGATATCCTAAATATTTTACATCTGTTAATGTATATCGTTCTGCAGCTACCAAAGCTAATCCGTAAAAAATAAGGGTAGCCGGGGCAATGAAAACAAAAAGATGATGATAAAGAAGCGCAAGGCAAAAGATTCCTCCTGCTATTAAAGGCACTGCAAAGGTAATCAAAAGTCGCTTTGTAGTAGCATCCCAGATCTTCAAGCCTTTCTTTTTGCTTTTATGAGCTGTAAAAATGTAACCGCTAAGAATGGCAACCACCAAAATTACGAATCCAATCATAACAAGTTCTTTAACCAGAGCTGGTCCCAGAATATTTCTGTCTCCATCCAAATAACTGATTCCTTCCCTCTGAAAAACAAAATACACATATACAGCACCAATAATTGCTGTCAACCCTGCAACAACTCCAGACAAACCACTTAAAGAGATGAATCGGGAAGACCGTTCCATCATAGAACGGATATGGGATAGATCTTCGTGATAGTTTTTTGAATCCATAAAAAGAACTTTGAATTACAAAGTTATAATTTATTTTCAATCCACCAATTTTTTATTTTAAATTTTAAAAAATATTTTCTGCTGAAAACCTCATCGCATACTTACCTATTGAAATAAAAAAGAGAACCCAGCAATGGCCGGGTTCTCAAGCATATATTAAAATCTGTACGTGTTATAAAGGATTCTGAACAATCAATGGGTTAGCATTGATCTCGGATCTTGGGATAAGGAATTCCCAACGTAAGTCTGTATTAGCAACTGTCATTACATTATTGGTTACTACCGAAGAGTGGTTAGCTCCTGTTCTATCTAAGCCTTGATTCAGTCTCTTCAAATCTAAGAATCTGAAACCTTCACCCCAGAACTCCAGCCTTCTGCTGTTAAGAATTTCTGTGATATAAGCTGCTCCTGTTGTAGTGGCCCCTGCATAAGAAGGGTTTCTGTTTTTTGCAAATACATTGAATACTGCTTTTGAACCAGCCTCATCTCCTGATCTGGCCAGAGCTTCCGCTTCAATAAGATACATTTCCGCAGATCTCATATAAGGAACATCTACTCTACTGTCTGCCTGACTTGCTGCAAGGAATTTCTGCCCTGTATATGGGAACTTAGAATATGTTGAAGGCAATGCAAGAGCGGTGTGTGCTCCTGTTGGATCAAAATTCTTCGTTCTGATATCTGTAGACGGGAATGACAGGAATAATTTACTATTAATAGCTTTCGGAGCCTGACGGATATTGGTAGAGTTAAAGTTTCTGGACATATAAGCACCAAAGTTTGAGAATGAATCTCCCTGATCTGCTATAATAGTAGCACCCCACATCCATTCACCTACACCTGCCAAATTATTAAACCCGGCAGTATAAGTTGTATTATCCATCAAAGCAAATCCTACACGGGCTGATTGAGCAGCGGTTACTGCAGCAGCATAATTCCCTTGTGTCAATGCAATTCTGGCTTTTAATCCTAAAACAACCTTGTCATTAAAATGGGATTTTGTCGCTCTAGTAATTCCTGTAAGTCTGGTTGACGCTTCATTAAGATCTTTTCCGATCTGAGTATATACTTCTTCTACCGTATTTCTTGCCAAAGGAATTTCATTGGCCACCAATCTGATCGGAACACCAAGTTGAGTATTGTTTGTCCCCGGAACATATCGCTTACCATAGATCTGAACCAACATGTAATAGCAGAAAGCTCTGAATGCATACGCTTCACCAATTGCTGTTTTAATGGTTGTTGCATCAGCTGCCGTAGGTGCAGGAACTGAAGGACCGTTAGCGATAACAAGATTTGCATTTCTGATCAATGCATAATAAAACTGATAAGGATAAAGATCATTGGAAGCATTATCATTTACCTGATCTTGCCACCTTACAGCTGAGACATACCAGCCATTTCCTGTAGACGGAAAAACTAGGTCATCTGCCAAAGCATCCATTATAATCATAATTCCGCCCTGACCATTTTGTCCTTGATCGCTTTGTCTGTAATACATATCTCTATGCATTCCATTGACAATGGCCATAAGGTTAGCCGCACTTGAATAAGCTGCTTCCTCAGAAGCTGCAGTAGTAGGATCTGCTTCAAGGTAATCACTCTGACATGAAACTGCTCCTGTGAAGACTGAAAGAACAACAGCCCATTTTATATATTGTTTTGCGATATTTTTCATTACTTAATTATTTAAAATGATACATTAAATCCTATCGTTACCACTCTCGCCGGAGTATATCTATTTGTTGTTGTTCCGTTAAAGGCCTGAGACGGTTCTAATCCTTTTCTTGCTGTTTTGCTCCATAAATTCTCACCTGAAACAAGGATTTTAAATCCTGACACTCCAAGCTGAGATAAAGTTTCAGGGCTGAAGCTATAGCTTAAAGTAGCCTGTCTAAATGTAATAAAATCTGAGCTAACCAACCATCTTGATGAAGCTGCATTTGAACTTGTATATGTTGAAGAATTCAATGCCGGAACATCAGTAATCTGACCAGGCGTTGTCCATCTGTCCAGAATATCTGTACTTAAAGCTCCTCCTTGAGAGTAGCTTGACATCAAAGCTGCATAGTTGGAGTCATATGTTTTTCCACCTAACTGATAGGTAAACATGGCAGATAATGCCCATTGCTTATATGTAATTGTTGTTCCAAAACTTCCGAATAAATCAGGGATTGCTGTACCTGAATAGTCATATTTAGCTTTATTGAAATTGGTGGTCACTTTTTGACCGTTCACCGTTCTGATATCAGCAGCTGTTGTATTAGCAAATGCGTCAGCAACAAGGAATAAAGGTGAACCATCAGCGGGATCTACCCCATACCATTGTCTTAACCAGTAATCATATATTGAATGTCCTACGGAAACTTTTTTCGTTCCATTGATAATCTCTGTTATTCCGTTTGAAAGTTCTGTAACCTGATTTTTGAGTGTTGATGCATTTGCATTGATATTCCAAGTGAAGTTTGGGGTTTTAATAACATCTGCATTAATGCTGAATTCGAATCCACGATTATACATTGTTCCCACGTTTCTACTGATTGTATTATCCGGAACACCTGCAGAAACAGGAAGAGGAACCGGGAAGATCAGATCTTCAGTTACTCTGTTATAGTATTCTACGGAACCTGTAATTCTGTTATTCAAAAATCCAAAATCAATCCCTAGATCGGTTTGCTTATTAGCCTCCCAAGTGATAGAAGGATCAGCCAAAAATCCAAATAAGATCCCAGGCTCCTGAGCATTATTATATCCTAAAGTATAAGTACTTTTATACATATAGTAACTGTCTGTTCTATCATTCCCTACTTCACCATATGAACCCCTGATTTTTAATTCACTGATAAGATTAGAATTGCTTAAGAACTCTTCACCTTTCAGTCTCCACCCAGCACCAATAGACCAGAATGAATCCCATCTTACATCTTTGGCAAACCTGGATGAGCCATCCCAACGGATAGATCCTGAAAGCAGGTATTTTGATTTATAATCATAATTTAATCTTGAAAATACTCCTTCTTTTCTATAATTGTCTGTACGGGAAGTAAGCGTTGCAGGCGTTACAAAGTTGATCAATTCATCATTATCATCTACAATCTGTCCTTTTTTATATCCGTACAGATATTCATACATGAATTTGTAGTTTTCATGTCCTAAAAGGAATTCAAAATTATGATCTCCAAATTTTCTTTTGTAGTTTAAGAGCTGATTCCACGTGAAGGTTTGCTCAGTAAAGCTATATTTTTCTGCTGAACCTCCCGGAGCTGCATCTCCAATGATTTTATTTCCGTAGGTACTTCTTCTGTTATTTCTGATATCATATCCTACGTTGGTAGATAAAGTAAGATAAGGATCTACTTTGATTTCAGCATAGGCTCTGGAAATGATATAATAGTTCTTAGAAAGATCTTTATTTAAAAGCGTTTCCTGAATTACGTTTCTTCCAGCTGCCGCATCTGCTCCTCTTGCGCTTCCTGCATCATACACAACATTTCCTGCATTGTCATAAAGGGTAGCGAATGTATTAGGATCATGAGCATAAGGACTGTAAATAGGCCCCATTGTTCTTGTCCATCTGTATGGATTGATATAAGCAGAATTATTATCCACACCTTCTACAGAATTATTTCCGTTAGAAGCTACTCCACTAATACTTGTTCCTAATTTCAACCAGCTTTTTACTTGAGAATCTACTTTTAATCTTGCTGTAAATCTTTCAAAGTCTGATTTGATAAGATATCCTGTTTCATTAGTATACCCTACTGAAGAAAAATAAGTTGTCGTATTGCTTCCTCCACTGTAATTCAACTCATAGTTCTGTCTGAACCCTGTATTCATCAAGGGTTTTTGCCAGTCTAAATCGGTATATTTCAATTTAGCATTTGGGTTTAATACTCCATCAATCACTAACTGATGAGGATCAACATCAAATACGTTTGTTTTCAGAACTCCTGCTCCAAATGCAGTATTTCCCGTAACCAAAACTGTAGAGGCATAATTATTAGCCGCCGCAAGTCCTAATGATGGATTAGAGGCAAATCTTCCGTTTCTTATAGCCTCCCAGATAAGTGGGTAATATTGATAAACATCTACTCTGTCATATTCAGGAATAGATCGTCCCACCGCTCCAGTGCTCATGCTAAAATTTACGATATCTTTCCCTCCTTTTCTTCCTGATTTTGTAGTAATCAAAACAACTCCGTTAGCTGCAGCAGAACCATACAAAGAGGTGGAAGCTGCATCTTTCAGGATATTGAATGATGCGATATCATTAGGGTTGATGGCAGCAAGAGAACCTGTATAAATAGTACCATCCACAACGTATAAAGGATTTGTTGTAATACCATAAGAACCTATCCCACGGATTTGGATACTTGGTGAACTTCCCGGCTGTCCTGTACCGGTACTTACTTTAACTCCGGCGCTGGCTCCATCTAAAGCCTGTCCGATACTCGTAATCGGTCGGTCTGCAAATTGTTTGGCTTTTACTTCAGTATTAGAACCTACCATAGTTTCTCTTTTCTGGCTTCCGTAGGCCACTACAACGATTTCATCAATCTTAGTATCCTGTGGTATGGTGTCTCGTTTTGTCTTTTGGGCTTCCACTACATGTCCACCCACAAAGAACAGCACGGCTGTGCTTAATAATAATTTCATTTTCATATTTAACATATTTTAACAGTAGTTCAGCAAATATATGTAATAAAAACCGTTAAAAACACAAAGAAAATCCCGTTTCAATTAATTAAATTCAATTGATTTAAATTTTTAACCAATATTCATATATTTATTAAAAAAATATGTTAAAATTTGGTTAATATAGATTTTTAAAAAGAATAAAATAACTTAAATACAGTTAAATTAATATTTATTTTAAGCCAAAAAGACATTTTAATTAACAAAAACACACAATAAAAAGCAAAAACACCAAAATAAATCAATCCAACAACAAGGATCATGAAATTTCAAAATGATTCTAATGAAATAAGTGATTTAAATACTATAAGACATAAAAAAACCGAAGAAACGTTCTTGTTTCTCCGGTCTATATGTGGATTAAAAACCGCTATTCTTTCATCACTTAAGAGGAAAATTACTTTACTCTCAATCTTTCTTTAATAGATTCAATATTTTTCTTTGCAGAATCTTCAAGGATAAGACTTGCACTCATATGAATTCTTGCAGGCATCAATTCATTGAAATGATCTGTACCTTCCCATGAAACCTTTTTAATTAATGCTAAGGCATCACTACTTCTTGAGGCTAAAGTCTGTAAAAACTTTTCCAATTTTTCATCCATCTCCTGAATATTTTCAGAAACGGAGTGGTAAATATTATGCTGCTCCGCCCAATCGGCAGATCTGAAGTCTGCATCAATAGCCATTGCAGAGAATTGTGATTTTCCTATTTTCCTTTCTACATAAGGCCCGATTACAAAAGGTCCTATCCCAAGATTGATCTCCGTAAGGGCTAATGCTGAGTCTTTTGTTGCAAAACAATAGTCTGCTCCGCAGGCAATTCCTACTCCACCTCCTGTTGTTTTTCCCTGAACTCTTACCACTACAATTTTCCCACAGTTTCTCATTGCATTTAAAACTTTTGCAAAACCTCCAAAAAATTGCGTGGAAGCCTCCAGTTCTTCAATCGCTAAAAGTTCATCAAAGCTTGCTCCTGCACAAAAAGCTTTCTCTCCTGCACTTTTAACCAGAATGGCTTTCACTTCATCTTTTGCTCCTTCCTGAAGGATTGTTTCTGCCAGTTTTTCTAAGACTGCTCCTGGAAGGGAATTGCTTTTGGGTGTTCCGAAAGTGATCTCGGCAATATTATTTTTAATTTCTGATGCTACAAATTCGCTCATTTTTATTTTTATTGGATTCTTACAAAAATACGAAATACCACTCTTTCTGAGAAACTTAAAACAGACAATTTCCATTATATACAATCATTCCATAAGATATCCTTTACGTAGAAATACGGAGTCTTCAATTTGGTATTTTCTACTCTAGTACTCCAACGTTATTAGTTGTTCCTTTGGTCTAAGAATTAATAACCAAAAGGTGGTATCTGAAAAACCTATAAGAGAGTAAGAAAATTTACAACTAAAAAAACTTATTATCATGGACGAGTACATTGGAATCGTAAAATTATTTGCAGGAAATTTCGCACCTAGAGGCTGGATGTTTTGCGACGGAAGCTTAATAGCTATTTCAAGAAATTCAGCTTTATTCTCTATTCTAGGAACCACTTATGGTGGAGACGGTATCACTACTTTTGCTTTACCCAACTTAAAAGGGCGTATGGCTATAGGAGCAGGAAATGTAAATGCCAACCAATTTTATCCTTTGGGTGTAACAGCAGGTACTACACAAAATACCCTTTTAGCATCAAATCTTCCAAGTGTAGGTGCCGGATTTCAGCTTAAAGTAGCGAATAAGAATGCCAATTCATCAACTCCTACAGCTACTTCAACCATTGCTATCTCAGGAACACAAGTGGGAAGGGATTTCAATGTAGTATCTAGTTTCGTGAATGATGCGAACCCTGATACGGTTATTAATAATCAAAGCATCGCCTTTGTAGGGCAAAATATACCTGTGAATAATATGCCTCCTTATCTTGGCTTAAATTATATCATATGTGTGGAAGGGATTTATCCACCAAGGGATTAATATTCATACAATAACCTAACATTTAAAACAAAAATCATGAAAAGCACTACTTTTTTAACAATTTGTAGTCTGCTCATTTCAATTTTTTCATTCGGGCAGACCAGTACAGAGCAATTTGAAACGGAATCGAACGGAAGTACCAGCTTCACCGATAATGGTGTCATTTTCAATATCATTTCACATGTAAGTGTTTTTGACATTCAGGGAAATTACCCGGGAACCGGGTGGAGTGGAACAGCAAATGACAACAGATATATTGATAATTCCAACGACACGCAGTCTCCACCATCATTCAGTATTAAAACTACTTCAAATTTATTTAAGGTAAACAGATTCTGGATGTATCTTTCAGCATTGAATCTGGATCTCAATGTAAGTGGAACACTGACTGTAACCGGAAAACTCAGCGGAGTAACCAAATTTACCCAAACAAAAACCACTGGTTTCGCAACAAGCTTAGGAACCACGAACGGATACACACTCCTTGATCTCACCAACTTAAATGGTCAAAACTACTCTAACATCATTATTGATGAACTACAACTAACTGTAGGAGGATCCTTCAGATATGTAGCTCTTGATGCTTTCACATGGGTAAAAGACACCAATCTGGTATTAGGTACTTCAGAGTCTAAAAGCATTAAAAAAGACCTGACTGTTTATCCTAACCCAACCAACGGACCTATTTCTATCACTACTGAAAAAGCAAGTGAAGCTAAAATCTACAGTCTGGACGGTAAAACTCTGAAAACATTACAAACTCAGAAGGGAAATAATGAAGTCAATATTTCAGAGCTTCCTAAAGGAGTTTATATTATCAAAACAGCAACGGAATCTACCAAGGTAATTAAAAACTAATCTTATAAAACTTCGCATAAGTTCCACATTCCCCATAAAGATTCTAATTCATGAATGACAAATCCCTTTCCAAGAAGGGATTTCGTCATTTTTTCAATGCCAGAATATACTTGTCTATGTAAAGTTGTTTTTCTTTTGATTTATACTGCTGAATATATCTTGGATGTTCCAGGACGGTCATCGTATCAAATAATTTTGCTTCTTTATTTAATTTTGAAATAAAATCGGCATTCTTTTTACCAAGGATAAAAACCTCTGATATATCGATATTAAGACTGATATGCTTCTTCAAAGATTCAATCATAAAGTCCTTTACCGCTTCGAACAGCATTTTGTCATCATAATAATTAGCATTAAGCCATCCGTTTTTTGTCTTTCTTACGATAGCCAGTGGAAATGGAGAATTGATATAAATATCTTTGTAGAAAAGATCAGCGCCACCATATTCTTCAATCATGTCATACATAAAAACTGAAGAAACTTCATGCGTATGGGCAGATTTCATTTTTATTCCACAAATACTTTCAAGCCTTTTTGTATCGGTAAACGGAACACCTGTAACGCCTGCTCCGTGGCGGCTTGGATTGATTCCAATGATAAATTTTCTGCGGATTGTATCATCATAATATTGATGATAAAACTTTTGCATAGCTATCATGGTTTCAGGATTATCCAGATACGGATTTAAAACGTCAAAACCTTCGGGTAAATTTCCCGTATAACTCAGGTTTTTATTGAATTCTATGACATGATCTGCAAAAGTTGTATTCATATTTAGTTTTTAGAAAAAATAAAATTTTCAGGTTGATCGTCGTCAAGATCCTCATCTTCATCTTCTTCACTTAAAGCCAATTCAATATCAATAAATTGAATATATAAACCACATATCTCTCCGTTCTCATCATAAGCAAAATAAACAGGATAGCTGCCGTCACCAAAGCCACTAGCAAACATCGGAATCTGATAATTGCTATTCGGAACCGTCCAGTTGATCCAGTCTCCTGCTTCTCTCTGATTGTTGGGATAATCTTTATAGCTTTGTGAAAAAAGCTCAGCGAAATAATCATCATAAACATTGTCGACATTTATTTCATCAACAAATTGATCTACAAAAGGAAGCACTTCTTTATCCGCAATACAACCTAAACCAGCATCCACTTCAAAACCAAAAAAATCGTCTTCAGTTACTCCCTCTAATTCTTCAATCCCAACCAATGCTTCTCTGTAAACAACAGGCTTTTCTTTAGTAAATTCAACTTTTACAACCGCATACCTTTCCCCCCAGTCTTCAGATTTTACCACAGCAATAGAGACAGGAAAATCCCCCTTCGGAGCCTGAATAAAATAAGGTGATTGATTGGCATTCAAAGAAACCAATGGATCTCTTACCACCACTTTTCCGGATGGAAGAGAAACATTTCCAATTTTCATTGTCTCCATTTTCAGCCCCAGAATTTCATCAGAAGTAAAATATGTTTCCAGATCTGTAGGACACACCAGAATATTTTTCACTTCTTCCCATTTTTGCATCCAGCTTTCGTTCATTATTTTTTTGAATTGATTTTAAGTTTGAAAATAATGAATAAATCTAAGGACATCAAACAGGAAAGAGTTTTTAACAAAAGATTATAAAAATAAAGCTGCAATTCTTTGCGAATTACAGCTTTATATATTGTTTTAAATTTAAAAAATCTAAGAATCGGCACATATATAACATGCTCTTGCAATGTCTGGCCATCTTCCAGGAAGACAACAGGTTCCGGGAGGGCAAGGATTAAGGGCACAAGACCAGTTTGGTCCGGCTCCTTTAAGAGATCTCAACTCATGTCTTGAAAGTTTTTTTAAGTTTTTCATAGTGTTTAGTTTTGATGTTCTCTCCTACTCTATATGCTTTTCGGATTTCGCCTATTAAAGTTAATCATTTTTAATTAAAAAAGAACATAACTAACTGAAAACATGAATATCTTAATTAAATAAAGAATAAAATTATTAATATTCTAAAGGCTTGTAATTTCTAAAAGTTTTATAAAAGTCTTCATCATTTCCCTTGAATGGCTTTTCTTCAATAATCTTAAACTTACCTGTAGAGTCTTTTTCTTCCACCACAATTTTATCGGAAACATCCACTCTGGCAAATTCCTGCAGAGAGTCTTTTCTGATTGTAAGAAAGGATGTGATGGTAGAGCCTGTTAAAATCAGTGAATTAATACAATTTAATTTTGGATTATAAGTTAAGTTTGGATAAGATTCAGAGTTTTTGATGTGGATGAAATCTTTATTCTCAGGATCATAAACAAATAATGTCATCACTATATTTCCTCCTCTTCCAGCGATAGCACTTTGGTAGGTTATATCGTTAAATGCATCATTATTGAAATCACCAATTTGAACATCCATATCAGATACTCCATCTTTATCGAATTTAAAACTGTTTGTCAGTCGCCAGATGTCAACATCCGTTTTCTCACCTTTTACCCACTTCTTTTCCGATTTATAAAAATTAATTGACACAAATACATCTCCGTTACTTGTATGCCTGAATTTCTCAAATTCAACTTTGGTTTTTCCTTTTACTCCAGCATTCAAACTATCAACAAATTTTTCTTCAGAAAAATAGCCTTCTTTATCAGGTTTCGGATTTCCGGAACAAGAAAAAAGAAGGAAAACTGGTAGAGCTAAAAGGAAAACTTTAAAAAATTTCATGATTTAAAAGAATAGGTATGAATTTAAGTATTTTCTGCCAAATTAAAATCCCCTTCAGTATTAGTCTGAAGGGGAAATTTTATCATTATTATGAATTAAATCAATCCAAACTGTTGGAAGTGGTGCGTAAAATGCTTTTTGTGCATCAGTTCCCACATTTCTTTGTTGAGTTTTCCGAATACGTAGTTCATGTGTTCTGCCTGTGGATTTTCTTTGTAATAGATCACAAATTTCTTTACGTTATCTATGAATGACAGTTTTGCTGCTTCCAGGTTTTTATGGGTAAGTTCCGGAAGGGAACCATCCTGCGGAAGGAATGGAGCTGTAAATTCTTTTGGCATTGCTCTGTGGTTGTAAAGAGAATCCTGCCATTTTTCAAGATTTTCTTCCGGAGTAAAGCATTTTTCTGCTTCGGGCTCTCCAAAACTCACCAATACCGCCTGCTCAAGATGTTCTAACATCTGCTGTGGAGACATTTTCCCCCAAAGAGAAGGAGTACTTTCCGTTAATCCATTCAATAGTTTCTGAACGTTTTTCACATTCAGATCAATGAAAGGAGATTGTTTTGCCACCAATGTTAAAATTGTTGCTACACACACGACCTCATCTCTTTGATTCACTACTTCAACCAGCCATTTTACAACACCGGAAGGAATATTTCTTCCTTTTACTCCTCTGTTGATTTTTTCTTTTGCTGTTAAATACACCGTAATGGTATCTCCCGCGTATACAGGTTTAAAGAAACTACATTCTTCCAATCCGTAATTAGCAATAACAGGCCCTTTTTTCCCTGAAACAAATAATCCTGCTGCTGCTGAAAGGATGAAATATCCGTGGGCAACAGTTTTATCAAAGATAGTACCCGTTAAACTTGTAGCATCTGTATGAGCATAGAAATGATCCCATGAAACATTGGAGAAGTTGACGATATCTGCATCGGTAACTGTTCTACCCGCAGTTTCTAAAGAGTCTCCTACTTCAACTTCTTCAAAATATTTCTGGAAAGGATGTTTATCTGAGAATTTTTTCTCTGCTCCCTGCTGATAGATCTTAGTAATTGCTTTCAACACATCCGGTGATCCCTGAATTGCTGTTTTCTGTAGGAAGAAATGAAGACCGCTCAGTCCGCCCATTTCTTCTCCGCCACCTGCTCTACCAGGACCTCCGTGCATTAAGGTAGGAAGCGGTGAACCGTGACCAGTGCTTTCCTTGGCATTATCTCTGTTCAGTACAAAGATTCTTCCATGTTGAGAAGCCATTTTCCAGGAAGTTTCTGCGATAAAATTCTCGTCAAGAGAAATGATAGATCCTACCAAACTTCCTTTTCCTCTTTTTGCCAGTGCAGCTGCTTCTTCAGCATCTTTATACGGCATTAATGTAGATACCGGCCCGAAAGCCTCTACATCGTGAGAGATATTTTTTTCGAAAGGCTTGTCGTTCAGGAATAATTTCGGACTCATAAATGCTCCATTTTCATAGTTAGCATCTACAAGCTCGTGTTTTCCGTCATAGACAAGTTCTGTTTCTGATTTTAAAATATTTACTTTTCTCAGAACTTCTTCGTACTGCTGTCTTCCTACTAAAGATCCCATTTTGGTTTCTCTGCTTAATGGGTTTCCGATTTTTGTTTGATCCAAAGCTTTAGACAAAGCATTCTGAACGTCACCGATTAAATGCTCAGGAACGATAATCCTTCTGATAGCAGTACATTTCTGCCCTGCTTTTGTTGTCATTTCATTACGAACTTCTTTGATAAATAAATCGAATTCAGGAGTTCCCGGTTTTGCTTCCAATCCAAGAATTGAACAGTTCAGGGAATCTGCCTCCATGTTGAAACGAACCGCATTTCCTGCAATAGAAGGAAGTGATTTCAACTTTCTTCCTGTATTGGCTGAACCTGTGAACAATACAGAGTCTCCGTCCTGTACATAATCTAAGATATTTCCTGGTTCTCCGCAGACTAACTGCACAGCTCCTTCAGGTAATACTCCGCTTTCAATCATATCCTGAAATACCGCATTGGTAAGATAAGATCCGAAAGGAGAAGGTTTCACAATAGAAGGAACACCCGCCAATAAGGAAGTGGATAGTTTTTCCAACATTCCCCAAACCGGAAAGTTATAGGCGTTGATCTGTACAGAAATTCCTTCGCTAGGTGTCAAAATATGAGTTCCTAAGAAAGTTCCGTTTGCAGAAATTTTCTGAGTGTCTCCATCTACCCAAAATGAAGTATTGGGAAGCATTCTTTTTGCCAATCCTGAATAGGTAAAGAAAGTTCCGAAACCTCCTTCAATATCTACCCATGAATCTACGTGAGTAGCTCCTGTTTTGTATGATAGATCATAGTATTTTTTCTTTCTTTCTAACAGATAAAGAGCTACTTTTTTCAGCATTTCCCCACGGTCGTAGAAAGTCATTGAAGAAAGGTTTTTATATCCTACGGTTCTTCCGTAGTCTAGAGCCTGTTCAAAATTAAGCCCTTCTGTATCGGAAACAGCTACCTGTTCTCCTGTAACGGCGTTGTACAAAGGAACTCCGGTTCCGGTTCCTTCTACCCATTGTCCGTAGATATAGTTTTTTAACTTTTCCATATAGTTTTTTACTTTTTGCTTAGATTAATCTTTTTAATAAAGTTTCTAATAATCAAATAAGGGATAAAAAGTGAAAGCCAGCCGTCTAAAATGATGACGATTTCAACAAATAATGTATAGAAATAATCTTTACGTTCTAGCTTAGCAATTACCTCATCTGATTCAACATGTTCCAAAGCATCTGAAATTCCTATTGACTCTTTTACCATATAAAGCCCTAGAATATTCATAACGATTATAAAAATCAATATTATGATCCAGTATTTCTTCAGAACATTCATCAACTGGAACTGATTTATTTCGGTTCCTGATAAGGAAACATTTTCACTAATCCTTCATATAAGCTTCTGTGAAGAATGGTTGCATGATTGTCTGTTTCCATCATTTTATATTCCAATGTCCAGTTTTTCTTTCCTGCTTTTTTCAAAACATCATAGAAAGCTTCAGCATCTTTTATCATTAGAGGGTGTTCTCCTTTTCCAACAGAAACATAGACAAACTTTTTCGTATCCGGAGATTTTGAAAGCAGTTGTGGAGCTTGTTTTAAAAGACTTTCATCATCCCACCACAAACTTGGACTGATGATAAAATAGTTATTGAACATTTCCGGTTTCTTCAAAAGAATTTCTGTTGCCAAAAGTCCTCCCAAAGACTGACCGAAAAGGTATTTTTCTGTTGTTTTAAACTGGCTTTCCACATAAGGCTTTAGTTCTTTTTCAACGAATTCAATAAACTTATCAGAATGCCCTGTTGTAGGATAGTCTTTCTGTAAGTCTTTTAAATCCGTATGAAAAGTAAAATCTCTTTTTCTGTCTACATTAGCAACTCCTACCACAATGGTTTCCGGCATGGAATACATCTGATTAAAGAATTGTACTAACCCTGTCACGTGAATAAAATCTTCGTTCATACTTCCATCTAACAAGTAGATCACCGGGTATGATTTTGTTTTATCATATCCCTGTGGAAGATAAATATTCAGCGTTCTGTCTTCATTTAATGTTTTGGACTTAATGGTCCTCACTTCTCCTATTGTAAGCGGTTTTGTAGTAACGGTCTGTGCTGTTAGCGTACAACCTACCGCAAACATTATACTGCATGCAAGCGCAATTTTTTTAATCATATTTATTTTGTTAAACCTAACGGGTTTTAAAAACCCGTTAGGTTTGATTATTAGCAATTATTCAAAATTTAAAAAATCATATTCAATAATAGACTTATGATAATTTCTAAAAACTTCTACCGAATCAAAATACTGCATGATTCCCTTTCTGTTCAATTTACTTTCTTTTTCAGGATTTACATATGAATTATATGAAGAATGCTTCCATTGATCAATTTTATTTACAAATCCGTGATTAACCGGATTATTATGGATATAATGGAAAACTTTCAATAAATATTTTTCATCAGATATTTTCTTTCTTTTTACCGCATTCAGAAAAAGAGCTCCTTTTCTATTATATTTTTTGTTGTAAGCTTTAGCATAAGCATTCAATAAATTACCAAAATGCTTCATTAAAAACTGATGCTCATTTTCACTATTCACATCATCAAAATTCTTAAATCTTAACAACAAATGAAAATGATTAGGTAATAGACAATAAGCATAAATATCAGCGACCGGAAGAATATATTTTTCTACTTTTTCCAGAAAAAATTGATAATTTGATGGTTCACGAAAAATAACTTCAGTCCCATTTACATGAGAGAAAATGTGATATGTACCTTCAAATTCAAAATTTTCTGTATTAATCATTTTAAATCCGATATTAAAATTTTAAACCTAACAGGTTTTAGAAACCTGTTAGGTTTTCTTGTATATATTTAATTGTAATGGTCATTATTTTATATCATCCCAGATGCTGTAATCTACAATTTTGGTTGGAATCTGCTGAACATATTCTGTAAAAGGTTCACAAGGCAGAATAGCTTCTTTTCCTTCTCTTGCCAGCTCCTGATATAGTTTTGTTCCTTCTGTTTTCCAGTGAATCATTTCATCAGAAACATCACGAATCACTTTTGCAGGGCTTCCCACAACCAGTTTCCTTGGCTCACATCTGAAGTTTGCGGGTACAAAAGCTAATGCTCCAACGATACTTTCGTCGCCGATGTAAGCTTTATCCATTACCACCGAGTTCATCCCGATCAGACAATTTTTCCCAATATGTCCCGAATGGATAATTGCGCCGTGTCCAATGTGTGCTGATTCTTCTAATATGGTTTCTATATTCGGGAAAACGTGAAGGGTACAGTTTTCTTGTACGTTAGCTCCATCTTTAATGATAATTTTTCCCCAGTCACCACGAATTACGGCGTTGGGACCTATATAAACTTCTTCACCTATTTCTACATTCCCGATAATGACTGCCTGCGGATGAATGTAAGCAGATTTCTTTATAATGGGACGAATCCCGTGGTATGAGTAGATGTTCATATTTTTTAATTTGAAAATTTGAGAATGGGATAATTTGGAAATTAATGAGCTAACTTAAATTATATTGAATATCATTTTCAAATTCTCAAATTAGCACATTTTCAAATTAAACTCGTTCGATGACCATTGCATATCCCTGTCCTACACCGATACAAAGGGTACACAATGCATATTTTTTATTCTGTTTCTGAAGTTCTATTGCTGCAGAACCTACGATTCTCGCTCCGGAAACTCCCAGTGGATGGCCAATTGCAATAGCACCTCCGTTCGGATTTATTCTTGTGTCATCATCTTTTAAACCTAAACTTCTGGTGACAGCCAGAGCTTGTGCTGCAAATGCTTCGTTTAATTCAATGATATCCATATCTTCCAGAGAAAGGTTTAATCGTTTCAATAATTTTTGGGCAGCTTCTACAGGTCCGATCCCCATAATTCTTGGTTCTACACCTGCTACGGAAGATCCCAGAATTTTTGCTTTTGGTTTCAACCCATATTTTTTGACAGCTTCTTCGCTTGCTAAAATTAAAGCAGCTGCTCCATCATTCATTCCGGAAGCGTTTCCAGCAGTTACAGTTCCTTCTTTTCTAAAAGCCGGACGAAGTTTTGCCAATCCTTCCATAGATGAAGTAGGTTTAATGAATTCATCTTTTTCGAAAACGATTGGATCTCCTTTTCTCTGAGGAATCTCAACTTTTACAATTTCTTCTGCCAGTCTTCCGCTTTCCTGAGCTTTTGTAGCTTTTTGCTGAGACCAAAGGGCAAATTTATCCTGATCTTCTCTGTTGATCTGGTGGATATCCGCTAAATTTTCTGCAGTTTCTCCCATTCCGTCAACCCCATACATTTCTTTCATTTTTGGGTTGATGAAACGCCATCCGAAAGTAGTATCAAACATCTGGCTGTCTCTTCCGAAAGCAGCACTTGGCTTTGACATCACATAAGGAGAACGTGTCATATGCTCTACTCCTCCTGCAATATAAATTTCTCCTTCTCCAGCAGCAATGGAACGGAATGCATTGGCTACAGCAGACATTCCGGAAGCACAGAGTCTGTTGACTGTTTCTCCTCCAATTTTGTAAGGAAGACCTGCCAGTAAAAGTCCCATTCTTGCAACGTTTCTGTTATCTTCACCTGCCTGATTGGCACATCCGAAAATAACGTCCTCAATTTCCTCTACAGGAACTTCAGGATTTCTTGCTACCACTTCTTTGATCACAATAGCTGCTAAATCATCAGCTCTTACTTCTGATAACCCTCCCTGTAATTTTGAAATGGGGGTTCTCACATAGTCTATGATGTATACGTTGTTCATTTTTATTTGCTTTAGGCTTTAAGCTATATGCAGCAGGCTCTATCAGCTTCAAAAAAGCTTACTGCCTATTGCTTCAAGCTTACTGCTTATTATAATTCTGTTACTTTTTTTCCGATTTTGTAAACTGTTCCTACAAATTTTGCAATCAGTTCTTTGTTTTGATTGGTAATCTGAATGTCATAAACAGCTGTTTTTCTTGTATTATTGACCAAAACACTTTCTGCTCTGAAAACATCGCCTTCCTTTCCTGCTTTGGTAAAGTTGATGATACAGTTCAATGCTACTGCAGCATCTCCGGTATTGTTGGAGGAAAATGCCAGCGCAGAGTCTGCAAAAGCAAAGGTAACTCCACCGTGAACTGTCTTAAGTCCATTCAGCATATCCTTCTTAATTGGCATTTCTATTAAACAGTAATTTTCTTTTACTTCAATCATCTTGATATTCATCCATTGGGAAAATAATCCTGATTGAACATATAATCTGCTACTTGTCTTGGATTCATTTCTATTAATTATATGTTTGTTATTTCTTCATACAGCTCATCTGATAATCTGTCGTAAACACTCATGGTTTTCCCAAGAATAATCTGTTCGTATGAAAGGTTTTCTGAGTCTGATGAATTTTCAGAGGGATAGGAAGCGTTTAAATCAATTCCATTTTCGTTGGCTAATCTTTTGATCAACTCTTTATATTTTTCATTAAACTTACCCAATAGCTCAAGTCTTTCCTGCTTATCAACAGCGGAAGCTTCCTGAGTTAAATACTGTTTCTCAATTAAAAGTCTGGTCTCCAGCTCTGCTCTGAATTCATCTATATTCATGAAAATTTATCTCTTTTTCCATTTACTTCATTAAAGATCTTTTGCTGGGATTTTTGACATAATATTTACCATCTTTATCGAACCCCCATACATTTGAGATCTCTCTTAATTGAAATAAATCATAATCTCTTTTATGGATTTTGATTTTGTTCAACCTTCTTAATTTTCGATTGGCATCTCTTTTATTTTCCTTTTCTGTCACTGCAGTTGTAACTCCTGTTATGGGAGTTTTCCTCCTTGACCTACTCATAATAAATATGCTGTTAATCTTTATAGTTTTCTCAGCAAAGGACTTTGTCTGTACCTTTCTTCCTGATATTCTTCGTAAAGATTCTGAAGGGTTTCTGAAATTTTTGCATACCCGATTTCTTTGCCCCAGCTTAATAATCCTTTTGGATAATTAACTCCTTTCTGCATTGCCAGTTCGATATCTTCGTCATTGGCAACTCCTAATCTTTTGGCTTCAACAGCTTCATTGATCAGCATTGATATAATTCTTAAAAAGATTTGCTGATATAAGGCATCATCTTTTTGAGCTACAGGTTTTTCTGCTCCTTCACTGTAATCGTAGAAACCTTTTCCAGTTTTTCTGCCATGAAGTTTGGCTTCAGACATTCTTTGCTGTAGTAAAGACGGTTTGTATTTCGGATCGTAGAAATAGTCTTTGTAAACGGTAGTTGTTACCGCAAAGTTGACATCCACTCCAATAAGGTCCATCAATTCAAAAGGTCCCATTTTGAAGTTACCCAATGTTTTCATGGCTTCATCCACCTGTTCCGGTGTGGCGATGTTTTCTTCAACAATTCTCAAGCCTTCTCCATAATACGGCCTGGCAATTCTGTTGACAATGAATCCTGGAATATCTTTGGCAATAACAGGAGTTTTCCCCCATTCTTTCATGAGGTTGTATATTTTTTCTGCTAAAGTTTTTTCTGTTAATAAGGATGGAATAACTTCCACTAAAGGCATTAATGGAGCCGGATTGAAAAAGTGAATTCCGATGAAACGCTCCGGCTTCTTGAGTTCTGCACCCAGAGAGGTGATAGAAATAGATGAGGTATTGGAACTGAGAACACAGCTTTCTGAAACATAGTTTTCAAGTTCTGTAAACACTTTGGTTTTGATCTCTTTGTTTTCGATGATGGCTTCAATGATGAGTTCACAATCTTTGAAATCCTTCAATTCTGTAGCAATGGAAATATTAGCTAAAATTTCAGTCATTTTCTCGGCCAAAATTTTTTGTTTATCAACCAATTTGGTCAAGGTTTTTTCCAAACCTACCGTTGCCGTTTCTACTTGTTTTGCGTTGGCGTCATACACCCAAACTTTGCATCCGTTCGTTGCGGCTACTTGTGCAATGCCGATTCCCATGGTTCCGGCACCGATAATTCCTACATTCATATTTTAAATTTGAAAATTTGAAAATGAGTTAATTTGAAAATTATTTTAATTTTGAACTTGAAATAATTTTAGACAGAATTAATAGAATTTCCTTTAAATCAGACATTAATTTTTCGTTTGGAGATTTCAAATATGGAGACTTTAAGCACAGCAAAAGCCAATATTCTATCTCATCAGCTTCTTTAGCTGCAATTTTTAATTTATGAATAAAATCTGCCTTACTTTCTGCATTTTGAGCCTCTCTAACATTGGCTCCAATCGAAGTTCCTGATTTAAAAATTTGATTTGCCAAAGGAAATTTTTTATCCTCGTATAAATCTTCTGAAAACTCAATAATATTGAGTGCAAAATCAAAAGTCTTATTTACAATAATATTTTCTTTGTCATTTCTCATTTTCAAATTCTCAAATTAACTCATTTTCAAATTAATTATTTTCCTTTATAATTAGGTTTTCTTTTCTGTAAAAAGGCATTTACTCCTTCAATGAAGTCTTCTGTGCCTGCTGCTTCCTGCTGAAGATCTCCTTCCAGTTCAAGCTGCTCTTTCAATGTGTTGGTATAAGAATTGGCAAAGGCTTTTTTCGTAAGTTTGATTGCCGCTGTCGGCATGTTCGCCATTCTTTCAAGAATTTCCATAGATTTTGGAACGAATTCTTCTTCAGTGAACACTTCTGCTACAAGGCCATGCGCTTTAGATTCTTCTGCAGATAATTTTTTACCTGTAAATGCTAAATAATTGGCTAATTGTCTACCTAAAAGCTTCGGTAAGAAGTAAGTTCCTCCTGTATCAGGAATTAATCCGATATTTGAAAATGCCTGAGCAAAATACGCTTTTTCATTCGCTAAAACGAAGTCAGAAATTAAAGCCAGCATCGCTCCAGCTCCTACTGCAGGACCATTTACTAAAGCAATAACCGGTTTTTTACAACGGGTAACTTCCAATACTAAAGGGTTATAATAGTCTACCACAATTTTTCTGATGATGTCGTGATCATGGTGTTCTCTGCCTACCACAAAAGCTTCATCCAGATTCTGACCTGAGCAAAATGCTCTTCCTCTTCCGGAAATGGCCACACATCTTACCGTTTCGTCTTCGCTGCATTCTTTAACAAAATCTTTAAGATCCGATAAAGCCGGCTTGGTAAGGGCGTTCATGGTTTCAGGTTGATTCAGATATGCGATTTTAAGCTTCCCGTCAAAATGCGTTTCAATATCAAGTTGTGTATACATAGTTTTTATTAATTTATTATTTAACAACGCACTAATTTAACAATATAAATTAATGTAACCCTCTAATAATTTAACATTCTAACAATTCCTTCGTTATGCTTTGCATAGCCGTAAAGTTTGTTGTGGATTGATTAATAACCCATCAATGACATTTAAAATAATCAAACGGCTCCAGACAGTCCAAACACTGATAAGATGCCTTGCACAAGGTAGATCCAAATCTGCTGATCTGCTTGGTATGCTCAGAACCGCAACGAGGGCATTTTTTCGGTTTCCCGATGTGGTGTTCGTCTGCTCCTTTTTCAGGAGGTGTGATTCCGTAAACACGAAGTTTTTCTCTCGCTTCATCGGTGATCCAGTCTGTTGTCCAGATCGGAAACATCTTGGTTACCACTTTCGCATCCCATCCGTTTTCTTTCATCATTTTAATAATGTCCTCCTCAATGGTAAACATGGCTGGACAGGCAGAATAAGTAGGTGTAATGATTACTTCGCAAGAATTTTCGCTAGTAATTTTCGCTTCTCTTACAATTCCTAATTCCACAATATTGATTACCGGAATTTCCGGATCGGGAATTGTTTTTAATAAATCTAAAAGGTTTTTCAAAATCTTTCTATAAAATATATTGAATTATTTCCCATTATAAGACTATCCTTACTACTAGGACTTTTTGCCATTACAAACTCACTAAAAGCGCCTGCAAGTTTATCTCCCTTTTGAAAATCAAATTTTATATTAGTAAGATAAACTCCATCTTTATTGTTTTTGTAAGCTAAAGAATCATCTTTTAGAACTTTTGAACCCCTTAATATTCTATATCCAACTTTCGCTTCTTTTGAAACTTCCTGCTCTATTGTGGGTGAAAAGAACTTTAATAGTATATGTTTAAAGGATTTTTCTTTTGCTATATAAAATTTACTTTTAGAAGAATCAATTTTATTGTGTTCTTTAAAAATAATTTGATTTTTAAAGACATCACCCTTACTAAAAATAATATAATCAATCAGAACTTCCTTAGAATCCAATTTATTTTTCAAAGTCCAGATTCCTGTTCTATTATTCATTTTAGTATCGAAATCGCCTGCTAAAGTGAAATTATGCCATTGAGCCGTTATATGATCTATAGAATCATTAACTTTCATTCTAACCTGAGTCTTATAGTTTTTTAAATGAAACAGTTCATTTAAATCTGAGATATTTTTAATTACTTTCGTTTTTTCCTGCTTCTTTGAACAAGATGAGACAATTAAACTAAATAATAAAAAATGATAAACCTCTTCATAGGTTTTTATTACCAAGAACACCCAGGATATGCTCTCTGCATATACTGAAGCTCACAAAGAATAAATCCGAAATATTCTGTATGATATCCTGTTCTTGATTTTGGCTGCATGAAAGCATTTTCAGGATATTCTAAACCGAAATCGGCAAAGTCTTTCTTGGTAATTGCAAGGAATTCTTCGTAAAGAGCGTCTGCATTGGGAGCAATATTTAAAGCAACAAGGTCATCTTCACCTTCTGTTTTAGCAAAAAGACCTTTCGTGTATTCCCAGATATTTTCAATAGCTTTTACCAAACGTCCACGGCTTTCTTCCGTTCCCTGAGCAAAGATTTTCATCCATGATGCTGCGTGAGTATAATGATATCTTACTTCTTTTAATGATTTTTGAGCAATGGCAGCCAATTCTTCATTAGCAGAGTTTGATAATGCTTCATACATCAGTTTCTGGTATACAGACAATATATATACTTTCAGAATAGTCTGTGCATAATCTTCATTAGGAAGTTCTACCCAATGGGCATTCACATATTCATGTTCGTATCTTAAAAATGCGATATCATCTTCACTTTTTCCGTTGTCAATCACTCTTGAAGCATAAACGTAAAAGTTGTTAGCCTGACCTAGTTCATCCAACGCAATATTCGTCAACGCAATATCTTCCTCTAAGTAAGGACCTTCACCGCACCACGCAGACAAACGTTGTCCCATAATGAAACTGTCGTCTGCTAGTTTTAATAAATAATTATATAATGGGTTCATTGTTTAATACATTTTAAGACAAATAGATTATAGACAGATAGAAAATAGACTTCAATGCTTTGTCTATTATCTTTTGGTCTATGATCTCCAAGTCTATTCTTTATTACATATTTTTTACGTCGTTTGGAATCTCGTAGAACGTTGGGTGACGGTATAGTTTATCATCAGCCGGATCAAAGAATGCTTCTTTATCCACCCCTTCTGAAGTCACAATATATTTGCTTGGAACGACCCAAACAGAAGTTCCTTCTTTTCTTCTTGTATAAACGTCTCTTGCGTTCTGCAAAGCCATTTCTGCTGTTGGTGCCTGTACAACTCCAACGTGTTTATGAGATAACCCCGGTTTAGTTTGAATAAACACTTCCCATATATCTAAATTTGCCATATTGTAATTTGAGAATTTGAAAATTTGAGAATAAGTTAATTTGAAAATTAATCTGGAGTAGTTACATTTTCAAATCAGCACATTTTCAAATTAATACATTAAATTATATTACTTCTTTTTGTTGTTTTTCCGCAAAAGCTGCTGCAGCTTCTTTTACCCAAGAATTTTCTCTTTGCGCTTTTCTCTTCGTTTCGATACGCTTTTTGTTGCAAGGTCCGTTTCCTTTTAAGATTTCCATGAATTCATCCCAAGGAAGTTCTCCGAAATCATAATGCTGTCTTTCCTCATTCCATTTTAAATCTTTATCCGGAATGGTTAATCCTAGGAATTCAGCCTGAGAAACAGTAACATCAATAAATCTCTGACGAAGGTTATCGTTACTTTCTCTTTTTACTCTGTAGTTCATAGAGATTTTAGAGTTTGGCGAACTGTCATCATTAGGTCCGAACATCATTAGAGCCGGCCACCAGAAACGGTTTAACGAAGCCTGAGCCATTTCTTTCTGTTGTTTTGTACCACGGCACAATGCCATCAAAATTTCATATCCTTGTCTTTGGTGAAAAGATTCTTCCTTACAGATCTTTACCATTGCTCTTGAATAAGGGCCGTAAGAGTTCCCCATAAGCATTACCTGGTTCATGATTGCAGCACCGTCTACTAACCAACCGATGGCACCGATATCTGCCCAGCTTAAGGTAGGATAGTTGAAAATACTTGAATATTTTGCTTTTCCTTCCAGCATATCATCATAAGTAGCATCTCTGTCTGCTCTGATGCTTCCGTCTCCTAACGTTTCAGTGGCAGAATAAAGATATAGGCCGTGACCTGCTTCATCCTGAACTTTCGCTAAAAGAGCCATTTTTCTTCTCAATGAAGGCGCTCTGGAAATCCAGTTCGCTTCCGGCAACATTCCTACAATCTCGGAATGAGCGTGCTGTGAAATCTGACGAACCAATAATTTTCTGTAATCATCTGGCATTACATCTTTTGGTTCTACTTTATTTTCTTCGTGAACGTATTGAACAAATTTTTCTAAGTCCATCTTTTTTGAATTTGAAAATTAAATAATTTGATAGTTTGAGAATTCGGAAATTTTAAACACGATAATGGCATTTTCAAATTAGCACATTTCTCATTTTCAAATTGTCTTAAACATCATAATTAAGCATCACCACATTGGTTGTAGGGTGACATTGACAGGTCAGAACGAAGCCTCTGGCTACTTCTTCTTCGGTAAGTGCATAGTTTTTTCCATGAAAACTTCTCCTTCCAAAACCTGCGCCTTACACGTACAGCAAACGCCTCCTTTACATGCGAAAGGAACCGGAAGCTGATCTTTCAATGCTTTATCTAAGATACTTTCTTTTTTAGAATTAAGGTGAAACGAATATTCATCATCATCAATGATTACCGTTACCATACTTTCAATATTGGCAATTGCCTTGAATTCATCACTCATTTCCTCCGTATTTTCTTCATCCGGAGCGGTGAAATATTCAAAAAGAACCTGAATAGCAGGAACTTTCTTATCTTTTTTCAGATAATCTGCAATCCCTTTGATCATTTCCGAAGGTCCGCAAATGAAATAGGTTGCATCTTTTACATCAATATCGGTATATCTTTCAAACAGTAAATCTAATTTTTCAGGAGAAATTCTTCCTTCAAAAATCGGATCTTCATGTTTTTCACGGCTTACTAAATAAACAACTTTCAATCTGCCATTAAAAGATTCCACCAATTTATCGATCTCACCTTTTTTCATCACATGATTCATGCTTCTATTGCTGTAGAACAAATAAGCATTTGAATTCGGTTCCTGATAAAGGCTTTCTTTAATATTGGATAAAACAGGGGAAATTCCACTTCCTGCAGCCAGACCAACATAAGTCTTTACGTTTGTCGGGTGATAAGAAGTATTGAAACCACCCATTGGTGGCATTACTTCCAGCACTTCATCCATGTGAAGATGTTCATTGAAATACCCTGATACTTTTCCGCCTTCAAGCAACTTCACCAATACTTCCAGCGTATTGCCTTTTTCACTTGGAGCGTTGCAGATAGAGTAAGAACGTCTTTCTTCATTTCCGTTGATCATCATTCGGAAATTCAGATACTGCCCTTGTTTGAATCTGAACTTATCTTTCAGTTCTTCAGGGATTTCTACCGCTACATTTACTGCTTCGGAAGTATCTTTCTGAACTTTAACTGTTTTAAGTTTATAAAATGAATTCATTATTTTTTTAGTATTCTATTAATTTTTCCACCTTCGCACTTCGGCAGGCTGTCCTGAGCATGAACTTTTACTTTCGTAGTAATCCCCACCCTCTTTTTTATTTCGTTTTCTATGTTTTTTCCAAAGTTCCCGACAAAATTAAAATAATCATCGGTATTTGATTCTATTTTTTGAGATTTTACCAATTCATCATCTATTTCCACATCAATATCCAAAGCAATACACATCTGTTCTTTTTCTACAGGAGTCAGATAATAGTTAGGAACTACTCCTTTTACATAAGAAAAAGCTTCTTCAATCTGGCTTGGGTATACGTTTACTCCTCTTACGATCAGCATATCATCTGCCCTTCCAACGATCGGCTTCATTTTCACCATCGTTCTCTTGGCATTTTCATCGTAGTAAAGGCTTGTAATATCATTTGTCCAGTAACGCAAAAGCGGCATTGCTTTTTTGGTTAAAGTGGTAATCACCAATACGCCTTCTTCTCCAAAAGGAACCGGCTGTTTGGTAACCGGGTCTAAAATCTCAGGATAGAAATGATCTTCCCAGATATAAGCTCCTCCTTTCTCTTCAAAATCTTCCATGGAAACTCCCGGGCCAATAATTTCACTTAATCCATAAATATTGGTTGCATGAACGCCTAATCTTTCTTCAATGTGGCCTCTGATAATCTCCGTCCATGGCTCTGAACCTAATACTGCATATTTTAGACTGATGTCCTCTGCAGCAATTCCTCTTTTTGCAAACTCATCTGCAATCGTTAAGGCATATGAAGGAGAGCAGCATATCACTTCCGGTTTAAAATCTACAATCAGATCTACCTGTCTTGCCGTCATTCCCCCAGAAATAGGAAGAACACTCATGCCCAACATTTCGGCTCCATAATGAAGCCCTAAACCTCCGGTGAAAATTCCATACCCATAAGCGTTATGTAACTGCATTCCTGGTCTTGCTCCTGCGGCGTGTAACGATCTTGCCACGACTTCACTGAAAAGGTCTACATCTTCTTTGGTATATCCTACCACAGTCGGTTTTCCCGTGGTTCCACTTGAGCAATGAATACGCTGAAGCTCACTTTTCGGAACGGTAAATAATCCGAACGGATAGTTATCTCTTAAATCCTGCTTGTAAGTAATAGGAAGTTTAGCGATATCCTCAATCGACCTTATATCCTGCGGAGATATTTGCAATTCATCAAATTTCTTTTTATAAAATTCCGACTTCTCTCCCAAATAGCTGATCAGGCTGATCAACCGGTCGGATTGAAGCTGTCTCAACTGACCCAGCTCCAGATATTCAACTGAAAAATCCATAAAACTAACTAACATTTGTTAGGTGTAAATTTAAAAAGATTTTGGAAGCTGGCAAAATTTTTATGACTTTTGTCATATTTTGAATGATTCTAAATAAGAAAGATGGTTAAAATTATGCACTATGCCATTCTAAGCACACACTGAAAGTTTGCAAACATAGTGAAGAAATGTAGTGAAGAATCTTTGAAAATATTCAGATTTATTGCTAGATTCGAGGTAAACAGAGTGATTATTTTTTCTGGTTTCCAAGCAGTCCAAAAAGAATCTTATCTCTTATTTCATTTGTAATTTCATCTGTAGAATCGCTGCTTCTTTTGAACCAAAAATAAGAGTTATTTAATGTATGAAGGATAAATCTTGTGGTAAATGACGGCGATTTCAGTTCCCAGTTTTCAGCTTTGTAGATCTCAGAAATCAGTTCTTCAACTTCCTGCTGGTAGTTTTTTCTTAATTCTACAAATTCGGCAAGCCTTTCTTCAAGATGTTTCCATTCATTGGAATAAATATGAGTAACATCACGGTTTTTAAGAACAACGGATAAGTGCTTATCCAATAAGAGATTCAATTTTTCCCTTGGAGCGATATTGGTATTTTTCACTTCCTGAAGTTCATCGAAAAACTCCTGAGCAATGCCAAAACAAATCCATTCAAGAATTTCTTCCTTTGAACGGATATGTGCATACAATGATGCAGCTTTGATATTGAGTTTCGTAGCCAGGTCTCTTACAGAACTTCCCATATAACCTTTCTCCTTGAAAAGTTCTACTGCTACGTCTAATATTTTTCTTTGTTTTTCTTTTAGTTCCATTTGGTAAAATGCAAAAGTAATTATTCTGATTCAAAATGTTCATTTTTTGACCATAAAAAGAAAAAAGACTTATCACTCTCGGTTTCAATCTTTGATTATTTTATCTTGTTATGACTTTTTGTTCATGGATTTCAAAGAAATAATTACGAAATCGGAAATTTTGTCAAGTTAAATTTCCGTTAAAAATACAATATCCGGAAAATTTGTCCTATTTTTTTGTAAATTTAATAATTGAACAGTTTTTGCGATACAGTCAGCGAATAAATGATTAAATAATTGATGGCATTAAGAAACTGAGCCTCAGAATTTGGTTTCTTGATGTTTTTTTAAAACGAAATTTTAAACGAACCATTACCAAAAATATATAAAATATGAACTTAAACCAATATACTGTAAAATCACAGGAAGCCATCCAGGCAGCACAACAGGTTGCTATGGAACTGGGCAACCAAAGTATCGAACCTCAACATCTCCTTGAAGGTATCTTCCAGGTGGATGAAAATATATCGCCTTTCCTACTGAAGAAATCTGAAGCAGATGCCAATTTAGTAAGAGAGCGCAACCGTGAAAATTTAGAGAAACTTTCCAAAGTACAGGGAGGAAACATTTATCTTTCACAATCTGCCAATAAAGTATTGCTGGATGCACCCAATATCGCTAAGAAAATGGGTGATGAATATGTAACGATTGAGCACTTATGGCTATCTCTTTTGGAAACAAGTTCAGAAGTTTCCAAAATGCTGAAAGATATGGGCGTAACCAAAAACCTATTGGAAGGCGCTATTAAAGAATTAAGAAAAGGAAGCAAAGCTACTTCTGCAAGCTCGGAAGAAACTTATCAATCCTTAAATAAATATGCTAAAAACTTTAACGAGTTAGCAGCAGAAGGGAAACTGGATCCCGTAATCGGACGTGATGAGGAAATCAGAAGGGTTTTACAGATCCTTTCCAGAAGAACTAAAAATAATCCAATCCTTATCGGGGAACCGGGTGTAGGTAAAACAGCCATTGCTGAAGGAATTGCCCACAGAATTATTAGTGGTGACGTTCCTGAAAACCTGATGGATAAAACGTTATTCTCATTGGATATGGGAGCTCTGATCGCCGGAGCAAAATATAAAGGTGAATTTGAAGAGCGTTTAAAATCCGTAGTGAATGAAGTGATTAAGTCTGATGGACAGATTATTCTTTTCATTGACGAAATCCACACTTTGGTAGGAGCCGGAGGTGGCGAAGGAGCAATGGATGCAGCCAATATCTTAAAGCCTGCTTTGGCAAGAGGAGAATTAAGAGCGATCGGAGCGACTACGCTTAATGAATATCAAAAGTATTTTGAAAAAGATAAAGCGTTGGAAAGACGTTTCCAGAAAGTAATGGTGGAAGAACCGGATACTGAATCTGCCATTTCTATCCTTCGTGGTATTAAAGACAAATATGAAGCTCATCATAAGGTAAGGATTAAAGATGAGGCAATTATTGCGGCGGTGGAAATGTCTCAAAGATATATTTCAGACCGTTTTTTACCGGATAAAGCGATTGACCTTATTGATGAAGCTTCTGCAAAGCTTAGAATGGAAATCAATTCCAAGCCGGAAGAGCTAGATGTTCTGGACAGAAGATTGATGCAGCTGGAAATTGAACTGGCAGCCATTTCAAGAGAAGGTAATCAGACAAAAATTGATCATTTGAAGGAGGATATTGCCAAAATTTCTGAACAGAGAAATGAGATCAATGCCAAATGGCTGAAAGAAAAACAGAAAAGTGAAGATCTTACCCAGATCAAAAAAGATATTGAATCTCTGAAACATGAAGCAGAAAGAGCTTCCAGAGCAGGAGATTATGCAAAAGTAGCGGAGATCCAATACGGAAAACTTCGTGAAAAAGAAGAAGAGCTCAGCAAAATGGAGCTGGAAATGCAGAATCATCAGAACGAACTGATTAAAGAAGAAGTTACTGCAGAAAACATCTCTGAGGTGATTGGTAAATGGACAGGCATTCCTGTAACCAAATTATTACAGTCTGAAAGAGAAAAATTACTGAATCTTGAATCTGAGCTGCATCACAGAGTGGTAGGACAGGATGAGGCAATTCAGGCGGTTGCTGATGCTATCAGAAGAAACAGAGCCGGATTGAGCGATGATAAAAAACCTATTGGTTCATTCTTATTCCTGGGAACAACCGGGGTAGGTAAAACCGAGCTGGCAAAAGCATTAGCGGAATTCTTATTCGATGATGAAAACAATATGACAAGAATTGATATGAGTGAATATCAGGAACGTCACAGTGTTTCAAGATTGGTAGGAGCTCCTCCGGGATATGTAGGTTATGATGAGGGTGGACAATTGACGGAAGCGGTTAGAAGAAGACCTTATTCTGTTGTGCTTTTAGACGAAATTGAAAAAGCACACCCGGATGTGTTCAACACATTACTTCAGGTATTGGATGATGGACGTTTGACGGATAATAAAGGAAGAGTGGTGAATTTCAAAAATTCAATTATCATTATGACCTCGAATTTAGGTTCCCACCTTATTCAGGAGAATTTTGAAAACCTTACTGAGGAAAACCAGGATGAAATTGTGGATAAAACAAAAGATGAAGTTTTTGATCTTTTAAAACAAACCCTTCGTCCGGAATTCCTGAACAGAATTGACGAGATTGTACTTTTCCAGCCTTTAAGAAAAAAAGAAATCGGAAAAATCGTACAGTATCAGTTGAGAGGATTTAATGAAATGTTATCAAAACGAAACATTATCATGACTTTCACTCAGGATGCGGTAGATTATCTGATGAATAAAGGATATGATCCGGCCTTCGGAGCAAGACCACTGAAAAGAGTGATCCAACAGGAGGTATTAAACAAACTGTCTAAAGAAATTCTTGCAGGAAATGTAAATGATGGAGATAGAATCACTCTGGATTACTTTGTAGAAACAGGGTTGGTTTTCAGACCTACCGAACAATAAAATAGTTTTTTTCATATACATAGTTTTTGTGAATAAGTGCTGTAGAATAATCTGCAGCACTTATTTTTTCACCTAATTTATCCTTATTGCGTGAAATATAATTATATTTACTACTCTAATAACTTAAACAAAATCAACATGAAAAAGTTAAAAAGAAATGAATTAAAGAAAATTGATGGAGGAATTGAACCGTTCCCAATTGCATGCGGTGAGGACTGGAGCTGTCCTCAAGGTCTTTGCTGTACATCTGGACTTGTCTGCAGGGATTGGAAAAAATATCCATGTATTTAAAGAACAGGCGGAGAAAAAACATTTCTCCGCTTTTTTATAGTATGAATTCTCCTATGAGTAGGATCTAAATTATTATACTTTACATACAATCCGTAAAAACACGGTAAAAATAACAGTATAATTCCCTATTTACGAATACATTTTCTAGCATATTTTTCCGAGATTTGCATATTAATTGAGTTTTACCGTAAACCACTAAGCTATGAATACAGAATCAAACAATCCACTACAACCTGGAATAATGTCAAACAGCCTTATCCAGGCTCTGATCGATAATTACCGTCAAAATCACTTAACAGCAATTAACACTGCTCTAGGAATACAGGACGCTCATTCTATTTGGTTTGATCTTCCGAAATTAAAAAGTTTCATCGCAAAAATTGAAGAAGAAGTTGCAAAAGTAAATCCTGCTGCTTCAGAAGCAGACTTGGGAATCAGATTTTACTACGCTTCTTATCCTAAAACTGAAAACTGGGATGTCATGGCATCTCACCCGGTACCTCAGGAATACGCTGAAAAGCACACGTTGGTTTTAATACCAACCATAAAAAAAACAAGCGAAAATGGTATCGCCTATGATTCTGATTTTAATACTCTTCAAGCCAATGGAGACAATTCAAAATTAGCATTAAATGCACGCAACTTTACTCCATCCGGTGATGGTGATGGAGGTCCCCAAGGTGACGACACCGGTCTTGGAGAAAACAGTGGAACTCTTATTCCACCAGCTCCCCCAATGGGCACATCTTATTAATTACCATTCTTAAAAGCCGCATGACTGAGATTCAAAAAATTTTTGCATCATTTATGTATTGGGGAGAAGCCTTTGCCGCTATAATCTCCCTGGTTTATTATAACCGTGTAAAAAAGCAGCCCTGGAAATATCTGGCCATTTATCTCATTCTTATTTTTCTGTGTGAATCAGCAGTAAAATGGGGAGAAAAACCGCTTAAAATAGACAGAATAAATTTTTACAACTATTTCGTAATACCGTTGCAGTTTATATTTTTTTATTGGCTGTATGCAAAAGAATCTCTGAAGAAAGTAAAACTATTCTACATTCTGACAGGCATATATATTTTAACCTATATCCTCAGGGGGCTTTTCTTTCCCGAAAAGAAAATCATCTTTTCTTTTAATTATAATGTAGGCTGCTTACTTTTAATGGGACTTGTGATTATGGAATTTTATAAACAGGTTAATTCATCCGAGATCCTCAATTTCAGTAAAAACAGGATGTTTTATATCAATCTGGGAATAACGCTTTTTTATATTGCCAATCAGCCATTTATGACATTTAATTCTCTTCTGTGGAAATATATTGATATTTGGGATATTTATTTTATATACTTCCAGGTTTCAGGAGCAGTAATGTATATTTTATTTGCAAGTTCATTCATATGGGGAAAACAGAGCTCTTAATAACTATTATTTCATTCAACATCTTTTTCTTGATGTTTGTAATCGCCGTGTTTATCTATATCCGGAATTACAGACAAAGAAAAAGAGAGTATCTGAATGAAATTGAGATGAAAAACGAACTTCATCAAAGGGAGCTCCTTTCTACCCAATTGGAAATTCAACAGGCTACCATGCAGCAGATCGGGCGGGAGCTTCATGATAATATCGGCCAAAAACTTACGCTGGTAAGTTTATATGTACAGCAGATGCTTTATGAAAACAAAGTTTCTGAAGCCAGTGAAAGGATTGATCAGGTTTCCCAGATTATCAACCAGTCTCTGCAGGATCTCAGAAGCTTGTCTAAAACACTTACGGATGACAACATTAACCAAAAGGAAATTGTAACACTTATCCAGGAGGAAGTAGACAATACCAACTCCTTTAAAAAATGCAATGTTAGTTTTGAACATAGTTTTAAACAATTAGATTTAGGATTTGTTCATAAAAATATGCTGCTCAGAATCACACAGGAATTTATTCAGAATAGTATAAAACACTCCGGTTGTAAAAATATTTTTATCAGCCTGAATACTTCTGATGAGATCCTTTGGGAACTCAATATCCGTGATGACGGAAGAGGGTTTGATACTTCACAGATCAAATCCAACGGAATAGGGCTTACCAACATGAAAAACAGAGCTGAAATTATAGGTGCCAGTTTTCGCATGGAAAGCCATGAAAATACAGGAACCCAACTCCATATTATCTTAAAAAAACAGTCATGAAAAAATCTATTGTAATTGTTGACGACCATATACTTATTGCGAAAGCGCTGGAAGGGATCATTGGTAATTTTAACGAATTTGAGGTTATCTACGTATGTGAAAACGGCAAAGACCTCATCCAAAAACTTGAAGAGGGCAATCCTGTTCCGGATATTATTCTTTTAGATATCAGTATGCCCATTATGGATGGTTTTGAAACAGCAGTCTGGCTTACAAAAAATCACCCCGGTATTAAGGTCATGGCTCTCAGTATGCAGGGCGATGACAACAGCGTGATTAAAATGATCAAAAGCGGAGCAAAAGGTTATCTCTTGAAAAATACCCATCCAAGAGATCTGGAAACAGCACTTACCCGACTAAACAGTGACGGATTCTTTTATCCGGACTGGGCTTCAAAAATCATTTTCTCTAATCTTAACAAGGAAACTGAGGCTGAAATCGCCATAAGAATTTCTGACAGGGAGAAAGAATTCCTGAAATATACAGTCACAGAACTAAGTTATAAAGAAATTGCGGACAGAATGCGCTGCAGCCCAAGAACTGTAGAAAGCTATCGTGATCAGCTTTGCGAAAAACTGGATTTAAAGACCCGTGTAGGGCTGGCAGTTTTTGCGATCAAAAATGGTTTTGCAAACTAATTTCCTTTTTAAAAAATTCATTAAAAACCAGATTAAAACGAAATAATTTCATCAAAAAACAACATATCAACAAAACACATCATTATATTTTCGGTAATTGATTTAAATTCAAAACACATTAAAAAATATTGAAATAAAATCAATTAAAATTCAAAAACAATAACAATTTCGTAATTAATTTACGAAATTGTTTGCATATTAATTTCAAATAATATAATTTCACATCCTCAACCAAATTATAACGATATGAAAAAACTATTATTCGGAGCTCTTATGCTCGGGTTAATGACGGCTTGTAACAATGACAACATTCCTAACCAAAATGAAGTACAGCCTGAATCAGAAACTTCTTCACTGGCCTCCAAAAGAATTTGTCCATCTGAGGAAATGAGACAAGAGGCATTACAAAAAGATCCAGCACTCAGACAAAAGGTAGAAGAAATTGAAGCTAATGCAAAAAAATTTGCCAATAATCTTGCTTTAGGAAAAGTTCTTGCGGATGGAACTGTCGAAATTCCCGTAGTTGTTAATGTAATCTATAAAACCGCAGCACAAAATGTATCTGATGCGAGAATTGCAGAGCAAATTGCAATTTTGAATGCTGACTATGGTGGTACAAACAGTGATGTTTCACAGATCCCTGCAGAATTTCAGGGAGTAAAAGCTGGTGATGTCAAAGTAAGATTCAAACTGACAAACACCATAAGAAAAACAACTACTAAAACATCATGGAGTAAAACGGACAGAGTAAACAATACCATGAAAAAAGCTTCCACAGGAGGAATTGATGCTACTAATCCTACCAATTATTTTAATATCTGGATTGTTGGAAGCATGCCGGATACCCAAGGAAGTATTCTTGGATACGCTACCTTCCCTGAGGATGCGGGCACATGGAAAGATGGTGTTGTAATTGCCGCTCCTTATTTCGGAAAAACTGGAGCTTCTGCGCCATTTAATCTGGGAAGAACAGCTACTCATGAAGTGGGTCATTATTTAGGTCTTAGACATATCTGGGGAGATACCAATTGTGGTGATGACTTAATTGCAGATACACCTACTCAAACAAATTATAATAGTGGAAACCCAACCTACCCTCTTTATAACACCTGCTATGGAGTAAAAAGATCTGTAATGTTTATGAATTACATGGATTATTCTAATGACAGTTCTCTCTATATGTTTACAGCGGGACAAAAAACAAAAATGCAGTCTGTAACATCCTCTTCTGGTGCAAGATCCGGATTAAGAGTTTATTAAAATTAAATCTTTTTAAATACAGAAAGCCTATCTCAGATTTTGAGATAGGCTTTTTTACCATTATTAAAGTGTTTAAGCGGTAGTTTATGAAAACTATGATAAGAATCTATAGTTTTATTTTTAGTAAAAAATTCTATAAAAAACGAAAAATAAAAAATTATTTACATTTAAAATACACTTAATCGTGAAATACAAAACAAAATAGTTTAAATTAATTAAAATTCAATCGTTTTACAATAACTTTAAATTAAAAACACTCAAATAGAGTAAAACATATCAATTTAATAAATATTTTACGAATTATTTGCATATTAAATTCAAATAATATAATTTCACACCCTCAACCAAATTATATTATAACGATATGAAAAAATTCCTATTTGGAGCCCTAGTTCTGGGCCTTATGTCGGCATGTAACACTGACAACTTAACCAATCAGAATGAAACCCCTCAGGGCCAAGAGCCAACAACCCCAAGCGCTCTTAAAAGAAGCTGTCCATCAGAAGAATTGAGAGCTCAAATGTTACAGAAAAACCCTGCACTACGATTAAAAGCAGAAGAGATTGAAGCACGTACTCAAAACTTCGCTGAGAATCTTAAACTTGGAAAAGTTCTTGCAGACGGAACTGTTGAAATCCCAGTTGTTTTTAACGTAATCTACAACACTTCCGCACAAAATGTTTCTGATGCAAGAATTGCAGAACAAATCGCAGTACTGAATGCTGATTATGGTGCCACAAATTCTGACATCAATAAAATTCCTTCAGCATTTCAGCCCGTAGCTGCTGGTGATGTAAAAATTCGTTTCAAACTGGTAGCCACTAATCGTAAGCAAAATTCAAAAACAGGCTGGAGATCTGATCTTGAGCAAATGAAAAAAGCAAGTACTGGAGGTATTGATGCTACTAATGTAAATAAAAACATGAATATCTGGGTAGTGAATTCGATCCTTGACGAAAATAACCAACCTGGAACATTAGGTTACGCCTATTACCCTGAAAATGCAGGACAATGGTATGACGGTCTTGTAATCGGGTATCAGTATATCGGGAAAACAGGTGCTTCTGCTCCATTCAATTTAGGAAGAACTGTTACTCACGAAGTAGGACACTACCTGAATCTGCCTCACCTTTGGGGATCTTCTGATGCAGGATGCCAGACAGATTACTCTAATGATACCCCTACCTCTCCTGGCCCTAACTACGGAAATCCTACATACCCACTAAACAGAGTTTGCGGAGGGGTAAGCCGTTCTCAGATGTTCATGAACTATATGGATTATGTAGATGATAAATCTATGGTAATGTTCTCTGCCAATCAAAAAACAAGAATGCAGGCTGTAGTAGCTGCTGCAGGACCAAGAGCTGGTTTAAGATAATTAACAACTTGATTTGTAATGTTATAAAAATAGTCTATCCCGATACTTGGGATAGATTTTTTTTATATTTTTACACGATTTAATTTCGCACCACTACTACGATGAAAAAAATAGCACTAGCATCAGGAATACTATTGCACTTATACTGTATTAAGGCACAGGATACTATTCAGATCAAAACACAGGATACTATCCCGACCAGGAATCTCAAGGAAGATCTTGCAATTATCAATACTGGATATAGCATTCAGGAGAAGACTCCTTTTTTCAAAAAACCATGGGAAAAAAATCTATAGCTCCTGCTATTCTTTTCACAGCCGCTGCTGCAACATGGGGAGAAAAAGAGAACATCCGCGAGGTAAGAAACCGATATCTTCCCAACTTCAAAGTAAAATATGACGATTATCTTCAATACGCTCCTGCCGCTGCCGTTTATGGATTAAAGCTAGCTGGTGTAAAAGGAAGGAACAATCTCGGGAGAGCAACTCTATCTTACGGTACAAGTTTAGCGATCATGGCTATTTTAGTCAATTCCATTAAGTATACAGCAAAAGTGGAACGTCCGGATGGCTCCAAGAACAATTCTTTTCCATCAGGGCATACTGCTATGGCTTTCACCAATGCCAGCTTTTTACACAAAGAATATGGAATGGTAAACCCAGCCTACAGTATTGCAGGATATGGTTCAGCTACCCTTACAGGACTTGGGCGGAATTTAAATAACAGACACTGGGTTCCGGATATCCTTGCTGGAGCAGGGATTGGGATTATTTCCACAGAGCTCGGGTATTTCTTTATTGATAAAATTTATAAGAACAAAGGAGATAATTTAAGCCTGTTATCCAGAATACATGGTAATGATTACCCTTCTTTTCTTGCTCTAAAAATGGGTACCGCATTAGGTACCACCAATTTCCTGAAGGAATCTGAACTGGATGACAAAAAGCAAATTGGTTTTGAAGGTGGATTGGAAGGCGCTTATTTCTTTCGAAAAAGGGATGGTAGGTGCAGATGTGTCCTTTAGCAGCTTTCCTATTAAATCTCAAAGAATAACTTTTGATGACGAGCAGGTTTTTGGGGATCATGAGCTCAAAACACAATCTCTTGGATTTCTTTCTGCAGGCATAGGACCTTATTTTTCCCATGAATTTTCTGATAAATGGCAGCTTATGCTAAAGGTAACAGGAGGTTATGCGGCAACTGCCAGCGGAAAAGTTTTTGTAAAAGGAAGTGATATTGATGCTCCCAATCACGAGCTTCAGATAGCCACATACAAACCGAAACCAGCTTTCCGATGGAATACCGGAACTTCTATGACTTATAAATTCAATCCAGGATTAGGTCTTACTTTCTATACGGATTATAACCAGATCAATTCTACCATCCGCTATTACTTCAGCGATGAGATTAAAGAAAGCGATGAACTGGATCAGGAACTAAACAATATGATTGCTAAAGAAAAGATCAGTTATATTACATTAGGCTTAAGATTAACTGCCTATTTTTAAAAAGACAAAGCCTTCAGAATCTGAAGGCTTTTACTTTTATAAGGTTTTACGGTTATCATCCGGAGTATAATCCATAAATAAGTCTCCATCCAACTGCACAGATTTCACTTTCTTCTTAATAGGAATCACGAGGTCCGTCAGTTTCTGATCTTTTTCCCAAACGGAAGGTGAGAAATGAAGTTTCTCTGTAGTTCCGTCTTCATAAGCTAATATAGCATCAAACGGAATGGCAAATCCTCCAACATTCGCAACGTTTATGGTAAGCATATCATTCATTTGGGATGCTCCCGTTACTTTTAGATCAATATAATTATTAGTATAAAACCAATTCTGGAAGAACCAGTTCAGATTTTTTCCTGAACCCGTATTCATCGAATTGAAATAATCCCATGGAACAGGGTGCTTTCCGTTCCAGTTATCCATATAATGGTGTAATGCTTTTTTAAACAGCTCATCTCCTAAATAATCTTTCAAAGCCAGGTAAGACAGCGATGCTTTCACATAAGAGTTATTTCCATATCCGGCTCCGCTCACCTGTGTACTCATGGTAATCACCGGCTGATCCTGCTCTGTAGAAGGATCATTGATCCACTTTTTCACACGGAAATTTTTATAAAATTCTTTTGCTGCAGCTTCTCCGTTTTCATCAATTCCTATAAGATATTCCAGTGTAGTAGCCCAGCCTTCATCCATGAATGCATATCTTGTTTCATTGATTCCCATATAGAAAGGGAAATAAGTATGAGCAATTTCATGATCTGCGGTAAGTCTTGCATCCTGAAGATCATCAGGAATACTGGTATCATTGATCATCATTGGATATTCCATATCTGCATACCCCTGAATAGCTGTCATTACATTATAAGGATATTCTACTCCCGGCCAGTTTTTTGAAAACCAATCCAGGTTATATCGCATCCAGTCTACATAGTGTTCAAAATCTTTCGCTCCGTTTTTATATCCCGACTGAACGCTTGCTCTTTTTGTTTTCAACTGAACACTTGCTGCATCCCAAACATAGTGATTGCTCATCGCAAAGCAGAAATCTGTGATATGGCTGGCTTTAAATTTCCAAACGTTCCACTTGTTTTGCAGCGTAACTTTTCCGGACTTCATTTCCTGCTCTGTAGCAATGTGCATTACTTTATCGCTTTTTAATGAAGCTTTATATCTTTTCAAATATTCCGGCTGAAGTACAGCTTCCGGGTTCAGAAAATCGCCAGTAGCCCAGACCACGTAATTTTTGGGGGCAGTGATAGCAAAACTGTAATCATTGAAGTCATTATAAAATTCTTGCCTGTCTGAGTGCTGAAGCATATCCCATCCGTTGTAATCGTCATACACAGAAATTCTTGGAAAAGAATATGCAACATAGAATGTTTCCGGGTCAATCTGCCCTTCTCTTCCACTCTGTACAGATAATGGATACTCCCATTCTATTTTAACTTCAGCTTTTGATTTGGATTTTAAAGCTGATTTCAATTTTACTTTTTCAACAGTGCTCCAGTCATTACTATTGATATCATATTTATCACCGTTTACAATGAAAGATTTAATCTTTAGTCCTGATGACAGAAAATCTTTAGACACGAATCCCGATCTTGGTGATTGCGGCTTATGAAGGTTATTCACAAATCGAATAGCCAGTTCATTCAGGTTATCCGGACTGTTATTAATATAGACTATTGTTTCTTTTCCGGAAACCGTTTTAGTATTGGCATCCACTTTTACATCTACATTATATACTCCCTTATTCTGCCAGTAGTTTTTGCCTGGTGCTCCAGAGATATCACGCGTTCCTTTATCATAAGCCTTTTTGATATTCCTCGGCATATACAGTTCCTGTGCAGATAATTGCAGTAAGGAAACAACCATCAGCATTCCGGAAAAAATTTTCTTCATAGCGATCTTTTTAAAGATAGGTATCAAAAATAGCGAAAATGTGACATCAGGAGATCATTTCTTTTATAATAATATTTTATTGTAATGGGATTTCTATCATATTATTCTACAGTCTATCCTGTTCCGCAGTTTTTTTGATCGTTTTTGCATTTTTCACAGATTGATTTCCAAAATTGAATTTCAGAGAAAAAGTAAAACCCTGAGCATCTGTATAATCAAGAAAATAATTATCCTGATTGGCATATTTCGTACTCACTTTCTGACCTGTAGTTCTGAAAATATCGGTAAAAATGAGACTGGCATCCAGCTTTTTATTAAAGAACTTTCTGTTCATTACAAAATAGGCTGACCAGAGAGAAGAAATCCTGAATGTTCCCTGTATTCCAGGAGAATAGTAGCGGTGCCCCATTTCCATTTTCCAATCGCTGTTTTTATCAAGGGTAAAACTTGTGGAAATATTGGAAACCCAGTTCCATACTTTATTTTTATACAGCATTCCGTCTGTTCCTTTGAAGTAATTTTCGTTGTGTTCAAGGTTTTCAGAGAGAATGATATTCCACCATGACTTGACCTGAAAGTTTTTGTATAAACTTAATCCGAAAGCTTCTCCTTTCTCAATATTGGTAAAGTAATAAATCAGGCTGTTGGTACTCGGTTCCTGATAGGAAATTTCCATGGATGGATATATTTCTTTCCTGTAGTATAAATCCAGATTCCAGTCTTTCCAGGAATAGGTAAAGTTAAGATTATGAGTAATGGTTGCTTTTAATTTTGGATCCCCTTGGTAGTATGAAAACAGGTTATAATAAGACTTTGCCGGATTCAACCATGAATAGGAAGGTCTGCTGATTCTTTTCCCATAAGAGAAACCAAATTCGTGTTTATTTTCTGTGGTATATTGTGCATAAAAAGTAGGGAAAAACTTCCAGTAATTGCTTTTATTCAATTCATAAGGTTCAGAAACTATTCCTTCAAGATCTGTCATTTCTGCACGGAGTCCTCCTTTGAAACTCCATTTTCCTATATTGTAGGCTAATGAAGAATACAGCGCAAAGTTGTGTTCCTTATAATCAAAAATACTGCTCTTTTCCGGACGGTATTGCAATACTCCATTCTCATTGTCAGAGAAGTCAAGCGTACTGTTTGTCTTTACAAAACTATATTTCGCTCCGGATTCCAGCTCCAGTTTATCTCCTTTCCACTGATAATCGAATTGAGTGGAATATAATTGAACATCCGCTTTATTCTGAGTAATGAAATTATCTTCTTTTGGAGGCTGTCCTGCAAAGTTCAGGTCGGTAATCACATTTTGGTATTTATCAGCATTATTCCCGGTAAAATAATTAACCCAGGAAAGGCTACTTTTCTTATTCAATTTCCGGTCTATCTGAAAACTCACAGAGTTGTTGATGGACCGTGAACGGTGATCATTGATGGTAGTATAATTGGATTCTGCGATATCTTGCTGATTATAGATGAGTGTAGGAACATTGTAGGTTCCGAAGGATTTTGGAGAGAAAAACCCTGAATAGTTGAGGCTTAAGTTGGTCAAACTGTCCAGCTCATATTCCACATTAAAATTCAGGGTATTTTGGTTATTGTTCTTATCCTTCCTGTTCATTGTACTGATCCATCGGGTTTGGCTTTCCGGATAATTTACATAATCTGTTCCTTCACGGTAGTACGTCCCCAGCCCTCTATAATAGCTTCCCATAACGGAAAGTTTATCTTTTTTATAATATTGGGAAAGACCGAAGACGCCTTTCGCATATTGTGTCTGCACATATTTTGAAGAAAGAATTCCACGGTAACCTTCAATTTTATTCTTTTTCAGAACGATATTCAGCACTGAACTTCCTGAGGCTTCATATTTTGCAGGCGGATTGGTAATTACTTCTACTGATTTCACCTCATCTCCCTGTGTATTTTCAAGAAGATTTTTAAGCTCATCCCCTGTGAGCATCACTTTTTTATCATTAATAGTCACCAGAATTCCCGTGCTTCCCTTTACGCTCAATACACTATTATTGACAGTGACACTGGGTGTATTTTTTAAGATTTCCCAGGCATTGAGTGATGAAATATTACTGTTTTCCACATTAAATTCCAGACGGTCGACCTTTCTTTTCACCAAAGGTTTACGTTTCGTCATTACTACTCCCTCTATTTCCTGAGATTCTTTTTTAAGAATAATATTTAAAGGTTCAGGTTTATTCAAATTCAGTTTTTTCTCAAATAAAGAGTATCCCTGATTTTTAATAACCAGTTTTACCTCCTGTTCCGCAATATCCTCCAGTACAAATGTTCCGTTATCATCTGTTTTTATTTCTTTGATTAATTCATTTTGAGCATTATACACTTCCACTTTCACTGATGAAAGCTTTTCATTTTCGGTGTTCACAATTGTGCCTCCAGATTTTTGCTGCTGGGAAAAAATCAAGACCGGCAAACACAGAAGAAAAAGAATTTTATACATAACTATTTTTTTTATCCTTTTAAACAAAATCACTGTTCTGTTCTATGGGTACAAAATTCTATATTAGCCAGAAAAAACAGGGTTAATGGAAGGTTAATGATGGGTTAATGTCTTTTTTTGCCATCAAAATTCACAAATTCGGAAGTATGAATGATTATTTATTTTGTGGATTCAAAATTATGGTTAATGGAAGGTTAATAATAAAATAATCATTTCTGGAAAATAGCTAAAGCTTTATCTTTGTTTCGATGATCGCCAAGAGTAAAATTCTGATTTCGGTTTTTGCCGCCCTGTTCCTACTATTACTGGGAATTCAGGTTTACTTTATGTATAAAACCTATCAGGTAAAGGAAAGGGATATCTACAGATCCGTGAATGACGGGCTTACCAATTATACGGACAATCTTGAAGACATCCAGGAAGCCAAGGAAAGGAACGATGATTCTCTTCAGCAAATCATTATCAGATACCATAATAAGGAGGTCAATAAAAAAGATTTTCTAAACTATTTCATAGAAAACAGAAAACCTGCCAGACAAAGGCTGATTCATTATATCGACAGCCGTTACCAGAAAGACGGCTATGTAATCTCTGCAAGAATCCGCTATTTATCTATTGTACATCTTCCGGACAGTGCCAAAGTAATTACTGAACCGATTGTTATTTTTGAAACAAAGGATAAGATAAAAAATCCGCGTATTGCCAGTAACGGAAGCTGGGAAACTTCAACAACCAAAAGAAATGATAGTGATAAAGGCCATGTTGAAAGAAAGAACACTTTTCTTGTCAAAACCCAGACAGATTTTGAGATCAAAAACATAAAAAGTATTGTTTTCAAAGAGCTTACTTTGCTGATTATCTGCTGTATTCTTCTGCTTTCGGGAGTTCTTCTGCTTTATATTTTCACCATTAGAAATCTGATCCAGCAGCAGAAGCAGGTTGAAGTTCTCCACACTATTGTGGATAACATTTCACATGAGTTTAAAACTCCGATCGCTACTTTAAAAATAGCTTCAAAAGCATTAAAAAAAGAATGGAATCCCGAAACACTTCCTCTCGTTGACAGACAGATTTCCCGCCTTGAAAGTCTGATGTTTCAGCTTCATAAGGATGAAATACCTGATGAAATGACCGCTGTACAGCCTGAGGACTGGACTTTTTTCATTCAGGATCTTTCAGTTACTTATCCAGATATTGATTTTAAGCTTGAAAATACTGTTTCACAGGGTCTTCCTTTTGATAAAAATCTGATGGAAACAGTCATTAAAAACCTTTGTGAAAATAGTGTAAAATATGGAGCATCTACAGTTACCATAAACCTTCACAACATTTCTCAACAATTGGATATTGAAGTTTCTGATAACGGCCAGGGCATGGAAGCCAAAGAATTGAATACTATTTTTGAAAAGTTCTACAGAATACAGAATAACAATATTCACAACAGCAAAGGGCTTGGGCTTGGGCTTTATTTTGTGAAGAAGATCATTACAGATTATAATGGAAAAATAGAGGTTTCCAGCCAAATCAATGCAGGCAGTACTTTTAAAATATCAATTCCTTATGAAAACTAAAATCCTTCTGGCAGAAGATGATCCGGATTTCGGAATGATCCTTAAGCAGTATCTTGAATTGGAAGATTTTGAAGTCAGCTGGTTTCAGAATCCGGAAGATGTAGCTCCATTGCTTCATGCTGATTTTCCTTTTCAGATAGGAATTCTGGATGTGATGATGCCCAATATTGATGGTTTTTCTCTGGCAAAAATGATCATTAAGGAAAAAAAGGATTTCCCATTGTTATTTTTAACCGCCAAAAATCAAAAAATAGACCGCCTCACAGGATTGAAAATAGGTGCAGACGATTATATTGCCAAACCCTGCGATCCCGAAGAACTGGTTTTACGAATTAAAAATATTCTGAAGAGAACACTTCCCGCCATTACCGAAAGTCAGATAAAAATCGGAGAATTTTCACTTGACACCACTAAACTTCTGTTGTCTCATCCTAACGGAAACAATCGTCTGACCATACGGGAGCAAGAGCTTTTGCTGTATCTTCTGAAGCACAACCGATCTATCATTACAAGGGATAATATTCTGGATAATCTTTGGGAAACCAATGACTATTTTACTGGAAGAAGTCTTGATGTTTTCATCAGCAGGCTTCGTAAGTATTTCAACAGTGATCCCAAAATAAAAATCCAATCCCTGAGAGGAATTGGATTTGAAGTCGATTTTCCAACCCACTGATTTTTTTATAGGGAAAGATTCACAATCACCGGAAAATGATCTGAAGGATACAAAAGATTTTCTCTTCTGTCATTGATGTGTCTGTGAGATCTGATCTTAAAGCCTTTTGTAAAAATATAATCAATTCTGTCTTTAGGAACTTCATTCACATTGAAACCTGTAAAAGTTCCTACCGGACCATAATGTTTGGTTTCTGAATGATAGAAAGTATCTTTCATATTCTGGGAAAGAATTTTAATAGGTTCTGAATCATCTGTCAGGTTAAAATCTCCGCTTAGTGCCACCGGAAGATTTTTTGGATTCAGTTCTTTGATTTTTTTCAGGATCAGTTCGGAAGATTTTACTCTGGCTACATTTCCTACATGATCGAAATGAAGGTTCATTGCAAGGAATTCTTTCTTCGATTTTTTATCTTTGAATACAGCATAGGTACAAATTCTGTTCAGCGCAGCATCCCAGCCTTTTGAAGGTTTTTCCGGGGTTTCAGACAGCCAGAACGTCCCCGATTTTACAATTTCTAATTTATTCGTATCATAAAAGATCGCTGAAAATTCTCCTTGTTCCTTACCATCATCTCTTCCTACTCCGATATAATCATAGTTTTTTAACCCTGTTTTAATATCTTTCATCTGTTCCGGAAGCGCTTCCTGTACTCCGAAATAATCAGGATGATAATAGGCCAGTAAATCTGCAACATCCTGCTTTCTTTTTGGCCAGGCATTGTCTTTATCCGACTCTACATTCAGTCTGATATTAAAACTCATTACGGTAAGGTCCTGTGAAAATCCTAATGCAAAAAGCATCAGAAACACGATTGAAAATCTGAAATTCATATCTTATTTTATCAGTAAGAGACAAAAATAAAACTTCTCTGCGACAGAAAAGCTTTATTGATGTGATTATATTGTTAAATTATCTTTTTCTTCTTCTATAGATATAAAATACTCCTGAAATTCGGACTCCGAAATGGAAGTGTTACTTTCAAGTTTTACAACGCCGATGGTTTTGTAATGAGAAGCCAGTTTTATGCTTTTACTTTTAAGAAGCGCTTCCAGCTTTTTAATGTTTATATCTTTTTTTAAAACTGCGAGATAAGTGATCATAAGTATACCTGTATTAAACCGTTTCCAATATCTCTGTATTTTATGCCTTCAATAGGCCTTGCTTTATTTTCAATCAGTTCCCAGATCTCTTTTGCTGATTTATCGGGAAACTGTTCCATATACAAAGCGGCAAGTCCGGAAACATGCGGTGCCGCCATGCTTGTACCGCTAATGCTGTAATATAAATTATTTTTGTTCTTAGCATTTTTAGGATAGGAACTGATAATATCTACTCCGGGAGCACAGACATTGATATTTCCTCCTGTAGACGGATTGATTCCTGCGTTTGAAAATCTGGCAATTTTCATCTGAGCATCCATAGCTCCGATTGCCATTATAGATTTTGAATTGGCCGGCATGGAAACCGGCTGCGGAATCTGGGGTCTGTTGCTGTCGTTTCCTGCAGCAGCTATAATAAGACAGTTATTTTCAAGTGCCCGTTCTCCAATGGTTTCAAAAAGGACAGAAGGTTGATCATCAAGCTTCACCGGAGAAGCCAGCGAAAGAGACAAAATTCTGAATTTTTTCGTGATTGCCCAGTCTATCGCATCAATTACGCTGCTGGTAGTTCCTCTACCATTGTCTGCGAGCACTTTTGCTATTTTCAGATTGCAGTCTCGCGCAATTCCGTAGCGGCGTCCTGTATCACTTCTGGTATTTCCTGTAGCAACCCCGGCACAGTGTGTACCATGCCCGTTGGGATCTCTGTTCCAGTCCTGACCATCTATGAAAGATTTTCCTTCAATTTCTTCAGAAGAAAAATCGGGGTGGGAAGTTTCAAGTCCGGTATCCAGAATACAAATATCAATTCCTTTTCCTGTATAATTAGTATTTTCCAGGCCAATAGCTTTTAATCCCCACTCCATCTCAACAAATGATTTTTGAGGCAAAGGCTTGGTGGTTATATATTGTTCAAGTTCTGAGATTTTTTCAGCAAGTCCGGCTGACTGTTTTTTCAGCTCATTAATAAGCTGCAATTCATCTGCAGGAAAAAATTCTCTTTCTTTTTCATAATAAATGATAGAATTTGATTCATTTTTCACGGCACTTTTCAATTGGTCTTCATCCATATTTTCCACCACAAGAACTCCCAGATTTTTGTAAAGCACACCGTTATCCTGATCAATGATTTCGTAGGAACGGTTTTCTTTGGACAGCAATTCTGAAGAAGTAATATTCACTTCCAGCTCTTTTTCTATTTTTTTGAGCGAATTTTTCTGCTGATCCTGTAGCAGAACAATATATCTTCCGGTTTCCATAATGATCTTTTTTAAATTAATTTCATAAATATTTTTTCCAGAATAAGAAAAACGTCTTCCGGAATGATAGAAAGTCTCAGCTTTTTGTTGATTCCGGATATAGCAGCATTCTGTTCCACGAGAGAGTTCCAGAAGTTTTCAATTTTGGGAACGGAATTCATTTCTTTCAGTTTTTCATCATCAAGAATACCACTCTGATATAATGAGACAATGATTCCTGAAATAAGTTCTTCCGCATCCTCAAGTTTTTTATTTTCTTTGGCATATATTTCCATGAGAATATCATAAATACTTTCCATTCCATTGAATGAGAATCCTCCAAGAATTTCCCTTCTCCCATTCATTATTTTCTCCATTTTTATTGGATTAAAACCTCTTTTAACGGTGGAAATCATATTCATAATTTTCAATACTTCAGATTCGTGGCTGGTGTTTCCTTTAGTACGGAAATACTCCAGAACTTCGTTGAGAAAAGCATCAAACCGGGTATCAAAGTCAAATGATTTTGACAGGTATAAAGCCTGAACCTCATTGAACTGTTCCAGCAATTCTTTGATTTTCTGTACTGTAAAGTGAATAAGTTCCTGCATTACTCAAAAGTTATCTGTTCTATTTCGTTGCCGTCTTTATCTTTGTAAGACACAATCCTGATTCCTTCCTCCTCCATTTCCACATGAAGGTTGATGAATAGTTTATCTTTATCTTCTGCTGCACTGGTATTGGGATCTATGTAAATGCTGTTCAGCTTTGCATTCACCAGCGTATATTTATTCAACAGAACTTTTGAAAAAATTTCTTTCAGCTCATCTGTTTCTTCTTCTATTCCTTCCTGAGGTCTAAATATTCCGGAATTAAGAAGCTGCATTTTCTTTCTGAGATCCAGCTTAAGAACTTCATTGGCTGGGAGCTTTCCGAATTTCTGATCATTTTTTTCCAGGTTACTGAACAGGGTTTTAAACTCTTCAGTTTGAATCTGTCTCTTGTTGATTTCAAGAATATTCATTTTCTTCTCTTTATTCACCAGACGGATTCTTTCATTTATTTCTGTCACAAACTGATCCTGATTCAGTTTAAAATTATACTTAGGATCTGAATCTATATCTGTGATTTTGATCGGAATATCCATCTTTACACTGGGCAGGGCATATCTTGGCACCTTAAAATATTTAAGGTATTCATGACGGGCATATTCTTTGGCAATAAGAACTGCATTCTCGTCTGCTTTTTTACGAGCCTGAATTATCTCGTTGTTGAGATAATCCAGGTAATCTGATAGTTTTATCATCTTTCGTAAAATATTTTTATTGTGAAAGAAGTCCAAGAACTTTTTCTAATCCGGCAGGCATCTCATCGTTGGTTGCACGTACTTTTACTCCAAGAGAATATTCTTTTTCCACTTTAATGCCTGTGCTGGAAGTTCTTTTGTAAGACACATCCACTTTGAATTTCACAGGCCCCCATCCTCCTGATACTCCGGCATTGATTCCGAATTCGTCACTTACATCTTTGGTATAAGTAGAATTAAGCTTAACATTAAAGTCTACTTCACAGGTTTCAATTCTGAAACTTGGAACATTCAGAAGCGCAATAAAAGGCACTGAAATTTCTACATCATTCGGAATTGTTTTAGGATTGGTAGCACTTACCGGTTCATCTTCTTTAAAATCCGGATTCGGAATGTTTTTTTTGTATTTGAATTCTGCCATTCTGAGCTTTTTCGCACTATTCGGGTTATTAGGATCCGTAAGCTCGAAACCAACTTCATTGATGAAATTAACGGTGGCTATAGAGGCGTTAGACTGTGCTTTTACACAGGCATCCAAAGGTCCTCCAATAATGGTAGCGAAATCAATACTTCCCAATTCTGCTGCAAAATCTGCACTGGCGGCATCTGAAGTTTTGAAAATTTCTTCATCAGCAGCTATTTTACCGGCAATCAGTTTCAGGATATCTGATGAAGCTCCGGAAAATGATTTTTCCCATTTCGCATCATAATTTTTTTTGAAATCTTCTACAATGTTCTGTAGCTCTTTATTGGTCAGTGTACTTAATTCCGAAATTTCAATTCCTGATACTTTTTCATACACTGCCGGAGTAAGCACTTTTTCTACTCCCGATAAGAGGTCAATTAACTCATTTTTTGTTTTTTTGGCGTGGCTTGCTTCAAGCACTGATTTTAATGTTTCCATGTTGTTTTGTTTTTGATTAATATGGTAAGGCAAAATTATATTGCAAACCACCCAAACATTGAAGGGAAACAACTCTACTTACCCCGGAAAAACACCCTAAAATAAAAAGCCTGAACTTACGATGGTAAGCTCAGGCTTTTGTAATGCATACTGCAGATATTTATTTTATAGACGCAAAGATCATATTAACTATTATTATTCTTAAGTAAGCTAAGAAAGCAACAAAGTTGCTGATGAAGCTGTATGAATATGCTTACGCTTAGAAAGAATCAATTCCATTGATTCCACCTTCGCTTCCTTGAAAATTCAACAGGAGATATTAAATCTTTGCGTTAAAATGAAGTAGATCCAAGATTTCTACGACGGTTTTTGCTGTTGTTTTCCAGATTGACATCAGGAACAACAGAATTAGGATCCAGTTTCACCTCATCTATTTCCTTGTTAGAATCTACTTTGAATGTCCATTCTTTATTTCTTTTCCAAACTTCCACAGGGATATTTATCGTTTGTGCTGTTCCATCTTTAAATTTCAGCTGAACTGTTGTAGGCATTGGCAGCTGACCAAGATTTTCAATGGTAATCTGAGCTCCGTTTTTAAAACTTCCGTTGACGTATTGTACATTTTTAACAGCCTGATCAATTTTCCATTTATTAAAGAACCATCCTCTCCAGAACCAGTTCAATTCTTCTCCGGAAACATTTTCCATCGTATGGAAGAAATCCCAAGGTGTAGGATGTTTGAAAGCCCATCGGTCAATATACGTTCTGAATGCTTTGTCAAATTTTTCAGGGCCCAGAATAGCTTCTCTTAGAACATCTAATCCTGTTCCTGGTTTGTAGTAAGCTAATGCACCGATATTTCTCTCTTTCATATTGTCCGGTCCTACCATTACAGGCTCCAGATTATCAGTTAACAAATACGTTCCTGATCTTGCCAGGTTCGGTTTACGATAATATTCTCCTTTATTGAAAGCTTCGGTTGAAAGTCCGTTAATGAATGTATTAAATCCTTCGTCCATCCAGGCAAAAAGTCTTTCATTAGATCCTACGATCATAGGAAACCAGTTGTGTCCAAACTCATGGTCTGTAACCCCCCAAAGATCTTCTCCTTTGGAATCCATATGGCAGAAAACAATTCCCGGATATTCCATACCACCTTCATTTCCTGCTACATTGGTAGCAGCCGGATAGGTATATTCATACCATTTCTTTGAATAATGTTCTATAGCAGCTTTCGTATATTCTGTAGATCTTCCCCATGCTTTTTCACCCGCACTTTCTGCCGGGTAAGCTGAAATAGCCAAAGATTTTTTTCCACTAGGAAGATTAATTTTTGCTGCATCTAAAATAAATCCAGCCGATGATGCCCAGGCAAAATCTCTGGCCTGTGTAATTTTAAATTTCCATGTTTTTGTACCGGAAGCTTTATTTTTACCGATTTCAGATTCTGGACGGATCATTACTGTTTTATCACTGTTTCTCGCCACATTCCATCTGTTGATTTCCTCTTTGCTGTACACTTCTTTCTCATTCAGAAGCTCTCCCGATGCCATCACATAATGATTAGCCGGAACAGTAATATTAGCTGTAATATTTCCATACTCTAAATAAAACTCTGAGGCTCCAAGATATGGAAGTGTGTTCCATCCCAGAACATCATCATACACACACATTCTCGGATACCATTGTGCCATGGTAAATATCTTACCGTTTTTGGTATCCTGAATTCCCATTCTGTCTGAACCGTACTCCGGAGAGATAAATGTGTATTCAATTTCTATTTTAGCAACGCCTCCATTCGCTTTTAATTCTTTTGGAAGATCAATCTGCATTCTTGTATCGGTAATGGTGTATTTTACTTCTCTTTTTCCGTCAAGTTTGACTGATTTAATTTTATATCCTCCATTAAATTCTTCACCGTGCGCCCCATTTCTGCTTCCGGAAAGCGGCACTACCCCATTTCCTCTGGAATCTTTTGCAAAAAGGTTCTGATCCAGCTGCAGCCAAAGAAAGCCCAATTTATCCGGGCTGTTGTTGGTATACGTAATTTCTGCTGTACCTGTAATCTCTTTTTTATCTTCATTCAGGCTGACGTTCAAATGATAATCTGCCGAATTCTGCCAATAAGCATGCCCCGGCTGTCCGCTTGCAGAACGGGTTACTGTACCTGTCTGCGGATAGAAAAACGGCTTAAATGCTTCTACATAATCATACTTTGGGTTCTCCTGTGCATATACAGATCCTGAAAACAGAATCACTGCAATGGCGGAAACGAAGGTTGGAAGTTTATAATTCATTTGAAAAATATTATTTACTGTATAGGTAAAAAAAACTCCCGGATTTGTTACACATCCGGGAGCTTTTTTAATATAAGTTTAATTTAATTTGATTTTTTGCTTTAATCATCGCTTCCAAAGCATCCCACATTTCTTTCGGAATTGCTTCAAGCATGTTAAATTCTCCAGCTCCCTGAAGCCATTCTCCTCCATCGATCGTTACTACTTCACCATTCATATACGCTGAGTAATCGGAAACCAGATAAGCGGCAAGATTGGCAAGCTCCTGATGTTCTCCTACTCTTCTCAACGGAACTTTTTTCTTCATATCAAATTTCTCCTGAAGGTCTCCCGGAAGAAGTCTGTCCCAAGCTCCTTTTGTAGGGAAAGGTCCCGGAGCAATGGCATTGAAACGGACTCCGTATTTAGCCCATTCTACCGCCAAAGATCTTGTCATGGCCAGAACTCCTGCCTTTGCACAGGCTGAAGGTACTACGTAGGCAGAACCTGTCCATGCGTAAGTTGTTACAATATTCAGTACAGTCCCCGGAGTTTTAGAGTCTATCCAGTGTTTCCCTACCGAAAGAGTACAGTTTTTTGTTCCTTTTAAAACAATATCTAAAATAGAATCAAAAGCCGAGTGAGTCAATTTTTCTGTTGGAGAAATAAAGTTTCCGGCAGCATTATTCAATAAGATATCAATCTTCCCGAATTCTTTCAATGTCGCTTCTTTCATCGCTTCTACCTCATCCCAGCTTCTTACATCACAAGCGACACAAAGCACTTTGCCTCCTGTTTCATCTTCCAACTCCTTAGCTGTTGCCTGTAGCTTCTCCAGATTTCTGGAAGTAATCACTACTTTAGCGCCCAATTCAAGAAAGTATTTCGTCATCGCTTTTCCAAGACCGCTTCCGCCTCCTGTTACAATTGCTACTTTATCTTTTAGTGCACCTTCGCGCAGCATAGGTTGTGTATATAGACTCATAATTTATTTTTTCTTAAAAATAATAAATATTAAAATGCAATCCTTTAAAATAGATTGATAAATAATGCTACAAATAATTATTCCTGATATTATTTTTAAATCCATCAGATTCTTCAAAAAGGAAACAGCCTGACAATTACTTATCAGGCTGTTTTTATCTTTTAAAAAATAAAATATTAAGAAGCTACTACACCTTTGAATGAAAGTGTTTTAGGAGTTTTGCTGTCACTTGTCGTAACATTTACAGTCTTCATAAACGGACCTGCTGCAGCTGCATTATAGCTAGCTTCTACAAATCCTTTTTTTCCTGGCTGAATAGGAGTTTTTGTATAATCTGCTGTTGTACATCCACATGAAGGAGCTACATTCTGGATAATGATTGGTTTTGAACTTGTATTCGTGAATTCAAATCTGATCAATTTTGGTTTTCCCTGAGGAATATTTCCTACATCAATAGATTCTGATTTCCATTTAATAGCATCAGCTACCATTTTTACAATAGATGGAGCGTCTGCAGTAAATACATTAGCATAAAAAGGAGAGAATGCTAACACTGCCAAAAGAGCTGTAATTTTTAGTTTTTTCATGAGTATAAATTTTAATATTATTATATTTCGATATAGCAAATGTAAAGCACACAGTGATTACAACTTGTTAACCGCTGTCAAACATTTGTTAACGAGTTGTTAATAATAAAAGATAAATAGATATTTTTGGATAATATTGTTTCAGGAAATGAAAATAAAAAGACTCAATATTATCATAACGCTGGGGTTCATTGCTATTATCGGAATTTTAATAGCCCAGCTGATGTGGACCCGCCAGGCTTATAATCTTGAAGATAAAAAATTCAACCAAAAGGTAAATATTGCCCTAATGGAGGTTGCGGAAAAGCTTTCCGGAGGAAAGACATCCTACACAGAAAATCCAGTACAGAATATTGCCAATGACTATTACGTGGTTAATATTAATAATGAATTTCATCCCGTTGTTCTTGAATATTATCTAAAGACAGAATTTACCCGCTTTCAGATCAATACAGATTATGTGTATGCATTATACAATTGCCACAGCGATAAAATGGTCTACGGAAAATACATGACTTCCCATCAGGAAAGTCCCAGTAATAAGGTAATCAATTTTCCGAAACATAAAAATCTGATCTATTATTTTTCCATTCGTTTTCCCGATAAAACCACTTATCTGATCAGTTCGTTAAGATTTTGGTATCTTCTGACATTTGCCCTTATCATTATTCTTCTGGTGTATGTATATTCCATTTATACCATCATTCAGCAGAAGAAATTTTCAGAGCTACAGCGTGATTTCATCAACAATATGACTCACGAGTTTAAGACTCCTTTATCCTCGATACTTTTGGCTTCAGAAGCGCTTAATAAACAGGAAATGGTACAGGAAAACTCTAAACTACAGACGTACACTTCCATTATCATTAATCAAAGTCACAAGCTCAATAATCATATTGAGAAAATATTGAATATTGCTAAGAACGATGCTGCCGGACTTTTATTAAAACCACAAAAAATTTTACTTCTTCCCTTTATTCAGGAGATTGCAGACAATATACAGCAAAAAAATAAAGATCTCAGCGTCGAAATTGATATTGAAAACAGCACTTCCGTGATGGCTGATGAATTTCACTTTACCAACATCATTTACAACCTGTTGGATAATTCCATCAAGTATTGTGAAACGCAGCCTGTGATTAAAATTTCGGCCCATAAAGATTCAAAAGGGTTATATTTAAAGTTTAAAGACAACGGAATGGGAATCCCCGCTAAAAATATTCCTCATATTTTTGAAAAATTTTACCGGGTACATACCAAAAGAAGTGAAGAGGTGAATGGTTTTGGGCTGGGATTATTTTATGTAAAAAAAGTCGTTCAGCAGCACCATTGGAAAATTTCTGTGGAGAATAATGAAGACAGAGGAATTACCACAACTCTTTTTTGCCCGTTTTCAAATTAATCATGTGTAAGTATGGAGAAATCTAAAATTTTATATGCCGAAGATGACAAAACAATAGCTTTCCTGGTAGAAGACAGTCTGGAAAGTTATTATGATATCAGCTGTTATTCTGATGGTGAATCTGCATTGGAAGCATTTAACAGTCAGGATTTCGATATTTGCCTGCTGGATATTATGATGCCCGGCATGAATGGGTTTGAAGTAGCACAACGAATTCGTAGTAAAAATTCTGAAATACCGATAATTTTTATCTCTGCAAAAGCTTTAAAAGAAGATAGGATTAAAGGGCTTAAAATAGGTGCTGATGATTATCTGGTAAAACCATTCAGCATTGAAGAACTGATGTTGAAAATTGAAGTTTTTCTGAAACGTACCAAGAAAACAGATACTTCTCCTCTAAAATATAAAGTCGGCAAATATGATTTTGATCCTAAAAACTACACCCTGCAGGGTATAGAAAATAGCATGACCCTTACTCAGAGAGAATCTGACTTGCTTTTATACTTTATCCGTCACAAGAATCTGGTGGTCAAACGACAGGAAATCCTGAAAGCGATTTGGGGGGATGATGACTATTTTATGGGCCGAAGTCTTGATGTGTTTATTTCCCGATTGCGAAAAGTATTAGCCGAAGAACAGAATGTTTTAATAGAAAACCTTCACGGAATAGGTTTCCGTTTTTCTGAAAAAGAATAAATAGTACGCAAACATCTCCAAAACACAACAGCAAATGATGATTTTAATTAATTTTAAACTCTGAAAATTTCCTATTAATGAAAAATCACAGATCTACTGTTTTTCTATTTCTTTTATGTGTAACTGCACAATTTAAGGCTCAAAAATTTGAAAAATTAATCCAATATGTCAACCCTCTGATCGGGACCGAAAAGATGGGACATACTTACCCGGGAGCTACGGTCCCTTTTGGCGCGGTACAGCTAAGCCCTGAAACAGACTCTATTTCTTACGAACTTAATGGAAAATATAATGGTGAGGTTTATAAATACTGCGCCGGCTATCGTTATGAAGATAAAACGATTGTAGGTTTCAGTTCGACTCACTTCAGTGGAACAGGACATTCTGATCTGGGAGATTTTCTGGTAATGCCTACCGTAGGAAAACTTCAGCTGAATCCGGGAACAGCTTCCAACCCGGAAAGTGGCTACAGAAGCAGATTTTCACACCAGAACGAGACCGCAGAAGCCGGATATTATAAAGTTAAACTGGATGATCACAATATTCTGGCTGAACTGACAGCAACACCAAGAGTAGGAATTCACCGTTATACTTTCCCTAAATCTGACCAGGCTCATATTATTCTGGATTTGATGGCTGGCATTTACAATTATGACGGAAAAAATATCTGGACCTATGTACGTGTACAAAACGGAAATACGATCACGGGCTACCGTCAAACCAACGGTTGGGCAAGAACCAGAACGGTTTATTTTGCGATGAAGTTTTCGAAACCTTTTAAATCTTATGGTCAGAAGAACTATGATGAGAAGCAGGTTTACAAGGGATTTTGGAGAAAATTTGATCAAAATCAGAATTTCCCGGAAATCGCAGGTAAGAATCTGAAAATGTACTTTGATTTTGATACCAATGAAAACGAAGCCATTGAAGTAAAATTGGCTATTTCTCCGGTAAGCCAGACCAATGCCCTGGAAAATCTGGAAAAAGAAGCCGGAAATATAAATTTTGATCAGGCCAAAACTCAGGCTCAGGACAACTGGAATAAGGAATTAAATAAAATTGTCATCAAAGGTTCTGATACTGAAAAAACGAACTTTTATACTGCAATGTACCATACATTCATTAATCCAACCACTTACATGGATGTAAATGGAGAATATAAAGGGCTTGATCAAAATGTTCATAAGGCAGATGGCTTTACCAATTATACTACCTTTTCTCTATGGGATACTTACCGTACGCTGCATCCTTTCTTTAATATCATCCAGCCTAAGCGAAATGGTGATATGGTAAAATCTATGATGGCTCATTATCATCAGTTTTCGATGAAAATGCTGCCCATCTGGTCACATTATGCGAATGATAACTGGTGTATGAGTGGCTATCACAGTGTAAGTGTTGTTGCTGATGCTATTATTAAAGGAAATTATGCGGGTGATCCCGAAGAAGCCTTAAAAGCATGTATAGAAACTGCTAATAAAAGAAATTACGAAGGAATAGGACAATATATCGACCTTGGATATATTCCGGCTGAGAAAAACGGAACTTCAGTTTCCAATACGCTGGAGTATGCCTATGATGACTGGGCTATTGCTCAGCTGGCAAAACATTTAAACAAAACAGAAATCTATAATCAGTTTATCAAGCGATCTGAAAACTGGAAAAATAATTTTGACAAAACCATCGGATTTATGCGTCCTCGTCTGGCAGATGGAAGCTTTAAAAAAGATTTTGATGTACTAAGCACCCACGGGCAGGGTTTTATTGAAGGAAACTCATGGAACTACAGTTTCTTTGTGCCACAAAATCCTGATGAATTGATTACTCTGATGGGTGGAAAAAAGAAATTCGCTTCAAAACTGGACGAACTATTCACCATGCATTTACCAGATGAGTTCTTTGCAGACACTGAAGATATTACCCGTGAAGGAATTATCGGTGGATATGTTCACGGAAATGAGCCCGCCCACCATGTTGTTTATTTTTATAACTGGGCTGGACAGCCTTGGAAAGCTCAGGCACAAATTCGCCGTATTCTGGAAATGCAATATAAAGCGACACCGGACGGACTGGGAGGAAATGATGATGCCGGGCAAATGAGTGCATGGTATATTTTAAGCTCATTAGGATTTTATCCTGTAGCTCCCGGTTCAGAAAACTACTCTATTGGAAGTCCTGCGGTTGATAACGCTGTATTGAATCTGGAAAATGGAAAAACTTTTGAAATTGAAGCCATTAATCAAAGTCCGAAAAACGTCTATGTTCAGAAAGTTCTTTTGAATGGAAAAGAGATTAAGAATTTTACGTTGAAGCATTCTGAGATTATGAATGGTGGAAAACTTACTTTTTATATGGGAGGTAAAGCGAAGAAGTAAAACGGTCAGGGGTTGAAATAATAAGTTTTGGCTAAAGCCAATGGAAGATCTAAAATAAAGAGAGCGGGCTAAAGCCTAGTCATGGTCGGAAGAAATTTCCGACCATTTTT
>NZ_QICI01000043.1 GCF_004119445.1 Chryseobacterium sp. CH21 | reverse complement strand
TTTTTTTATGCATTAAAGCTTCTATCATCACTGATTTTACCTGCCAGAATCTTACTTGTTTGCGCTGCTAAAGCCAGTATTTGTTTGGTGATATCTCTGCATTCATTCATTTTTGTTTCATGAGGCAGTAATACATTAAGCACAACAGTTTTTGTGCATCGTGAAGAAGATTTGCGGTAACCTTGTAGCTGGTTTTTTTATGCATTAAAGCTTCTATCATCACTGATTTTACCTGCCAGAATCTTACTTGTTTGCGCTGCTAAAGCCAGTATTTGTTTGGTGATATCTCTG
>NZ_QICI01000068.1 GCF_004119445.1 Chryseobacterium sp. CH21 | reverse complement strand
CTTATCTATGCTGAATATTTCGGCAACTCAAGAGCTGGTAAAAAAATAGAAGCATTAGAAAGTGAAAATAAAGCATTAAAAAAATTGAATATGGAAATGTATTACAGTACATTTGGAAGATAAGAAACTTAAAGGAAAACTATTTGTTTACGGTACTGAAGTATCTGATCTGAGAACAGTAGATTATGATGCCTTATCTATGCTGAATATTTCGGCAACTCAAGAGCTGGTAAAAAAATAGAAGCATTAGAAAGTGAAAATAAAGCATTAAAAAAATTGAATATGGAAATG
>NZ_QICI01000050.1 GCF_004119445.1 Chryseobacterium sp. CH21 | reverse complement strand
CTTAAAAGTGCTTCGGGAATAAATTCTAAAACATCTTTAAGTGATATTTTGTGATCTTTAAAAACTGACATAAACAATTGATTATCAGCAATAAAGATACAAAAAATGAAATAATAAAACAAATTAAATGGCTGATAATCAATTAATTAAAATAATAATATTGAATATCTAAAAACAAAAAGTCGGAAGAAAAAATCTTCCGACCATGACTACCATTTTGGAGGTCTTCTTTATTATTTATAAGCTTCGATTTTATCGGTAAGCGTATTGATAAAGTTCTGTAATGGTTTTTCTACCATCATTTTGATGAACGGGTTGAATTTCCCTTCGAATAACATCTGAACTTCAGTCTGGTTATCATTGATCGGGTTTAAAGTTGCCGTTAATGAAAAATCCAAACTAGAGCTTGCAGATTTTAAAATAGCTTTGTGATCATCCACTTCGTCAATTTTTAAAGCAATTTCCGGCATTCCCTGTAATCCGAATTTAAATCCGTTGTCTCTGGTTTCAAACTTCTGAAGACCGTCCGGCATAAAATCCTTATAATTTTCAGGGGATTTCAACAGCTTACTAAGTTCTTTAGATGATTTATTGACAATAATCTTTCGTCCTTCTAAATTCATTTCTTATTTTTTATAATTAAATTCTTAACTCTTACAAATGTATAAAGTTTTTGTACATAAATACTTCAAACGGATGCTCAATATTTTATTTACTACATAATTTTCTAATCAGACAATATCAAACATAGAAAACGTTGAAGCAATTTTCCACCCCGAAATCAGATGAAAAGCAGCAAAATATCCGTTTATCAGCATAACAAAATTATAAAAAAATCTACAAAGCCCCCACTAAAAAGCACTTTTAGAATAATATCTTAACCTGTAAATTCATTCAACAAAAGTTTATAAAATATTTCCTGAGAGTTCTTATTCAAAATATGATAAAGAGATCTTCTATAGCCAAATTTCCTTTAGCACTACACGGGTAATACATAAAATAAGCCTGTATTTAATGTCTAGTTTTATGACAATTTTATATATTTGTGAGTGATTGTAGCAAAAAACAGTAAAAAACCCATTTTTTATTGTTTCGAAAAACAACAAATCACTGATAATCAATTCTAAAATATACTATATAAGATGTATAAAGTTTTTGTGAACGAAAAAAAATTATTGGTGTCTAAACATCCTGAAAATCTTGAAAAAGAAATTAGGTATGAAAGCTTCACAACTTTAGAAATAGCACTAGATCTTCTGGAGAATACTTCTGTACAGGAACTTAATGTATATGGAGAGAATCTGGATGAAATCTGGCAGGAATTTCAAAAACTTTTCAGAATTATAGAAGCGGCCGGAGGTCTTGTGAATAAACCTGATGGTAAAATTCTTTTTATCAAAAGACTTGGCAAATGGGATCTTCCCAAGGGAAAAATGGAGAAAGGAGAATCCAGAGAAGAGTCTGCTGTAAGGGAAATAGAAGAAGAAACAGGTCTGAGCGATGTAGAGCTCGTAGGATTCATCAATACTACTTACCACATTTATATTGAAAGAAATGGTGAGAAAATCCTAAAATGCACCCATTGGTTTGAAATGAACTTCGATGGAGAAGACACTTCCAAACCTCAAATAGAAGAAGGCATTACTGAAGTTGCCTGGAAAACAACATCTGAAATTGAAAATGAAGTTTTTCCGAGTACTTTTAAAAATATTAAACTGATTGTAAAAGAATTCTGGGAAATAAAAAAACTAGGATCCTAAAGGCTGGAAGAATGAAGAAAGGAGGCTGGAAGTTATCATTGAAGAACTTCCAGCCTCCTTTTTTATTACACAAAGTCGATCAACTTCTCCAGAGCAATTCCTCTGGATCCTTTCAACAAGATGTTTTCGGACTGAATTTTATTTTGTTTTAAATATTCTGTCAGCTCTGCTGTATTTTCAAAAGCAAGTTCTGAAGGATTAACTGCTTTGAAATGTTTTCCAACCGTAATAATCTCATTGAAATGAAGATCCTGAGCCAGTTTCAGTATGTTTTGATGCTCTTTCTTACTTTCATCACCCAATTCCAGCATATCTCCGATAATAATGGTTTTACTGCCTTCAAAACTGATAAAATTGTTTAACGATGCCGTCATAGAACTTGGGTTGGCATTATACGTATCCAGAACAAGAGTTCTCCCCTCTTTTTTCACCACCTGAGATCTCATATTGGTAGGTGTATACAGTTCCAAAGCATGTTTTATTTTTTCAAAACCGATTCCAAAATGAAGCCCAAGACTTGCAGCCGCACAAAGATTTGTGAAGTTATATTCTCCTGTCAGTTTTGAAACAGCTTTCGCTCCCTGATACGTCAATCCTACAAAATGTTCTTCTGAAAAAGATTCAAAATTGTAGTCTGAGGTATCTTTTCCAAAAGTAATTTTAGGTGAATAGTTTTCAGTTTTTTCTATCTGAATAGGATCATTTTCATTAACAACAATGGTTTTATGATTGTTTTTAAGATAATCATAAAGCTCAGACTTCCCTTTAATCACTCCTTCAAAACCTCCGAAACCTTCTAAGTGAGCCTTTCCAAAATTGGTAATATATCCGAAATCAGGCTGACAGATGGTACACAAAAATTCTATTTCTTTCTGATGATTGGCTCCCATTTCAATCACAGCCATTTCGTGTTCAGGCTTGATAGAAAGGATCGTCAGAGGAACTCCGATATGATTATTAAGGTTCCCGAATGTATACTGAACATTAAACTTTTCCGAGAGAACGGCATGAATCAATTCTTTAGTCGTTGTCTTTCCGTTACTTCCTGTAAGTCCTATAAAAGGAATGTTAAGTTTGCTTCTGTGATAAAGTGACAACTGTTGCAGAAACTCAAGGGTGGATGGAACATAGAAGATATTTTTATCTCTGTTTTCAAATTCCTGGAGTTCAACAATCACTGCCAAAGCACCATCATCAATGGCTTTTTCCGCTAAAGTAGCTGCATTGAAATTTTCACCGGAAAAAGCAAAGAAAATATCATTCTTTGCTATTTTTCTGCTATCAATGGTCACTTTCTCGGACTGCAGAAATAAGGGATAAAACTGTTCTATATTCATTTGGAAATATATATTTTTTTAGAAATCACATGCAATCGCCCAATGTATAAGAGTGTTTTTGATTTTTTTTAGACCAAGCGATTTCATGAGTCAAAAATAAAAAACCTTCCGAAAGTTCGGAAGGTTTTTTATAAGTATTTTTTGATAAATATTATCTTCTAGTTCTACTCTTATCGCTAGTTCTGGCATCCTGTGCAACACGGAATCCTACCCAACCATAAGCTCTGTTTTGATTTTTATATCTTCTTTGTCCCGGATCCAGCCAATATGCTGTATCCTGCCAAGAACCACCTTTTACTACTCTCACCTCGTTAGAGATTCCTGAAGTTCTATCTTTAGTATCTTTCTGCAATTTCACTCTACCCGTTCCATCTACAACAAAGCTTGTTTTAGGAGCGTTATACATATCGAATCCAGCAGCAGAATCAGAAGCTCTGTAATATTCTAAAGAAGATTGTCTGTCACCGTCTCTATAGTTTCTATAGTCAGCAATAGTCTGTCTTTCGAATTGTCCAGGAAGTCCTCTGTAAACTAATCTTCCATCAGCTAAAGTATCATATTTGATAGTACCTTCGTCGATCATTTTATAAGTACCGTCTCCGTTTCTTACGATCGCCTGAGGCATATTTCCTCTATAATAGTTGAAATCGTTGTAATCTTCGTCAATGATTGGTCTGTAAACATCGGCAGTCCATTCTGAAACGTTACCGTACATACCATAAACACCAAGATCATTAGATGGATATTGTCTTACATCAGAAGTTTGAGCTGATCCGTCATTCTTCCATCCAGCGATACCAGAATAGTCACCTTTACCCATTTTGAAGTTTTCAAGGAACATTCCTCTATCTCTTCCTTTAGTACCTCTTAATCTTTCGATTTCAGGTTTTTTACCTAAGTATTGGTTGTATTCTCTGGTTTTCGCCATTCCAAGAGCAGCATATTCCCATTCTACTTCTGTAGGAAGTCTGAACTTCTGTACCATTGCAGAATTTGGAGCTCTGTTAGCTGCAAGCAATCTCTGGTTTGTAGTTTTCATACCAGTTTTTTGCTGCATTCTTTTCTCATTAATATATCCTTGCATTTCAGGATCATTCGATTTGAATTTATCCATGTTGAATGCAGTACCTCCCTGGTTGTTGGATTCATTGATATACAAATCTTTAGCAATAATACCAGCCTGCATCAAAGCTTTTTCATTCGCTCTGTCTGACAGCCATTCACAGTATCTGTTTGCCTGAGTCCAGGAAACCCCTACAACCGGATAGTAATCGAATTCCGGAGAACGCAAATACGTTTCGTTATAATCGTTTCTTGCTAATTTGTTGTCCCATAATAAGGTATCCGGCAAAGCACCGTTATAGATTTCCTTAAAACTAGGATCACTTGGTGGAAATACATACTTCAACCATGTAAGGTATTCACGGTATTCGTAGTTAGTAATTTCTGTTTCTCCGATAAAGAATGAACTTACCTGCATTCTGCGAGGTGTGTTATTCCAATCGTGCATAACATCATCTTTCACTAATCCCATTGTAAAAGTTCCACCTTCTACATATACCATTCCAGGCCACCCCTTCTGCTTTTGTTGCTTTCCTGCAAAAAACCAACCTTGTTTTTCGTTTGGTTTCCAACCCGTTTTACTGACAAATTTTTTGGTACCGCCACCTTTGCTGGTTCCTGATCCGCCACAGCTGGTTAATGCAAGTGTAGAACTTAATGCTATTAATGAAAACAACTTTAGTTTTTCATAGTCGATATAAATATTTTCAAAGTACAAAGAAAAAATAAATTATTCAATAAATCAAGTAAACATTTGATTTTTTTGAAAAACGTTAACAAATTAATTTTATTGTATCACAATTTAATTCTAAAATTTTCATTTATTTTGTAATTTAGCAATTTCAATAGTAAACATGAGACGAAAAATTACGCTTTTATCTTTAATCGCTTTTGCATCAACACTTTACGCCCAAAGAAACACCATTGAATGGAATGGTTCTAAAATCCAGGATTTTGGTGACACAAAATTAAATCTTCCTAATTTTAAAAATGAGGGTTTTTCTTTCAGCCAAAATAATGTTTTTATAGTAACCAAGCAAAAAATCGGAGAAAAGCAACTTAAAATTTCAGATCTTGTCTGGGAGAGCGTTTCCAATCAGGATTTATTTGAACTGGACAAAGGCAGACTTCCGGATTATGACGTGGCAGATGTTTCCTATTATAATTTAGATGGTGATACCTATGCCAGCATTAGTATTGCTTTATTTAAAAATGTAAAAGGCCGTGTTCAGAGATTATCTTCATTTAATGTTACAGAAGCGGCTTCCTTTGTAAATACGACAGGAACTGTTAATAAGATAGGAACTACCACCAATCCTTTATCAAGTGGAAATTTCTACAAAATAAAAGTAGATAAGTCTGGTATATTCAAAATCACATCACAGTTTTTAAAAGATAACGGAATCAATCCGGGTTCTGTAAATCCCAAAAATTTCAGAATCTATGGAAACGGAGGTGTAATGCTTCCTGAATTTAATCAGGATGGGAGATATGGTGCTTTACAGGAAAATTCTATTCAGGTAGTAGGTGAAGATGATGGGGTATGGAATGACAATGACTATGCTCTTTTTTATGCTCAGGGGCCGGATGGATACAATCTTTATGACAGTTCCAACGGAAACGGTTTTAAAAGAAAGGACACCCGATTCAGCGAAAGAAGCAATAATGTCAAAAATATCTATGAAGATTTCTCATATTATTATATCAACTTTGATAAAGGGGCCGGAAAAAGAGTTCCAACAGTTGACGGAAATCTTCCTGCCCAGCTGATTACAAGATATGACAACTATCAGGTGATCAACAAAGATCAGAAAAACCTGTTGAAAGTAGGCCGAACATGGGTAGAGGATGCTCCTTTCACCAATGAAAAAACAATAACTCTTACCACCAATTCACCAATCCAGGCGAATGATGTAGTACGATACAGAACACAGGTAGTAGCTTATAAAGCACAACAAAATACCATTGATTTTAAGATCAATAATTTAACTCCAAATCCACAGCAGATTGTTCCTACTGATACATCAACCTATCAGTATAACTTCTACCCGGTAACCTTTACCGGTACCCTTACCAATCTTACAGGGAATCAAATTACAATGGTTCTGAATCCTGATATCTCTAAAAATCCTAACGGAACATTCTATTTTGATTACGTAGAAGCTCAGTACAAAGAAAATCTTGCTTTCAATGGTTCACAGATGAACTTCAGGGATTATTCTATTGTAAGCGGTAGTAATACAGACTATGGATTCAGTATCAGTAATGCAGCTAATATAGAACAGGTATGGGATGTAACAGATATTACCAATGCAAACAAAAGAGTGAATAAAGCCGGAGCAGGCTCATTCAACTTTGCTTATACAGCTGCAGATCCAAACTTCAATAATGAATTTGTAGCCTTCCGTGCAGATGCTGCTTACTCGCCGCAGTTTGTAGGAAGAATTTCCAATCAGAATCTGTCTGCAATACAAAATGTCGATTATCTGATCCTTACCGTACCTGAAATGATGGGTCAGGCACAGAGAATCGCCAACTATCATCAGACCAATCATAACTATAAGGTAGAGATTGTAGACATTAATAAGATCTATGAAGAATATGGCAGCGGAAGTAAAGATCTTACTGCAATAAGAGATTTCGTCAGCAAGCTTAATACTCCTCTTGGGAGACTTCAGTATGTATTTATTCTAGGAGATACTTCATTTGATTATAAGAACAGAGTTCCGAATAATTCAAATGTTGTTTCCAGCTACCAGAGTGAGCAGTCCTCAGATTATGTATCATCATTTGTAACGGATGACTATATTGTAATGACGAAGCCACAAACAACGTTATTAATTGAAAACAATCTACCGGATCTGCCAGTGGGAAGAATCCCTGCTGCCAATGTAAGTGAAGCCGGAGATATGATCAATAAAACACTGGCTTATTACAATTCTCTTCAGGGACAATCGAGCCCATTTGGAGACTGGCGTATGAGACTTGACTTCGTAGTGGATGACAATAATGAAGGAGGAAGCCCGTTCCACAATGTAATGAATACATCTCTGGTTAATATATTTGAACAACCAGGTCAGACTGAACTGAAAGAATACAACGTTAAAAAATTATACATGGACGCCTTTACCGCTCAGAGTACATCTGGGGGACGAAGATATCCACAAGTGAATCAGGCTATTTCCAATGCGATTGGAAACAGTTTATATTTATTCTATTTCGGGCATGGAGGAATCAATGGCTGGGCACAGGAAAGGGTATTGACAAGCACTGAGGTTCAGAATGCCAATAACTTCTCCAATGTATACAGCAGATTTCCTTTTGTTTCTACCATTACATGTGAATTCACATTATGGGACGAACCTTCAACCAACTCTGTGGGAGAACAGTTTATCAAAATGAAACAGGGAGGTGCATCAACAATGATTACTTCCAGCCGTGCCATTGGTGTAGATTATGGACGTGATTTTACCAATACACTGACCCAAAATATATTTAAGTTAACCAGCGACGACTTTAACTCATTAGGAAATGCTCATTTAATTGCAAAAAAACAAAAGGGTCCGAATAATAACCATTTAAAGGTTAATTTCCTGGGGGATCCTGCTATGAAACTGAGCAGACCACAGAGACTTCTTACTATTGATAATATTGAAACTCCGGTTCCGGGACTGATCAGAGGTTTGGATTTTGTGAAAATAAAAGGACATATTAATAATCCGAACGGAACATTGAACAATACTTTCAACGGAAGAGTAAGCATCAACATTTTTGATAAGAGATTAAATAAAAAAACATTAAATAACAGTGGTGCATTATCTCCTGTATTAGACTATACCGAAGAAGGAAGTGCTATTGTAAAAGCTGCCGGAACTGCTGTAAATGGAGTATTTACTGCTGAGTTCTATGTTCCTAAAGATATCAATTATGCCGTAGGGCAGGGAAGAATTTTAGCATACGCAGACAACAAGGCAACTGATGTTTTCAATAATCAGGCTGTACAGGTGGGTGATATCAATCCTAACGGAATTAATGATAATCAGCCTCCAAAAGTAAAACTGTATATGAATAACACCAACTTTGCAGACGGTGGAATTACCAACCAGAATCCGATGCTTCTTGCCTGTCTTACAGATGACACAGGAATCAACTCCACAGGATCCGGGGTAGGTCATGATATTACGGTATATCTGGACGGGCAGATTATCAACACTGTTGTATTGAATGACTATTATGCCCCAGGAGAAGGAAACGGATGTTTAAACCCTAGTCTTGCTGAATTCCAGAAAGGGAATGTAACCTATCCTTTCCGAAATCTTGCAGTAGGTCAGCATCAATTATCATTTAAAGTTTGGGACATAAACAATAATTCTACATCTGCTACGTTAAACTTTGAAGTTAAAGATGAGTCTGACCAACACCTGACGATCAACCGTCCGTTGAACTGGCCAAATCCATTTACAAATAAAACTTATATTCAGTTTGAACACAATTGTGATGATATTCTGGATGTGAACGTACAAATTTATACAATTACCGGAAGATTGGTAAGAACTTTATCACAACCGGTGGTAGCAGAACCGTTCCTACAGGGCTTTAGAACCCCACGTCAGGCAATAGAATGGGACGGAAGAGATGATTTGGTGCTACAGTAGCAAAAGGTACGTATATTTTTAAGATATTTGCAAAAAGTCAAAATCAAGAAAAATGCAAAGGAAGTGCTACAGCTGTAGAAAAAATGGTACTTTTGAAATAATTAAATAATACATAGACAATAATATTAATAAAAAACTGATAATATATAAAAGACAACATATGAATTTAACTACTAAACTGCTTTTAGGATTTGGTTTGAGTGCTGGTTTTTTAGGCTATTCGCAAGATTTAGGTAAAGTAAACCCAGTTCTTACCGGAGCTCCTTTCCTAAGAATTGCACCTGACGCGAGATCGGGAGGTATGGGAGATCAAGGGGTGGTAACCTCTCCGGATGCATTTTCACAATTCTGGAATGCGGCTAAATATCCTTTCAGCAGAACAAGTTCTTCCGTAGGTCTTAACTATACGCCTTATATGGGAAAACTTACCAATGATGTATTCTTATTATATGCTTCGTTCCATAAGTTCCTGGGGCAGGAAGAAAGATCCACAATCTCTGCAAGTATCTATTATTTCAACATGGGACAGGTAGACCTGACTCAGCTGGTAGGTACAGAAATTGCATCAATGGGTACATCAAAACCAAACGAATTCTCCATTGACGTTGCTTACGCCTTGAAGCTTTCTGACTCTTTCTCTGGTGCCGTTACCGGTAGATTTATCCGTTCAGACTTAGCCGGAGGATTCAACACAGATACTACACTTAAGGCTGCGAACAGTTTTGCAGTAGACGTTTCAGGATACTATACCTCTCCAAGGTTCTCAAGTATCGGAGGATATGATGGTAAGATTAATGCCGGTTTGGCTATTCAGAACTTAGGTCCGAAACTGGATTATACAGGAAATGAAGAATCAAGATCTTATCTTCCGACTATGGCAAGATTAGGGGTTGGATATGACATGTACCTGGATGACATGAACAGAGTAGGAATTTCTGTAGAAGGTTCAAAACTTTTGGTTCCAGGATCTGAATATGCAGGTATAGACCCAAATACAAGACAGCCAATTTATCAGATCCCAAATGTAGGACCAATGGCTGGTATCGGAAAATCTTTCAAAAATAAAAACAGTATCATGTATAGTGGTGCTTTAGAATATTCATATGACAATGCTTTTTCAGTAAGAGGAGGTTACTTCCATGAAAGTGAAGAGCAGGGAGCAAGACAGTTTGCTACAGCAGGGGTTGGATTAAGATACCGTTCTTTCGGACTGGATCTTTCTTACCTGATCAATATGTCTAAAATCAACAGTGCATTGGATAACACCCTTCGTTTCGGTCTTACCTGGAACATTGGAGAAGAAACATCCAACAACGATCGTTAAAAAAAAGCAACAGCTATATAAAAAAGCCTCATCTCGTATGAGGCTTTTTTGTGAATGGTCAATGGTCAATTCGCTTCGCTTGTCAATTTTGTGACCTCGAAAAAAATTCACCATTCACTTTGCGAAGCAAAAAATTCACTATTGACTTATGAATCGTCAATTCGCTGCGCTTGCCAATTTCTAAAACATCGCAAAAATTCACCATTCACTTTGCGAAGCAAAATTCACTATTGACTTATGAATCGTCAATCCGCTTCGCTTGCCAATTTTTGAAACCTCGAAAAAATTCACCATTCACTTTACAAAGCAAAAATTCACTATTGACTTATGAATCGTCAATTCGCTGCGCTTGTCAATTTTTGAAACCTCGAAAAAAATTCACCATTCACTTTGCGAAGCAAAAAATTCACTATTGACCTTTAAATAAATTAATGATATAGTCAAGAAGTTTTCCATCGCCATACTCTCCATGTCCGGGAACTACAATTTTCACATCCGGATATTCTTTTTTTACTTTCTCAACAGTATTGGACCAGACAGAAACATTAGCATCTCCCAAATACCCTTTGCTAGCTTCAAGCTCTTTAAGCAAACAACCACCGAACAGAATATTTTCGCTTGGAAAATATCCCACTGTATTATCTTTTGTATGTCCTTCTCCGAAAAACTTCGCAGTGACGTCTTTATTTCCAACTTGTAAAACGACAGAATCTTTAAAACTGTTTTCCGGAACAACAAAATTATTTTCTTTAGCTAATTCAGCTGTTCTTATATATGAATAAGATGGAATATTATGTTGATGAAAAGCCATCAATCCACCCAAACTATCATCATGAAAATGAGTAGGAATAACGGCATTGATTTTTGCATGAAGTTTTTTATTGATAAACTCTATCAACTCTTCTGAACTTTTGTCATTGGTAGGTGTATCAAAAACAATCGTTTCATTATTATCTTTTACAATTAATCCATTACACGGTACATTTCCGAAATCATTCGTCTGTTTAAAGGAAGTATGAATAAAAGAATTTTCCGAAATCTGAGTAATAATAAGATCCTTGGATTTATAAATTTCTTTTGCTTTAAATTGATCCTTATTCTGCGAACTGCAGCTCAACATTAAAATAGAAGATAAAAAGATAAATATATTTTTAATAATAATTTTCATGAGCGAATTTTTTAAGAATTGATATAAGCTAAGGTAGCGATTCGTAGAACATATTTACCAGCAAAAATGTTAAAACAGAATAACCTTTCGTCGATCTGCTTTAACAGAGAATTTATTTTAAACAGCGCAACTGCCCGCTTTACAAGAAATATAATATTAAGTTTACAAAAGTCTCTTTTTTATGGCGATTTTCTTAAATTCAATAGCTATTTTTGTAATATGAACTATTCGGCGGAACTAAAAAAATTTGTAACCAGTCAGTATGTATATTCTGCCATCAGAATTACATTAGCTACTGTTCTGCCTTGTTTAGTTCTCGCTCATTTTGGGATTTTGAAAGAATATTTTCTTTTTCCACTGGGAACCAGCTTTGTAGCACTTACAGATCAACCCGGTCCTTTTATCAGAAGAAGAAATGCCCTTACTTTTGCTATCTGCTGTTTTGTATTTGTAGCCCTCATTGCAAGTCTTGTCATGAATTTCAAAATATTGGTTCTTACGGAGATCATTGTCTTTGGAATGTTTTTCTCTCTGATTGGTGTTTATGGTCAGAGACTAGCAGCTGTGGGTTCACTATCGCTTGTTGTACTCGCCATCTTTATTGATGGTCATCTTACGGGAAGCAATATATTTAAAAGTTTGTTGATCTTTGCTTCCGGCTGTATATGGTTTCTTCTCATATTCCTTATTGTAACGACTATCCGTCCGTATAAACTGGCAAGCCAGATGATTGGAGAAAATTATCTTCAGCTGGCTGAGTTTTTAAAGATCAAAGCCAATTACTACCAGAAGAATCCGGATTTTGATAAACTGACCACTCAGGTTATTGCAAAACAGATTGGAATAAAAAATCTGCAGGAAGATACCAGAGAAACCGTTTTCAAAACCAGAACCATCGTCAATGAATCTACAACAACCAGCCGTTTGTTGATGCTGATGTTCCTTAATTCAATGGACCTCCATGAAAAGCTGATGACTTCTGAAAGTGATTATCAAAAGTTACAGCAAAGCTTTGAAGACAGCATGATCCTGGTCAATATCCATGATTATCTCAATCTTTTGGCAGAAGAGATTACCAATATCGGTATCGCCCTTCAAAGTGGTACCCGGGCAAAGCCTATGGCCGATCTGGATGTAGAATTAAAGAACTTAAATTACAATTATTTCGAGCTTAGAAACAAACAGCTTTCTCCGGACAATCTGGAAAATTTCATGATCCTGCGCCAGATCCTGATGCGCATCTATGAAATCACCAAAGAAATCAATGAGATTTATAAAGTATTTTCCCAAAACATCAAACTGGCAAAGAGTTTATCTACTGGACTAGACTTGAAAAAATTTATGCCTAATGAGCCTAAACTTAATGCTAAGGTTTTAAGGAATAATATTTCATTATCCTCTTCCCATTTTCGTCATGCTATAAGAATTACAACGGCTTTGCTTTTGGGATATGTTTTCTCTATGTTTGATTTTCTGGGACTGGGGCACACGTATTGGATCTTAATTACCATTACAGCCATCTTAAAACCGGCCTATTCCATCACTAAGCAGAGAAACCTTCTCCGTCTCTATGGAACCATTGCAGGGGCAAGTATTGCTTATGCCATTCTGTATTTTGTACACATCAACGGGATTTTATTTGCTATTCTGCTGATCAGTATGATTATGTGTTTTAGTTTCCTGAAAGGACGGTATTTCTGGGCGGTATTATTCATGACGATTTATGTTTTCCTGAGCTTTAATTTTTTAAATCCTGGGAAAGTCAATATCATTTTTAAAGACAGAATTTTTGATACTGCTATTGCAGGAATCATTGCTTTTGCTGTATCTTATATTGTATTACCTGTTTGGGAACATACCCAAAATCTGGATCTGATGAAAAAGTCTGCTGCAGACAACCTCATCTATTTCCAAAGTGTAATTTCTAAATTCTTACAGGGAAATTTTGATCTTGAAGAGTATAAAGTAAAGCGAAAAAATGCGATCATTTCTTTAGCCAACCTCTCTGATAATTTTCAGAGAATGATTTCTGATCCTAAAAATCAGCAGAAAAAACTGGAAGTTGTACACCAATTTGTAGCAACATCACATCTGATCACAGCATATACTGCTTCCCTATCCCAATATTCCAAGAGTAATGAGCAATACCCGGAGATAGATGCTGAAAGCTGGAGCAGAAAAATTGAAGCAGAAATGCAGCAAACCTCTACCCTTCTTAATGGCAATGACATCAATGAAACCTTGAAAATGGAAAGCCGCCTTGAACCGGAAGACTCTTCCATTGAAGATATGCTTCTGAAAAGAAAAACCGAAATTGAGGAAAACGAGATTGTAGACAGAAGAGATCCTGATAAAATTTCCCACTTAACAGAACTTAAAAATATCCACGATATTCTGGAGCTGATCTATGATGTAGCCAAAGAACAGAGAAAAGTGATCGAAAAATACAGAAACGAAACAGATCCTACTCCTCCACAATCGTAAAGCAGTAGTCATCGAAAAATTCTACTCTGGCTTTGAATTCATCGGAGAATTCATCATCATATACTCGGCAGCTAATTTTATGAAGATGTTTCAGCTCAAAAGGCTTTACTTCATAATTCTTCTTTAAGGACCAGTATTTAGAATGATGAATTTTATACATGCTTTCCTTTACACTCCATATAATTGTATAAAAAGTATCGGCTTTATCTTCTGGAATAAATCCGCGCTCATTTTCATACGTGAATTTATCAATGACTCTTAAAATCTTAGGATTGAACTTTTCTACGTCAATCCCTATTTTATTTTTAGAAATGGCAATGGCAGCAAATGGAAAAGAATGTGTAATGGAAATTTCTGCATCGTTGGGTGAAAGAAAAGGTTCTCTTTCTTTATATAAAATTTTAGAATTGGGCTTTAATCCTTTCAGAAGCTTACGAACCATCAGAACTTCCAATAATTTTTTAGGATGATAATCTTTTACCTTCTCAGCATTTTCCGGTTCCAGAAGTTGGTTGATATCAAGTTCTTCACTTTCATCGTATTTCCAAACCAGGATCGTGGCATTATCATCTGAAAAATCTCTGTAAAGGGGCATTCTTTTTTTATTCGATAAAAATAGTGAAAAGATGTGGAAGATGGAAGTCTAAAGATATAATCCTAGTCTTACCAAAAAGCTTTTACTTTAGAAAACACAAAATAGTGCTTAAAACTATGTCTAAGAGATTTTTTAATTATTCTTTGATTGACCGGAATTAAGCACTTTTTATTTCATCTCATGTAACACAACTTTTTTGGAAGAATAATACGTCTTTTTAAGATTTTTTTATTTTAAACAAGTACAACATTTCTATTTACATTCATTGATCTTTTTAGTTTTAGTAAAAGAGTTATCAAAAAATAAAATAGGATTCCAAGCAATATTGTAACCGGAATAAACCAATTTCCAAGAACTTCAAAATTCTGCAATTTTTCATTTTCAACAAATCCTCCGTATTGAAAGATTTCTCCTTTTTGGTAGTAAAAACCAAAGTTGTTTGGAAACAATATTTTTCCAAAGACCAGAACTACAAATGAAAAAAGAAATAAATACAAAATGAAAAATACAAAGTACATTATTCCATATGAAAAGTTTAAAACTAGCGCTTGAAAAATATGAATGGGATTAAAAGTTTTGGTTGCTTGATTCAGTTTTTTATCTGCTATTAAAGGTTTTAAAACTTCATTTGGAATTCCAATCTTATCAAGGGTATCAATTAAGTCTTTTACTTCATTATTGCTTTCATCACTCTTTTTAGACATACTCTCATAAATATGACTATTTAATTCCATCAGAATATCATGATGATCTTCTCTACTAAGTTTTTTTGTTGCTGATTGTATTTGCTTTAAATAATTCTCATAGATGTTTTGAGCTTCAGCATTTTTGAATTGTAATTTTTCGAATTTCATTTTTATGTTAATTTATTAAGTACTTTGTGCAAATCTGCCCATTGAGTTTTCATTTCTTCAAGGGTTTGTTTTCCAATTTCAGTTAAGAAGTAATACTTTCTTGGAATTCCGGTTTCCTGCTCAACCCATTTAGACTCTAAAAGATTGTCAGTTTTTAATCTATTCATTAATGGATAAAGTGTTCCTTCTGCAATTTCAATATTGGTTAATGTCTTTATTTTTTCAATTAGTTCATAACCATAAACTTCATTTTCTTTTAACACAAGAAGAACAACAAATGATAAAGTTCCTTTTTTGACTTGTGATTTCCATTTTTCAATAAACTCTTTGTTCATATTGCAAATATAAACAAAATACATAGTATAACAAAGTACTTAGTTAAATTAAATTTTAAAATTAAAATTCAGTGATTAAGATGATGCTAATTTGTCTAAAATACGATATACATTTGAGATTATTTCCCAATTATTTAGACTGATGATTCACATCATTTCTATGTTCTACAATTTCCAGATTAGCATCCACGAAATAAGCGCTTCCGAATCCGTTTACATAAGATCCTTTTACAGGCTGCAGTGCAATTAAAATAAAGTCTCCCATTCCGGAAATTACATCCACTACTTTTCCGTGAGCTTCTTTAAGTTGGGCAACTACTGTATTCCATACCTCAGAATCTCTTTCAATTTGAGAAGGAGTTGCTTCAAGCGTTAAACGTTCACGGGCATAGATTTGTTTGGTAGCTGATTCATCTTCAATAAACATGATGGATGTTTGTCTTCCCTCTGCAAGATTTTTAGTATGCTTTGCCATGAAAGACACCAGAATATAAAAAGTATTGTCTACCTGCACGAAAGGTGCATAACTTGGATTAGGAAATCCATTGGCATCTACGGTAGCCAGGATCAAACTTTTTGAAGCGTTGATCAATTCCTGTACTTTTGGAGCAATGGGTTTAGCAGTCTTTTCTGTATGAGTATGATTCATAATATATTTTTTTACGAGTTAAAATTAATTATTTATATTAAGACTAAATAATATTAATTCATGTTTAATCTCATAAAAGTGAACTTGATATGCCGTTTTTATATCTTAATTATTAATCGTAATTTTGCCTTTCGTTATCAATTGAATTTAAAAACTATTCATTACATATGAGTACTACAACACAATACGTTCCTTATAAAGTTAAGGATATTTCCCTTGCAGAATGGGGTAGAAAAGAAATTACTCTTGCAGAAGCAGAAATGCCAGGTTTGATGTCTATCCGTGAAGAATACGGACCATCTCAGCCACTGAAAGGAGCAAGAATCGCAGGATGTCTTCACATGACGATCCAAACGGCTGTGCTTATCGAGACTTTGGTAGCTTTAGGAGCTGAAGTTACCTGGTCATCTTGTAATATTTTCTCTACACAGGACCACGCTGCTGCAGCTATTGCTGCTGCAGGAATTCCGGTTTATGCTTGGAAAGGTTTAAATGAAGAGGAGTTTGACTGGTGTATTGAGCAGACTTTATTCTTTGGTGAAGACAGAAAGCCATTAAACATGATTTTGGATGATGGTGGAGATTTGACCAACATGGTTTTCGACAAATACCCTGAATTCACAAAAGATATCAAAGGGCTTTCTGAAGAAACTACTACAGGGGTACACAGACTATACGAAAGAATGAAGAACGGAACTTTAGTAATGCCTGCAATCAACGTAAATGATTCAGTTACTAAATCTAAGTTCGACAACAAATACGGATGTAAAGAATCTGCTGTAGATGCAGTAAGAAGAGCTACAGACGTAATGTTAGCGGGTAAAAGAGTGGTAGTTTGCGGATACGGAGACGTAGGTAAAGGTACTGCTGCTTCATTCAGAGGAGCCGGTTCTATCGTTACTGTTACGGAAATTGACCCAATCTGTGCACTTCAGGCTGCTATGGACGGTTATGAAGTAAAAAGATTAGATACTGTGGTAGACAATGCTGATATCATCATTACTACAACAGGTAACTTCAATATTGTAAGGGGAGAGCACTTCCTTAAAATGAAAGACAAAGCTATTGTTTGTAACATTGGTCACTTCGATAATGAAATCGATATGGCTTGGTTAAATAAAAACTATGGTCAGACTAAATCTGAAGTGAAGCCTCAGGTAGATATCTACACTATTGAAGGAAAAGAAGTAATCATTCTTGCAGAAGGTAGATTGGTAAACTTAGGATGTGCTACAGGTCACCCAAGTTTCGTAATGTCTAACTCTTTCTCTAACCAGACGTTGGCTCAGATCGAATTATGGAACAACTCTGCTGCTTACGGAAACGAAGTATACATGCTTCCTAAGCACTTAGATGAGAAAGTAGCGGCTTTACACCTTAAGAAATTAAGCGTTGAGCTTGAAACTCTTTCTCCTGAGCAGGCTGAATATATCGGAGTAGAGGTAAAAGGGCCATTCAAGCCTGAATACTACAGATACTAAGATTCAAATAAAACATGATAAAATCCCACTATTTCTAAGATAGTGGGATTTTTTATGAAGAGCTATAAAGCAATTCCTTATTTTTGTCCGCTAAAATAATAACATGAAAAAATTCTTATTGGTAGGGCTAATGAGCAGCACTGTATTCTTCAACAGCTGCAGCAGCAATGATGATAATGATGAGACGAATAATTCTTCCGAGCAGCCTCAGCTATTACTGAGTAAAGTGACCACTGTTTATTATGACGATCCTTCTCATCCTCAAACAACTGTTTCAACAATGAGTTATAACACTCAGAAACAATTAATCAAAACTATTTCAGAAGGAAGAACATCAACTTTCGAATATGATAATGCCGGAAAGCCTGTAAAAACGATTTACTACAAACCAGATGGTACAGTAGATTATTATTCTACGTACACTTATAATGGAGATCAACTGGTCAACGTTAAAGCAATCTACACGAATTCAAATTACAACAGAACGGTTACCTTTAATTATAATACAAACGGGCAGGTGACCTCTTCTACCCTTTGCCAGACTCCGGACTGCTCAAATCCAGGTACTGATACGTACACCTATAATGGACATAATATTTCATCTGAAACATCAACATTTGGTGAGGCTATAACTTATAGTAATAAAAGTGATTTTACTTATGACGATAAACTCAACCCTTATACCAATCTCAATAAGTATCTGAAAATTATGATGGGAAGAGCCTATATTGTAAGTAAAAACAATTATCTCGTAGAGAAAATAAGCTTTAAAAATAACGGAGTATGGCAGCAAAGCCAAACTGTAAGCTATACTATACAATACAACACTTCCGGATTACCAGTTCAGGCTGTTGGAAAAGAAGCTGATGGAAGTCTTTCCGTTCAGTATAATTACGAATATATTACTCAATAGAAATAAGCTCTCCTTTTTGGGGAGTTTTTTGTGTGAGGTGAGATTCGGGTGTGGGATGCGCAGTGCGGAGTGCGAGTTATAATTTTTTCGAGGTTCATATTGTAATTATTCAATAGGAACGGGCTTTAGCCCATTTATCAAAAAAATAATATTTTCCAAACGGCTTTAGCCAAAACTTAAACCTCATCCATGCACTTATTCAGTATTTTTCCCATATTTTCCCTGTACCGGGGCTGTATTTACAAAAAATGAATATCTTAGCTCCCTTAAATAAAACATTAATCTATGAAAAAACAAAGAGTATCGAATGCATTCGTCGCTGCATCATGGGTAGCTTTGGGAGCTGGAATGATCGGCTTCATTGTGGGGCTTGCAAGAGCTGAAATGCTGCTGAATGAAAAGGGATATTATTTCACTATTCTTCTTTATGGCTTATTTGCCGTTGTTTCTCTACAGAAAGCGGTACGAGACAGGTTAGAAAATATTCAGGTAACAGATATTTATTACGGGATCTGCTGGTTTGCTACATTATCATCTATTGTATTGCTAGCTATTGGACTTTGGAACGCCACCATCCTTCCAAGCGAAAAAGGTTTTTATGCTTTCGCATTTTTGCTCGCTCTGTTTGGAGCCATTGCAGTCCAGAAAAATACACGTGACAATATGCTTCAGGAATAAAGTAAACTCTCCATCTTGGAGAGTTTTTTATTAAACTACAATAAACAATATTCAAAATAACAACGAATAACATTATCAATATTTTAAAATTTAATTATATTTATATCATAAATTAGAGATATAATGAAAAATATTAATAAATCTCTATTTCAATCTTGAAACTAATACCATAAACTATAATCATGATTTTAAAAAAGATCCAAACTCTTATTTTTCTTCTGATAGTAATCATTGTGAATGCCCAGGATGAGTTTATTACCATCTGGAAACCAGCATCCACTGCGATACCTACATTAACCATAGATGCTCCGTATCAGGCTACCCCTCAGCAAATATGGTTTCCCGGAATTGGTGATAATTATGACATTTATTGGGAAGAAGTAGGTTATCCACAGCACAATGGTTCTCTTACCAATGTTACTTCTACCAAACAGGTTCTCATTGATTTTGGTACATCGTTATCAGATGGAACGGATGCTAAATACAGAGTGAAGGTCACTAATGGCAATGGAGTATTCAGACAGATAAAATTTGGGAATCCCCAGTTATTTGCAGCTCCTGAGCAGATCATTCCTATCTGGCAGGTTAACGGAAGTGCAGATAAATTATTAGAAATAGAACAATGGGGTAATATTTCATGGGCTTCCATGAACAATGCCTTCAGCCTGTGCAGACTTATGGGGCTTACGGCAACAGATACTCCAAAACTTAATAATGTGGAAGATGCATCTTTCATGTTTTATGGCACCACCACCTTCACAGGTGCCAGCTCTATGCAAAACTGGGATACTTCGAAAATCAGGAATTTCAGTTTTATGTTTTCGCTTTTGTCTGATATTAACCCATCTTCTTCACTGATAGATCAGTTCAATTCTCCTTATCTTGACAGTTGGAACATGTCTTCTGCAACAGATCTTAGTTATATGTTTGCAAACAGAGCACATTTTAACAAAACCCTCAATAGCTGGGACGTTTCAAAGGTAACGGATATGAGCTGGATGTTCGGCCAGTGTTTAAGTTTCAATCAGCGTCTGGATAACTGGGATACTTCAAATCTTGAGGATATGCATTTTATGTTTCATATGATTCCTGTTTTTAACCAACCCTTAAACTGGAACACTTCAAAAGTTACGAATATGGCTCATGTATTTCACGGCTGTACATCATTTAATCAGTCTTTAGAAAGCTGGGATATGACTAAAGTAACGAAAATAGATCAGATCCTGAATGTGGCCTCAAGCTTTAATCAACCACTGGGAAACTGGAACTTAGCTTCTGTTACTAATGGTGGTGGCGCTCTCACGATGTCAGGCATTAATTGTGAAAATTACAGCAAAACCCTTATGGGATGGGCAGAGAATCCTAACACAGCCAACAACGTTTCATTAGGTCCAGTAACAGGATTAAAATATGCTTCCAATGTTTCAGACAAAAGAGATATTCTGATCAATAAGGGCTGGTCATTAGTAGGTGATACCGTTGGAAGCTGCTTACTGTCTTCATCAGATTTGAAACTCAATAAAAAACTTTCACTTTATCCAAACCCTGCAGTAGATGATATTCACATTGAAGGATTGGCAGATATTAAAAATTATAAAATTTATGATGTCAGCGGAAGACTGGTAAAGGAAGGAAATCCTAACAGAGATATGATCAATGTAAGCTCTTTACCCAAAGGAAATTATATTTTACAGCTTACTATGAAAGAAAAAACAATCTCTTCAAAATTCATTAAGAAATAAAACAAAAAAGCCTCGCTGAAAAGTGAGGCTTCTATTTTGAGTTTAAAAGTAAACTATTTATCAAAATGATTAGGATGCTGGGCTTTGATATCATCTACTGTTCCCAACACTTTGTCTTTTAAAGAATCCTGATATTTCTGAAGTTTTGCTGCTACTTCTTCATTACCACTTCCTAAAATTTTTGCCGCTAAAATCCCTGCATTCAGAGCTCCGTTTAAAGCTACGGTAGCTACCGGAATTCCACCTGGCATCTGAAGAATTGATAAAACAGAATCCCAACCGTCTATAGAATTACTGGACAAAATCGGAACTCCAATTACAGGAAGTGTTGTACAGCTTGCCACCATTCCCGGTAGATGTGCTGCTCCTCCTGCTCCTGCTACAATTACCTTCAAACCTCTTTCGTGAGCTGTCTTTGCATAATCGAACATTCTTTCCGGTGTTCTGTGCGCTGAAACTACAGTTAATTCGTAAGGGATGTCAAGGCTTTTAAGAAAACTTGCAGCCTGTTCCATGATCGGCAGATCACTCTGACTGCCCATAATAATTCCTACCATCTTCAATTTTATTAGATCGTCAAAGATAAAAAATAAAATGCAAAGCTGGAAGTTGGAGGAAGGAAGCTGGAAGTTCTTTTAAATACATCAACCATATAAGTAGCAACCATACCACCTGCAACTATACAATCCTCACCCTTTCCGCCTTCAATCTGTATCATCAAAAATTGAAACAACTGTACCCATCAGAATTATTTTGAAACTTCTACATTTGCTTGTTACACTACTTATTGACGTTGAAAGATTATAAACTTATTTTTGCTGTTCTTACCGTTGCGATTGTGTGGGGAACTACTTTTTTGGCGATTCGTGTCGCTGTGGAAACAATCCCTGCATGGTTTGTAGCTGGAATCCGTCAGTTTTTGGCGTCTATGATTATGCTTGTTGTTCTTCTTTCAAGAAAGGAATTCAAGTGGATTGGCTGGAAGAGTTTGGGATACCAGATTATTTTTGCTTCCCTGATGCTGGTGGTTGCCAATGGGATGACCACTGTGGCTGAAGAAACGGTTTCCAGCAGTTTGGCTTCACTCATCAGCGCCTGCTCCCCTATCCTTGTATTTCTGGGAAGTGTGGCTATAGGACTGCAAAAATTTAGTTTGCGGGCACTCAGCGGTGTTTTGTTGTGCTTTAGCGGAATTCTCTTTATTTTCTGGGATGGACTTAAGGATCTTGCTAATCCTGATTACAGAATGGGTATGATTTTCCTTTTCTGCGCTATCGCAGGATGGGCTTCGGGTACTATTTTCACCAAAAAACTAAATATCCAGAGCGGAAATATAACGTTAAATTTATTCTATCAGTTCCTGTTTGCAGGAGTTGTTCAGGTTATTCTTGCATTTTTGTTTTCTGAAAATTATAACTTCGGAAACTGGACATTTAAAAGTATTTCAGCGATGATATATCTTGCTGTATTTGGTTCTGTAGCTGCTTTTTTCGCTTTCCATTATGCACTGACTAAAATTTCACCGGTACAGGTTTCTATTCTGGCGTACATCAATACCATTATTGCCATATTTCTAGGCTGGCTGATTATGAACGAACAGGTTACTTTTAAATTCATTATTGCAGCAGTGCTTATTATCTGTGGTGTTTTTATTATCAATTACAACCCGGAGATGTTTAAAAGACAAAAGATTGAATGATGATTTTTTATTTTTTAAAACATTAAGATCGTATTAAGGTGTTCAGAATATTAAAATAAGTTTCGCTTTAAGCTTAAAAATCAGAATGATTTACCTTAACTACACTTTATTTCTTAACTCCTCCTTAATGGTTATATGTATTAATTTTTTGATATATTTAATTAGTATGACTATACTTTAAACCATAAAATCTGTGCTCATCTGAGATATCTCTGGGCAAAAAATTAATAATCTAAAAAAATCACTGATCGCTATTATAAACTCCATTTACTTTTAACCATTTCAAAAACAACTCCTTCCATTCTCCGGTATTAGTTCCTTTTTTGCCCATTCCCCAGCCATGGCCTCCTGATTGAAACAAATGCATTTCGGCAGGAATTTTATGGTCTTTCAATGCCTGATACATTAAAATACTATTATTCACAGAAGAAATAGGATCATCTTCAGACTGAGCCAGAAAAGTAATAGGAGTTTGAGCATTCACCCGCTTTTCAACAGACATGTTCATCTGATCATTGCTGTCAAAATCTTTTCCTAATAAAGATTTAAATGAATGGGTAGTATTATTAGGAGGCAGCATCGATACTACCGGATAAATCATTGCTGTAAAATTAGGTTGGGCAGAAATCAAATCAATATCATCCTGTGGCTTATAATAAGCTGTATTAAAAGTGGATGAAATATATCCCGCAAGATGTCCGCCAGCAGAAAATCCGAGTACTCCTATTTTATTAGGATCTATTTTATATTTTCCGGCATCCTTTCTGATAATCCGTAAAGCACGCTGAGCATCCTGAAAAGGCACAGATCTGTTTGCCCAACCTTCTTCAGGAAGTCTTTATTGAAGCTCAAAAGCTGTAATTCCCAGAGATTTCAGCCATTCGCTGGCAGGATATCCTTCTGATCCGGATTCAATGTGGGCATACCCACCGCCACTGATGACAAGAATAGCTATTCCGTTAGGGTTTTGGGGTTGATGAATGATCAATTTTGGAGTAGTGATATGAGTGATTGAACCTTTGGCAGAAACAATACTTTCACCTCCAGGTCCGGGACCATCCGGTATTTTCGTCCAAAGATTAATGGAAGGCAATTGAGCTTGGGTGGAAAAACTGTTTTGAGCTGAAATCAAGCTTCCAAAAAATAAAAAAGAGAAAAAAATAGTTTTCATTCCATTCAATTTTACTATAAAATAATATCAATAATCTTACCTAATCTATCCGGCTGTTTTTTAACTTATTAAATATAATCAAAATCAGATATGCTTCTGTAGGGTTTTGTATTTGTTTCATTTTCCTTATATTGTATACTCCAACCGATACAATATGCTGAAAAACACATTTTTTTTATTTCTGACTGCCTGTTTTCTTTTGGTAAGCTGTGATTACAAAGAGAAAGAGAAGAACCTCACAGACAGGGAGAAACAACTTTTAGACAAAGAGAAACTATTCGCTAAGAAAGAATCCGAGTACCAGTCACTTCTGAAAATGAGGGACAGTATTTTTTCCAAAAAAGATTCTGTAGTAATTGCTGCTGTATGGCCTACGGAAATTTCCGGTCCATGGAATGGTAAAGTAATCTGTACAGAATCTAATTGCAGTGAATATGCAGTAGGTGACCAACGTACTGACATCTGGGAATTCGATAATGATTCTACTCAACCCATTACCAAAATCATCAACAACAATAATCTGGTAAGGCTGTATACAGGCAAGTTTGAAAACAATGAAATCAGACTGTCTTTCAAAACCGATTCTACAGCCAAAAAGAATGTAGAAATGAGCGTTCTTCTTAATGATATTTCGGACAACAAGATCAAAGGAACCAGAACCATCACTTCTGATGGCTGTACCGCCAAGTTCTCTGTTGAATTAGTACGTTCCACAAAATAAACACATATGATTTTACTGAGTATACACAACCTGAGTCTTCCTATAGAAGATCCGGTATTGAAGTTCTTATTGGTACTGGTTATCATTCTGGCAGCACCCCTGCTGCTTAATAAAATTAAAGTTCCGCATCTTTTAGGGCTTATCATTGCCGGAGCTATTATTGGTCCGAACGGATTCAACGTGCTATCCAGAGACAGCAGTATTGTCGTAACGGGAACTACCGGACTGCTTTACATTATGTTCCTAGCAGGTCTTGAAATAGATATGGGAGATTTTAAAAAGAACAAATGGAAAAGTCTCGCCTATGGAGGTTATGCCTTTATATTTCCTTTTATTTTAGGATATTTGGGAGCTTATTACCTTTTAGAATTTTCAGTATTAACTTCCGTTTTATTTGCCAGTCTTTTTTCATCACAAACACTTATCACCTATCCTTTAGTCAGTAAACTGGGAATTGCTAAAAACCAAGCCGTTAACATTACTGTTGGAGGAACCATGATAACGGATATTGCAACATTATTGGTACTTGCTGTAGTGGTTGGGATGGTTCAGGGAGATGTAGGCACCTCATTCTGGGTCAAACTTTCCGTTTCAGTCATTCTCTTTAGCTTGATTGTTTTGCTGCTGTTTCCAATAATCGGGAGATGGTTTTTCAAAAGAGTAGATGACAAGATATCCCAATATATTTTTGTACTGGTCATGATCTATCTGGCAGCTATGCTGGCAGAGCTCGCAGGGATTGAAGCCATAATAGGAGCCTTCTTTGCAGGGTTAGCACTCAACAGGCTGATCCCTCATACCTCATCTCTAATGAATAGAGTGGAATTTGTAGGAAATGCCATATTTATTCCCTTCTTTTTGATCAGTGTGGGAATGCTCATTGATTTTACGATATTCTTCAAGAGTTTTGAAACCTTAAAAGTTGCGGCTATAATGCTGGTAGCTTCTATCGGAGGTAAGTATATTTCTGCCGTGATTACTCAAAAAACATTTAAGTTTACGAAAGAAGAAGGGAGACTTATTTTCGGATTGAGTTCTGCTTCAGCAGCAGCCACTCTGGCAACAGTAATGGTGGGATATAATATTATCCTTTCCGAAACAGAAACAGGGGAGCCTATAAGACTTTTGAATGAGCATGTACTGAACGGAAGTATTCTGCTTATTCTTATATCCTGTACTATTTCTTCCTTTATTTCAATGTCAAGTGCCCAGAAAATTGCAGAAACGGATAATGAAGACACCGTTTCCGGAAACAGTCATGAAGAAGAAAATATTCTATTGGCCATCAACCATGAGGCTACTGTGGAAAGAATGGTGAATCTGGGAATTTTAATTAAAGCTCACACCAACACGGAAGATTTATTTGCTTTAAATGTCATCAATGAAGATAAAAATGAATCTTCAGTAAAAAATGCTGAGAAACTTCTCCATCAGGCAACAGATGCGGCAGCGGCAGCGGATGTTAAATTACAGTCCTTAAAAAGGTATGACAATGATGTCATCAACGGGGTAAATAATGTGATTAAAGAACAGAAAATTACAGACCTTATCATTGGATTGGAAGGTGAAAAAGGATTCTCTCCTTCTTTTGTGTATAATCTTTACAACGGTTATCTTCAGAATGATGATGTGAATGTATTGGTTTATCATGCAGCACAACCTCTTTCCACTATTAAAAAATATGCCGTGATGATTCCCGAAAATGCTCATCAGGAAGCAGGATTCTTCCATGCATTGCTGAGAGTCTGGAATATTGCCAGAAATTCCGGTGCTACAGTTGTTTTTTATGCTCCGGAAAACATCCTTGATATTCTTCAGAAAATCATTAAAAAAGCCAATATAGAAGCTGAATTTATCATCATGAATATCTGGCAGGATGGCGAAAGAACCGCTGCCCAATTGAAAGATGATGAAGCTTTAATTATTCTGATGGCAAAACGAGGGATGAAATCTTATATTCCAAGAATGAGACTGATTCCGGAACTTCTGAACAGAAACCTGAATGATAACAATTATCTTCTCATCTTTCCTTTCTCAGAATACGATAAAAATAGTCCGGAAATACGTTCTGTAGGAAATCATGGGGATTTCGTGGAGATTGGAAATGTGATTCAGAAGATTTTTAAGTAAGAGAAAGCTGGAAGACGGATGATGGTGGTTATCGATGTAAGAATAATCACTTTTTATTAAATCATCAAATCATTCAGTCATCAATAGGATCGGGCTTTAGTCCGATGTGAGGAATACAAATAAAATTGGCTTTGGCTGAAACCTAAAATTAAATTTGGGCTAAAGCCAATTGAATCTATGTTTATTGGTGAACGGGCTAAAGCCCGTTCCTATTGAATTTGATTCAAGGACAACATAAAAGGGAGCTGTTTCTATCTTTAAAAACAGCTCCCCTTATTTATTTTAATCTGATATTACCCAGCAATCACTCTTACCATTCCTTTCACCTGTACCAGCTTTTCCATCAGTTCTTCTCTGGAATCTGCAAGGACGTTGATGTGTCCCATTTTTCTTCCCGGCTTGGTTTCTGTTTTCCCATATAAGTGGATGTAAGTTTCAGGAAGTTGAAGAACATCTTCCATTCCTTCATAGATTACTTTTCCTTCATATCCTTCTGCACCTACCAAATTCAGCATTCCGCTGTAAGTAATGGCATCGGTATCTGCTAAAGGTAAGTTTTTCACCACACGGTACATCTGCTCAAATTGCGAATTCGTATTTCCTTCCTGGCTCTGATGCCCTGAATTGTGAAGCCTTGGAGCCGTTTCATTCACCCATACTTTTCCTTCTTTGTCAAGGAATAACTCGATGGCAAATAATCCCGGAGAATTTACTGCCGCTAAGAATTTTTCTGTAATGGAATCAATCTGGTTCTGAACATCTTCTGTCAAAAGAACCGGACATACATTGAAGTCTAAAAGATTTAGCTTTGGATCAGCCACCATTTCCGTTACCGGGAAAATATTGGTTTCTCCTTTTTCATTTCTTGCTACAATGACAGAAAGTTCTTTCTCAATATCTACCAGACTTTCAATAACAGAAGCCTCTGTCCATAAATGCTGATAGTCTTCTTCTGTTTTGATCACCTGCACTCCTTTTCCATCATATCCTCCTGTATTCATCTTCTGAACAAATGGCAACGGCATGATGATTTTCTCATCACTGTTCCATACCACCTGAAATTCCGGGCTTGGAATATCATGAGCTTTATAAAATTCTTTCTGAAGGATTTTTTGCTGGATTGTTTTAATGATATTGGCATTGGGAACTACTTTTATTCCCTGTTTTTCAAGTTCTGCCAGTGCATCAGCATTTACATGTTCAATCTCAATGGTTACGACATCTTTATCTTTTCCGAAGTTCAAAACTGTTTCGTAGTCATTAAAATTCCCTTGTGTAAAGTACGAGATATTATGACACGGTGCATCAGAAGCCGGATCCAGAGTATAAAACTCATCATCATACTTCAGTGCACTTTGTATCAGCATTCTTCCCAGCTGTCCGCCTCCCAGAATTCCTATTTTCATTTTTTATTTTTATTAGATTTATTCTTATTGAATTTTATCAATTTTTAAATAGCCAAGCCCCATCGGGTTCTCCTGATTTTCTTCCTCTGATTTATGAAGAATAATAGAATATTTTTCTTTCATGTAAGTTGGAAGAATATCACCTACATTGAAAATATCATCAATATCTACTCCATGTTTATCATCAATATGGCTTACAGCGCCTTCAAAACCCATTGTCTGATAAAATTCTGTAGCTCTTGCTCTTTTTACAATCTCTCCCATTGTCTGTCCTACCATTAGGTGCTGCTCATGGAATTCTTCAAAGAAACCAGGTTTGTATCCTCCTAAATTGAGGAAAAACAATTGGTTTTCTGATAATTTTTCACCTTTTTCTGCAATCTCCACCTTGTAACCATCTGCAAATCTTACTTCCTGATAACAATCCAGGTGAATTTTCCCTTCTGCTTCCTTCCAAAATTCTTTCATATCCGGAATCAGATCCTTCAGATTCTCCGCAATTCCGAAGAAAACGTCGTGCTGTTCAATATTTCTTCCTTTAGGGGTAGCCCCAAGAATGACATAAAATAATTTCAATTCATTTTTCATGCATGCAAAATACGTTAAATTTATCTTTTTCAAATGTTTGGCAGACTACGACAATAATTTTATATTTGTAACATTATTTGTAGTATGTCAGAAATCATCATACTCTTCCTTGGCGCAATTTCCGCTGGTCTTTTAGGTTCATTGACGGGTTTAGGAGGAGGAGTTATTATCATTCCTTTATTAACGCTGGGTTTCGGCGTTCCAATGCATTATGCCATCGGTGCTTCACTCATTTCTGTGATCGGAACCTCTTCCGGTGCGGCTGTAGCTTTCGTAAAAGAAGGTTTTACCAACATGAGAATCGGGATGTTTCTCGAAATAGCTACTACTGCAGGAGCTATTATGGGTGCCCTTGTTTCCGGAATGCTTAATCCCAATACAATTGGAATTATTTTCGCCAGTATTCTACTTTTAACGGTTATTTTAAATCTTAAAGGAAAACCGGATCACCAGGAACCTTTAGTAAAAGGAAGTCTGGAAGAGAAACTGAAATTATACGGAACATTTCCTGATAAAGGAGTTTTGAAAAGCTATTCTGCAAGAAATACCGTTCCCGGATTTCTGATGATGATGTTTGCAGGTGCCATGTCTGGTCTTCTGGGGATTGGCTCTGGAGCATTGAAAGTATTGGCAATGGATAATATGATGAAACTGCCTTTCAAAGTATCTACAACTACAAGTAATTTCATGATTGGAGTAACAGCTGTAGCCAGTGCACTGATCTACTTCCAGAGAGGAGAAATTATTCCGGTCATTGTAGCTCCTGTATTGATTGGAGTTGTCATCGGAAGTTTTATTGGTTCAAAAACGCTGATGGTATCAAAGACTAAAAAATTAAAAGTATTTTTTGCCATTGTGATTACCATCCTTTCGATTTATATGATGTATAACGGTATCAACAAAAGCTTCAGATAATGAAAAAGAATTTTACAGATGTAGATCTGAACCGTTCGGTAGGAAACCTTCTGAGACTGGGTGTTATTCTGTCTGTGGCTACATCGCTTATCGGTTTTATCAAGTTATTTTTTGAAGGTTTTAAAATGCCCGAAAAATATACCAGCCTTGTGGTAGGGACTTCTTCTGAAAAAGTATGGGGACATTTCTGGGATTCTCTGTGTAAAGGAGAAGGTACGGCTATTATTCAGCTGGGTATTCTTTTGTTGATCTTCACTCCTTTGATGAGGATTGTTTTCGCTTTAATAGGCTATTTAAAAGAAAAAGACTACGTGTATGTAGTCATTTCTTCTATTGTTTTAGCGATTATGGCAGTGAGTTTCTTTGCAGGCTATGCCCACTAATTTATTTTTACATTTCATAAAACTCTAACGGCAATTGATCAGGATCCTGGGTAAAGAAAAATTCTTTTCCGGTGAATTCGTCTATGCGGATTTCTTCACAGCTCAATCCTTTTGCCAGCAGTTCATTTCTTTTTTCTGAAACATTCTCCACCGAGAAAGCGAGATGTCTTAAACCACATGCTTCCGGACGTGAAGGTCGTTGTGGGGGAGCAGGGAAAGAGAACAACTCAATCACATAATGATCTCCAATCGCCAGATCAAGTTTATAAGATTGTCTTTCTTCACGGTATACTTCACGGATGATATTCAAATCTAAAATTTCTGTATAAAATTTCTTTGAAACAGCATAATCTGAACAGATGATGGCGATATGATGGATTTTCATTTTTTAAAATTTAAACTACTTCTTATTATTGTATTTCTTTACAGTTATCTTTTCTTCTTGTATCAATAATATATTGAATTTTCCATTCATTATTTTGCTTTACCAGTTGAAAACTATTTGCCCCGCAATGAGATAGCTTCCCCTTTAAATAAAAAGAATAAGGAGTAAACACACTTGCCAGGTTTCCATCTGTATAAATACCTCCTATTGTAATTCTTTCCTCCAGATCTCCTTTTGAAAATTTGGAAACAGATGCAACGAAATCCGGTATGCTGTCGCTTTTTACGGCACCATCTTTAGTAATAGTTTGAAGAATGGCATTCTCTGCAAAAGCAGATTTTACCAATTCCGGATCTGCATTTTTCATACCCAGAAATAAATTACGGATAGGTTTTTCAATATCCTGATTCTGCTGCCCAAAACATGCAGTACTAATTAGTAAAAGAATTCCGATGATTTTTTTCATATGATGAATTTAAAAAATAAAAATAGGGAAAATAATGTTTCATCTAAAGTGATTTTTCTTTAAATACGACCACCATATAGAATGACAAGGGTCTTGCATAGAAAACAATCTGAATGACACGAAGAGCTTTTTGCTTACTATAGAAAATTATATTCCTTCATTCATCAGCGCTTCCCTATATAAAAAAAGTGGGCTAAAGCCCACTCCTATTGAATATTATTATTTTAGAATTTCATCACATCCTTCACTACTCCATTTTTCTGGGTATGCTGTAATAATTCAGCTTCAATGAAGGCTTTAATCTGCTCTTCCGAATCATTATTCGGGAATAGAAGGTGAACATTAGCTCCAGCATCCAGGGTAAAGAATAAAGGATGTCCAGTCTCTCTTCTGAAATCCCAGATCTTATTAATGACTTCCAGTGTTCCTGTTTTCATTAGGATAAAGGCAGGATCACTCATCATCATCATAGCGTGTAATGTAAGTGCCTCATGTTCTACCAACTTGATAAAACGTTCCATATCTCCACTTTTCAGAATGTCTTTCATTGGGACGAAGTTTTCCCTTGCTTCCTGAAATCTTCTTTCCGCATACGGATTGGTATTCATCAAACCGTGTCCTACCGTTGAAGAAACGCTTTTTTGGCCTTCATGAATTAACAAAACCCAGTCATTAAAGTTTTTGAAAACCTCATGAATTTCAGCATCCGGATATTGCACCCCGAATACATCTGAACTTCCTTCTACCTCATCCGTTTTCCCCCATACAACAAGTCCATTATATAAGCTTCTACATGCACTTCCGCTTCCCAATCTTGCCAAAAATGAAGCTTTCCTCAAAGATTCTTCTTCAGATGCTTTTTCGGTAAATGAAGCATCCAATGCCATCAGACATTTTGCAATGGCTCCAAATCCTGAAGCAGAACTTGCAATTCCTGAACTGTGTGGAAATGTATTCTCTGTTCGGATTACATATTTCCCTTTTAAAATCCACGGAAGGTATTGCTCTATATTTCTGAAATATTTTTCAATTTTTTCGGCAAATTTCACTTCTTCATTTCCAGCCAGGAAAGTCTGTACTGAAAAGGGAGCATCTGCTGTAAATTCCATTGAAGTATTGGTCTTACAATGGTTTAAAGTATAGCTAATACTAGGGTTAGCAGGAATCTGAGGGTCATATTTCCCCCAATATTTAATCAGGGCAATATTGGACGGACAGCTTTCTGAAACCGTTTGTGTATGAATGGTGAAATTTTCTTTTCCTATAAAATCTTGTGTCGTCATAGTTTAATTTAAGTCATTATTAACCACCCCGTCAAAAATTCTTTGAATTTTCGCCACCCCTCCAAGGGAGGGGAATTTTCACGTCTCCAGTTGTGATTGAGGTGAAAACAGGAGGTCAAATTTTAATACATCTTTTCTATAATATCTGCGTATTTTTTGATCACCACATTTCTTTTGACTTTCAGTGTAGGAGTAATTTCTCCTGTATTGATATCAAATTCTGCCGGCATTAAAGTAAATTTCTTCACTTTTTCATAGTCTGCCAGATGATCCTGTAACTCTTTAATTTTTTCTTTATAAAGATGAATTACTTTTTCATTTTTTACAGCATCTTCCCAATTGGTAAAAGGAATATTATTTTTCTTGATATAATCCTGCAAAAATTCAAAATTCGGAACAATCAGTGCTGAAACAAACTGTCTTCCTTCTGCAATCAGCATAATCTGCTGAATAAAGTTATTGTTAGTCAGAAGGTTTTCGATCTGTTGCGGAGCGATGTATTTTCCATTGGAAGTTTTCATCAGGTCTTTGATTCTGTCTGTAATAATCAAGTTTCCTTTCTCGTCAAACTTTCCTGCATCACCGGTTTTGAACCATCCGTCTTCCGTAAATACTTTCTGGGTTTCTTCAGGTTTATTGTAATATCCTTTCATGATTCCGTTCCCTCTGGCCTGGATCTCATCATTTTCTCCGATACGCATTTCTACTCCCGGAAGCGGTTTTCCACTGGTTCCATGCTCAAAATGAGTTAAAGGGAATAGCGTCAGTGTTGCGGTAGTTTCTGTTAATCCATATCCAACGGTTACGTGAATTCCTACAGATTCAAAGAAGCGGGTAACTTCCGGTGACAATGAAGCTCCACCACAAGGTAAGAACCAAAGTCTGCCACCCATTTTATCTTTAATTTTGCTGAAAACCAACATATCTGCTACAGTTTCTTTGAATTTTAATCCAAAAGGAACTGGCCTTTCATTTCTTCTTAGTTCAGAAGTTTCCCATCCGGTTTTAAGTGCCCAGTCAAATATTTTTTTCTTCAATGATGAACCTTCCTCTGCCTTTTCCAACACTCCGGCATATACTTTCTGGAAAAATCTTGGTACGGCACACATGGCTGTAGGCTTTACTTCTTCCAGTGCTTTGGCTACATTTTTCGGATCTTCCAGGAAATAAACACGGGCACCTCCATAAAGACTCAATAGACTCCAGCTTCTTTCAAAGACATGGCTTAATGGTAAGAATGCCAGTGAAAGTTCTTCTTCAAAGTTTTTAAACTTAAAAAATTCAAAATGAGAGTCGAATGCTTTGATGAAATTTCCGTGGGTAAGTATTACCCCTTTTGGGACTCCGGTCGTTCCGGAAGTATAGATCAATGTTGCTGTATCATCATTTTCTTTCTTACAGATCTCCAGCTTCGGTGAAGCTTTTGCAATAAAATCTTCAAGATAAAAACTGTTGAATTCTTTTTTGATCCACACTGCTTTTTTGGAAACAATAATCGTCTCCAGACTGTTTTCTTCTTTATGTAAAAACTCAAGACAGGCGTCATACTGCATCTGATTTCCTACTAAAACAACTTTAGCTCCGGAATCGTTAATGATATGTTCTGCCTGCTCAGCATTATTGGTTGAATAAATAGGTACTGTAATAGCACCGATAGCCATTGAAGCCAAATCCATGATCATCCATTCAGACGAGTTATCTGAATAAATAGCAACTCTGTCATTCTCCTGAACTCCGGATTCTTTTAAGGCATTGGCCGTTTTAAAAATAATTTCACTGAATTTTTTCCAGCTCAGCTCTTTCCAACCAGCATCTTTCTTTTTAAACCCGATTGCCCCTTTTATAGGATGTTTTTCTACATTTTTAAGGATAATTGCCTCTGCAAGATTCATTTCTTCAGCTTTTTGTCGTTAATATAATTATTCAGGTGAAAGTCTATACTTTCTTTTACGGGAATAAACTGATAGTTCAGCTTTTCTTTGACTTTGTGATTGGAAATGGTGTTGAATGATGAAATGGCCTCAATATTTGATTTGGTGACCATTTTCAGTTTCGGAATCAGCCATCCGAAAAGGATATTGGCTATTCTTCCGATATTTAATACAGATTGTGAAAGAATTCGGGCATCTTTAAGTCCCAGACGAGTTCTGACCTGTTTTGCAAGGTCTGCATATCTGTTATTTTCAGCGACAATAATAAAACGTTCTCCGAAAAGGTTATTTTCCATTAATCCTATGGCAGTATTGGCGACATCTCTCACGTCAACGTAAGCAGAACCTCCCGAAAAGGTAAAGCTATTGTCTTCAAAGGTGGAGAAAAGTTCACCACTGCTTTGGGTCCAGTTTCCGCTTCCTACAATCATTCCGGGATTGATAATTATTGTATTAAGACCTTCTGCAGAAGCTCTCCATACTTCCATTTCGGATAAGTGCTTGGAAATTGCATATGCTGAGTGTTCCAGCTTTGGATTAAAATCAGAATCTTCATCCAATTCTCCTTTTTCATTGAAATTATCAAGAACGGCAACAGAACTTACATGGAGAAATTTTTTAACACCTGATCCTTCACAGGCAAACAAAAGGTTTTCTGTACCTTTGATATTAGTACGGTACATTTCTTTTTCGTCTTTCGGATGAAAGCTCACTTTTGCGGCACAATGATAGACTTCATCTACACCTTCCAGTGCATTTTTCAAAGAATCGAGGTCATCAAAATCTACGTTTACCCATTCAATTTTATTGAAAAAATCGTCAGGATTCTCCGTATAAAAGCTGTATGAATGCTTTACTTCGTTTATATTGCTGCCCGGTCTTTTGGAAGCACGCACATTTTTACCTCTTTTAAGAAGTTCCAGTACAATTATTCTTCCCAGAATTCCGGTAGCACCCGTTACAAAAATCATTAATTATTTTCTTGATTGCTGACTAAAATATAACAATATTTTCTATCCGGCAATTTTCAGGCTTTTGTAAAAATTCACCCGAAAAACTGCTTTTGCAAATTTGCGATTTTTAAAGCATAATTCAGCTTAATTTAACCAATATTATCATTCTGAAAACAACAAACCGGAAAATTTTAACTATAACAGATTATCAAATGTAAAAGTCCTGAAAGAATTGACAACTTTCAGGACTTTTATGCTCAAAAACAGCTCTGTTTCTTAAGCCATTACTTCATTATTTCTTCTTGGCGCTTTATCACAAAGAACGTCTGCAATGCTTTTCGAAATAAGGTTTCCTTCTGTAAGATTATCCAGCCAGAAGAACTCTCCTGCGGCATTGATCTCGATGAAATAATATTCGTCTTCAGGAGAAACAATCATGTCTATGGCTCCGTAATCTACATTGTAAATATCCAGAAGTTCAAGCAATTTTGCTTCTACATCTGCCGGAAGTTCTGTTCTGTTCCATTTATCAATGAGATTAACTCCATCTTTTCTCCAGTCTATTTTGGCATCTTCGGACTGCTGGGAATCTATTTCAAATGCATAGACATCTCTTCCAACAACGGTAATACGAAGTTCTTTTTTCTTTTGAATCATTTGCTGAAACTGCATCGGGCAGTACAGAAGGGAATCAAGCTCTTCCAGTTTATCTTCGTTGACAACATTGGTAAACACTACATTTTCCACACCGTCTTCATAGATGGCAAAACCGGTTTGCATTTTGGCCACTACATTTTGATGTTTCAGAATAAATTTTCTGGCTTCATCCGGATTGTTCGTAAGACAGGTTGCCGGAATGGTCAATCCTAATTTATCTGCAATTTTCAGTTGTTCTTCTTTGCTGTCAAGTCTTCTGTAAACACTTGGTTTTCCTAAAGAATAAGCGTCTACCGATTCAAAAAAACCAAAAAGCGTATTTCGGATCTCACCCATTGCTGCTCCGTAAAACTTGGTCTCCATTTCTTCTTTTAATCCTTTTCCAATATTGTAAGCTCTTCTGTACCAGATGGCTGAAATATCGTCTAAACGATGTTTTGCTTCAGGCGTTTCAAGATAGCTTATCCATTCTCCATCCTGGAAAATAGTGGAAAGTTTATTTTGTAAAGGATATATATCTACATCAAATCGGATAACTTCACAGTTATTTTTTTCAATGTATTCTGTTACTTTTTCAATAGAAAAGTTATCTGCGGTATGGGTAATAATTAAAATTTTATTCATGGAAATTGATTCTTTTGATAAGATTATCGGCAATTCTTTCTGCAATGGGAAATCCCAGTTCTTTCTGTAACATTCCCCACTCTCCCTGTGGATTCACTTCAAGGAAATAATAAGCTCCGTCTCTTCCTTTGATCATATCAATGGCTCCTATATACAATCCCATTTCTGTCATCATGGAAGTAAGATTGGCTTTGATGGAATCCGGAAGTTCATAAACTGACCAGAAATAGCCTTCGCGGGCTACTCTCCAGTCTGCATTTTCACTGTTATTGATTTTTCCTGTGAAAAATTCACCGTCTACATAGACAATTCTCAGCTCATACTTTTTCTCAATATAAGGTTGAAAGATCATCGGGCAGTAGGCAATATCAGAAAGATGTTCTAAGGATTCCTCCTCAATAACGGTAGTGGAAATCATGTTTTCCCCTGACATTGTTTTCGCAGTTACTCCGTGAAGTTTAGCAATAGCTTTTCCCTGACAATATTGATGGAAAAATGTTTTTATTTTTTCTTCATCATTGGAAAAAATGGTTTTGGGGATGGTTAAGTGGTTTCTTTGGGCTGTTTTCAGCTGAAATATCTTGTTTCCATCAATCTTCTTTTCATTTTCATAAGGATTGATCCAGGGAATATCTTCTAAAGCTGTCAGCAGATTGTATCGGAGGCTTCCATATTCTTTCAGGAAAATTCTTTCATAGTCCTGATCTAATTCTTCAGGGGTACTGATTCTCCATGCTTTTCTGTGCCACACTCCTTTGATGGCATCGGAATGGATGGTATTTCCGGACTCGTCGGTTAATTCGAATGAGTCTTCATGAATGCTGATTTTCTGAAGGTGGTTCAGGCGGTCAGAATTCAGTCTGAAATACGGAATATTTTTGGAGGTCAGATAGCCGAAAAACATATCGATATTATAAAAATCCTGTGAATGGGTGATGCAGAGAATCATTTGCCGGTTGTATTAAAAAGGGAAACTTAAACTTTAAGTTTCCCCTATTATTTTAAAAATATTCTACTATTATAGTATTATAGCGGAATAATGATTGTATCATCATCACCATCAGATGGATATTTCAGCGTATGCATCATATCGTCTTTTGGAGAAGTTACAGTATCTACAGCAGGTTTTGTGATCATATCTCTTTCTGGAATTGAGATGATATCCGTACCTCCTTTTACTGTTTCAGGATCCTTAACCTGTTTTTCTAAGAATGACGCGAAAAACGGCTTCTTCTTTGAGTTGTTACTTTTCATAATGTTTTAGTTTTGATTTTGGTTTGATATATAATTTAGCTTACACTATATATTTATTCTACTTCTAAAACATCCTCATCTCCGTCAGAAGGATATTTCATCGTTACATTATCATTATCAGGTGTTGTAACACCGTCTTGAAGAGCGGTTGTTATTTGGTCCTTGATTATTGATGTAATCTGATCTGCAAGTTTGGAAGTAGCAGCTCCTCCTCTTACTGTTTCGGGGTCTTTAACCTGTTTTTCCAAGAATGTCGCGAAAAACGGTTTCTTTTTTGAATTTTTGTTTTCCATAAGTTAATATTTTTATTGTTTTGACAATTCCAAAGTACAAAAATTTCAACTCATGGAGAAATAATATTGATTTTTAATAAAATTTTAACATAATATTGAAAATCAAAGGATAAAATTAATTCAATCCAAGAAACTCCTTAACAACATTTGCAAAATCTACCGGATTTTCAGCCTGTACCCAGTGTCCTGCATTTTTTACCGTTACCACCTTAGCTTTAGGGAACTGTTGCTTGATCCCAAATTCGTCCTGCGGCAGGATATAATTGGATTTCGCTCCTGCAATAAATAAGGTTTCACCATCAAAAACACCAAATTTAATCGCATTGGAAACAAATTCTGTATATTTTTCTGATAATGTTTTAAGATTGAATCTCCAGCCCAGTTTTTTATTATCATCCCAATAGAGGTTCTTCGTCAGAAACTGTATCGTAGATTTTTCAGGAATATATTGGTTCAGGACGGCTTCCACTTCATTTCTTGAAGATACCGTATCGAAATCAACAGTTTCCAGCGCTTTGATAATTCCCTGATGATGTGGTGGATAGGCTTTAGGTGAGATATCTACAACAATCAGTTTTTCAACACGTTCCGGATATTTTATGGCAAACTGCATGACAGCTTTTCCTCCTAAAGAGTGTCCTAAAACATGAGCTTTCCGGATCCCGTAATGATCCATATAGCGAGCGATATCGTCTGCCAGATCATCGTGAGACATGCTATCGGAGTGAAAGCTTCTTCCGTGGTTTCTAAGGTCAATCAGATGCACCGGAAGATATTCTCCCAGATCTTTTCCGAAACTTCCCCAGTTGTCAAGCATTCCAAACAATCCGTGAAATACAAGAAGTGGCGTATTTGTAAGATTTTCGCCGAATATTTTTGAATTTAAAATTTCCATTTTTCTAGAGGTTTGAAGTGAGAAATCAGAAGTTAGATAAATCAAGCATAATCTATTTATGCTATCTTTAATACAATTGAAGTTGGCTAACTTCTAATCTCTAACTTCCAGTTTCTTATTTATTTCCATTTTGCCAGTCTCTTCAAATAAGCCTGTACTGTATTTTCCAGTCCCATATAAAGCGCCTCAGAAACCAAAGCATGCCCGATAGATACTTCCAAAAGATTTGGAATGGTATCTGAAAAGTATTTCAGGTTTTCTAAACTCAGATCATGACCGGCATTGATTCCCAATCCGAAATTGGTAGCTTCAACTGCAGTATCATAATAAGGTTTTATGGCCTGTTCTTTATTGATAAGGTAATTTTTTGCGTAAGCTTCGGTATACAATTCAATTCTGTCTGCACCTGTTTTGGCAGCATATTCTACCAGTTCTGGTAAAGGATCAAGAAAAATGGAAGTACGGATACCTGATTTTTTAAATTCTGCAATGATCTCTGTAAGGAAATCAAGGTGTTTTTTTGTATCCCATCCTGCATTGGAAGTAATAGCGTCATCAGCGTCGGGTACCAGAGTTACCTGCTCCGGCTTCACCTCCAAAACCATATCTATAAAGCTTTGATGTGGGTTTCCTTCAATATTAAACTCAGTCGTAACCAACGGCTTCAGATCATAGACATCTTTTCTTGTGATATGCCTTTCATCAGGTCTTGGATGAATGGTAATCCCCTGTCCTCCGAATTCCTGAATCTTTACAGCAGCTTCTGTAACACTTGGGGTTTCACCTCCTCTTGCATTTCTTAACGTCGCAATTTTATTAATGTTTACGCTTAGTTTTGTCATTGTTATTTTAGATGTTAGATATGAGATGTAAGAAGCTAGAGGCTTGGGACTGGAAGCAGATCCGGACTTAATATTTCTATTGATACTTCTACATTCATGATCATTTAAAAATTTAATTAAAATTTATATGAAAAGGAACTGGAACTTCCAGCTTCCTTCTTATGTCTTTTAGCTCTTTTACACTTTAATGCTTACCTGCATCACCTGAAGTTCAAATTCTTTTGAAGCCACCAATAAATGGTCAAAGATATCAGCTTGTATCTGTTCAAAACGTTCCCATTGGGAATCATTGGCAAAACAGTAGACTTCCAAAGGCAGCCCTTGTGGGGTAATATCCAGCTGGCGAACCATTCTCGTTCCGTTTTTATCTATATCCGGATCGTTTTCAATATACTTCTGTGCATAATATCTGAAAACCCCGATGTTGGTAAGCTGTCTTCCATTCACGATCTTATCATTATGTTCAAGGCTTTCTTTTTCTTTTTTGATCTCAGATGTTCTTTCTTCAAGGTAATCGGAAATTAAATTGATCTCCATTAAACGTTGAACATCTTCATCCGTGAGAAATTTAAAAGAATTGATATTAAAGTAAATTGATTTTTTTATCCTCCTTGTATTAGATTCTGACATTACCTGCATGTTCTTGATCTCCGTGGTCATCAGATCATAGGTTGGAATGGTAGACACCGTTTTATCAAAATTGGTAATTTTGGTGGTTAAAAGATTGATTTCCGTAATATTTCCTTCAATGCTGTATTTGGGAATGCTTACCCAGTCTCCTACTTTCAGATTTTTAGAAGTGGCTACGTGAAGTCCTGTTACAAATCCCAAAATGGTATCTCTGAAAACAAGTACCAGAACTGCTGTAATAGCTCCCAGACTTCCTACAATAGTCGTTCCTTTGATCCCAAAAATAACGCAGAGCCCAACCACTGTAAATATGAAAAGCCCTAAAATCTTTACGGTTTCTGAAATGGCATTAAGTGCCATAATCTTATAGAAATCCTGTTTGATGCTGAAATAGTTTCTGAAAGCCGTCAGTGACCTGTACAGCATTCCTGCCAACATCAATACCAATCCCAAATTGATACATCTTATAATAAAGATCGTAGTTTTTGGCAGCGCATTTTCCGGAAAGATAGATCCCTGAATCCCGGCAACAGCAATCAGAGCTGCAAAATGTGCAACAGAATTGGTGATTTTAGCCTGATAAATAGATTTTAAGATGGGAAATTTCTGTTCATTATGAAATAACCTGAAAACAGAATTAATGATAAATTTAAAAGCAAAATCAGTAATAAAAAACAGAACAAGAAGTAAGCTTAGTTTTACAATAATATGAAACACCCAATCCAGCCCGGCGGGTGATATCTGGGTAATATAAATGTAAAGCTGTTCGCTCAGCTCCTGTATAAAGTTTTTAGTTTCTTGTAACTGGTCATTCATTACAGCAAATTTATGAAATTAAGAATCATCATTTTACTATTCACAATCAATTTTCATCCCAAAAGGTATTCACAGGAAGATATTTGATGAAAATTTTCAAGTATTAAATTATTAAATATTAAATCTTCTGCAACCTTAATTATAAGTGAAAAATTAACGATAAATTACAATTATCTGTGATTCTACATCTATAACAGCTAAAACATTGGTAAAGCAGCACCATTCCTGAATACATCATCTTAAATTTGTACTAAAATTTTACAACTCAGTTCTCAAAGTGGCTTTTTATAAAGCCACTTTTTTTATATTGCAACTATATTTTAAAAAGAATGGATACAACAATTATTAATATTTTCTGTCTTATTCTCTTATTTGTAGGAATACTGGGAACTTTTCTCCCTGTATTGCCCGGACTCTTACTGAGTATCTGTGGGCTTCTGATCTATAAATTCGGGACGGATGCAGATCTTCCTATGATCTACATATGGGCTTTTGGTATTCTGACGGCAGCTTCTGTAGTGCTAAGCTATGTTATTCCTGCAAAAACCAACAGGAAATATGGAGGAACCCGTTGGGGAAGCATCGGCTCTGTAATAGGAACCATAGTAGGGATATTTATTCCCATTCCCTTAGGATTTCTTGTGGGGATGTTTGCGGGAGTATTTATTGGTGAATTACTTCACGACAGCAAGGACATGAATAAAGCTTTACAATCTACCAAAGGGGCACTGATCGGATTCATTTATGGAACAGGATTCAGTTTTGTAGTAGGAGTGGCAATGTTTTTGGTAGTACTTCTTAATATGTTTAACGTTATTTAATTAAATATTAGAAACTATGTTCCATAAAGCTATCATACTCAGTCTGGGAATATTTGCATTAACGGGATGTGATGCCCAAAAGAAATCTAAGGCAGCTACAAAAGCTTCTGAAGTGCAAACCAATCCAAAAGTGATGAATTCTAATGCTCAAAAAGACGGAATTGTATACCTTAATGAAGGTGAAAATAAGTTTTTAAAAGAATACCAGATGAATGTTACATTCAAAGGGGTTTCTGAAGACAGCAGATGTCCTGAAGGGGTCAATTGTATCTGGGCCGGAGTTGCCCTTGCTCAGGTTGAAGTAATGGGAACTTCTACCCGTCCCGCACTATTGAATCTTGCCAGTATGGATTTCCCTGGAAGGAATTACCACCAGTCAGCAGATTTTAACGGATATACCATTACATTACAGGATGTAGCTCCCTATCCTAAACAACAGGAAGGAACAACAGCGTTAGCAGGAAAATATAAAATCGGGATTACGATTAAAAAAGCAGACCAATCAAAGGGTTCTACCACGAAATAGGCTTCTTCCCTTTGGAAACAAGATATTCATTAATTTTTGAGAAAGGCTTGCTTCCAAAAAAGCCTCTGTAAACAGAAAATGGAGATGGATGTGCTGATTTCAGTATAAAATGTTTAGCTGGATCTATGAGTTCAGCTTTTTTTGTGCAAAAGCGCCCCATAATACAAATACCACATTCTCTTTTTTATCTGAAATTTCTTTAATAATAAAGTTGGTAAATTTTTCCCAACCAAGATCTTTATGAGAGTTGGGTGAATGAGCACGAACGGTTAAAGTTGCATTCAATAGTAAAACACCTTGTCTACCCCAGTCATCAAGTTCTTTGGAAGTTCTTACTACTCCCAGATCATCTTTTAATTCAATAAAAATATTCTTAAGGGATGGTGGTGCGGTAACCTGTTCAGAGACGGAAAAGCACAAGCCATTCGCCTGATAGTCATTATGATAAGGATCCTGCCCAATAATCACCACTTCAACATCATCAAAAGCTGTAAGTTCCAACGCTCTGAAAATCTGATTCTTTGGTGGGAAAACTTTTGTCGTTGCATATTCATTTTTCACTTTCTCCCAAAGGGTTGTAAAGTATTCCGTGCTTTTTATCGGGGCTAAAATTTCTGTCCAGGTCATACTGCAAAAATAATAATATTAAAATAAAATAAGAACTTCAATTATACTTTAAATATCTTCACTTTTCTCTCAATCAGTATATAGGAAAAATAGGACAGTAATAACGAGAAAGCTATTAATAACAGGTTATTAAGAAGGGAAATATCTACTATCATAAAATTCTGATCCTTGACAATATGATGTATAATATACAATGAATATGAGATGTTTCCGAGCAAATAAACAGGCTTAGTTTCCAGAAACATCTGAAGACAATTCTTTTCCCGTGTGTACAATTGTCTGATGATCAAAGCTGATAAAAACGGAATAAAGATCAGTCCCCTTGTTGTAAACAGCAGTACAAAAGAGATGATAAGCACGGCATAGACATACCATTTGCTTTTTATTTTGATTCCGGGTAAAACCGCTACTCCTATTCCTAAAAAATAAGAAGCTATTGTTCTGATTAAAGAATTAACACCATACGGAATATCCAGATATTTTGATGATCTCCAAGAGTTTACTGAATCTGCTGAATGAATATACAAATCAGGAAAATGAGGAAGAATCAATCTTAAAAAAAGACCTGCAACAATCAAAATTTCACCACGGATCTTATATCGGATGATCAGATAAAGCATGAAAGGAAATATCAGATAGCACATCCATTCTGTACTCAATGACCAGTAAACGATGTTCAACAGTCGGTCCGGATTAAAAAAACACTGCACCAGTCCGGCATTGATAAAAAATGTAAGCCATGAAGTATCCTTTATGAGCAGAACAATAAAAACAATGGATATAAAATATACCGGATAAATCCTGTTGATCCTTTTCTTATAAAAAATCTGTATTTTTTTAAACTCAAGATTTTTAAACTTATCAGAATAGGAAACAGTGAGAAGAAAGGCACTTAATACAAAAAAGATATCTACAGCAAGATATCCTTTCCCTATAATATTTTGAAGAATTTCGTTTTTAAAATCAAAAAAATGAAAAAAAGTCACCCATAATGCCACTACACCTCTAAGTCCTGTTAAAGATTTTATTTCATTTTTCATATATAATTTCAATCGGGAATAAAGATAGAAAAAAACCGGCTAGATTTCCCATTAAGCATCATTACCCAGTCTTTTCAAACTAAAAATAATATTATCCGGAAAGCCTTCATCTTCCTTTCCTTCTAACAAAATAAAATCATGTTTTACAAGAAGTCCTTTTGAATTTTCATTAAATTTATTGGTAATGGCTACAATTTCCTTTAATTCTAATTCATTAAATCCAAAATCTAATACTGCATTTAATGCTTCAGACATGATTCCTTTTCTATGATATTCCGGTAATAATTCATAGCCCACTTCCGCTGTTTTCCGGTCTTCAGAAAAATTCCAAAGACAAATTGTTCCGATAAGATTGGACTGATCTTTTAAAGAAATTCCCAAATAGATAGTTTGGTTATTTTTAGTTTTTTCTTTGATCGTTAAAATAAACTGAAGAGCATCGTAGTTATTTTTCGGTGAATTTCTTTGCACAAACTGATTGATCACTTCATTACTTCGAATGCGTAAAATATCCTCTACGTAGCTTTCGTTGATATCTCTCAGTAATAATCTTTCGGTTTCCAGTTTCATAACTCAAATGTAATAAAAAGAATATCATAATTTTATATCAACGCAAAGATTATTGCATTCTATTACTCATTTTGACTAACTCTATAATCATCAAATTCAAAAGTAATTTATTCTGTAAATCTCTCAGATATACGTAATAATCAAAATTCTCACTAAATTTGCACTGTGTATATAGATAAAGAAGATTTAGACGAATTAGAGTTTCCGCAATTGCTCGCGGAAATCTCCCCATTTGCGTATTCTCCCAAAACAAGAGAAAAAATTCTTCAACTTCGTCCGATGGAAATTGACGAGGCGGAGCTTTCATTAAAAAAAACTTCAGAATATCTCTCAAGTTTCGAAAGTTCAAATGCGATTCCGTTTGATGAATATGAAGATATTGAAAGTGAGCTGAAATTGATGCTGATTGAGAACTACCGTTTGGAAAACACTGCTTTCATCAAAATAAAAACCATCACGGAACAGATCGGAAAACTTCAGAAATTCTTTCCTACCATGCCGGAAACATTTCCAACTTTATTAGAGGAAGTTTCTGTACTGGAATTCAGAAAGGAAATCATTGATAAAGTAGATAAGGTTTTTAACCGTTTTGGTGAAGTGAAAAACGAGGCTTCTCCAGCTCTGAAAGGAATAAGAACCGAAATTCAGCTTGCTAAAAAAGCCATTCAGGAAAATTTCAACCGTGCCCTTACCACGTATGGACAGAGTGACTTTCTGGATGATATCCGGGAAACGATTATTGATGATCAGAGGGTTCTGGCTGTAAAATCAGGATTTAAAAAGAGAGTTGCAGGAAGAACATTAGGAATTTCCAAAACAGGTTCCATTACTTATATTCAGCCGGACAGTGTTGTAAAGCACTACTTCAAACTTCGGGAAAATGAAGAGGAAGAGAAAAAAGAAATTGACAAAGTTCTCCGTAAACTTACTGCTGAACTAGCAGAATTTCAACCTCAGCTATGGAGATATCAGATTTACATTTTTGATCTTGATCTTACAAGAGCTAAAGCAAAGTTCGGTGAATTGATCAACGGAATTCTTCCGAAAATCAATCGTCATAAAACGCTGAGATTAAAAGATGCTTATCATCCTCTGTTATGGTTAAGAAATAAAATTGAGAACAAGATTATCCATCCACAGACACTTACCTTAACGGATCATAACAGAATTATCTGTATTTCCGGTCCGAATGCCGGTGGAAAATCAATTACTCTGAAAACAGTAGGATTATTACAACTGATGATTCAGAGTGGTATTCTTGTTCCGGTTCATCCGAAATCTGAAATGTTTTTCTTTGAGAAAATCATGACTGATATCGGTGATAACCAGTCCATTGAAAACCACCTATCAACATATTCATCAAGATTAAAGAAAATGTCCGGAATCATCCGTGAGGCTGATGCTAATACACTTTTATTAATTGATGAATTTGGTACAGGTTCCGACCCAGAGCTTGGAGGTGCCCTGGCAGAAAGCTTCATGGAGTTTTTCTATGACAAAAAGAGTTTCGCCATTATTACAACGCACTATACCAACATTAAACTGGTGATAGAACAGCTTCCCAATGCCCAGAATGCAGCGATGCTCTTCAATGAAGAAACATTGGAGCCGATGTATAAACTGGAAGTAGGACAGGCAGGAAGTTCATTTACTTTTGAAGTTGCGGAAAAGAATAAAATACCAAGATTCATTATCCATTCTGCTAAGAAAAAGGTAGAACATGATATTGTCAATCTTGATAAAACGATTGTAAAACTGCAGCAGGAGAAATTTGAAGTTGAAAAATTAAAATCTGATCTTGCTGAAAGAAAAGAGTCGGTAGAAGATAAACGTGACAATCTGCAGAAACTGAATGATCAACTTCAGCAGAAGCTATTCAATTTCCAGAAACTGTATGAAGAGGAACACCGCAAACTTCAGTTCGGAAATAAGATTGAAGCATTCATCGACAGCTATACCAAAGGAAAATCCAGAAAGGATGTTGTAAAAGATTTTGTAAAGCTTCTTGAACAGGAGAAATTCAGAAAACTGGGAAGTGATAAAGATGAAACAAAACGCCTGCAGGTTGTTAAGAGAAAAATCACTCAACAGTTGAAAAAGGAAGAAGTGATTGAAAAAATTGCTGAAACCAATGAAAAACTGGAAGAAAAACGTAAAACTGACCGTGCTGTCTGGATGAAAGTTGGACAACGTGTTCGTATTACCGGCAGTACAAGTGTAGGAACCATCGAAAAGATCTCCCGAAACAAGGTAATTGTCAATTACGGAACATTCAAGACTACAATTGACGCAGAAGAATTGGAAAGAATTTAATTTATCTGAAATTAAATTAACGCAAATACTAAGAGAGAGTACCGGTTGGTACTCTCTCTTTTTTATTTCTTGTGGTATATTTTTAGCTTTTTTATATATTTTCAAAAACAAATGCCATATTTAAAAGAACTGTCACTGTATAATTATCAATCGAAAAGCATTTAATTTATATATTTGAAGGATTAAAAAATTTTCATGATGACTTTCATAAACAAAGCATTCTATTTATCTGCTATCAGTATTTTATCTGTAGTCTTTGTAAAAGGACAGAATAAAGTTCCTTTCGGAGTTGTAAAAGCTGAAGAGGGATATGCCAATGTACGTGTTCATAAGGACAACTACAGAAAAATTGTAGACAAGATCCGTATGCGTAAAGGTGATGTATTTGTTTATGTAAAACCTGCTCCTGGAGAAACAGAGTGGATCTGGATCAAATATCCTGAAAAACAGGATGACGATAAGCCTTTTGTACGTTATGAAACTCTTGATAAAGAAGGAATGGTGAATAAAGAACGTATTGCTTATATTGATCAGCTTCCTGCTTATACTCCTTCTAAATCTAAAAACGGAAAATCACTTATTTTCACTGATAATTCTGATCCTAAAGTTCCTACCGCCCAAAGAAGCAAAGTAGTCATTGATATCTATCCTTCCAATGCGGGATACCGTAAAAAGGAAAAAGATGCAGAAGGAAAACTTCTTACCATTGATAAAGTAAAACCATGGGGAATTGGAAACGACCTTCCTGAAGGAATGACCGAGATCAAATCTATCAGAGTGCAGCAACCCGGAAGAGGATCTGTCTTTGTAAGAGAGGCCATCAAAAATATGTTCCAGCCTACCATGGATTTTGAGAACATTGGAGTAACCTCCCTGGACAACGACAATATCTTCCTTTACATGATCAACGGTTCAGGTGAAAACAGATATACTACCCTTTGGACCATCAAGAAGGGAAGAGTAATCAGTCAGATTATTTACCATAATCCGGAATAAATTCATTATTTTTGCCCCCGAAAAGTTTTAACGCTTATTCATCATAGAAATTGGTTCTGCATCATTGCAGATTAAAAGGGAACCGTGTGAAAATCACGGACTGTCGCGCAACTGTAAGTAACTGTAATCTTTATCAAAGATCCACTGTGCGAGGCATGGGAAGGAGATTAAAGATGTTACAAGTCAGGAGACCTGCCTTTTTCTTAAACAAGTAACTTTCGCGATTTGAAGTTGTATTGATCTTATGGATTGTTTCAGGAATTCTCTTGATTCCTGTCATTGTTCTGTTGTTTTAATCATTCTCATTTCGCTTTAATTAATAATGATATATGACTACAGAAGAAAGAATTGAAGCATCCGAAACCAGAATCTTTAAGGCGGTTTTCCCTAACACAACCAATCATTATGATACTCTTTTTGGGGGTACAGCAATGCAGCTGATGGACGAAGTAGCTTTTATCACAGCAACCCGTTTTGCCAGAAAAAGAGTGGTAACGGTAAGCAGTGATAAGATTGATTTCAAAAAACCTATTCCTGCCGGAACTATTGTTGAGCTGATCGGGAAAGTGTCATACGTGGGAAAAACCAGTATGAAAGTAAATGTGGAAATCTACACCGAGCAGATGTATTCCTATGAAAGAGAAAAAGCCATTGTAGGTGACTTTACTTTTGTAGCAATTGACGAATTCAAGAAACCAATTCAGATACTATAAATAATACAGCTTCGGGCGGCCAAAGGCCGCCCGAAGCTTATTGTATACTTATTAAAGTGATTTAATCACTTTTTCTGTTTCCAGATTTTGATTCAGCAACACATCAAAAGCTTCTCCCATTTCATCCGATGCCCTATTGATCGCATTTTCAAGCATATTTCGGATTTGTTTTTCTGTAACACCAGCTTCAGTCCAGCTTTTCCCTGAGGTATGTGAATTTAAGATAAACGGCATAATTCTATCAATTCCGCAGGCAAAAACAGCATCCGGAGTTTTCTCGTCCTCAAACTCAAGCCATAGATTAAAGAATTCTGTACGCAAAGGCTCGTCCAAAATTCCAAAGATCTTTTGAGCAGATGCCTTTTCCCTTTCAAACTTTCCTACCATGGCTTTTTCATCAAAAATAAAAGTATCTCCCGCTTCAATCTCTACAAGATCGTGAATAGAAAGCATTCGTATCACTCTCAACAAATCAATATCCGCACGGTTTTTAGCATACGGATAAAGGATCTGTGCCAGAATGATAATCTGCCAGGAATGTTCCGCTGTGTTCTCTCTTCGGGAATCATCTGCATTATAATTTCTTCGCTGTACATTTTTCAAAGCATCTACTGCCAGAATAAAATCGATCTCTTTCTGAATTTTCATCTTACTTCTTATTTCTGTTATATTGATCTGAAGGATATACCTTTGTTTTGGTAATCCATTTATTATTAAGCTTTTCTTTAGTGGTCACTTTTACACGGCCTTCAACAGTCATATCTTCTTCTTTTTCAAAGACTTTATCAAGCCCTTTATTTGGAACTACAGCATACTCCGTTGTAAAAATATCACAGCAGCCAGACTTCCCATAGGAAATAAGACGTTTGCGTTTGGCATCGACATCAAAAATATCAAGACCGTTTGAACCCAGCTCTGTAAGTTCCTGGCTTTTTACAAAGCCCATTCTTGTTTTATTGAAGACGTATACATCATAAGATGCTCCGCTATAATTTCCCATATTTCCGTTTCTTATTGCCACATCTTCTGTTCCATCGAAATTAAAGTCATCGATAATCACAGCTCTTTGATCCTTTGAAAGCGAAATCAATTTCCCCTGGATCGGTTTTTGGCCTTGTTCTGTATATAAAACCAGATCTTCTGAGACAAAAGTCTGTACTTTGCTATTCTTATGATCGAACAATTCTACCGTTCCTTTTCCTCCACATCGGTCATCATAACAGTTTTCTATCTGGATGGCAGCGTCATAACTCTTCGATGCATTTTTAACCTCAAACTGATATTGTCCGAAACATGCAGGTCCCAGTAAAACAAAAGCGTGTAAATGCTTATTCCTCTCGAATAAATTCATGGTAATAGTAAATGATTTAGGTATTTTTTTCCTATCAAAAATACGAATCCTAATCAATATATAATGGGTAATAAGTAATAGCTAATGGATGAGATCCTTTTTTCTATCTATTTTTCCGAATCTCAATTAAATTTTAAAGATATTTTATTCATTTTCCACCCAAATTCATTTTTATAAAAATTCCTACTTAAAATTATTCAATTGATTTACAGGTAATTATATTATTTATTTTAAAAATTCCACTACTTTGTATTGCATAATACCATTTTATTTACATATCTTTGTAATGTAAAATTAGAATAGGCTCAGCTAGCTAGGAGCATTTTTCTAAGAATATAACTAATTAACAAACTTATCAAAGATGAATACCGAAAATACCAAAGCGCAAATGCGAAAAGGAATTCTGGAATTCTGTATTCTAAGTCTCATCAATAACCGCGAAATGTATGTTTCTGATCTTATTGACGAACTGAAAAAAGGAAAACTGGATGTAGTGGAAGGGACCCTCTACCCTCTTCTTACAAGACTTAAAAATGGAGAGTTTCTCTCTTACAGATGGGAAGAATCTACGGGAGGACCACCCAGAAAATATTATCAGATCACAGAAAAAGGAAAACTTTTCCTGGATGAACTTCTCAATACATGGAATGAACTGACAGCTTCAGTAAACCAAATCACCCAACAAAATTAAAAAACAAAGCTATGAACAAGACACTCTCAATAGGACTCGCAGGTTTTTCTTTTACCATAGAAGAACACGCATATATAAAGCTCAGCGATTACCTGAACGCTCTGAGAAGCTCTCTGGATGCTTCTGAGGCTGATGAGGTAATGCATGACATAGAAATAAGAATGGTGGAGATTTTCAAAGATTCTTTAGGAAAACGTGAAGTGATTAACGATACCGATGTAGAAAAGGTAATCGCACAGATCGGAAGCCCTGAAAAAATCGAAGAACAGGAAGAAGCTTATTTTTCTGAAAAACATCTGCCAGAAATTATAATTCAGGAACTAACTATACCGATAAAAAACAACTTTTCCGTGATCCGGAAAAACAAAAAGTAGCAGGGGTCTGCGCAGGTCTAGCTCAATATGTAGGAATGGATATTACTACCATGAGAGCAATCTGGCTGGGAATTTTCATATTAGGAATTTTCACAGCAGCCATCTCTTCTTCATTAATCGGTCTTTTATATGTAATCCTTTGGATCGTACTTCCAAAAGCTGAAACAGCGGCAGATTTCCTGAAAATGCAGGGAAAGCCTATGAACTTCGACAATCTTAAGAATGAGTCTAACAAATTGGTACAGTTTGCCAATGAATCTACTCAGAGGGTCGGAGAAATCTATAACGAAAACAAACCTTACATCAACAATGCAGGAAGCGGAGTCTGGAATATATTCAAGTATATTGTAGGAGGGTTCTTCGTATTGATGGCGGTAGGAAGCATTATCGGAGTATTTGTATTATTTGGCCTTTTCGCAATGGATACAGACTTCCCGGGAGCTAACGAGATCAGATTCTATATGGATGATCAGGGACTTGACAAAGTATTGGCTGCCATAATGGTCATTGGAAGCTTAATTCCGGCAATTCTTTTCAGTTTATTAAGCATCAAGATTTTCTCTCCAAAAACAAAACTGAGAAATATCGGATGGGTAATCGGAGGTTTATTCCTTCTTCTGGTGGGGTTGGGAACTTATTTCGGAATCAGTATGGCTAAAAAAGATATGATTTACAGAGGAAGTAAAGAAGATGTAGAGAATGTGGCCATCAACACTCCTTCAGATACAGTGTATGTGGATATAAAACAGGTCAATATTCCTCAGAATTTCAAAGGTTACAACAATGATATTTATTCTGATAAAAGAACAGTTTATGAAGAAGACTATATTTCTGTAGATGTAACCAGAAAGCCAGATATTAAAACACCTTATCTGATCATTAAAAAAGAAGGAAAAGGATATAATTTCCCTATCCAGATGACGGTTCCTGTAGAAATTGTAAACAACAAAGTATTACTTCCAAACTACATCAAGTATCCATACGAACACAGATTCAGAGATTACAGCCTGAATTATGAGCTGGTAGTTCCGCAAAAAGCAGTTGTTTTATCCCTGAATAAAGATCGTATTCACATGGATGGGGACTTGGACGGTGATGGTATCAATGATGAAGATCAGGACAGAGATGAAGACCACAACAATGTTAGAATTGAAAAAAATAAAATCACGGTAAACGGTTCCAGTATCGAATACAACTCTGATGATAAAGACAGTATCATCGTAAACGGTAAAAAAGTTCCGAACAACCAGGCAAAGAAAGTTATTGATTCTGCAGTGTCTACTATCAAAAAATCAAATAAAGATATGGACATCAAAATCAAAGACGGAAAAAACGAAATTTCCATACAAACTAAATAATTAACTTCAGAGAGTGGTAGAAGGTGTGGGTGGATGGCAACCGTTTGAAATTCACACCCTTCTTCTCTCAGAAAACTGAAAATAAAGCTTCATTTAGTTTCTTATGTGAAAAAAAAGTTTTAATTTCGTAAAGCTAAAATTTAATAACCAATCAACCAAAAACACATCCTTATCATGATACAATTTGCAATGGAATTCGTAATGAAAATCGTAGATTTAATTAGCGGTTTGTTTTAAGAGCGATAATATTTCAATATATTTGTAAAGTATAACCAAAATTTGGTTATACTTTTTTGTTTTTAATCTAAGAAATCTATGAAAAAGCTGATAGGCAAAGCAATGCTAAAAATATTAGGCTGGAAAGTCGTTCTGCAGGGCGATGTCAACAACCTGAACAGGTGTATCCTTGTGGTAGCACCGCATACCCATAATATGGAATACATTTTAGGAAATTTCGCCTATTGGTCACTGGAAAAACCTTTAAAGATTATCATTAAAGATGCTCATACCAAAGCATGGTACGGAAGTATTGTAAAAGGTCTTGGAGGTATTGGTATCGACAGAAGCCAGAAAAATGATCTGGTGAATTTTGTAGCCAATCAATTTGCAAAAGAAGATTTCAGCCTAGTTATTACCCCGGAAGGTACCAGAAGCTGGGTTCCGAAATGGAGAAAAGGGTTTTACCACATGGCACTCGCAGCAAAAGTTCCTATAGTTCTGGCAGCAGGTGATTTCAAAAGAAATATCGTTTATTTGGGTTATACTATTCCTTACGAAAGAATAGCGTCCGTCCCTTTTTCAGAAATCATGCAGGAAATTCAGGAATATTATATCAAAAATGATATTACCCCTAAAGTTCCGGAAAACTGGAATCCTAATATTATGGGAACTGAACAGAGCTAGATGCTAGATGCTAGATGCTAGATGCTAGATGCTAGATGCAAAATTAAATCAATTATAAAAATGAAAGGTCAGACAAAAGAAGAAATATTAGCATTCATCAATAACTGGGGAGATGTAACACTTGCCAAAACCCTTGAAATAAAATTCATAGATATTGATCTCGAAAATGAAACCCTTACTGCTACGATGCCTGTTCTTCCAAGAACTCATCAGCCGTTTGGTATTATGCATGGAGGTGCAAGCTGTGTTTTGGCTGAAACGTTAGGGTCAAGCCTGTCTAATATCTTTATTGATGGTGAAAAGTATTACGGAGTAGGAACCAACATCAATTCTAATCATTTAAGAAGCAAAAAAGACGGAATTGTAACTGCTACAGCTCGTTTTATCAGAAAAGGAAAAACAATGCATGTTTCAGAAATTGAAATCCGTGATGAAAAAGGTATTTTGATCAACCATACTACGATGACCAATAATATCATCAATAGATAAGTTACAACAACATAAAAAATGAAGAGCTTAAAAATAAATTTAAGCTCTTTTTATTTTGACATCTTTAAGACTAATAATACCTTTGCAGAAAGGAAAATCACACCCAAAATTAACTCTTCTATTTCTGGTAGTGATTTTCAAAATCCCTTCACAACTCATGATTTATTTCAAACTTCCTTTCGACGAAAGATTACTGTCTGCAGATCAAAAAAGCATAAAAAATGCAGTCAACTTTTTTTCTTATAATGGCTTAAATCAAATCAGCTTCAGCGGAGATATTTTTGAAATAAATCCGGCTGAATTTGACCAAAATTCGATCACCAGTGAGACACTGAATCTTGATACCACAGATTCTTCTGCTGAAACCAAAGAAGAATATTGTGATACATTACAGAAGGTTATTGAAGTAATCAAAGATAATAATCTGCCGAAGCTTGTTTATTCAAGAAGGAAGATCTTTACAGATTTTAATACAATCGATTATAGAGAGAGTTTTAAGAACCTATGTGAATCTTATCCAAATGCTTTCAGATATCTGTTTAATGATGGTCAGAATGCGTGGATGGGGGCTTTCTCCGAAGTTCTGGGAAAGTTTAATAAATCTACTCACGAGTTTGAAACGATGGCTCTTGCAGGAACTCTTCCTGTATCTGAAGAGTGGTCTGAAAAAGAAATTGAAGAACAGAAGCCTGTTACCACCTATATTCAGGATATTCTTAAAAACTATTCTGAGACCATAGATCAGTCAGAAACCTATGATCATATTTCAGGCAATATAAAACATTTGCGCACAGATTTTAAAACGACTATTCAACCGGAAGATCTGGACAGAATTATTCAGGACTTACACCCTACTCCAGCTGTTTGTGGAATTCCAAAAGATTTCTGCAATGAGAATATCCGTAAATATGAGAAATTTCCGCGTGAATTTTATGCCGGCTATATTAAGGTAGAAACCGAAGAAAGCATTTTATATTTTGTGAATTTACGCTGTGCAAGACTTTATAAAGATTCTGTGCATGTTTTTGTAGGAGGCGGAATAACCGCTCAAAGTAATCCGGAAAAAGAGTGGAGAGAAACGGAGCTGAAGTCTGAAGCGATATTGAAAAACCTGGTTATTTCTTAGATCATGTTGTTTTTACGTGTTAATTGGACCACAGATCTCACGGATTTGCACAGATGTTGGCGTATATTTTCTTTGCTGAGTGGAAACACCATTGCGGGCAATTTTACAGCTATTCATTAAAAACCTTTGCGAGCATTGCGCTATTTATAAGTTTTGGCTAAAAGCCAAAGGAACTCTTATCCTTTGCTTGAACGGGATAAATCCCGCTTCTACTGAATGTGAAAAACCAATATTGTATTTAAGACAGGCTAATTTATAATCCCTGCTACCTAATTCCTTTTATCTGCACCTAAAAAAAACAAAAACCTCCTTCAAAATGAAAGAGGCTTATATCTATAATGGAATATTCAATTTATTTCTTTATACCGATTCTGCTCCAGGTATCCATTACAAAAAGTAAGATAAGACCTATTGCAGCAGCTCCGGCTGAGAATGCAAATCTAATGTTATCTTCATCTCCTAAGATATCCGTCGCCTGCCAGTTGATAGCATAAAGATTGATGGCGATAAATACAATAAATAGTACTAAAAATACTTTATAAAACTTCTTCATGACTCTTAAAAATTAATATAATTCTGCACCAACTGGGCAAAATTTGCGGTGAATAATTTAATTGAAATTGCCAAAAGGATGATACCGAAAACTTTCTGCAGGATCATCAAAGTAGCATCTCCAATTTTCCTTTCCAGCCATTTCGCCGATTTCAGCACCAAATATACGAAAATTGTATTAAGAACTATTCCGAAGATAATATTAATATCATGAAATTCAGCTCTGAGAGATAGTGCAGTTGTTAAGGTTCCCGCTCCTGCAACCAAAGGAAATGCGATGGGTACAATAGATGCAGCCTTTGCTTCTGTTGTTTTATTAATTTCAATTCCTAAAATCATTTCCAGGGCTATGACAAAAATCACAAAAGCTCCGGCAATAGCGAAGGAATTTACGTCTACTCCAATAAGCTTAAGAATTTTATTTCCTACGAACAGAAAAACAATCATAATAAGACCGGCAGTGATTGCAGCTTTTCCCGCTTCAATTTTTCCAAATTTCTGCTGAAGGCTTACTATAATAGGTACTGAGCCGATGATATCAATAACGGCGAAAAGAACCATGAAGCTGGTAACGATCTCTTTAATAGAGAAACCATCAAAAATTTCCATCTCTTTGTAATTAAAAATTTCGCAAAAATATGAAAATAAACTGATTATTTGCTAATTTGTGAATATAAATTAACAATTGTTTTCAAAAGTTCTTCAAGAGCATCAGTAGATTTTACAGGATTGTATTTTTCCATTTGAACCTTCTGTTGCAATTTGCTGTATTCTTCTGCTACTGAATATCCTTTATGTTTTTCAAGAAAAGTCTTAAACTCTGCTGCAGAGCCTTGGAAATACTGGCTTCTTACCTCCTGATCCAATTCTTCCAGTGTCGCAAAGAACTTTTCATACTCTCCGTTATCTTTAAGATTTTCCAGATATCCGAAATAATCATTGATATCCGTTTTCAGTAATTCGCGAATCTCTTTTTCTGTTTCAGCCACTGAACCTAAGGGTTTTGCCGGTACGGTTTCCCTAACTAATGTACGTTTTTTTGCCAATTTTTAAATAATAAATACGCAATAAACAAGCTTACTAGAATGGCAATATTAGTTAAAAGGATACTCCAGTGGAATTTGCTTTTTTCTTTTACTTTAAATGAAGTGGTCTTTAAAACCGGAGTATTTACCGTCTCCAAAAGATTATTGGTATACTCATTTACCTTCTCTACAGTAGAACGGGCTTCCAGAATCTGATCATGAGAAAAAGCATTCAAATTAAGTGTTTTTTGTCCTAAATCTACATATTCTTTGTTTTCAGGATCAAAGAAAGCAAACTGTTCTGTTTTAATGGAAATTGCCCCCGATTTATTGGGAATAATCACATAGTTGGCCAAAATTTCACCTTTCATCCCTGTAGCTCCAGGAGAAACCTTTGTTGTGATTTTCGGAGCAAAAATTTCATAATCAGGAGAGGCTGCAATTTTAGGAAGTTCCATATTGGGTAAGTTACCTTCTCCTGAAACTTTGACTACCACATTCAGAGGTTTTTTTGCTTCCGGTTTTTCTTTGGAAGCATTATATACATTGACATTGAAATTTCCAACGGCATTTTTAAAACACTCCGGAGCACCTTCCGGCAGCTTTCTTACATTAATTTTTACTTTATTGGAAACAATTTTTGTTTTATTAGAATAAGTACTTACAGAAGCTGATACTCCCGGAACTTCCACATATCCTGCTTCATTTGGAAATACCATGAACATCGCCAATACCTGTGAAGGCATATTTCCATATCCGGACGGATCTATTTCAGATTTATCAAAATTGATGGGATGCACATTGATATTGTCCTGCTCAGGAAGGTGAATATTTTTTACTTTTCTAAGATTATCCATACTTCTTGAATATACTCTTAGAACAGCAATCGTAGGCTGATCCTGGTAAACATCACGGTCATCAATCTCCATATTCAGATAAACATCACCGGATGTGTTGGCAGCGAGTGATCTTCGGTCTACAATATCACGGATATTGACATCAAAAGGTTCTGTTTTGTAAATTTTATTATTGACGGTAACCAGAACTGAACCGATCTTTATTTTCCCTTTTTTCTTAGGTTCAAGGGCAATTCTGGATACTTTTTGGGTAATTAAAGTATTGGTAGCAGGATCAATCACAGTGTTGGTAACAGATCCACTTCCTATAATATTAAATTTTGAAAGATCCGGAAGCTGGAAACCAGTCTGCTGAACCAGATCAGTTCCGTTCAGTTCAAGAACAATGGTAAGGTTTACAATATCTTTTCCAGCATACTCAGATTTATCAGCATCCAGCGTAAGATTTACCTGTCCGTAAGTAATTACGGATGCGAGGGTAAGCAATATGTAAATCAATTTGTGCTGCATCACCAATCTTTCTCGTTGCTTTCAGGCATCGAATAAGAATTCTTGTTTAAAATTCTTCTGGCGGTTTCTTTTTCTTTTTCGTTTATTTTATCTAAGATCGCATTTTCAAGATTCTTCGGCATTTTGCCTTCATTATTTTGATTTTGCTTTGGATTATCACCCTGGTCACTTTTGCCTTCATTTTGTGGGCCGTTACCTTGATCCTGCTTCTTGTCTTTGTCGCCTTTCTGATCATCACCTTTGTTCTGATCATTTCCGCCGCCACCTTTTCCTGAGTTATTTTGTTCGTTTTTTTGCTGTTGTTTTTCTTTCTCTTTCAGTTTGGCAATCTCATAATTCTTTCTGGTTACCTCACTGTAGGGATCCTGCTTCAAAGCTTTCTTATAATAATCAGCTGCTTTTTCCGGCTGATTCATCTGCATATAAGCATTTCCTAAATTATGATAAGCGGCCGTTTTATCAGGAAGGGTTTGTGAAAGTTTTTCAGCTTTTTCAAACTCGGCCTTTGCTTCTTCATATTTCTTACTTTTATATAGAGCATTCCCCATATTGTAGTGAGCGGTAAAATCTTTATCATTGGATTTTATCGCTTCCATGTATTTTGAGGAGGCTCCATCATAATCTTTACCGTCAAATTTCTGATTGCCTTCATGAACTAAATTCTTATAGCTTTCCTGCCCAAACAAAATGCCTGAGAACGAAATGGCAACAATAAACGATAAAAATATGATTTTAGTATTCATCACTGCAAAATTATTCCTTTATATGTTAAGAAACAGAGTTTTATTTGTTAAAATCGGTTAAAGTACCTGTAGAATTTCTTCTATAAATAAAAGGAAATCTATACATTAAAATCTTTTTTAGGATTAAAAATATAAATTAAAAAGAAAAACAGAATAGATACTGCCAAAAAATATTGATAATAATGATTGGCATTCTGTGATTTCACCATAGTTTCAGCACCTGCAGATTTTTTATTCACTGCATCTACAATTCTGTCCGGAGCCTCATTGATGTTATTACCGTCAATATAAGTTCCATCTGTAGATTCTGCCATTTTCTTTAAAGCCTCTGTCTGTCTTTTTGAAATAACTGTTCCACCGTTGGTATCGGTCTTATAGCCCATCAGCTGTCCGAATACATATTCCGGAACCGGAGCTCCTTCATCAGTACCAACCCCTACAGAAGTAATGCTTATTCCTTCTTTATTAGCCAATCTGATAGCAGCATTGTCATTTCCTTCGTTATCCTCACCGTCACTTAATAAAATTACTTTTCTGGATCCTTTGCTTACATTTTTAAATTTTTCAGCAGCAGCCTGCATACCTTTCAGAAAATCTGTCCCTTGAATCTGCATTGAATTGGTTTCAATTCCACTAATGTAAGTCTCCGCAGAATTATAATCCGTTGTTAAAGGCATAATAGACATCGCATGTCCGGCAAAGATGACAATACCTACTTTATCATTATTCATTTTCTTCATGGCAGCCAGCATCAGATTCTTAGCTTCCGTAAGACGGCTAGGATCTATATCTTCCGCATTCATAGAATTGGATACATCCAGCATGAAGATCACATTATTTAATTTCTGAGTACTTTTCACTTCTTCAGAACCGTTCAAAAGATCAATAATAGAGAATATCAGAAACAATGTTCCTAACAAATATAATGCAGGAAACAACTTTGTAAATCCCGAACTTTTTTCAAATAAATTATCATGAAACTGGCTGCCTGCAAAAATTTCTCTTTTTTATTTCTCCATTTTAAAAAACGAATCATAAATGAAGCTAACAGCGGCAGAAGCAACAGTAAAAATAAATACCAATAATTTCCTAAAGACCAACTCATCAGCTTAAAATTTTATAAAACACCCATCTCAACAATGCATCCAGCACCAACATTCCTAATGCTATCCAAAGGAATATTTTGAAATATTCTTCATAATTGTACAGCTTTGAAACCTTTACATCAGATTTTTCCAGTTGGTTGATTTCATCGTACACTTCTTCCAGACTGCTGTTTGAAGTAGCTCGGAAATACTTTCCTCCAGTAGTCTGTGCAATTTCTCTCAAGGTATTTTCATCAATGGTAACCTCCGTTTCAGTGAAGATCAATTCTCCAAAGATATCTTGCGAAGTCGGCATCAGAGCATAACCATTGGTCCCGATTCCGATTGAATATACCTTTATATTATTATTTTTCGCCAATTCGGCAGCAAGCTGCGGGGGAATAGCATTCTGAATATTGCTTACTCCATCCGTCATCAGGATAACTACTTTACTTTTGGCTTTGCTTTTAATCAAATGATTCACTGCTACAGAAAGACCTTCTCCGATGGCCGTTCCCGGTTCAAGACCGGCAGAATTCAGGTTTTTAATTTCATCAATAACCACCTGATGATCCGAAGTAACGGGAACTTTCGTAAAAGCTTCTGCAGCATACGCTACTACTCCTATCCTATCATTGGGACGTTTCTGAACAAATTTTACGGCAATATCTTTAAGTGCAGTAATTCTGTCCGGACTTAAATCCTTTGCCAGCATACTTAAAGAAACGTCAATAGATAACATAATATCTACTCCTTTTGTATCATCCCTGTCCTGCGAAACCGTAAAAGTTCTCGGTCTTGCCATGGCAATAATCAAAGCTGAAAGAATGATATACTTTGAAATTTTCAGTAAAAAAAGCACCCCCTGGATTCCTCCGCTGTGATCCATATTTTTTATGGTAGGAACTTTTATACCTTTTCTTTTGCGTCTCCCGGCATCCTTAATTAAAAGTGGGATAAACAGCAGAAAAAGCAATAAGAACCACGGACTGTAAAACTCAAAATTAAACATCCTTTCTTAAGTTTTCGAATTCTAAATCTTTGGATGATCTTTTCACAAAATCTCTGATATTGGCAAAATCTCTTTCCATTGTTTCCTGATCAGGGAATGTTTTGGCAAATTTTACCAAATCCCCCCTAAGGAATACATCTTCTATTATTTTTTCATTGTCCTGCGAGATGGTATTATTCTTTTTCATGACATCAATAAGGTCATCAGTAAGAAGTACATCTGCCGGAAGGCGGTATTGCTTTGTAATAAAGGTTCTGGAAATATCAATCAGTTCTACATAGAACGAACGGAAGTTTCCTCCTTCAATATATTTTTTCTTTTTAAGAGAATCCAGTTCTTTCAAAGTCTGATTGGTAGCCACAACCGGAGTACTCTTCGATTTTCTTCCCCATTTTACAAACATAATAATGGCAATAACCAGTGCAATACCAGCCAACGCTGCAAGGATATAAAACTTGTAAAGCTCCCAATAATCTTTGGGTTCAAGTTTCACTTGCTTATTATTCATAATGTCATTGATCTGATCTGCTTTTTGAGCGGTATTAATGACATCTATTTCGTAGGGAATGGTTTTAAGGATCTTATCCCCCACTTTGAATTCCAGTTCCGGAATGGTAAATTTTCCTTCTTCAAAAACAGCAAATTCAATTTTTCTTTCGTAGGAATTGGCAGTCTGCCCAATGCTGTCTTTGGTTTCTTCAAAATGAAAGGGAAGCAGCTCGTTCTTGGCTGCTGAAGTTACCTGCTGCTCATTAAGGTTATCAATCTTTATGGTAAGATGATTGATCTCTCCTAAAGCAATGGTTTTCTTTTCTACGTTAGAGGATAATATCTGTGAAAAAGCATTCGCACAGATCAGAAAAGATAATATTAAAAGTATTTTTCTCAATGTTACAATAATAAAGGCAAACGCCTCCTGTTTTTTTTAGTTACGGGCTGAACCCGATGTTATTTTTTCTGAAAGTAATTATACAATAATTTTGAATAATCTGAGCCGGTATTGATATTCATAAAACTGGCGGAACTATTGGCAAAATCTTCTTCCAGGGCTCTCAATTTTTGTTTTTGTGCTTCTGCAAAAGTATACCGCCATCTTGCGCTGGAAGTATTGGCCCATATTTCTTTTCCGGTTTCCACGTCATACAGGCGGGCATATCCTACATCAGGAATTTCATTGTCTTTTTCATCATAAATCCTCATTCCCAGCAGCTGATGTTTCTTTGAAGCTACTCTCAACATTTTAGAATCATATTCATCTTCAAAATCCGAAAACAGAAATACCAGAGATTTCCTTTTAAAAATTCCCATCATATATTCCATTGCTTTGTCTATTTTAGATTCTGCCGGAACATAATCTGCAGTCAGAATATTACTGATGATGGAAAGAATATGTTTTCTTCCTTTCTGAGGAGGAATTACTTTATACACTTTATCAGCAAAAAGAATCAGTCCTACTTTATCATTATTTCCGGCTGCTGAAAATCCTAAACTAGCTGCAATTTCGGCTACATATTCTCTTTTCAGCTGAACTTTTGTACCATAATCCATGGAAGCAGAAATATCAACAAGAATCATCATCGTCAGCTCCCTTTCTTCTTCCATTACTTTTACGAACGGCTCACGAAAACGTGCGGTTTTATTCCAGTCGATTCTTCTTATTTCATCTCCAAACTGATACGGACGCACTTCCGAGAAAGTCATCCCCTGCCCTTTAAAAGCACTGTGATATTGCCCCATCAAAGCAGCCTCCGTTTTTTTTCTGGTACGGATTTCAATCTGCTTTACTTTTTTTACAATATCTTTTATCTGCATAGACGAATTCAAAATTCAAGGTTTAAAATTCAAAGTTTAATATTGGGTCGGGTTCAGAGTTAATCTTTAAACTCAATGGAAACATTCGACCACTCGTTATCAAACTTTGTATTGTATTTTTTATAAAAATTAATTGCTGGTTCATTCCAATTTAATACCTGGAAGACCATTCCGCTGTAATCATTGGTTTTACCATATTCCAGCGTAGCATCAAATAATTTCTTTCCTATTTGTTTTCCTCTGAGTTTTTCCGTCACGACAAGATCTTCAAGGTATAACCTTCTTCCCTTCCATGTTGAATATCTGTCATAATACAATGATATTCCAACGATCTCTCCTTCATATTCTGCCACAAAAGCACCCCATACAGGAGAAGTTCCGAAGCCGTCCTTTATAAAATCATCCAGCGTTACTGTTACTTCATGCAGTGCTTTTTCATATTCTGCCAGTTCTCTGATTAAATTCAACATGGGAGTACAGTCCTCACGAACTGCTTTTCTTATTATAACCTCACTCATTACGGTGCCTGGATTTTTGCTAAAATTCTGTTAATAATCTCTTCTGTTGTCACTTCTTCCGCTTCAGCCTCGAAAGTTAGGCCCATTCTGTGTCTTAATACATCTTTTGCAAGTGCTTTTACATCTTCAGGAATTACAAACGCTCTTCCTTTCAGGAATGCATAAGCTCTTGACGCGATAGCAAGGTTAATGGAAGCTCTTGGAGAGGCTCCGAAACTGATGTAGTTTTTAAGTTCAGAAAGACCATAATTTTCTGGATAACGTGTTGCGAAAACCATATCCAGAATATATTTTTCAATTTTCTCGTCCAGATAAATCTGGTTAATCAATTCTTTTGCATCAACAATATCCTGAAGGGCAATCACAGGTTTCACTGTTGGCTGATGGGATGTTGAAACCATTCTCATGACCTGTCTTTCATCTTCAAAAGCCGGATAATCAATAGTACACTTCAGCATGAAACGGTCACTTTGTGCCTCAGGCAGCAAGTAAGTCCCTTCCTGATCAATCGGGTTCTGCGTTGCCAATACCAAAAACGGTTTTGGAAGCTTCATGGTTTCATCACCAATTGTCACCTGTTTTTCCTGCATCACCTCCAAGAGAGCTGACTGTACTTTTGCCGGTGCACGGTTGATCTCATCCGCCAATACAAAGTTGGCAAATACAGGTCCTTTTTTTATGGAAAAATCATTGTCTTTGATATTAAAAATCATGGTTCCCACTACATCCGCAGGAAGTAAATCCGGTGTAAACTGGATCCTTGAAAACTCACCATGAACAGCTTCAGCCAATGTCTTTATCGCAAGAGTTTTGGCCAGCCCCGGTACTCCTTCCAAAAGAACGTGACCATTCCCAAGAAGTCCTACCAAAAGTCGGTCTATCATGTATTCCTGTCCAATAATAACTTTGTTGATTTCCTGTCTCAGAAGAGAAAATAAGTAGTTTTTTTCCTTTACTTTTTCCGTCAATTGGCGGATATCTTCAGCTTGATATATCTCTGACATAGCTTGATTTAAAATAAGTGGTAAATTTCTGATAAATACTTGCATTAATCAACACAATAAATGCTATTTTTGAGTTAAAGTTTGTTAAAAATCCGGGATTAGCGAGATATTTAAAGCTATAAGGCTGAATTTCTTATGTATAAACAAATTCAAAAATTTAAATTATTCTCATCAAATCATCTTTCTGTTTTTTGATATTACTCATAAAAAATGTCACAAAATCTCTTTTGTAACATTTTAAATTTATCATTTTATTTTTTAATCAAAACCTTAATTCTGAATGTTTTAAAGTTTGGTTATTGTAATAGTAAAGATATTTTCAGGTGCATCTGTAGCATCATCATAGGCTCCAACATTTATAAAATAATCTGTTCCTGATACTGATGTAATTGTAAGTGTTTCAGCAGTACCTCCTCCACCGTCGTCTACAGTTCCTGTACATGACAGGTTACTGCAGCTTCCGCTATAGACACCTATCTGCGGATCAAAACTACTACCGGAAGGCATGGTCACCTTAATGGTATACTGAGCGCCATCACCTGTAAGCTTAAACCATGTACCATCATTCATTCCAGTATCTCCATTACTTGTACAAACACTTATATTTCCAGTATTGTTAGTTGTAGATACAGCATCATTCTGAGTATAAGTGTAAGGAAATATTGATGCCGGCAATGCTCCCGTACATGCATCATTTACAGGTATAGGAGGAACTGTTTTAAAAATAAATTCTGAACATCCTGAAGACTGAAGACTTCCTGAAACTGAAGTTACTTTTAAATAATAAGTCGTTCCCGCAACAAGTGCATTGGCAGGCGAAAAACTATTTCCTGATACTGTTTGCTGATTAATAATATCAGTACTTCCGGAACTTGTTCCCAGTGAAATTTTATAGGAAGTAGCACCAGAAACGGGAAGCCAGCTGAAATTGGGAGTTAAAGAAATATTCTGAGCATTATTTACAGGATAAACAACGAAAGGACAGGCTGGGCTGGCACTAGGAGTAAGTCCTGAAATTGTTACAGATGATTTGTAATCCGCTCTTATTCCTCCGGGAGGAGACGCAATATCTACCACTCCGCGGTCTCCTTTATAATACAGCGTTGAATAAGGAACATGAGGATAAACATGAAAAGCTTCATCAAAATTATTAATATCGATATTCGGAGAGTTTTCTTTTGCAGCAACCACCAGATTATCAACATTATTATAACTAAACGGAGTAGTAAAAACAACGTCAACCTTATTATTATTTTTAGTTACAGCTCCTGTGAACACCTGCGTTAGCTGTGCAGCAGGAATCCAGTCTGTACCGGAAGAAAAAGAGGTTTTTGATGTATGCCCAAGATACACCGTCCAGTTTGAAGATTCAATAATTGTTGAGGAGGGATCTATATAAAATGTGAGCCCTGTAATATTACCATCTGCATTGGCATTTAATTCCTGTTTAGGATATATCTGCTGTACATAGGAATAGGAAAAAAAACTGCTTACAGGAGCTACACCAACATTTGAGCTCCCAATGTTGAGATTGATCTGAGCGCTCACTCCTGTAACAATAAAAAACAAAGCTAAAAGTAAAATTCTTTTCATTATTAATAACATTGATCTGGAATACCATGCTAATTTAACAATAAAAACCTTGATTATAACAAATAAAAAAATATTTCATCATTTAATCCGATAAAAACAAGCAAATATTCCAGAAAAACATACCTTAAATTCAAAAACAATAAGCATTTAACAATAAAAATACACAAAGTTCAAAAACAAAAGAAAATAAAATTAATTTTGATACACATTTCATATATTTACACTAAACATCAATAACATGTATAAAAGACTATTCTTTTTCAGTATTTTCATTACCCATCTGGTTTCATCCCAAACGACGATGACAAATTTAATTTCAGATGCCGTCTATTATGATGGCTATGCAGCTACTGTATCTAATCCTGTACCCACTGGTTTGATCAGGCTGAATAATGCCAGATATACAAGAAAACTTACTGATACAGAATTAGATTCTTTCAAAGCTAAAATCGCTATGCGTGTCACAATAGGTGCATTGTGTGATAATTATGACCGTCTTGGTGAAGTTTTTTTAGCTATGGTTCCTAAAAATCAATCTACTTATACCATCAATGATCCTAATGTTAAAAGAATTGAAGTTGGCAGATATATCACTCCTTTCATGAATAAAAACAGAACACCTTCAGAAGTTCCTTATACTTATGACGTGAGTAATTTATACAACATATTTCATGATATTGCCTTACGAAACGCGTATGATCTGTATATGGAATTGGATGTTTTTGGTGTTCCTTATGCTGCTCAAACCCAGGTTTCAGGCTGCTCTGGCAGAATTGATGTTTTTTCAGGAACACTTACTTTTTTTTCAACAGATACAGGTGCTACTCCTACCGACAGCAATAGCCTTGTGCCTATATTAAGTTATAACAGACTCAATAATTACAACAGCACCGATGTCACCGGAGAAACGGTTAGAATTGTTACTTTTAATCTTCCGAACTCTGTTACTAATGCCCGTTTTTTTGTAATTTCTACTCCTCATGGCGCTAATAGCGGTGGTGAAGAATACATCAGAAGACAAAACTATACCTATATAGATGATGTACAGGTTCTCACCTATACACCCGGAGGTATTTCGTGTGAACCCTACCGTGTATACAATACTCAAGGAAACGGAATTTACGGGGCTTCTCCTAAAAGTTTTGCAGACTGGACTTCATGGAACAACTGGTGTCCTGGAAATTCTGTACCTATCAGAGAATTTACATTACCAAGCTTAACTGCGGGTAACCATACTTTGAAACACACAATTCCAACAGCAGTCTTCAATCAACAGCAGGGTGATGTTATGCTATCAGTTTATATGCAGGGAAAAAGCAATGCAACATTGAATGTAAAAGATATTAAAACAGTGGATGTAAATATATATCCCAACCCCACTTCTGACTTTGTGAATTTACAATCTAAAGTAGAAATCAAGTCAATAAGTCTATTCAATATAGAAGGCAGAAAACTTTCTGAAACTTATAATGAGAGCAGAATAGATCTTTCCCAATACAGCACAGGAGTTTATTTTCTAAGCATTGTTTTAAAAGACGGAACCTCCTTTAAACATAAAATCATAAAAAAATAACCGGCTTACAGAGCCTGAAATAAAATAACAAAACCCTCTGTGAAATTTCCTCAGAAGGGTTTTTATATTTATCAAACTATAAAAATAAACGTAAAAACACTCTGATACCAACAAAAATCCGTCAAAAAAACAACCTTAGTTTAATCTTTTTCCGAATAGTTAAAAAATTTTAACTTTAATCCTCTACCCAAAAAAATTGTCATTTCCAGTTTATTAAACTATTTTTGGTGATTAAAAATTTTGCAAAATGAATTATCATTTTCAAGCGCACAGACAGGTAAGAAAGAATCTTTTAGACGTCCTTCAGAATACCTCTCATGAAGATCTGATTCTGATTCCGGACGGTTTCAACAACAATATCTACTGGAATATTGCACATACTGTTGCTACACAGCAGCTTCTGCATTATTACCTGAGTGGAAACCCTTTCCGTATTGATAAATACTGGATTGAAACCTATAAAAAAGGGACTTTACCCAACTTAAATGTTCAGAAATCTGAAGTAGAAGATCTGGAATTTTTACTAACGGAAACTTCGAAGATTTTAATGAAGGATTATGACAGTGATTTCTTCTCAGACTACACTCCATATACTACAAGTTTTGGGATGGATCTGAAAAGTATTCAGGATGCCATTATCTTCAACAATATGCATGAAAGTCTTCACTATGGATATGTGATGGCTCAGAAAAGGGCAATTTTAGGGGAAAAAGGGAGATAGTGAATTTTGCTGTGCAAGTCAATGGTCAAATGTGAATACGCATCGGCCAGATCGACTTACGAAGAAAATTCACATTTTACAACTCACTATTTAAAATAATAAGATGACAGATAAAAAAGACGATTTTATTTTCGGGCTGCGTCCCGTGATTGAAGCCATTGAAGCAGGAAAAACTATTGACAAGATCTTTGTGCAGAATGCACTTCAGGGTCCTATTTATGCTGAATTAAAGGCAATTTTAGCTAAAAATAAAATCCGTCCCAATTATGTTCCGGTTGAAAAATTAAACCGTTTTACAAGAAAAAACCACCAGGGTGTGGTTGCTTTTATCTCGGATGTACCGTTTCATAAGGTGGAGGATATTGTTCCGCAATTATTTGAACAGGGGAAAACTCCTTTTCTTTTGATTCTGGACAGACTTACAGATGTAAGAAACTTCGGAGCAATCTGCAGAACAGCAGAATGTGTAGGAATTGATGCCGTTATCATTCCTGAAAAAGGGGCAGCACCTATCAACTCTGATGCTATAAAAACTTCTGCAGGAGGTATTTATAATATCAAAATATGCAAAGAAAACAATTTGGCACACACTGTAGATTTTCTTCAGCAAAGCGGAATTTCGGTATATGCTGCCAGCGAAAAAGCTCAGAAATTAATCTATGATGTGAACTTCACAGAACCATGTGCTATTGTGATGGGAAATGAAGAAACAGGTATTTCTAAAGAAGTTCTGCATCATGCTGACGAAAAAATAAAACTTCCTATTGAAGGAAAAACTCAATCTCTGAATGTTTCAGTAGCATGTGGAGCGATTTTGTATGAAGCGGTAAGACAGAAAATGACCGTAATACCCAATCCTTAAATCATGAATATAAAAACACTTTTACCATTATTTTTTGCTCCATTCGTTTTGAATGCACAGACAAAAAATACAGCCACAGATAACCGTCTTGTGACAGAACTTGATAAGATGGTTCAGAAAGAAGCACTTGCTTATATGCAAAATCCTGCCCGCGTAGGAATTTCAATAGGTATTATTAGAGATGGTAAAAGTTATTTTTATAATTATGGAACCACAGAAATCGGAAAATCTGAACTTCCGACTTCACAAAGTCTATATGAAATTGCATCTATCACCAAAACATTTACCGGAACCCTTCTGGCACATGCTTCAGTAGATGGTAAAATTAAAATGGATGATGATATCCGGAAATATTTAAAAGAAAATTATCCTAACCTTGAATTTGAAAAGCATCCGATAACGATTGCTAATCTTACCAATCATTCATCAGGATTGCCACAGTTTTTACCGGATCAGTCGGAAACCTTCAAAAAACCGATGGACTCTGTTGCTATGGCACTGGCAGATTTTTATAAAAACTATTCAAAAAAGAAGTTTTATGAAGATCTACATCATGCTAAAATAGATTTTGTACCGGGAACGCAATATAAGTATTCCAATGTAGGAACACAGATTGTGGGAGATATTCTGGAAAATGTATATCATAAAAGCTATGGAGAACTGCTTTCAGAGCACATTACAAAACCTCTGAAAATGACTCACACCATTGTTGGTACGAATTCTACACAGCTATTGACTTGCTATAACGAAAAAGGGAAGGTAATGCCCAGAAATTTCACAACCATTTTTGCTCCGGCAGGGGGAATTCAATCCACTACAGGAGATCTGGTGAAATACATGCAATACCATTTGAATGACAGCGACAAGTATGTAAAAGCTTCACATACTCCTCTTGTGAAGAGTGAAGAGGATAGAATTGGGCTGTACTGGAGAATACATACTTATGAAGACGGAACGCAAACCATTTATCATACTGGAGGTACATTTGGTTTTTCAAGCATCCTTCAGATCTATCCTTCAAAAAATATGGGAGTGGTAGTGTTGTCTAATGAATCGGATGGTGAATCTCAGGGGATATTACAGGATATTGCCGATAATATATTAAGAAATAGTAGTAAAAAATAAAGTTAAAAAATCAAATGAAGAACATTGCAGCGCTTGCGCTTATATCATCAATAGCTCTTGTATCTTGTAAAAAAGAAACAGCAAAAATAACGAAAGTAGATCCTAAAACCGGAAAAACAGTAACGGTAGAAGTTCCTGCTGATTCTGTAGCGAAAGTGGCAGAAAACCCTGCAATAAAAGATTCTGCAGGTGTTATTACACAAACTTTCAAGCTTGAAAAAGGAAAGGCTTACCCTCTTACTACGTATCAGAGAGATGTAAAAACAATGACAGATCCTCAGGGGAAATCTATGACTGCAACCAGCGAGTCTACAGATGAAATGAACTTTGTCGTGAATGACATTAAAGGGAACGTATACGAAATGACCCTTAATCTTGTTGCGAAAAGAAACTCTCAGTCTGCACAAGGAAAAACAGTTGTGGTAGATACAAAATTACCTATTCCTAAAGAAGATGATCTTAAAATGATCTGGAATGTAAACAAAGCGCTTACCGGAAATAAACTAGCCATGAAAATGGATACAAAAGGTAATGTAATTTCCATCACAGGTTTTGATGCTGTTTATACTAAAGTAGCAACGGCTGTAGGTACTCTTATCAAAGATGCCAATCAAAAAGAAAGCGTAGTAGCAAGCCTTAAACAATCGTTCAATGAAAAAGTATTAAAAGATCAGTTCCATAAAAACCTGATGATTATTCCTAAAAAAGGAGTGAAAATTGGTGAGAAATGGTCAACTTCTGAAAATGCTGATCCAAGCGGAAACGTAAAAGTAACATCCAATTATGTAATGAAAAGCTTAGGAAACGGAGCTGCAGAAATTGCAGTAACCGGAGGTATTCCTAAGAAAACCGAAAAGAAAGCTCAGGGACCAATCACCCACAGTCTGAGCAGTGAACTGGTTCAGAACGGAACCATTAAGTTTGACGAAAGCACAGGATGGATTACCAACCAGAATATTACCGTAAAAACGACACAGATAGAAACTATTTCTGATGGAAAACAATCTCAGTCCATGAAAAGCGTTTCTAATTCTTCTGTAATGGTAAACCCATCTGCTAAATAACTGAATTAAATGTATTCAGGGTTTAAACTTTAAGCCCTGAACTTTAAATTTTAAAATTATGAAGTACATTCTTGAGTTAGTACTCACTGCCATTATTATTTTCTTTGTCTGGAACATTCTGAAAAGAATTTTCTTTAAGACGTTTTATAGTTACCGTTTTAATAACCACAATCAAAACAACGGACAGCAGGACATACACAACTCGAATAAGAATAACAAACAGAACCTCAATTGGGATGCAGAAACTGTAGACTTTGAAGAGGTGAAAGAGAGTAAGGACAAAAGGTAAAATTCCAAGAAATAAAAGATAATAACCAGCATGGCAAAAAATAAAAACTTAATTTATATTGCAGCTTCATTAGTAGTATTTATAGTTTTAGCATTTTTATATTCTACTCCTGTATTTACAGGAAAACAGCTTTTCCAGCACGATATTGTGCAGTACAGAGGAGGAGCAAAAGAACTGCTCGACTATAGAGCGAATACAGGAAATGAAACCTATTGGAGCGACTCTATGTTTGGGGGAATGCCGACTTATCAGATGGGAAGCCAGTTCAAAGGTGACATCATCAAAAAAATCGACAGCAATCTGAATTTCCTGCCAAGGCCGGTCAATTATCTTTTTCTGCTTTTCGCAGGATTTTTCCTTTTGGGAATGGTAGTGGTCAGAAACTGGAAGTATGCACTCTTAGGAGCCACTTTCTTCGGGCTTTCGACCTATTTTTACATTATTATTGCGGCCGGACATAATGGTAAAGTAAACACCATTGAATATTTTGCCCCGCTATTAGCTGGAATTTTACTCGTTTATATCAGAAAACAATACATCTGGGGATTCATCGTCACAACCCTCTTTATGGGGTTACAGATTGCAGCCAATCACCCACAGATGACCTATTATCTTTTCCTTGCACTAGGATTCTTATTCTTGTCTGAGCTCATCAGAGCCATTCAGAAAAAGACACCAATGAAGCACTTCCTGATCTCATCAGGAATTATCGCCGCATCATGTATTATTGGAGTTGGAATGAATTCACAAAGAATCATGGCCAATTCTGAATATGTAAAAGAAACCGTACGTGGAAAACAGATTTTAGATAACGACAGTCATATTTCAGGGAAATCCGGAATGGATAAAGAAAGTATGCTGATGTGGAGCTATGGACAGCTTGAAACCTTAAACCTTTTCATCCCAAGATTAATGGGTGGAGGAAGCCAGGAACCGGAAGGGAAAGAGATGATGAACAAAGTTCAGGAACTGGTTCAGGAAAATGTAGGTTCACAGGCAGAAATGGACAGAATCTCCAAAGGTTTCGGCGGAATGACGTATTGGGGAGATCAGCCGGGAACTTCAGGACCTGCTTATCAGGGAGCTATTGTTTGTTTCCTTGCTCTATTAGGATTTTTCTTTGCATCAAAAAAATACCGTTACTGGATTTTAGGAGCCTCCATCCTGACAATTTTACTGGCTTGGGGAAGCAACTTTATGCCTTTATCGGACTTCTTTATTGATTATGTACCGTTCTATAATAAATTCAGAGCACCATCTTCTATTTTAGTGGTTGTAGAGCTATTATTCCCTCTGATTGCTATTCTGGGATTATACAGATTCTTTACAGACGAAAAATTGACTGAGGAATACAAACAGAAAATTCTTCTTTATGTAGGGGGTGGAACTTTAGGATTGTTATTGATTCTTTTAATCTTTGGAAAATCATTATTAGGGTTTTCAACAGAAGGCGAAAAGACTTATTTTCCTCCTTTCCTACTCGATTATCTTGTAGATGAAAGATATAAATTATTCAGAATAGATGCTATAAAAGCATTTATCTATGTAGCCATTACAGCTGCAGCATTATTCTTAACTTTAAAGAAAAAGCTTAATCAGAATATTGCATTGGTAGTAATCGGAGTCGTGAGTTTATTTGATCTTTGGACTGTAAACAAGCGCTATTTAAACGATGAAAACTATGTAGATAAAATCTTTGCAGAAAATCCTTTCCAGACAGAAAGTTCAGATCTTTTGGCTGAAAAAGTTCAGGAAAATCCAAATCTGGAATCTATTTTAGCCAATGTGAACATCAATAAAACATTGGAGACTATCGCTGAAAAAGATAAAACTCACTACAGAATTTACAACCAGACTTTGGGAGTAACAAGTGAAACCAATACCTCTTATTTTAAAGCTTCAATTGGTGGTTATCACGCTGTAAAATTAAGAAGATATGATGATGTTCTGAATGAATACATCAATAGTATCGACAGCGTAAAAACCCCTAATGTATTAAACTTATTAAATGCTAAATATCTGGTTTTCGGAGGTCCTGATCAGCCACAGGTTGTTCCTAACCCAAAAGCCAATGGTAATGCATGGTTTGTAAGTGACCTGAAGTTCGTAGATAGTCCTAATCAGGAAATTAAATCTATCGGAACTATCGACAACAAAAAGACAGCAGTTATTGCTTCATCTGATAAAGCCTATTTTTCAGACAAACCTATTCAGGCAGATTCTACCGCATTTATCAATCTGACGAAATATCAGCCAAACGAACTTGAATTTAAATCTCAGTCGAAAACTCCTCAATTAGCAGTATTCTCTGAAGTGTATTATCCTCACGGATGGAAAGTGCTGGTAGATGAAAAAGAAGTTCCATACATCAAAGCAGATTATTTACTTCGTGCAGTACATGTTCCGGCGGGAAATCACCATATCAGAATGGTTTTCGAACCGGAAGTGATTGAAAAAGGGAAATGGGTTTCTCTTCTTTCATTCGGATTATTTATACTATTATCTGCCTTTGGAATTTTCTGGATGAATAAGAACAAGAAAAAAGAGATTGCAGCTGAACAAAAAGCTTAATGAAGAGATAGAGTAAGATTCTTCACTGCGCTCCGCTTCGTTCAGAATGACAAAGACCATTTAAGCTAAGAAAATGGAACAAAAGAAAATATTGATTATCACCTATTACTGGCCTCCTGCGGGAGGTCCTGGTGTTCAAAGATGGCTCAAGTTTGCAAAATATCTGCCAGACTTCGGCTGGAAACCCATTATTTACACTCCGGAAAATCCAAGTTATCCATTGCTGGATGAAACGCTGATGAAAGATGTTCCGGAAAACATTGAGATGGTAAGAACCAAAATCTGGGAACCTTATCAACTGGCTGAAAAACTGAATAAAAGCAATAAGAAATTTAAGGCCGGACAATTTGATGTAGGAAAAAATCAAAGCTGGAAATCTAAACTTTCAATTTGGGTAAGAGGTAATTTTTTCATTCCTGATGCCAGAGTTTTTTGGGTAAAACCTTCCGTTACATTTCTGGAAAAATACCTGAAAGAAAATAAAATAGATACCATTGTTACTTCCGGTCCACCCCACTCACTTCATCTGATTGGTTTGGGACTTAAAAGTAAAATGCCGGATCTGAAATGGATTGCTGATTTTCGTGATCCATGGACAGAGATTTCCTATTACAAACATCTGAAATTAACCAAAAGCTCAGATAAAAAACACCGTCAGCTTGAAAGTGCTGTATTTAAGAATGCAGACATCACGCTGGCAACAAGTTATACTGATGCTGAAAACTTTAGAAAAGCAGGAGCTAATGCCGTTTGCATTACGAATGGGTTTGATGAAAGTGATTCGGACGAAAAAGCGAAAGGGAAAAAGGCTGAAAATAAATTCACACTTAGTTACATCGGAGTTTTGGAACAGCTCAGAAATCCGGAAAATCTATGGAAAGCTCTTGATGAATTGATTAAGGAAAATATTGAATTTGCAGAAAATTTTAGATTGAAATTCGTAGGAAGAATAGATGATAAAATCCTTCATACAATAGAAAATTCGAGTTTAAAAAATCATATTTTGAATCTTGGATATCTGGCCCATGGCAAAGCAGTGGAAGAAATGCAGCATTCTGATATGCTTCTTATCACCAATTTCCCGAATGAATCATCAAAGGGAATCATCCCCGGAAAAATATTTGAGTATCTGGCTTCAGGAAAACAGATTCTTTCCTTTGGACCTGAACAAGCAGATGTAGCAAAAATTTTGGAAGAAACACAGGCAGGAAAACACTTTAATTATCAGGATACAGAAACTGTAAAAAAGTTTATTCTTGAAAAATTTGAGCTTTGGAAAAACGGCAGTCTTCTCAAAAACACTCAAAATATTGAACAGTTTTCAAGAAAAAACCTTACCCGTCAATTGACTGAAGTTTTGAAATAAAAAAGGAATGGAAGTTAGAGGCCGGGAGCTGGAAGTTATTCCGTCTATCCGCTTCTAACTTCTAACTTCTAACTTCTAACTTCTATATCGTCCACTGGTCATTCAAAACAGCAACCAGGTAATATTTACCCTGAAATTCTTCAAAAACAAAACGAACTGTTTTCCAATCCATATTTCCGTATTTTTCGGTTCCTTTAATATAGTTTTCGGTGAAGTCGTCTTTAGGATAAATTTCCTTTAAATTATTCAGTGAATTACCACCACCTATGAACTTATTCAATGAATATTGTGCGGTGGTAAAATCTTTAGAAAATACCCATTTACTAAGATAATCATTGATCGTCGCTTTATAAGGATCTCCGGAACCATCGTGTGCTCCCCAGGTAAATAATGTTTTGGTAGGCAGATATTTTTCAAAATCTGCTTTAGAAAAATGCTTATCTTCTTTTACATCCACATAAGCATACATTGAAAAACGCACTCCTTTTTCAGGGTGAATCAAAGAGGCAAATGTGGTATAATCTTTATCCTTTAAAGCTTTTAAAACCTCATCATTGGCCTGTTTTAAAACAGCTTCTTTATTAACGTTATTTTGAACGGTTCCAGCACTGTCTACTTTATTTTGTGCAATGGAATCAATTTGATTGGGAACAGGTTTGCCAGCCTCTTTTTTACAGGCTGTAGCAACACTGAGAACTAATACTGTACTCATAGCTAATAGGGGAATAAATCTCTTTTTCATATGATAAGATTTTTGGTGGATAAAAAGAGTACCAAAACTGATGCCAACCGTTATAATGGAGAATTGATAATTGATGATTGATAATTCATAGTTTATAATTTCAGTTGTACCTTTGTTCTATGGAAATTTTGGACATTCTCATTATCAGAGCTGGCCCCATCGGTCTAAATTGTGCTATTGAAGCTCAAAAAAACAATCTCAGTCATTTAATTATAGAAAAAGGAACCATTGTCAACTCACTGTACAATTATCCTTTATACATGCGTTTTTTCTCTACGGCTGAGAAGCTGGAAATAGACGAAATTCCATTTATTTCTGCTGCTCCCAAACCGGGAAGACAGGAAGCTTTGGAATACTATCAGGGAATTGCCAGACAGAAAAAGATCAACATCCACCTCTATGAAAAGGTGTTGAATGTTTCAAAAAATGCTGAAATATTTGAGATCAAAACGACCAAATCAATCTATTTTGCTAAGAATGTAGTAATTGCTACCGGATTTTATGATATTCCTAATCTTATGAATATTCCAGGGGAAAATCTTCCGAAGGTCAAGCATTACTACACCGAACCTTATCCATATGCAAGGCAGAAAATAGTGGTAGTTGGTTCAAGCAACTCTTCGGTAGATGCAGCACTGGAAACTTATAGAAAAGGAGCTGAAGTAACGATGATTGTCCGCCACTCTGAGATTTCCAAAAGTGTAAAATATTGGGTAAAACCGGATATTGAAAACAGAATTGCAGAAGGAAGTATTAAAGTCCATTTTAATGCAGAAATGATCGAAATCAAAGAAAACACAGTCATTTTCAAGGATGAAAAAGGAGAAATTCATGAAATTGACAATGATTTTGTATTGGCCATGACAGGCTATCTTCCGGATTTTGATTTCCTTAAAAATTCAGGAATTGAGCTTAATGGAGACTGTCTAAAACCATTTTATAATCCTGAAACCATGGAAACCAATATTTCCAATCTCTATCTGGCAGGAGTGGTATGTGGAGGAAAAGATACGCATCTTTGGTTCATTGAAAACTCGAGAATTCATGCGAATATGATTATCAATACAGTTCTTTCCAAAGCTTAATAATAAACATTCATCTATATTAAAAAGCTTCGGGCAATTTCTACGAAATTGCCCGAAGCTTTTTTAAATTGATAAGTCAAAAGCATGATATCTCTTATATCACATCTTCTTCCACTTTATTTTTATCTTTAAGCATCCATGGAATGATAAAGTAAAAACCTACAGCGATAGCCACTGCCAATACTCCTGTTCCAATCCACAATATACTGAAGCCTAACTTTTCTGCAATCAACGTCCCTATATAAGGGGTAACGATGAATGCTATAGAAAAAGAAATTCCATTCAATCCCATATAAGCACCTTTATTATTTTCTCCGGAACGTAATGCTGTGATGGTTGACATAAAGGGAAGTGTCCATATTTCTCCTACACAAAGTAAGGTCATAGACAGTACAAGGGTAATGATGCTGTAATCAAAAGCCAGCATTGCATAGGAAACTCCACAGAGGAAAGTTCCGAACAGCATTGTAAAAGCTAAAGTAAAATACTTCTCAGCTACCTGTACCAGTCCCATTTCCAGCAATACAATCAGAAAACCGCTGTATCCCAAGATATATCCAATGTTTTGCTGACTCAAATGTGCGGTATCCTTATAAAATATGGTCAACGTACTGAACAATTGGAAGAAACATATGGCAAAAAACATACAGAACGCACAATAAATCAAAAACTTACCGTCACGATACGGGGAACTTTCTTTTTTAACTACAATGACTTCTTTTACCGTTTTAGCTTTCTCTTTTGCTACTCGTGCACGATCTTTAAAGAACCAGATATACATCAACCCAGCCAGCAAAGCAGCCAATGCATTGCTGAAAAAGAGAAACTCATAAGAAATAGCAGAAAGAATACCTCCCAAGGCCGGCCCGATAGAAAATCCCAGATTGACAGCCATACGATTCAACGAAAAAGCTCTGGTAATATTTTCTGGCTTTGCATATTTAGTGATTGCCACTGAGTTGGCCGGACGGAAAGTTTCACTTACAATACTTTGGGCTAAAATAATTCCCGCCAAACCAGTTTCTGTTGTGAAAAGGGGAATCATACAGAATAAAGGAACACTGAGAAATAAACTCAGACTCTGTACCCTGTACTCTCCTATTTTATCAGTGATCATCCCTCCCAGCCATGATCCAAGAACCGAACCTATTCCAAAAAAACTCAGTACAATTCCGGAATTTCAATACTGAAATGTAAATGATTCGTCATATAAACTCCCAGAAACGGAAGTACCATAGAACCGGCCCTGTTGATGAGCATTACCAACGCCAGCATCCAACTCTCCTGCGAGAGTCCTTTGAAAGAACTCGTATATACGTTAATTAATCTCACAATAATATTTTGGGGAAATTTGAAAGTGCAAAATTAGATAAAAATAACCCAAAAGCCCCTATTTAAACCTGTTTTTTATAAATAACATCAAGAAAACTGACCCATTGGCTCTATTTTGGAAAAAATGGATCTTTTTGCTATTTAAAGTCTAAAGACTTTTATAAAAATCGTAAATTGCAGTAATAACTATGTTTTTAAGCTGAAAAAACTTGAAAACACAATAAAAATTTAACCAATACGTAAGAATGGTAACCTACGAAAATTTACATGATACATTATCTTTTTACAGTATTGACTGCCGGCAATCCTACTACATTTCTTCCGGAAAACCCATTTTCGAATTTCCTAAAGCTCCCTTTAGAATGGATTACTATGCCCTGTGCATTTGTACCTCAGGAGAAATAAATATTGAGATAGACCGACAGAAATACAAGGTAAATGCTCACAGTTTTTTGATGGCTGCTCCTTCTACTATTGTAAAGTTTGTAAAAACCAGTCATGATTTTACAATGAAGCTGTTGTTCTTCGACAAGAACTTTCTGATTAAAAATATTTCCAATCCGTTTATCATCGAGAAAATGAATCTTTTTTCCAAAGGTTCATACAGCATTGTAAAAACCTCAGCAAAGAATTCTTTGTTACTGCAAAATCTTCTGGATGATCTTGATAAAAAATCAAAGAAGCAGAGGAAGTTTACAGACGAAATTATCCGCACCATTATTTTTCATATTCTACTGGAAACTGCAGAGATTATGGAACAGCAAAATTCGACAAATCCTGAAAAAGAAGAGGGTAAAAAAGATCTTTATCTGAAATTCAGTAAACTGATCAGAGAAAATATTACCCGGGAGCGAACGGTTCAGTTTTATGCAGATCAGCTTCATGTTTCCAATAAATATCTCATCGAAATTATTAAAAAAGCAAGCGGAAAAACACCTCATGAAGTTATTGATGAAGCCTTATTGAAGGAAGCTTATGTTATGCTTGGAAATCCTGATCTCATCATTTCTGAAATTGCTTTTGAACTTCAGTTTAATTCCGCATCGGCATTTGGCCGATTTTTCAAAAAACATACTACACTTTCTCCTTCAGAGTACAGAATTAAAGAAAATATTCAGTCTTAAGAATTTGGGGATAATAATTCTGAACTTGGGGATATATATCGCTTTGTGAATAAAGGTACCTTTATACTGTTAATTAAAAACAATACAAAATGAGTACGATCAATTCAAAATTCGACAAAGTTTTAAATGCCTCTGACGAGTTCGGGAAAGTAAATCACGAACCGGATTCAAGTAAAGAAGTTCAGATTAACACTCCTGAAAAAACAATGCCTTTCTCCGATCAGATCGGAAACTATCAGCGTAATAAAGGAATTCCTTTACAATCTTACGAAAACAGTAAAATCTATATTGTAGGAAGCGGAATTGCAGGGATGTCTGCCGCTTATTATTTCATCCGTGACGGCCATGTTCCCGGCAAAAACATTATTTTCCTTGACCAATTGAATGTTGAAGGCGGATCTCTGGATGGCGCCGGTAATGCTAAAGACGGTTACATCATCCGTGGAGGAAGGGAAATGGATATGACCTATGAGAATTTATGGGATATGTTCCAGGATATTCCTGCCTTAGAATTGCCTGCCCCATACAGTGTATTGGATGAATACCGACTCGTTAATGATAATGACCCGAATTACTCTAAAGCAAGACTAATACATAATCAGGGACAGATCAAGGATTTCAGTAAATTCGGACTTGAGAAAAAAGATCAGCTGGCGATTGTAAAATTGCTGTTAAAGAAAAAAGAAGAGCTTGACGATTTAACGATTGAAGATTATTTTTCTCAATCTTTCCTCGACAGTAATTTCTGGTTCTTCTGGCGTTCTATGTTTGCCTTCGAGAACTGGCACAGCTTACTGGAACTGAAACTGTATATGCACAGATTCCTCCATGCTATTGATGGAATGAAAGACTTCTCATGTCTTGTTTTCCCAAAATACAACCAGTATGATACCTATGTAACTCCATTGAAAAACTTTCTGGTAGAAAAAGGGGTACAAATCCAGTTTAATACTTTGGTAAAAGATCTTGACATCCATATCAATACCGAAGGAAAAACAGTAGAAGGAATCATCACGGAACAGAACGGAGAAGAAGTAAGAATACCAATCGGTAAAGATGACTATGTTATCGTAACTACCGGATCTATGACAGAAAGTACATTCTACGGAGACAATAATACCGTTCCTGAAGTTACGATTGACAACAGCAGTGCCGGACAAAGCGCAGGATGGAAACTTTGGAAAAATCTTGCCGCAAAATCTGAAGTGTTCGGGAAACCGGAAAAATTCTGTAGCCATATTGAAAAATCTTCATGGGAATCTGCTACATTAACTTGTCGTCCTTCCGCTTTCACAGAGAAACTGAAAGAATTGTGTGTGAATGATCCTTACTCAGGAAGAACAGCTACCGGAGGTATTATTACCATTACAGACTCTAATTGGGTGATGAGCTTTACCTGCAACAGACAGCCACACTTCCCTACACAACCGGATGACATCCTTGTAGTATGGGTATACGCCTTATTGATGGATAAAGAAGGTAATTACATTAAAAAACCGATGCCTCAGTGTACCGGAAATGAAATTCTTGCCGAATTATGTTACCATCTAGGAATGACTGATCAACTGGATAACGTTATAGAAAATACAATTGTACGCACAGCTTTCATGCCTTACATCACTTCTATGTTTATGCCAAGAGCAACGGGAGACCGTCCAAGAGTGGTTCCTGAAGGATGTACCAATTTAGGTCTTGTAGGACAGTTTGTAGAAACTAATAATGATGTTGTATTCACCATGGAAAGTTCTGTGAGAACGGCAAGAATAGCGGTTTACAATCTGTTGAATCTTAACAAACAGGTTCCGGATATCAATCCGTTACAGTATGATATCAGACATTTATTAAAAGCGACTCAGGCTCTTAATGATTATAAACCTTTCTTAGGAGAAGGAATCTTAAGAAAAATACTAAAAGGAACTTATTTTGAACATATTCTGGTCAACCGCCCTGAAGAAAAAGAAGAACATGAATCTTTCTTAACCAGATTTCAGGAATGGGTAAAAGGAGTAAAAGATTAAAACAAAAAATAGTTTTAAAGCAGCATATTCTTTATTCTTAACGCAAGGGTTTATAAAAGTTTATCACTATTTTAAGTGAGCAAAGGCAGATAAATCTGCTCCACCAAGCAATACGCTTCATCAAATCAACTTGTTGATTCTCTTCTTTGCTTCCTTTAATAAATCATTATTATTCTAAGCCTTTGCGTCAAAGACAAAGTATCATCTACTTTAAAAACATTTTTAATTAAAAATAAATCTCATGGATTTTAAAAATATAACGATAGCAGGAAGTGGTGTATTAGGATATCAGATCGCCTTCCAGACTGCCTATCACGGTTTCAACGTAACCGTATATGATATTAATGATGAAGTATTGGAAAAAGCCAAAGGTAAATTCACCACTTTAAGTGAAGCTTACCAAAAGGATTTGAATGCAACACAGACACAACTTGATGCCACATTTAAAAATATCAGCTATTCATCAGATCTTGCCGAAGCAGTAAAGGATGCAGATCTTCTGATAGAAGCAGTTCCTGAAGATCCAGCCATTAAAATAGAATTCTACCATAAGCTGGCTCAGGTAGCTCCGGAAAAAACAGTATTTGCAACAAACTCTTCTACCCTTCTACCCAGCCAGTTTGCTGAAGATACAGGAAGACCGGAGAAATTTGTAGCCCTCCATTTTGCTAATGAAATCTGGAAACATAATACCGGAGAGGTAATGCGCCATCCAGGAACTTCGCAGGAAGTATTTGATTCAGTAATCCAATTTGCAAAAGATATTGGAATGGTGGCATTACCCATTAACAAAGAACAGCCGGGATATATTGTCAATTCATTATTAGTTCCATTGCTTGGCGCTGCAGTTAACCTTTGGATTGATGAAGTATCGGATATTGAAACCATTGACAAAACATGGATGGTAGCCACCGGAGCACCAGCAGGACCATTCGGTATTTTGGATGTTGTAGGAATTACAACAGCTTATAATATTAATAAAATGGAAGCTGAAGAAACAGAAAATCCATTGAAGATTAAAGCTGTTCAAAAATTAAAAGAAGAGTATATTGATAAAGGAAAACTGGGAGTCTTGACAGGTGAAGGGTTTTATAAATATCCTAATCCTACATACCGAGATAAAGACTTTTTGAAATAGAATCTTAAACTATTAAATAAAAGCAAGACTTGTATGAAGTCTTGCTTTTTTGTTTTTTATGATTATGGTTTATATGAATCTGTTGGAAAACGCAAGGGCGCAAGATTATTCCTTTCTATATAATATAAGGCGCAAGGATTTTATCTCCGATAAAATTGAACACTGTTGACTTTGAGAACTAAGAATATTAATTGATTAAGTATTACATTTGCCGGAAATCTTCGATTTCCTTGCGCCTTAAAATATTCACAAAGTATAAACTTCTTAGCGCCTTCGCGTATTCCAACAAAAAAAACAGAACTTCAATGAAGTCCTGCTTTATGTATTTTATATATTTCCGAAAAATTATTCAGGTTTAAAAGAATCTTTTAACGTTACTGTACGGTTAAATACCAAAGCATCGTCTGTAGAATCCTGATCTTTTGTAAAATACCCGATTCTTTGGAACTGTAATGGTTCACCAACAGCAACCTCTTTCAGGCTTGGCTCAGCAAACCCTTTTACCGTTGCTACAGACTCAGGATTGATGAAGTTTAAGAAGTCTACATCTTTTTCCGCATCAGGCTGCTCTACTGTAAACAGGTGATTGTAAGTTCTCACTTCTACAGGAAGAGCATGTTTTGCAGATACCCAATGTAAAGTTCCTTTTACTTTTCTTAAACTTTCCTCTGTTCCGCTTCCGGATTTACTCTTATCATCATACGTAGCGTAGATGGTAGTGATCTCTCCATTTTCGTCCTTCTCTACTCTTTCAGCTTTGATGATATAGGCAGATTTTAAACGAACTTCTCCACCTAATTTAAGTCTGAAGAATTTATTGTTAGCTTCTTCTTTAAAGTCTTCACGTTCAATATACAGCTCTCTTGAGAATGGAACTTCTCTTGTTCCTGCATTTTCCTGCTCAGGATTGTTCTCAGTCTCTAACCATTCTTCCTTGTCTTCAGGATAGTTTTCAATCACCAATTTTACAGGATCTACTACTGCCATTACACGCTTAGCTACCTTGTTCAGGTCTTCACGTACACAGAAATCAAGCAATTGGATTTCGATAAGGTTTTCTCTTTTTGCTACCCCTACTTTATCAATAAAGTTTCTGATAGAAGTTGGAGTATATCCTTTTCTTCTCATCCCTGAAATAGTAGGCATTCTTGGATCATCCCATCCGGTTACCACCCCTTCAGCGACCAGTCTCTGAAGCTTTCTTTTGGAAGTAATCATATAGGAAACATTCATCCTAGCAAATTCTCTCTGCTTGTTTTTAACCCTTCCATCTTCGTAAACCTGATCCAAATACCAGTTGTACAAAGGTCTGTGGTTTTCAAACTCTAAAGAACAAAGTGAGTGCGAAATTTGCTCGATATAATCAGATTCCCCATGAGCCCAGTCGTACATCGGATAAATTTTCCAGGCTGTACCTGTTCTGTGGTGAGGTTTATTCAAAATTCTGTACATAACAGGGTCACGCATATTCATATTAGGCGAAACCATATCGATTTTTGCACGAAGAGACATTGAACCACTTTCAAATTCTCCGTTTTTCATCCTTTCGAATAAATCTAATGATTCTTCAACAGGACGGTTTCTGTAAGGAGATTCAATTCCCGGTTCTGCAGGATTCTTTCTTTGTTCCGTAATTACTTCAGATGGCTGCTCATCTACATAAGCTTTTCCTTCTTTAATTAACTGAACTGCCCAATCGTAAAGCTGCTGGAAGTAATCGGATGCGTACAATACTTTATCCCATTTGAAACCTAACCATTCAACATCTTTCATGATAGAATCTACGAATTCCTGCTCTTCTTTTTCAGGGTTCGTATCGTCGAAACGAAGGTTTACAGGAGCATTGTATTTTTCACCAAGACCGAAATTGATGCAGATCGCTTTTGTGTGTCCTACATGCAGATAACCATTCGGTTCAGGTGGAAAACGGAAACGGATCTGATCTCTTTTCAAACCGTTTGCCAGATCCTCTTCAATAATTTGCTCAATAAAATTGAGTGATTTTTTTCTTCTTCCATTAAAGTAGCTTTTATTTTTTAGCAAAAAAAGTTTCACAAAGTTACGGAAAAATAAGCGTTTCTAAAAGTGATAATTTAAAAGCCTTATCCATTGTATTTCAGGAATTTTCACTAATTTAGGAAAGCTAAAACCATTGTAACCTTTTACCATCATGGGCGTTTATATCTTAAGCAACCGGAAAATCATTCGTCATAAAGGTGAAAAAGTAGACTCTTTTTCCAATGACGAATATTCAATTCCTAATTTCAGAATTGCCAAATGTGATTTTGACAATTATCAGGAACCTACTCCACAAGCCAAAAAAAAGAAAGACTATACCAACAGGAATATCTTAAATTATAAGCTGTTCTCTGAACCGGAGAAACAGGGCTATGAAGAAGTTTTAGAAGTTTTGTTGAGTGAAAAAGGGATTAAAAATTCCTCACTTACGGCCAATAATCTTGGCGGAACCCAAAGGATGTTCTACGAACTGTACAAAAATATGTCTTCCACGAAGGACAGAAGTGATGTTCTGATATTCATCCACGGTTATTTGTATGATTTTGATGATGAACTAAAGGCTATTCTTGATCTTAAGAAAATATTTATTGATAATCCAGCATCCCCTGTAGAACATATATTATTCGTAAGCTGGCCAGCCTCAGGAAGTATGATTCCTTTAAGTTATTTTGATGATAAGGCTTCCAGTATTAATTCCGGGGCATCTCTTATGAGAATGTTTTATTTCTATACCCAGTTTTTAAAAGATATTTTTTCTAACCGTGATCTTAAACCGTGTAACCAGAGAATTCATATCATGGCTCATTCTTTGGGAAACAGAGTGCTTCAAAGCATGCTTTACAGTCTTAAAAGAGAGAATATACTGCGTGTTATCGACCAGGTTTTGTTGTTGAATGCGGATGTAAGCTATAAAGTATTTGAAGATTCTGAAGATTCATATAATAAACTGCCATTATTAGCTAACCGAATTTCCATTTATCTGAACAGACAAGATCTCATTCTGGGAGCTTCTCAGTTTACGAAAAACATCCTCACCCCAAGACTTGGTAAAAACGGGCCAAGTGATATTGATCAATTCAAAGATATTGTGTCTATTATCGACTGTACATTTGTAAAAGATGATCTGCTTAACAGCCTTAAATATGAAGTAGGAAATCATTGGGGATATCTTTCCAGCTCACAGGTACAGAATGACATCTTTCAGAATTTAAATGGGATAGACCGAAATCTCATTACCAACAGATCAAAAGATAATGAAAATATTTTCACAATTATTTCTTAACAAATAATTAAAATAATCCTTAAAAAATGAACTATACGTTAAAATTAATTCGCTGATATAGAATGGCATAAAGATTGCCAATTCAAACTATAGGGAATTACAATTTTTTATTATGGAACAGATTAAAAAAAGGTTTTCTTATATCTTAAACTATATAAAGAAAGCGATCTTCGTAAAAGATGTGATTTAACTGAATAAAAACCTTTAAAAACAAAAAAAACTATCCGACCCAACAACTACTTTATCCTTTAGACAAAGCCGATTTATGAATATTATTCCTACAGATCAGATGCAGGAATGTTTTTCATGCTTACATCCTTGAAATAATTCTTATGCCATTACTCAATTAATATACTGATTCCAATAGGCTTTTCTCCGACCTGTTTATTATTATTTGACATAATGTAAAATTTTCATAAATAAGTTAAATAATGCAAAATAACTCACCACATGTTGTATAATTGAAAAAAGTTTTCGACATTTACTTATCAATCAAATAAAATTAATACATGAAAAATCTAAAAAAAATCAACAGAGGAGAATTAAAGACGATCAAAGGAGGAAGACCACCTCTTGGATGTAATAGCTGGAATCCGGTTGCCATGTGCTGCAGATCTTGGGGACCAGACTACTGTGGTCAGACTACATGTCCGGATTCCCCTCCACCATTATGCTAATTAATTTTCAATCATTATTTTTTGAACCATAACAACTCATTCTTGAGTTCTAAATCGGATTCAAAATTATTGACAAATAAAGCTCCAGTGCCTAAACCTTGAGGCATTGGATTTTTTTTGGTAAATGTATACTGAGCAATGGCATTCAATCCGATATTGCTTTCCAGTGCTGACGTAATCCACCAACCGATATTTTGATTTTCAGCCAGAGAAATCCATTCATCCAAACCTGAAAAACCTCCTATTAATGCAGGCTTCAGAATAATATACTGAGGATTTATTGTTTCTAAAAGCTGTTCCTTTTTTTCAGGATCAATAATTCCGATAAGTTCTTCATCCAAAGCAATCGGAGTGGGTGTTTGGGCACATAATTCGGCCATATCATTCCAGTTTCCGGCTTTAATAGGTTGTTCAATAGAGTGAATATTAAGATCTGCTAATTGCTGCAAAACTATAACCGCTTCTTCTTTGCTAAATCCCCCGTTCGCATCCACACGAAGCTCAAGCTGATCTTTGGAAAATTTTTCTCTTAATTTTTGTAGAATAATATGTTCGGATTCCCAATCGACCCCGATTTTTAATTTAATGCAGTGAAATCCTTTTTCCAGCTTCTCCTGAATCTGTTCTTCCATATATCCTGCATCGCCCATCCATATCAGACCGTTAATCGTAATAGCAGATTTTCCTTTGGTAAATTCACTTGGAAAATAAAGACGATCTCCATATTTCAGATTCTGAACAGCCTGTTCATATCCAAACCAGATGGACGGAAATTCTTTCAGTTCTTCTTTCAAAAAAGCAGCATCCTGATTGATATTTTCGCACAGCCATTTTAATTTATTTTCATAATCAGGTCTGTCATCAAAACTGAGTCCTCTGAAAATAGCACATTCCCCTACTCCTTCTTTTCCATTTTCTGAAATAGTGAGGATATAGGTTTCCTTATCAAGCAAAACGCCGCGAGATGTTCCACTCGGGCGTTTGAATTGTAATAAATATTGTAAATAATTTGCTTCCATTTATTTTACGCTGTCGATACGCATAAATTCTTCAGCTTTTTCTACCATTTCAATACTTCCGCAGAAGAATGGAATTCTCTGGTGAAGTTCTGTAGGTTCTATTTCAAGAATTCTTCTGAATCCATCGGTTGCTTTTGCTCCTGCCTGTTCTGCAAGGAATGCCATAGGATTACATTCGTATAAAAGTCTTAATTTACCATTTGGAGCCTGTGAGTAAGAAGGATAAATATAAATTCCTCCTTTCAGCATGTTTCTGTGGAAATCTGCTACCAGAGAACCGATATATCTTGAAGTATATGGACGGTCTCCTTCTTCCATCTGGCAATATTTAAGGTAATTTTTAACTCCCTGAGGGAATTTGATATAATTTCCTTCATTGATGGAATAGATTTTCCCTGTTTTTGGGAAAGTCATATTCGGGTGAGAAAGATAATATGTTCCTAAAGATGGATCTAATGTAAACCCATTTACCCCATTTCCTGTAGTATACACAATCATGGTAGATGAACCATAAATAACATATCCTGCTGCAATCTGATTAATCCCTTTCTGCAAAAAGTCTTCCAGCTGTACCGGAGTTCCTGGTTCAGTAACTCTTCTGTAGATTGAGAAAATAGTTCCTACGGAAACATTTACGTCAATATTGGAAGATCCGTCCAAAGGATCAATCAGTACTACATATTTGCTTAAATGACCATTTTCACCGCATTTAATATCGATAAAATCATCATTTTCCTCAGAAGCAATACCACAAACAACCTCTCTTTGAGACAAAGCCGTAATAAAAATTTCGTTAGCGATTACATCCAGTTTTTGCTGCTCTTCTCCCTGAACGTTTTGGTTTCCGGCAGCACCTGTAATATCTACAATTCCGGCTTTATTTACTTCTCTGTTTACCACTTTCGAAGCCAATCTTATTGCACTTAGAAGACGAGAAAATTCACCTGTAGAATACTGAAAATCGTCCTGTTTATCTATAAGAAATTCTCCTAAAGTCTGTAATGGTTGATTTGACATATTTTTCTTTTTACGTTTTGCCCAAATTTCGGAAAATTTATCGCATTAAGAAAATTTAATTAAAAAAGAGACTACCAACTGTATTTCAACAACATACAAACACAAAACAACATAACATCTTCTCTTCACTAAAAATTATGTCTCCAAATTTGTTACATAAGACTCAAGAAAAATTAAGATTATTTCATTATTTGTTGATTTTAAGGAAATCTTAATTCTATCTCTGCACTAGGCTATTTCATATCTCGTTGTAAATTTATAATTTTGACGTCCGTAAAAAACTCATGTAATTTTTTATCTAACAATTTTATTTTTAACAATTTAATGAAAATTTTCAAGTTTGGTGGAGCATCAGTAAAAGATGCTGAAAGTGTAAAAAACGTGTCTATGGTTCTAAAAAGCCAGGGATTTGCCAAATGCTTGCTGGTCATTTCAGCAATGGGCAAAACGACAAACGAGTTGGAAAAAGTTGTAGAACTTTATTTCAAAAAGGATAACTATCAAACTGAGATTGAAAAGATAAAACGAAAACACATTGAGATTGCGGAAGGCCTTTTCCCTGAAAATCATGCGGTTTTCTCTGAAATCAATCTCTTTTTTGATGACATCGATTCTTTTTTAAGAAGAAATAAATCTCCCAACTACAACTTCGTGTATGATCAGGTAGTAAGCTGTGGGGAAATGATTTCTACTAAAATCGTAAGTGAGTATCTGAATGAAATCCAATTTACCAATCAATGGTTAGATGCCAGAGATTATGTTAAAACAGATAATTCATATAGAGAAGGTACGGTAGACTGGACAAGAACAGAAGAATTTATCTCCAATCTTAATCCTGAGATCTGTTATGTAACCCAGGGATTCATTGGTTCTGACGACAATAATTTTACGGTGACGTTAGGAAGAGAGGGTTCTGACTACTCTGCTGCTATTTTTGCTTACTGCTTAAATGCTGACGCCATGACGATCTGGAAAGATGTACCCGGAGTAATGACCGGAGATCCAAGAAAGTTCAATGATGTAGCTCTTCTTTCTAATATTTCTTATGAAGAAGCGATTGAAATGGCGTATTACGGAGCAAGTGTTATTCACCCGAAGACATTGCAGCCGCTACAGCAAAAAAACATTCCTTTTTATGTAAAATCTTTCGTAGATCCTACCAAAGAAGGAACAAAAGTAGGTGCTTCCGACAAAAACCAACAGGAGGAATCTTATATTTTAAAAGAGAACCAGGATCTTCTGAAAATCTCAACAAGAGACTTCTCTTTCATTGCAGAAGATCATATGAGCTTAATTTTCGGATTTTTATCCAAATATAAGATCAAAGTTTCTCTGATGCAGAATTCTGCAATCTCTCTGGCATTGTGCCTTGAGGATAAGTTTAATCATATTGACGAGCTCAACGAAGAGCTTCAAAAAATTTTTAAAACCGAAGCAATTAAAAATGTATCTTTATTCACAGTAAGAAATGCGAAGATGGATCACATTGATAAATTTTACCATGAAAAAATGTATTATTGGAACAAATTTCCAAGAATACACTTCAAATGGTAACACAATAATATTAATTGCGACTAAACACACATGAGTTTAATTTCGAAAAACGATCTGATCAAAGCTTCCGGCTTAAATAAAATTGGGTTTCTCAAGAACCCGGTAGCATCTGCTGTGATGAGCATTGCTAAAATAAATGAAGTAAACAGACTATACGACAAACTAAAAGACAAGGAAGGCAAAGACTTTTTCGACTCATTTGTGAGAGAAAGAAACCTAAGCTATGTAGCTTTTGAAGAGGATCTGGCAAAGATTCCGAAAACGGGACCGTTTATTCTGGTTTCCAACCACCCACTGGGTGCTATTGACGGAATTCTGATGTGCAAGGTCTTATCAGAGGTTCGTCCGGATTTCAAGGTAATGGGAAATTTCCTTTTGGAAAAAATAAAGCCTATGGAACCGTATGTAATCGCTGTAAATCCTTTTGAAAACAGAAAAGAAGCTTACAGCAGCTCTTCAGGAATGCGTGAAACACTCAAGCATTTGCAAAACGGAGGCTGTGTAGGTATTTTCCCGGCAGGAGAAGTTTCCAACAAAAACAATCCTTACGGAGAAATTTTAGATAAGGAATGGGAAAAAACGGCACTTAAGCTTATCAGAATGGCTAAAGTGCCGGTAGTTCCTATGTATTTTCATGCAAAGAACAGCCGACTTTTTTATCAGGTGGCTAAACTTCATCCGAATTTACAGACTCTGATGCTTCCCGCAGAAATGATGAATGACAGAGAAAAACCTATCAGAATCAGAATCGGGCGTCCTATTACTGTAAAAGCAATGGATGAAATGGAAACGATTGAGGAATTGGGAGAGTTTCTTAAACGTAAGGTCTATATGATGAAATCTTACTATGAAAAGAGAAAATCCCTTGCTCAAAGCATCAACCTTCAGAATTTATCGGTAAAGTTTCCTTTGCTGAAGGAAGAAAATATTGTTCAGAATATCATTGACGAAACTCCTGTGGAAGACATCATAAAAGATGTCGACAAGCTGAGAGGAACTGACAAAATGTTGTTCAGCAACGGAAATTATGAAATCTACTTCACAACTTATGAAGAAATTCCTTCTATTATGAGGGAGATCGGGCGCCAGAGAGAGCTTACTTTCCGTGCGGTAGGTGAAGGAAGTAATCTTCCGTTTGACCTTGATGAATATGACAAACATTACCACCACCTGTTCCTTTGGGATAACGGTGAGAAAAAGCTGGCTGGTGCTTACAGAATGGCATTGGGTAGAGAGGTAATGAAAAAATATGGTATCAAAGGTTTCTATACAAGCTCTTTATTTGAGTTTGAGCAGGACATCCATCCTTTCTTCAAAAAGGTGATAGAAATGGGCCGCGCCTACATCTGTCAGGAATATCAGCAGAAACCGCTTCCACTTTTCCTTTTATGGAGAGGAATTGTACATGTATGCCTAAGAAATCCTGATCATAAGTTCCTTATGGGTGGTGTGAGTATTTCCAACAAATTCTCGGAATTCTCAAAATCACTAATGATCGAATTTATGCGTTCCAATTATTTTGATTCCGCAGTAGCTCAATATATCACTCCAAGAAATGAATATAAGGTAAAGCTTCGTGACAGGGATAAGAACATTTTCTTTGAGGAAATGGAATCTGACCTTAACAAGCTTGACAAAATCATTGATGACCTTGAACCTGAATTGAGACTTCCTGTTCTGATCAAAAAATACATCAAGCAAAATGCTAAAGTAATCGCTTTCAATGTGGATCCCAACTTCAATGATGCGATTGACGGATTGATGTATATCCGAATCAGTGATCTTCCGGAAAATACGATCAAACCTGTATTGGAAGAGATGAGTGAACAGATCAGAAAAGAACAGGAAAATAATCCGGCTGATAATCAGTAGGTTTTTAATTTTATTCAAAAAAAGTACGATGAACACTTGCTTTGTATACTAAAACTTACTACTTTTGCATCACTTTAAAACAACGAAGTAAGTCAAACAAAAATATAATGGTTTCTTAGCTCAGTTGGTAGAGCAATGGATTGAAAATCCATGTGTCCCTGGTTCGATTCCTGGAGAAACCACAGAAGTTAAACACAACTTAACTTACTCAATCAAGAAAATCCCTTTTAAACAATGTTTAGAAGGGATTTTTGTTTTAATGATGTTTAATAGCGTTTCATCAAATTTAGTCCTTTTTTGTCCCTATACTGTCCCTGAGGACAATTTAAAAAGATTTTCAGTTGTATCACAGACTAATTTTGAAACAAAAAAATAGAATGAACATTGCATTTTTCTTAAAAGAGCCTAAAAAGGCAACCGAAACAATGGTATATGTTTCAGCAACCGTAAAAGGTCAGAGACTGAAACGCTCCACAGGGGTAAAAGTAAAACCCTCACAATGGGCGGGGACAAAAGTGAGACAACTTGCTCCCGAATCAGCCACTAAAAATCTGAAAATCGAAAACACTGTCAAAATCTTAAAAGAGATTGAAAGGGAGTATTTATTAAAGGATCAACCTTTATCTAAAGAAATTTTGGAAAAAGAGTTTGAACACAAGATTACACCCGTCAACACAGCAACTGCTAGGAAAAAAGGCATATTAAGCGTTTTTGATGAGTTTATTGATGTTAGAAAACAACACGTATCAGAAAATACCATTAAGACCTATAAAACGTGTAAAAACCATCTTCAAACGTTTTCAGCTGAAATGAAATTTGATATGTCATTTCAAAACATTACGCTTAATTTCTATGATGAGTTATTGGCATATTTCATTGAAAAGAATTACTACAACTCTACTATTGGAAAATATGTAACAATATTTAAAACGTTCATGAATTGGGCAGGAGAAAGACGATTTCATAATAATATGGAATTTAAAAAATTCTTAGTTTTCAAAGATGATTCTGAAAAAATAAAACTTACTCCTGAAATTGTAGAAAGATTGAGAATAACTGATTTTGAAGATGATTACAGTAATATCGTGAGGGATATTTTCATTTTTAGCTCATATACAGGTTTGAGATTTGTTGACATACAAAATATGAGACCAGAGGACGTTACAGAAGACTTTTTACGTTTACATATCAAAAAAGCTAAAGAAATGGTTGATATACCTTTATTAGATGTACCAAAAGAAATAATTAAAGCTCACACGGAACGCTATGGTAGGTTAAAAGTACCCACTAACCAATTTTGCAATAGAGAAATTAAAAAACTTTTTGAAACGATTGGTTTTGATGATAAGATAAGGTTTGTAAAGTATTCAGGTAAAAATGAGATTACAGTAGAAAAAAATGCTCACGATTATTTAACAATGCATTATGGAAGGGTGTTTTTCATTACTAACTCATTGATTAATGGAATGAATGAAGAGTTTATCCGAGAAATTACAGGTCATAAAGATTACAAGTCTTTCAAAAAATATGTTCAGTTTTCCCGTGAATGGTAGCTGATAGTTTACATTCTGCGTGGAAAAAATAAAATCCTATCTTATTGATAAATTCTTAATTTATTCAAAAATAGAATAACAAGAATATTCATATAGATATTTTAAGAGCCTGACTATTACAATTCCGTAAATCAGGCTCTTTTTCATAGATTATCCATATAGCTAAAAATTGTGGAATTTTATTATTTTGAAAAAACTAAATAAAGTACCATTTAACCATATAGAATTTTAAAAGGAATATATTTCAAATCTTGCTTAAAATAGTAGCTTTTCAGTTACTTCCAGACGTGTCGATAGTGGTAATTTTATTTTCGTTGAGTGGTCTACCCTCGTTATTTTTCATTTAATAAGTATCTTCATCCTGAACAGTACAATTTCTTTCTCTCTCTTCCAAAATATAATCTAATGCTAAAGAGTAGTTTTGCATATTGGTATAATTTCTTTTTTTATCTTTAAAACTATCTCTTACTCTAGATATAATTATCAAGAAAATAGGACTCATCAAAATAATAGATAAAATAATGATTTTACTTTGCTCCTGCCCTTTAATTCCAAAAGCAACGAAAATAAATCCTATCAAAGGTACAAGGGTTGTAGCAAGAAAACTTAATAATGGAACATTAATTGAAAACTTAGGCTCAACGCATATCTCTAATTCTTTATTGATGAATAATTTATAAGACTTCAATTCATTATTTGTTATTAACCTATATTTTGAAGCCAATTCTTCAAACCAAAAATACTTAAGTACAATTGAGTTCCAGCTTATCCCAAATAAAATTACACTCAGTCTATTTTGATTCAAATGACCTGCTTTATCACGAATATGTTCATACTGTCTTGTTCTTTCTATAATCAAGAGTATATAAACCGATAATAAACAAGTAATCATTAAGTAAAAAGACCAAGTATCAAATACTTTAAAAAAACTCTTTTCAGTCTTAGAAACAGTAGTTGAAAAGCATAATAAGCTAAAAGATGCAACAATAAATATCCCAATCAAAATACTATTAATAACCTTACTTTGCCCAACTCCTATGGTCTTATAAATATTATCTTCTCCTAAAAAACGACTATAATGTTCATGGAATTTCATCTTTGATTTTTTTGCAAAAATAATAATTACATAGAAATTGCATTTTTCACTTTCTGAACAGTTCCAATACTGACGTTACAAATTTTTGCCGTATCTCTGATCGAATTTCCTTTCTTTAAGTTCTTAATAACCTCTTTATACTTGAATAGGAAATCTTCTATACTTTCAGTAGAACCTTTCTCACGCCCTTTGTAAGTTCCTCGAGCCTTTGCAAGTGCAATGCCCTCCCGTTGACGCTCTAAAATGGCATCACGTTCCATCTCGGCTATGTTAGCCATAACAGAAATAATAAGTTTGAACGCTTGATTCTCTTTTCCTTTAATTAGGCTTTCTATTCCAAGATTATCAACTTTAAGAATAACACCTTTTTCTTTGAAAAATTCTAAAGTTGTAAGAATGTCGTAGAGGTTACGCCCTAACCTGTCAATTGAGCTCACAGAAACATAATGGATTTCATTGTTATTAACTGCTTTTATCAGTTCCTTTCCCTGTTCTCTATCCTTAAAGGGAGTAAAACCGCTAACAATGTCAATAAATATTCTTTCTCCCCGTGCCTGTTTCTCTTCCTGTCTTGCGGTGTTCTGCGCTCCTGTTGAAACTCTTATATATCTTGCTTTCATTTTTAAAATAGTTATAAAGCACCCTGCATTTAAGCAAGGTGCAAAGATTGTTATTGTTGTTAGTTTCGGAAATAATACCCGTTAGAACTCATATAATCATACATTAAATGTCTGGCGGTTGCTTCCCAATCAATGTAAATGTAAGAAGGTAGGTTTTCAGGAATTGAGCCGTCCTGCTCTAAAGTACACTGCGCAAAATCTTCATCCGAACTGTACTCGCCATAATAAGAATCTGAAAGGCTCTCTAATAGGTCACTTACGTCCTCATGATAATAACTCATACACTCTGCATAGGCTTCTATAACCTCTAAATTATAATCTGAATTATTGATTTGTTCGGCTATTTCATAAATGTTTACTGAAAGATGGCATTCGCTGATTAGCTTTTGTTTGATAAAGAACTCTGAACATTCATAATCCTGAAATATATATTCGGGGTCGTCTTCGTCTTGGTGAAGTTCCTGCATAGCCTGTAAAAGATCGTCATAATTTGAATAATCTGAAAGTTCAAGCCATGCACCGTAGATGCTTCCTGAATTGTACTTGCCATAAGTACCGACATAGATTTGGAAGTCCTCCAAACAATTTTGTAACTTTGTCATTGTAGATAAGTTTTAATTAGCGTTAGAATTTTTTACACTTCCCCATTCAATATTAGTAGTATTGATGGGGTTTTTCGTTGGTTTATAGTAGTCGAAAACTGTGCCAAATGTGCAAATTTTAGGGTACTTTTGAATGAAACAGAAGAAATATTTTAAACCTGTACAAAATTCTCTCAAACCTGTTCTAAATCTGGATTGTAGTCTAAAAATGTTCAAAAAAAGGCTGAAGTTTTTATCACCTCTCCAAAACTTTTGCCCGGCTTTCTAAAGGTGGGGGTACTACCAAAAACTTGCCCTATGGTGGGGTGTTTTTGTTTAGATACCTTATACATTGATATATATAAATGATTTTTAAATTCTTTAACTTTAACAATTAAACAAATAACTGCAATAGAAAAACACATGTATAGTGAAAATTTTAAAGCTCTTTTAGCCGAAGCACAGTTTGTTAGTGATATTTTAGGAACAGGGCTAACACACTTAGGAAGAGTTAATTATGCAAAAAGAGGTTACTACTTTACTGCATTAACAACTTTATCAACAGGTATCGAAAGAATCGGAAAAATCTGTTATCTTATTGATTTTTATTTAAATCATGACTTTACATTCCCCGATTCTAGAACATTGAGAAACGATATCGGACATGATATTGAAAAGTTGTATGATTTTTCCAAGGAAATTGTAACAAGGAATAATGTTAAATTTAGCTATCTAGAAAATTTAGATACAGGTATTTACCCGAAAATTTTAAAAATCCTTTCGAAATTTGCTAAGGGAGATAGATATACAAATATTGACTTCTTAACAAATGATAGATACCAAAGTTCACCAATTGCGGATTGGTATAATGAGATCGAAGTTTATATCTTTCAAAATAATGTTTCAGAAAAGAAAAAAGAAAAAATCCAAAGAGATGCGGACCTTGCCAAACTACTTTTAGGGAATTCCAGCAGTACTTTTTATATTGATGAAACTGGAACACCACTCGAAGATATTGGAATAAGCTCATTTAGAACAGGAATGGCAGAAGTAAATACTATTTATAGACAATTATATATGGCTCAAATTATTAGATATTGGGTTGAAATTTTATCAGAATTACAAAATAAAGCACATTCTGAAAAGAATCGGGATATTCCCTTTTTAAGCGAAGTGTTTACTCTTTATTATAATGATGATAATTATTTGAAAACAAGAAGAAATTTTGAAAAAATCCGCTAAAAATAAAAACATGAAATTAGAAATCGAAATTAGTGAGTTTCAATCAACTGTTGGAACTTTTATAAGTCAGGGAGAAAATCTAAAAAACACATATAGGGATCTTAGTTATGATGTATTAAGTGAAAATTTCACTGAGTGGAAATCCGTCGTAATATCTTATTTAGACAATACTTTAAATGAGCCTAATAACATGTTTACTAAAGGGTTTAAACAAGCCAAGCCTATTTCTTATATGATTCAAAATTTGACAAAGGTTGACAGCAATGAAGAGCTTAAAAAGTCAATGTATAATGAAGTATTAGAAAAGATTTCAATATTAAAGTATTTTAATAAACTCATTAAAATTTCAGATGCTGTTACAATTCCTGAATCAACAAAAGTAAAAGAAAGAGTGAATTATACTACAAAGCAAAAACTAGATTTAATTTTAGAGAAACTTTATGATTTAAATGGTAATAGGCACTATCCTATTGAATTGATTTTAGAGCTTAATGGAATTATACTACAATATCAGGGAGAAGGTATGGAATTGGCGAAAGCTTTGAAAAATATGGGATTGATTGATGTTATTTACAGTAGAAATCAATCTGATGGCAAAATTAATTTAATGGTAAAATGTATGTAGAAGAAAAAAGGGAAGCTACAACTGAAAATTATGATAATATAAGTTCAAATCAACAAGAAATAAATGAAAAAATAAATGAAGTTTTGGAGCATCTTAAAAAATTAGGCTATGGTCAAGAAATAATTTTTGAAGAAATTGAAGAACTAAAATCGCTTCATACAAAATTAAGTAAGAAAAATTGGGGACAAGTTTTGAAAGGAAAGCTATTAGACCTTGCGTTATCCAAATTAGTTGAAAATGATACAATAAGTTATGTTTATGAACATCTTACTAATAATCATTTGAGACTTCCTTAAGCTTTCTTTATTATTAGGCACAAAATTTGTAGTTTTGTGCAAATATTTCAACGAAAAAAGAAAAGTGTAACAACGTTTGTCTTTTGTTCTGTGAATCGGCAAAATTTATAAGAACCACAAAATGCAAACAGTTTAACACACTTGTCATACCTATGGCAAGTGGTTATCCTGTTTTTATGTGGTACAGGCTTTGCCGAGCCTTCAGAACTGAAAGCATGTGAGAATCCACTTGCTTTTTTTGTTGCCCAAAATCAAATAAAATTTATAAGATATGAGCAACACAAATGACAGCGGATGTTTACCTGTATTCGCGTTTATTCTTTACGCAGTCGTTATTATTGGTTCGGGGGTTCTCTCTTGGAATTGGGTTGAACCGAAATCTTTTGTCGGAGCAATCGGATTTATGATTCTTTGGGGGATTCTTTCCTACATCGGACATTTTATTCTCATTGGAATTATCGCATTATTATCTGAAAAATAAGTCATTATGAAAAAGATTTATTTATTAGTAGCTTTTTGCGCAGTTGTTAGCTGTAAAAAGCGTGATACATCGGATGATATTTATTTGAACTCCGATTCTATTAGTACTGACACCACTTATCAGGCTTCTATACCTGTTTTTAATGATTCTACAAGCATTATTCAAGACACAGTATCAACTCTGCCTGAAAAACCCAAATACGCAATTATATGGGCTATAATAGCACCCAACAGTGATTCTGTACTTACTAAAGAGAATATGTCTCGCTATCAGAGTATCGGAAGTGATGTTATTGAAATGACGGACGTAAGCGAAGATGCCAGGTACAAAAAAATGGACGAGTTCGAGAAAACACTCTATAAGGACGGTGCTGTTCCCACAGGAATGAATATCAGGAAAAGAAAAATACTTGTATTTGACAGTTACGCTGAAGCCTCAAAACAAAGAGAAGAATTTATCAAATAGACATACATTATTAACAATTCAAAATAATTACAATGAAAAAATTAATTTTTACTTTAATGTTCGCATTACCAACATTTTATTTCGCACAGGAAGAAAAGGCAAAAGAATCACAAACCGCTAAAGAATGTGATTTACCAAAAGATTTTAAAGAGCCAATCAAAAATAACAGATTAAGGAAATTTGTTGCCATTGACAATGGAGTTGATGAAAAAGAGGTAATCATAATCAGAGCGCAAAATGGCTTTGGAAGGGGGATTTATACAGCCTGTGTGAAGGGGCAACCAATCCAATATCAAAAAATAGGGACTGTGTTTATGCGCGAAGGAAAAGATCCTTTTAATAACGCAAAATGATACTACAATTACAAGCGCAAACAACTTGTTTTCCAGCAATTGAATTTAAACCATACAGTATTTGGGATGATGTATCGCTTATTTTGATGCTCACTGCATACCTCATTTTGTATATTTTGGGTGCTTATTTCTTTATGCGAAGTTTGAAACTCACAATTAATATATTGAAAAAGTATTCCAAGAAAGAAAAATGTTAAATACTCCAAAACCTGTTTTAATAGACAGGTTTTGGAGTTAATCAAATTCTCTTTTCAAAAGAAACATATATTTAAAAATAACTAGATATGCTGAATTTTAATTATCCCCAATTACGTATAAAATCTAATAACGGCTTACCCTTTGTTGGTTGCAATGAAAATAATTTTATATGTTTTGCTGGTAAGGAGTTAATTCTTAAAACAACATTATTATCTTTCAAATCTTCAATACTTTTTTCGTAATAAACTTTATCTTGTTCATTTAAAACAAATAATTTATTAATTAAAACCAAGTCTTTTACCAAAACTTCAAATAATTCTTTATGATTATTACTATAATTTATTCCATCATAAATAAATTCATTACCAATAAAATTAGTATATGTTAAGAAGTCAATTTTTTCATTTGTATCAGCTAAATTTACTTTTACTTTTTCTTTGTATAGCTCGGTCATAATTGACGAAACAAAAACAATATGTTCACACTTATTTAAATTATCATTAAACATTGATATTTTATCAATATCATCAAATAAAAAATATCTTTCTTTTTTGGGAGACTTTGAATTAATTTGAGCATTATTATATTCCCTTAATAATTCGTTACTATCATGTGATTTCCTGTAATAATTAAAAGCTTTGATAGTTTGAGTACCAGAAAGAGCAATATCAGTCACAAAAACGATTTTTTATACACTTTTTTTCTAAACATAATTTGTCAAAATTCTTCTCCCAGTCAATTTTGCGATCTAGTAAATTACATTTTTCCAGTAATCTTTTTAACCCGTTTTCATCATTTATAGGATTTTTAATAGAAAGGATAATTGTATCCTCATTTTCATTTTCAGATAGGAGCTCTTCGACCTTTTCTTTTATAAAAGTAATCCTATCATCGGAAATAAATAGATGTTTATCAAGGACCATAAGGATACTTTTATGGAGATCAGGGACCCCAAAACCTTTTTGCTGCATAAATACCTGCAAATCACTCCCTTCTATACTTTGCTCATTTAGATTTGACAGCCAGTTGATAATTCTACTTTCTATATCAGTCGTAATTTTGTAATGTGATTTAAGTTTTTGTAATAAACTTATCCTTGTAGTGAAATTATCGTATGTATGTTTTATAGAATTATAATTTTTATTATTAGGATAAAGGGGTTTCAAAATCTCAATATTGATTGTTTGACTGGAAACATCAACTGTGTTGAAAATTTTATCGTATAAATCTTTTCTCTTTTGTATTCTATTAAAACATTTTAAAAGCTCATTTTCTAAAGTATAAATAAAAATATCTTCATTGTCAATTAAGATAAAGTTTCCCCCATTACTTCTTATCAACCCCTTCAAATCATTTATATCTCTTAAATGAAATTTTTTTGATACATGATTAAAAAAATAAATCTCGTTAAATTCTTTAATCTCACCTTCTATATTTAATTTATAGACAGGTTCATTCGTAAAAATATCACGAGGATTATCTACTGTAATATTTATTTTTTTTAAATCTGCTAAATTTATCTTCTTATTAGTCCCATCAATTTCTATCTCATTTAAATAATCATTAGCAAAAACGTCTTCAAAATTAATATCTTTAATTTGCACTTGGTTCTGAAAGATATTTACTGAAGTAGTAATCGTCAAATAAAAATCCTGCAGATTAGAGTCATTAATTTTAAAGCTATCATCAATTGAGAAAAACAAGTCCATTCTATCATCTTCTTCAAAATGTTTAAAATGAACATCTAAATAACTAATTAAAGTACTAACATCTGTGCCTAATTTTTCACATTGCTTAAAAACAGTTTTTGACCAAGAATATTGATATTCAAAAATTGAAAAATTTTCTAAATTAATATTTTCTCTAAACTCTTCAATAAAATTTAATTTATCTTCTTCTCTTGAAATTATTGAAGAACCTAACTTAGGAAAAAATCTCTTATCAAGTTCGGTTATATTAAAGTTAAATATTGATTCTTCTGATGACAATTTAATATTTTCATTATTATCGATATTTTTAATTAATTCTTTTATTGTCTCCCAATAACTTGACTTTTCAATTTTAATCACATTGCCATTATAATCTATAACTTCATTCTGATCAGAATAATAAGGAACAATAGGTAATGAATTATAACTATTAAAAGGTTTGTAAAAAACAGGAAATTTTGTAGAGTGATCTTTGGAAAAAGACTTGTGGATTTCTATTAAATCACTTATTTTAATTATAAAATCTTTCAAATCTTTAACTTCCAATATTGAAGATAGCCTTTCATTGGGTATAGAATATTCTAATTCTTCCGTATTTCCATTCTCTAATTCTATATTAAGATAACCATACTTTTTAAAGTTAATGCTAGAGTTAATATCTTTAATGAATACTTTTTCAGCGTCTTTAAGAACAATAATTCCATTAAGACCTATATTTTTAAGTCCAATACCGTCAAACTCTGGATATAAACTTGCTCCTGGTTTTTTTATCCATTTTATGAAAAGAGATTCCTCTTTAATATTTACTAATATATCGTCATTAAATCTAGAATAATGGTTTATTTCATCTTTTGAAAACAATAACATGATAACTAAATTTCTATACTGCTTCAAAAATTCATTTTTACAACTAATTTCACTAAGATCAGTCCCTGATTTATCAGATAGAATTAAAGTATACATATTATTAGAAAAATCCTCGTATTTAAAATTTTCTAATTTACTGATCCATAAAAATTGATGATGTTTATTTGATATATCTCCAAACTCTTGAGATTTATTCAATAATAATCTCCAAGACTCGATAATGACTGCATTTTTAGGTGATATTTCAAAAAGAGTTAAAAAGCACAATGCTTGATAATATAACTTTAAAGTGCTTTCATCTTTTAAAAATGATGTTTCTTGTTTTTCCTCCCATAAAGAGAAACGACTAAATGAATATGTTGCAAGTTCATTTAAGAATTCCTTCGTATAAGTATTTTCATTTATAATTCTATTAAGTTCTTTTAAAAAAGAAATTGATTCTGTTTTATCTTGTAATGCTCGGTTTTGTAAGTCCCAATTCTCAATTGACAATTCAAAATCTGGAACTTTGATTGCTGAATACATAATTTTCTCTGAAAAGTTTAGTTTGACTTGGTTATTTGTTTTTAATGCTAATGAAATTACTAATAATTGATCTGCATCTGAAAGATTACTTCTTAAATGCACCTTTTCGATAATATCATTAATATTTTCTTTATTATACTTTATGATATCTTCGTTTAATAAAATTGTATTAAGAAAGTGAGTCAATGACAGTCCCTGTATTTTGTCTACGTCTTGTTTTAAATTCCAAAATTCGTTAGGAAAATTTGAAATAAGATTATTATAAAAAATAAAATACAAAGTACCTCTACCATCATTTGTAAATGGTAATTTTTTTGCTAAACTTTTTTTTAGAAAATCTAATCTTTTATCATCTTTAAAATTACTATAGAAAAATCGAAGATTATCTTTTAGTCCAAACTTAAACTCTTCCGTTAGGTTTTCTAATTTAAATAATGCTTCTTGAACATCACTTTCTGGTAAAACAGATTTATTTTTGTTAGCAAAGTTTATATCATATTTAATATTGTCTTTGAATTTATTGTACTCACCCGATTCAGCATATTTTTTAACATTAATAATTTTTGTCTTTTGAGTATTAAATTCTAAATCATTAATTACTAACCAGTCTTTAATTTTTGAAAAAAGATTATTTGCTCTTTCCTCCGATTCTACAAATATGAATATGTCATCTACAAATCGATTATAATATTCTCGTTTTTGATCCTGAATAAATCTATTTTCAATTAGTCCGTCTAATCCAATTAAATAAAGTTCAGCTAAGTATCTCGCATAAGCTGGCCCTTGAGGCAATCCTTTTAAATCATCTCCTGTTGTAGTCTTCGACAAATCAATTAAGTAATCTAAAATATTTTTATACTTAATTATATCTTGTTCTGATAATTCTGATAATTTTTCTTTAATTGATGTAGGAGCTTCTTCGAAAAGTCTAATCTTTAATCTATTAAGATTAATTTTATCATAAAAGTTTTTTATATCAAGTTTTATTAGGAAATAATCTTCATATTCAGAGTTAAAAAGAATAGTTTCAATTTTCCGTGTATACTTTGCCCAGTTTATAAACCAATTATTAAAAATATTATTTTTATAGAAACTACTTGAAAATTCATATCCATATGAATTACCTGAAATTTCACTGAAAAAAATTGAATTTAAAATAAATGTGAAATAAATTGATACAAAATTATCAAGAGGATCAATATTATAAAGTCTTCTTATTTTTGTTGTCTCATTTCTATCAAAACTAAAACTTTCTCTATTTTCAAAACTAAAATTCCCATTATATATGCATGAAACAAATTCCTTAATATTTTCAAAGTTTATATTTTGTATAATTTTTAATTGATTAAATAAGGGTACTTCATCATTTTTTAAAGAATACTGATATAATGATTTTTTATTTTATCAAAAACATATTCATCAATATTTTGAATATGGTAGTCAGGTAATTTTTCAAACTTAACCCCTTCTATTAATTCGATAGGTGAAACAATAGAACATTCTTTACAAACCGTACATTTTCCTAAACTTTTACAACTAATTGGCTTAAGATACTTTAATGTATCTATTTTTTTTAATGTAATCTCTTCGTTAAAATCTTTAATTTTAGAAAATATTTCTATCAATAGATCTCTTCCAAAATTATCATTATCTTTAGTTTTAAGCTGTCCTAAAAGTCCAACAAGAATACTTCTTTCTTTATTACTTAATCCTTGTTCATAATTATCAAGGATTTCATTTAAGTTATCACATTTTTTTAGAGAATTCATTACAGAATCTAAATCTATTTGATTTGTTAAATGAGAAGTTATTCTTCTATTTTTGATATATGAAATTGAATTCCTATAAGTATCGGCATATTCATTAATATATTGTGAAACTAACTTATAAGAGATTGGTTTAAAATTTGATAATATTTCAAACTGTTTTTTAAGAAAGGCCATATTAGGACTTTTCAGCCATTTATCTTGTTCAAATTCAAAAGATTCATTTTTTTCAAGAAAAAAGATAATTTATTACTGACCTTATTCTGAGATAATGGAAGTTTAACTCCGTAACCTATACCTTTAGATCTTTTGTTTACATATGGAGTTTTAGGAAATAGATCAGCTGTGATATTTTTCTCAAATTTATCTCTTGTATTTTTATAAATATAGTTAATAAGATTATAGCCTTCTTCTTTAGTAATATTTCGTTCAAATACAATCCAAATATGAAATCCTCTTCTTCCAGAAAATTCTACCAAATGTGGAATATTTATGCTATCAAGATAATCTGATAATAAATCTGTGGTTTTTTTTACAGCTCTTAAATTTTCACTATTAACTTCATTTGTATCAATTTCTGATTTAATAATGTCAAGATCAATACATATCCATTTAATAAAAGCATTATCAACAATATGTAATTCTTGATATGTTAGTAAGCTTTTCTGATGTTTCAGCATATCTTCAACCGTTACTGGTGAAATTTTTTGCTTAATTAACTTATAGCTACCATTATCCTGTTGTATCCCATATTTATGAGAATCAACATAAAAAATATTGAATAATTTATCTGAGATTTTTTTATAAAGATCATCAATATTCATACACTAATTATTTCTTTCTCCAAAGATATAAAGTTCCCTAATTTTTATTAATTATTTGTAAGTAAATATTGAGATTCATCCATTTGAAATATTTTTAATAGGATTTAAATTTCCATTTGTGAATTCTTAAAAAGAATTTCATTTGAATCATAGTTAGAAATCTACTTAAAATAAATTGCTCCTCACATCTTTTTGTAATAATAAATAAAAAACATGAATATTCATTCAGTATTTTCACTGTACTTAATATTCTAAAATATCTCAGCAAAAAATTCTTATAAATAGCTTATTTAAATCTAATTATTTATAAAAATTAAACACAATAAAGTAGAAGAATATTATTCTCCTACTTTATTTTTTAAGCTATCAGCCTTTAATCTTTTGGCTGTATTAAGGACGTTACGGTAGTATTTTTCAACTGTTTTTTTATTTTTGTCCGATACCTCTATTAATGATTTTTGAGTGATTTTTGGATGCTTTTCATAATCCCAATTCATTACACAATCTATTAGTTCTTTGACGGTTTTTTCAGACCTATCATTTCCTAAAACCCTACCGTTAATCTTTTGTTTTTCAGATAAAGTTTTTATTTCATCACTATATATAACTCTTCTTTTAGCATTATTTCTCGGTTCGACATTTCCTCTCTGATTATAGATTTTAGTAGCTATTTCGTCTATTTCTTCCCATTCAAGAGGTGGATTACAAGATTTAGAGTTATATTTTTGTAAATAACGTTTAAAGTTAGTAAACCTTGCATCAGGATTAATTGAAATAAGACAATAAGCGTAAGAACTTACTCGCTGATTCCTTAATCCTTCAGGAACAATTTTACGTGGGACAAAACATTTACAATATTCCACTTTTTCTTTTCCAAAATCATAATATCCATCTTTATTAAATTCAAAATCTTTTTCTTCCAATATGTCAGATAAATTATTAAATCTAATATTACCCCCATTGAGAGAGTAACCTAAATTTTTATTTTTATTACTATTAAAATGGGGGAGTTTTTTAACAGCATGTATAATAGTTGTATTGAATTCTGATAAATCAATTTCAACAGCATTTTCATTGTAGTGTGCTTCTGTATCAAAACTGATAATGTTCACACGACTACAATCATTGCATGATTTATCATAAGGGATACCCAATATATCTACTATATGCTCATAGCTTTCCTTGAAATTCTCCTTTACAAGGTTTCTTACTTTTACTAATAACCCAAAACCATTTCCTCCAACACTTTTCCATAATGCTGTGATATAAGTTGTATCATAGTTAAAGTCTTTTTCTCCGTCTATATCAAAATACAAAAATCCCGTTGATTCATCTGCATTTTCAGAATTAACGTAGTTATTCTTAAAAGTGTAATTAAAACAAATTGAGGGTAATATTATTTTTATTGCCTGATATTCTTTACTTTTTTTATCTATTTCTCGTAATTTTAATATTTGGGAGACTTCTACCCTTTTTGCATCTTTAAGATGTTCAACAAACCCAGCTACAGAGTTTATTTGTCCGATAATATTTCGGTTTTTTACGTTTTGTATAATTGAAAACATAAGTTTTTTTAATTTTTAGGCAATGGAAAACCATGCAAAGGAATTTCCACTGCGGATTAATACTTGTTTGATAAAATTTGTTTTTTAAAAGTCTTTAGGAAATAAGACTTTGATATAAGATAAACAGCGCTGTTTAGAAAGTAATTTTACTTGAAAAAGTTATTCAGTTTGTTATTTTTAAGAATTATAAATATAATTCAAAACATCACTTCTTCTGTAAATAGGGCTTTTACCAGATTTACCAATAGGCTTTAATAAACCTTTTTTGTTCCAAAGCCAAATAGTTGTTCTCTTTTTTTTGGTAAGCTCACAGACCTCAGAAATCAAAATATGTTCGTCTTGCTCTGGTTTGTGAGAATCATTTTCTTTACTTTCTAATTTTGAAAGTAATAAGTCTAATTTCTCGTCTGTTTCATTTTCTGACGGAAAGGCACTCACTAATTGAGTGATAATCTCTAAGAATTTTTTTTGTTGCATGATATTGTTGTTTAAAATTATGTTACAAAAATACTTCATACGATTATCCTCAATCAATGCCTGTACTTAAATAGGGACAAAAAAGGGACTCAAAAAAATTAAATTAGATATTTAACCTCTCTTTTGGGAGGCTTACAATCTCTCATTAAAGTTTTTTGAATAGTATCTTTTTTAAACTTTTTGTAATCCTCTTCATCGTAAAACATAAAATTTTTAATTATCCACTCCGATATCTGCTCTTTGCTATCAGCAATTAGATGACCACCGTCATAAAGTTGTTTGAAAAAATAGACAAGCATATTAGAACTCCCCCTAAAAGTAATTTCCTTATCTACATTATTTTTTTCACCAAAGATTAGTTTTCTCAAGGGTTCGATAAATTCTTCATGAATATATGGCGAAAGTGAATCAAAAACATTTTCTGGATGAAGAAATTTTATAGTTTCTTGGCTTTTAACAGCTTTCTTTACAAACGTATCTTTACTACGTAAATAATCAGGATATTCAAATCTCAGATTCAATGCTAATTTTGTAATATTCTCTTTGTAGTTTACAAGTTCTTCTAATTTAGAATAATATTTATCTGCTACCTTTTCAATTTTTCCATTTATATCCCCATTTTCCAAAGATTTAAATTTAGTTATTTTAAGGACGAAATCATTTTTTGCGTAGATATATTTTACGTAATTCTCTACCATATCAAAATGAAACGAAAAATAATTTCTAATTTTTAATGTAGCATTGTCATTATCTAAATCAGGAATTTTTTCACTATAATCATTTAAAAATCCTACTATAATTTGTTTTTTTTCACCTCGACTTTCATTTTTTCTACCATAATACCAATAGTAGATACGAGAAACATAGGCAAAATAATTATAGGACAGCAATTTGCTATAATAGAATAGGTCTTGAAATTCTGTAGGCAATTCAGAATTTCGGAAATACTGATAATCTAATTCTATAAACTGTTCGTAATTGTAGTAAGATTCTTTGAGTTTATCCCAAAATATCAGTTCCATTTTATCGGGATTTTCTGTATACAAGTCCTCAAATGCTGTCTTAATATCAAATGGAAATTGCTGTTTATTATTTGAATAAATAGATTCTAATAATAAAATTTCATCATCATAGCTTTCAGGTTTTGACTTTAAAATTCGTTGAAAGGTGTATCGAAATTCATTGAGAAGATTGTAAAAATTGTTTATCTTTGCTTTCATAGTCTACTAAACAGAGTTAAACAAATATCGGCAAAAAACATTTCATTTATTATTTTTTGTCTCTACTTTGTCCCTCTCGAAAGTAAACAAAGTTTTAAATCATTGAAAATCAGAATAAAGGGATATTCCTGGAGAAACCACTTTAAAACCTCTAATTCATTTTAGAGGTTTTTTTGTTTTTACATATCGTACTTTCTTTTGGAATCTTTCTCTTATTTAACGCAAAGAAATAATTTTCTTATCCTAACATTTAAAGAGGCAAAGAAGAGCGACTCTTTCGCTGAATAACCTCTGTGATGATGCATTCGCTTAAAAAGGATATAAAAGTAATATGCATTTTTAAGTAGTGTATTTGTTTAAAAATAAAAAAATTAATCAAAATTATGGGAATTAATTTTTTATTTAATAGCTAAGACTTAATTTAGTAGAACAAATCACCTTACAAATACTATTATGAGATTAAAATTATTAGCCGATACTTTTCTGGGTATTGCCGCATTACTTGTTTTTCAGTCATGTGCAGAAAACACTATGGCAACAGAAGATACTGTTGCTGCACAGAAAAATACCTCAGTATTAAAGAAAGCATCGTCTTTCAGTGTTCCGGTTGCCGGGAATTCTTTTTTAACAGTAAAACCTTCGGGTGCCAGCGAGGTCATAACCTCCACTAATCTAGGTAACTGGACGAACTCCAATACCATGATCAGCACTTATTTCAGAGTAAGCAATACAGGAACGTTAAACATTGGATTAAAAGCTTCCGTTCCTTCAGGCACAAGTGTTGTAAAAGTAACCGTAGGTGGTACTTCCAAAAATGTTACATTAACCGGATCAGGTTATAAAGATTATACCGTTGGAGATTTTACCGTTTCCACTCCAGGGTATGTAAAAGTAGATCTTCAGGGTATTTCCAAAACCGGGGGATACTTTGCAGATGTTACAGCTGTCACTTTTAGCGGAGCAGCTTCTACAGGAACCAATGTTTACAGTAATGATCCTTCTTACTATTACTGGGCACGCAGAGGGCCTTCCTGCCACCTGAATTATGTAATTCCAACTACTAGCAATGTAAGTTATTATTACAACGAGGTAACAGTACCTGCGGGAGAAGATAAGATTGGCTCTTATTTTATGGCTAATGGCTTCAGTGCGGGCTATTTTGGAATGCAGGTGAACTCTGCTACGGAAAGAAGAATTTTATTCTCTGTATGGAGTCCGTTTGAAACCGATGATCCGAATAATATTCCACCTGATCACAAAATTATTCTGAACAGAGCCGGTACCGGAGTAACGATTGGAGAATTTGGTAACGAAGGTTCTGGCGGGCAAAGTTATTATAAGTATAACTGGGTTGCAGGGCAAACCTATAAATTCTTATTAAAAGGCGAACCGGATGGCACCGGAAAAACAGATTTCACAGCCTGGTTTCTCTCACCGGATGCTACAACATGGAAACTGATAGCCAGCTGGAAAAGACCTCAAACCAGTACTTATCTTAAAAGCTTCTACAGCTTTGTTGAAAACTTTAATCCCGAAAATGGATATCAGGGCAGAAAAGCGGAATTCAAAAATCAATGGGTAAGAACTTCTGATGGCAACTGGTTGGCTGTTTCAGGGGCTAAATTCAGTGTGGATAATACCTATAATGCACAACAAAGAATAGATGCAATGGGCGGAACAAGTGGTAATGCTTTCTTTTTACAAAACGGAGGATTCTTTAATACAATTGTTGCTCCCGGTACACCGTTCTCTGTAACTGCACCTACGCAGACCCCGAACATCGATTTTTCAACGCTTCCTTAAAATTATAATTTAAGAAAAAATAGGCAGTTACTTTATTGTAAAGTAACTGCTTTTTTTGTCTTACCTGAAAAAATTAATTAAAAAATGGATTAATTACATGCTCTGAGTTAAAAAATATGCTGCATTTTACTCTCTTTCACTTCTTCTTTGCTTCTGTTTTATCAAAACAGCATAAGAATTTCTTTCCGGTTTCAATTGTCTTCAACAATATTTATTATGATTTACAAATGAACCTTTTTTAAGCAACACAATTGCGTTTCACTTCAGGTTATTTTATCATTTTTCAATAAATCCACCATAATACATGTAAAAAATCATACTTATCAACCCAATAAAAGATATTTTTTTGCTAAATTCGCAAATGAAAACAAATAACTTATTCTAAATGAAAATAAAATTATTCTCTTTATTTTCTCTATTCATAGGATTTTTGGGATTTTCTCAGACTGAGGTATATTTCAAATATGATGAAGCAGGAAATCAAAGATACAGGGGAACAAATGCAAATGGCAAAACGACGCCTAAAGATTTATTAAAAGAAACGACAGCGGTATCCAAAACTTCTCAGACAATGGATGAAAAAGCATTCTGGAAACAGATAAGGCTTTACCCCGTTCCTGTTAATGATTTTCTTACAATAGACTGGACGGATGAAACAGATGCCCTTATAGAATCTATCTCTCTTTACCAGCACAGTACTGTCCACTGGAAATTTCAGCAGCAAAACAGCACAGCTCTTAATAAGCAACTTAAAATCAACATGTCGGGTTATGAATGGGGAGTGTATGTCATTAGGTTTACACTAAAAGACGGAAGGATCTTCAGTAAAAACATTACCAAACGATAACCTTTTATAAACTAATAACATGAAAATTCTTTCAACACTGATACTCTCGTTTGGATCAGTTTTTCTCTTTTCACAAGGTATAAAAGAAAAAAACAGAACGTCAGATACAGAGCAAAATTCATCGTCACTTATAGTTAAAAGTAAAAGTGGCATTTCAGCCCCGCTTACCTCTAAAAAAGATCCTCCTGTCAATTCAGGTGGTCCAACAGATTCTCAGGCTGGCGCTGACAATATCCCGAAAACCATAGAAACAGCTAATAATAAATACCATGATACTCGTGGCGATATTGATGTGAGCGGTTCCGGGCAGTTAAGCTTCAATCTTCCTATTGCTCTTCCTCCGGGCGTGAAAAATGCAGGACCTCAAATTAATTTAATCTATAACAGTGGGTCCGGAAATGGAATCGCAGGTTACGGATGGAATATTTCCGGGGTTACTTCTATTTCCAGAACGGGAAGAAATATTGACAGAGACGGAAAAATAAAAGGCATCAAATTAGATTATTCTGACTATTATAGTTTTAATGGTCAAAGACTTATTCTGAAATCCGGAGAATACGGAAAAGATGGTGCCCAATATGTCACTGAAAATTATTCCAATATAAAAATAAAATCAGTCGGAACAATTGCTGGTCAAACATGGAAAGGGCCGGAATATTGGGAAGTAACAATGGAAGATGGTTCTCAATTATGGTACGGAGCAACAGCACCGGGAAATAGTGCAGCAAGAACCCCTATGGAATATAACATTGTAAAATGGAGGGACATAAATGGAAATTATATACAGTATAACTATCTACAAAATAAAAACGTAGCGGTACTTTCATCTGTGCAATGGGGAGGAAATGATATTTTGAACAAAAATCATTTCAATACAATCACATTTAATTATAATACTACTACAGCCCGTGATATTAAAGAATCCTTTTATGTAGAATCAGTAAATTTTCTGCAGGAAAAAATCCTCAGCAGTATTACGGTTTTATCTAACGGAAACCCCTTTAAATCATATGAAATTGTTTACAAAAAAAATGGATCCAACTACCAGCAGATAGATACCATCACAGAAAAAAATGCTGCCGGAGATACTGCCAACCCTATTTATTTTAATTATGAAAATTCAACGGTAACCGGGAGTAAAGAATACCAAGCAGAACGTTTTGATGACCTGTATGATAATAGAGGGGATATCGTTGGCGGAGACTTCAATGGAGATAAAAAAATTGACTTCGTTTATAAAACAACATTGGTTTCGGATCGGTATAGCAGCCAGGTGAAATATCAGATCCCGAATGTTGTTGGGAAAAATCATCAGCCGGAAAGGCCACCTATAACAATGTTTTCTTAGATTATGATGTTTTAAATACCCTTGAAGTAAATGATATCCATACCAATCAGGATACATACGCAACTAAGTTTAGACAATATGACCTGTCCCAGCCTACTCCGAACCTGATCAGGGAGTCTATCATACCAATGGGTGTGGTTCCGGCTATATTATCCAATGATCCCAATTTATTAATCTACCCAAGTCAGATATTTTCTACCACTACACAGGTTAATGATAGTGATTTTACAGGAAGCGGAACTACACAAATGCTTTTCAAATTAAGCTTATCACAATATTCCCCTTATCTTACCAATACAAAAGTTGAGGTTTTTAATTCTTATTTCTATTATAATCCTGAAAACAATCAGACATTAATCCTTTACAACAGAATACAGAGACATTCTATCGTAAAGGTAGCAGACTTTGATGGAGACGGGGTATCTGAAATATTCGAATACCGTCAGGATGGTACCTATCACATATGGAAACTGGGAGAGCAACAGTTTGAAGAAATCAGATCGGGAAATAATGTCCGAATTACAGACCATACTATTTCCGGTGATTTTAATGGTGATAAAAAATTAGATTTTCTCACCCCTGATGGTTCAGAAAGCAGTGGGTGGAATTTATACCTGTCCGATGGTGTTGGATTCAAAAACTTCTACTATGATAACCTGGTATGGTTTGAACCCAGCAAAGTAGGACCTCCAAGAAAAAAGAGACAGACAAATAAAAGTTATATTGCATTAGACTCCAACAATGACGGTAAGTCTGATGTCATGATATTTGAATCACAGCTATGGGCTAGAGATGGTATTTTTGACTGGAATAATCCTGATTCAAGTTTTGGAATCAGCAGACTGATCAGTGATGGTGTGGATGCTGACGGGAAAGTAATCTTTAGATCTGTTACAGATTATACCCCTGTTGAACTGAACCAAAATATTGAAACCTTAAATTTTTCCAGATATGGGGAGCATTACATACCTATCGTAGGAAACCATATTTTGCAGAATAAAATTTATATCACTCATAAAACTAAATTAATTTCTATTGTTTTTGAAGATGTTACAAAGTCTTCACTTATCAACAGAATTTATCAGGCTGGATTCAATACTGATATAAAATACAGCCAGTTAGACGACTCTTCACAGACCGCTCCATCTGGTTTACTGTATCCTTATTTTCAGTTGAAAATGAATCCTAATTATTACATGGTTGACAGAATCTCTCAGGATGGAAGAAAAAATGATTTTAAATACAAAAAATTCATTGGCCATCTTCTGGGGAAAGGAATGATAGGGTTTTATCAAACAGCCCGTTCCACAGTATTTGCAGATGGATTTGAAGATTCCAAGATATGGAACGGAACGGAAACAGACCCGCTTAATGATGGAAATATCAGTAAGCAATGGTCTATCAGAACAAATAATGATAACCTAGTATTTCCGGCAGATATTTCTGAAAATAATACCCAGCTGCTTAGTTTTAAATCTACAGGATACCTATCTGACAAGCTTCTTGACGGGCAAGTTGTAACTTCAGTATCTGATACCGACAAACCTAAAATCGTAAAAGCTGTATTACCTAATTATACAAAATCAAAAGATTTTTTAACAAACACCATTACAGAAAATACGTTCACTTTTGGACAGTATTATCTGCCTACTCAAAGTGTGATTAAGGTTAATGGAGGTTTCGGTATTACCACAACCAAGTTCGGGTATCTAAATAACCTCAGTGGGATTGGAAAAGATTATTATGTAGGCCGTATGTCTGCCAGAATTCAGGAAAAAAGGCCTATTCTGATACTCACATCATGGCTGAGCATTACGCCTATGAAAATAACAGACTAAAAACAAGTACGATCATTGCCGGGACAGATTTTGGGGATGCAGTAACTGAGGAATATACCTATGATGATTTTGGAAATGTTACTCAAAAGAAATCCATGACAGGATATGATGACAAAACTCTTGTAGAAAAAGCACAGTATGATGATCAGGGCAAATTTGTCATCAAAAAACAGATAATATCGGTCTGGAAACTCATATTACTTATAATGACTGGGGGCAGGTTCTCACAGAAAAAGATCCCTATAATAATCTCACGACCAATACCTATGATAAGTGGGGAAAATTGATGACTTCTAAAACGAATCTTGAAGGAACCACAACTTATCAGTATGAGAAATTAGATGGCGGAAGAGGAACTAAGGTTTCGGAGTTATCATCAGATGGGGACCAGACAGTAACTTACACAGGAATATGGGGGCAGATATATAAAGTCTCTACCAAGCATCTAAAACAAAATTTCTATTCGCATGTACTAACCAATTATGATAAGCTTGGAAGAAAAATACGTATCTCAGAACCTTACCTATTACCACTTATTGAAGATATAGAGCCTATAGAGCCGGTGAAATGGAATATCATTAAGTATGATGATACCGTATTTCCTGCAAAAGCTACAGCGATTTCTTCTAACGGAAAATCTACAGAAACGGTAGTAACAGGAAATATTACAACAGTAAAAGAAACCCATACAGAAGATTATGGCAGGATCACAACTAAAATCACCGATGCTTTAGGAAATGTTACTTCTTCTACCGACAAAGGAGGGACTATTCAGTTTTCTTACAATGCAGCAGGAAAGCAAACCAAGGCACAGTATGCACAAAACACTGTAACTACGTCTTATGATCCCTGGGGCAGAAAATCAGAATTCAATGATCCTTCCAATGGAATTTATAAGTATGAATATACCGGGTTTGGCCAGATTAGAAAGATTACAAGTCCGAAAGGAACCAAAGAATATACATTTAATGCTTTAGGGCAGGTAATTACACAAAGAGAAATTTCTACTGTTGATAATGGGCAGGCTACAGATAAAACAATTTCTTTTACCTATGATTCTAAAGGAAGGCTGGCAACAAGATCCGGAACTTCTAAAGGAAATGTATACACTTCAGGAGTAACATATGATGCCCAAGGAAGATTGCTTTCCTCATATGAGACAAGCAATGGAAAAACTTTATTAAAAAGGGAATCACATACGATGATAAGGCGAGAGTAATTTCATATGAAAAACAACTCCATTCTTCCGGAATGCTGACAAAAGTCACCATAGAAAATGTATATAGCAGCTGGAATGGGGAGCTATATCAAATCAAAGATAAAAATACAGGCAAAATTCTTTGGCAATTAAATGAAGCAGATGCTAAAGGGCAAGTAGTGAATGCCAAACTAGGTGAATCTACTATTGTTAACAGTTATGACGCTAATGGATTCCTATCCCGCACCCAGCATTCGTCCCAAATAAAACCAGGTATTTTAGATATTAAATATACTTTCAATGCTATTAAAAATGAGCTGACAGACAGAACCACATTAGGAGATTTCAATATTCTTGAAAAATTTACTTATGATGACAACAATCGTTTAGTAAGCTGGACAGATCCTGTAACAGGAATAAAGCCTTTAAACAGAAATGTATATGATGCAAAAGGAAGAATACTGGAAAATGACCAGATAGGTGTTATAAAATATGAAAATACCGCCAAAGTCTATCAATCTACAGGAATGACTCTTAATGCTTCAGGAATGCAGGCGTACAACAATGACCTCATCCAGTCTGTTAATTATAATGAGAATAATGATCCCGTATTTATAGACGGAGAAAAGGGAGATGTAGCTTTCCAGTACGGATTAACAAGTATGAGACAGAGAGTGACGTATGGTGGCAATTTCAGTACAGACGGAGATGGAAAGTTCACTAAAATTTATAGTGAAAACGGAAGTTTCGAAGTAGTAAAGGACAATACAAACAATAAAGAGAAACATATCATTTATATTGCAGGAACTCCTTATGAAAGCGATATCATCTACATGAAGAATTTTGATGATGATACGGCATCTTTTAAGTTCTTGCATAAAGATTATTTAGGAAGTATTCTAGCCATCAGTGATGAAGCAGGGAATAAACTTGAACAGAGACATTTCGATGCCTGGGGGAATTTCACTCATCTTCAGCTAGGAAACGGAGCAATTATTACAGATAAAAATACTATAGCCAATACTCCGTTACTCATAGACAGAGGCTACACCAGCCACGAACATTTTGCAGAAGTGGGAATTATCCATATGAACGGAAGATTGTATGATCCGCTACTGAGGAGATTTTTAAATGCGGATGAAAATATTCAGGATCCATACAATACCCAAAGCTATAACAAATATGGCTATGTATTGAATAATCCTTTGATGTATAATGATCCTTCAGGTGAATTTATATGGTGGGTACCTGCTGTTATTGCTGTTGTATCTCATGCCATACAAAGCTATTATATGAACCAGCCAATGACATTGGAAGGTTTAGCACAGTCTTTAATTATATCATATGCCAGCGCTGTAATATCATATGGTATTGGAGAAGCTTTTCAGGCCGCAGGAGTCATCAGCAGTTTAGGTAAATTTGCAGGAGTTGTAAAACATATTGCACATGGTCTGTCAGGAGCCTTACAGTCTGCTGTTCAGGGTGAAAGTTTTGGAAGTGGATTTCTAAGCGGATTCTTAGGGAGTATGGCCGGTAGTGCCTCTTTAAAATATTTAGGAGGAAGTTTAGGAGCTTATATGACAACAGGATTTGTAATGGGAGGTATTGGCGCAGAATTAGCTGGAGGTAATTTCTGGGTAGGTGCAGCCATAGGCCTTAGTGCAAGTGTATTTAACCATTATGAGCATCAGATCAAGGAAAATAATATGATCAGATCTAAAGTTAAAAACCCTGATGCAGTACCCGAAAAAAATATGACCACTGTAAACGGGATAAAAAAACAGGTTAAAGTATTATTCACGGCAGACATGAATAAAGCAGATAGTGATCCTTTGGTAACAGAAAGTATCTCTAATCTTAATGCAAAAGAGGCCGGAACCACTTCAACAAGAGTGAATGAAAGTAATGGAGCCGTTACAGCGAAAATTGAAATAAAATATCACAATAAGGCTTTCTTATCCAATTATGCACTGGCAAAAACAATACTTCATGAGTTCTTTCACGCTGCAGATTATTTATCAAACAGATGGTCTACACAGTATTATGATTCTAAAGTAAATAAAAAAATGAGCGGGACTGTTTTAAAAAATTCAATGACGGACTGGGCAGAAAAGCGCGCCTACAAATTTATATTCAAGATGGGAGTTCCTGAAAGTATCTATAATAAAAAAGATTATTATTAATGATAAAAAAAATTTTAATACTAATAGGCTGTTGTTTCTTCTATTGCTTTTTTGCACAATCCAACGCTGTTTCTTTTTCAATGAAACAAATTGACACTGAAAAATAGAATTGACGATAAAGAATAACAGCCTGCAAAAAAGGTACTGTATATGGATACCTCGAATCTGAGAATTACAGACACTCAGGATTTTGATTTAGAATATGAAATGTTTCTAAGCAATGTTCTGATATATAAAAAAATGGAACCTATGCAGTTCCCTTTACCAGATATTTTTCAACTTATCAGGATTGCCATGAATTTGGAAAAAACAGATCATCCGATATTCTGGAATATATGAAATCAAATACACTGGAACTGAAGGGAAAAGAAAGTAAAAAAATTCTGTACGACTTATCAGAACAAGAAAATATTCATTTTTCAAGTTCTGAACCTGTCAAAAAAATAAATTTTAAGGTAAATATTGTCTATAAAGGAAAAAATATTGAACGATATCTGAAGAATAAAAAATGTTTCACTTCGAAAAAAGATCTTGAAAATATTACATTTGAAAATATCAGTTCCAATACGATAATGATGAAACTAAATGTTCAAAAAATTATCCCGCCAAAATAGATTGCCTACTATAAACAAAAAACTTCTGCATCATGTGGAAGTTTTTTGTTTTTATTATTCTTTGAGATTTTTGAAACACAACTTTCTTGTTGTTAAAATCAGTAAAATATTCAAGATGATCTTTTATATGATCCCAGATAAACCTGTTTTCTGATGGATCAGCAGGAAGATATAGTTTTTGAAGAACTTTAAAAGTATTGGAGTGAAGCTGTTAAAAATAATCTTTTCAAAAAAAATTTAAAAAAACACTGTATATCAAACTACTGATGAACAGAGCTTTGAAATCAAAAACAAGCTATACCAACATATTCTTTCAAAAAAATAAATCAAAAAACTTGCGCGGTATTATAAAATGTTATACTTTTGCATCACTTTAAAACAACGAAGTAATAAACAAAAACATAAATGGTTTCTTAGCTCAGTTGGTAGAGCAATGGATTGAAAATCCATGTGTCCCTGGTTCGATTCCTGGAGAAACCACTTTAAAACCTCTAATTCATTTTAGAGGTTTTTTTGTTATTGTATTTTGAGATTATTCTTAAGATACAAAATTTAACGCAAAGGTTTACTTATATAAACTAAAATGTTGAGAAAGCAAAGCAGGAAATCAACTTAATGGATTCTTTTTAAGTGACAATATAAAATCATAAGCCTCATCATCGACTTGTCACTTTCTTAGCACACTTAGAAATAAGATCTTCTAAAATAAACCTTGTATTTATATAATGACGGAGAAGTAGAATGGTTATTTTTAAGGCCTAATTACTTGTTCAGCCAGTTCAGGCATTCTGCAATTTGCATTTTACTGATAAAAACCTCAGCATTCACTTCCGGTTCCGGAAAAAGCTTAATCTCTACTTTCTGACTGGAATGCTTGATAATCTCAGTAACCGCTTCTTTATTAACGATAAACTTACGGTTTATTTTAAAGAAAATCTCAGGATTCAGCTTCTGAATAATGTCTTTAATGGTATCATCATAAATATAGGTCTGATGATCTTTAGTTGTCAGGAAAAGGTATTTTCCTGAGGCAAAAAATAAGCGGTATTATGTTCGTCTATTGATTTGAGTTTATTCCCTTCTCTTACCATAAAACGTTTCATCACCTCGTCGTCAGCCTGGCGCAATGTGGAAATGGATTTAAGAACCGGTTCGGGATCAAAATTATTTCTTATAGAGATAAATTTCTGTAAAGCCTTATGTAAATCCTCTTCTTCAAAAGGTTTCAGAAGATAATCAATGGTAAAATGCCTGAAGACTCTCATGGCATATTCGTCAAATGCCGTAATGAAAATAATCGGGGTAAAAAGTTCTACATGCTCGAATATTTCAAGACTCATTCCATCACCAAGATGGATATCCATAAAAATAAGATCTGCAGAATCTTTTTCAAAAAAATCAATTGCCTGTTTTTTGGAACGAAGAATAACCGTCTCTGTAACAGGGACAATGCTTTGTGCATCTAAAAGATTTTTCAGATAATTCACAGCCAGCAGCTCATCTTCTATAATGGCAATTTTCATAACGCTGCAAAAGTACAAAAAAACCGCTAAAACAATTAAGTTCAAGCGGTTTCCTCTGTATTGAATTTGATATGAAGTTTTATAAATTAGGGTTATTCTTCTTCGCACTCATTGGATATTCAATGGTATATCGCGGATCATTCTGCTGAAGAATATACTCTTTGCCACTAATTGTATGGCTTATTTTTTTCTGATTTGCTCTTCTTAAGTCGAACCATCTTTGTCCTTCCAAAGCAAATTCTCTGAATCTTTCATCCAGAATAAAGTTCATAAATGCTGTAGAGTCCATTGGAGCCACTGCATTTTGTACTGAAGTATATCCATCCGGAGTATATCTGTTTTTTAAAACTTTCAGCAGTGTTTCTTTAGCTTCTGCCAGTTTATTCAACTTTAATAATGCCTCAGACTTTATAAAGTACTGCTCTGCTGTTCTGAAAGACACTTTAAATTCTAAACTTCCTCCTTTGGTGACTTTATACTTACTACCATTTTTTCAAAATACATGCCAAACCTTTTATCTGCGGTAACATTATATGAAGAAATGAGCTCCGGAGATGCAAAAGATAGGTTTTTTATGGAATTATCCCATGTATTATCCAAAGCCATGATAGATTCCGGGGAAGCATAATGGTTAGGTACAGTATTGGTGGTATTCAAATTGCTCAAATCACCTTTTACAGCCAATACCTGATCTGCAAAATTTAAAGCTTTATTCCAGTCTCCTTCATAAAGCGCTGTTCTTGCTTCAAATGCCAGCAATGCTGTTTTTGAAAATCTATAATTGACTCCTAGCGCCTGCTTCTGCTCTACCATCAGATCCTCAGCCTTTTTAAGGTCTGCGTGAACCTGTGTATACACTTCCTGTACAGAAGATGGTTTCAATACTTGCTCAAGATCAATTTCCAGATTGATCGGAACTCCTCTGTCAGTAGAAGCTGTAGCACTGTTGTACGGTTTTCCATATAAATTTACCATATCAAAATACAGATAAGCACGAAGAGCGTATGCTTCTGCTAAAATCTGATTTTTCTCAGGAGAGTCCTGCATGGTCTTACTTCCTTCGTTGATAATCTGATTCAGATAGAAGTTCACAGTATAAAAACTTAACCAAGGAAGTTCTGTAGATGTAGCATCATAGTTCGAATCCTTCCACATCGCGATCTCACGATAAGAAATAAAATCTACTCCATTGTCATCAAGATTTGTCTCATCAGTACGAAGAGCTACCAGCGACTTGTGAACAGGATATTTTGAATAAGCTGATGTAAGTACTTTTCGGTAATCTTCAGCAGTAACAGGAATAATCTTTCCTTCTGGCTGAATATCTAAAAATCTGTCACATCCTATATTGATAAAGCTGATGGCTGCAAGGGCTATGATTGTTGTAATTTTTCTCATTGTTCTCAAGTTTTAAAAAGAAACATTAAATCCTACGGTCACCGACTTGGTGATAGGCTGTGCATAAATATTACCATACGTTTCAGGATCGAAATATCCTTTGTATCCGTTACTGAAGACAAAAAGGTTACGTCCTTCAACACTCAGTCTCAGACTGGAAATTCCCATAGGATTTGTAAATTCTTTTGGAAGTGTATAGCCTAAACGGATGCTGCTGATTCTGATATAACTGATCTCTTTTGCCCATACATCAAGTAGGTTGTATGCGCTTGAGCGGTTTCCGGCAAACCATTTATTCGCCATCCATCCGTCCGGATTAGCATCCATATCAGGACTTGTAATTCCCGGAAGGGAACCTCCTGCTTCATAGATATCTCTTGTATAGTTTCTTCCTCTGTCCAGCTCCATACCACGGTAAGATGGCGTTCTCATTACGGTCTGCTTCAGGTTGAATGTTGCAGAGATGGTAAGATCGAAATTACTTACCTTAAATGTGTTGATAATACCTCCGGTAAACTTCGGATCTCTGTCTCCTACATAGGTAAACAGACTTCTCAATTCAGCGTTAGAAAGTTTCGTATCTACAAGCTGCCCCGGAAGGAAATCTGCATATACATCATATAACTTAAAGAATTCTGCTGCTGAAATCTTTTGATCTCCTTTCCAGAAAAGAGGATTTCCATGCTCATCCATTCCTGCAGTTTTCAAAGCAAAAACAGCATTCACAGGCAGCCCTTCTCTGGAAGGAAGGAAAGCATTCTCACGGGGCTGCTCGCTCAATACTCTACTCTTGTTGTGTGCAAAGTTGATCGTAGTTGTCCATTTGAAATTATCATGATTGATGTTTCTGGTAGATATGGCTAATTCAAAACCTTTATTGGTCAAACTTCCCCAGTTCATCATTGTATATTCAAACCCTGTTTCAAGAGGGGTTTCTCTCATACTGATCATATCTGTTCCTTTTCTACTGTACACATCAGCGGTAAGGCTCACACGATTATTGAATAACCCTAAATCAAGACCCAAGTTGGTATTGGTTGTTTTTTCCCATCTCAATTTATCGTTCGGAGGGCTGATAACATTGATAACTCCTTCTTTTATTCCCGGAAGAATCGTTGTATCATTGTATTCGCCAATAAAGAATGGCGATGTATTTCTGTCAATATTTCCCTGAAGACCATAAGAAGCTCTCAATCTAAGGTTAGATACCGCAGCAATATTTTTCATGAATTCTTCTTTCGTTACCAGCCATGATCCTGAAACTGCCCATATTGGAAGATATTTATATTTTTTATTCACCCCGAAAAGGTTGGTTCCATCATATCTTACACTTCCGAAGAATGTATATTTCTTATCGTAGGTGTAAGACGCTGTGGCAAACATAGAAGCATAAGCATTCTCTATAGGAGCTGCTTCACGGTATGTTTCATATCTTTTGTCCGCTGCAAAACTTGAATTTGGGAAAACAATTGCCGTAGCTCTTCTCGTTTTTGAGTCATACCCGAAAGCTCTTGTAATAGTGGTGTTATCCTCTGTTTTACGGATTTCTGTACCTGCCATCAAATCAATTTCATGCTTATTGATCTTTGTACTATACGCCGCCTGCAATTTCCAGTTGTACTGGAAGAAATCATTATCCCAGTTTTGTTTCACCGCACCAGCCGGTAGAAAGTAATTGTATTTACCGTCTTTGTAATAACGGGTATTTTCTTTCATTTTTCTGGTAAAGTACGTATTCTCTTCAGCAAACTTCTCTGTTTTGTTGGTATCATACTGAAGGCCTAACTGAGAGGTAAACCTTAAACTTTTTGAAGCTTTGTATTCTAAATCTAAAATAGCTTTCAAAGAGTTATTTTTCAGTGAATAGTTTGTATTTTCTCTTTCTTCAAGGAAGTTGAAAGGAATATAACGGTCTTCAAAACCATCCATATCTTTATCATAATTGTAGCTTCCGTCTGCATTGAAAGGCTTTAGATAAGGATTGGCATTTCTTGAATAATTAACAGGGTTTATTGAAGCATCAGCATCCGTTACAAAAGATGTACGTTCGCTTTGCGTTCCGAAAATAGAGATTCCTGCATTTAACTTATCGCTTAATTTATAGTTGTTTTTTAAAGTCAGGTTATAACGTTTAAAACCTGTCCCGATAGTTGTTCCTTCTTCATCATAGTATCCTAGGGAGAAATAATAATCTGCACGATCACTTCCTCCGGAAACACTTAATCCGTATTGTTTGTTAATAGCATTTCTGTACAACAGTTTACCCCAGTCTGTATTATTATTTCTTAAACCGTTAATCTGCTGGCGCGTCAATGAGTTCAATGCATCAAAACCGCCGTTTCTGAAAGCATCAAGCTGGCTGTTCTGGGTCAGAATTCTCATAACTTCTCCTTTATCTGCACGGTAGGTAAGATCTGCACGCTTTGCAAGCATCAATTCCAGGTCAACTTTTTCGGAAGCGTTTAAAAGGTTCAGTTTATCAAAATCAGGACGGGATGTCACGAAAGTATCTGCTGAGAAGTTCAGTTTCAGACTTCCTTTTTTTCCTTTTTTGGTTGTAATAGAGATCACTCCGTTTGCTGCTCTTGCTCCATAAATAGCTGTTGCAGCCGCATCTTTAAGGATGGTAATATCTTCAATATCATTAGGGTTAAGCCCTGCAATAGAGAAGTTCTGAAGCTGGTCAATATTATCTTTATCGGTAAAGTTCGGAACATCATTTCCTTCTAACGGAAGACCGTCAATTACCCATAGCGGATCCTGAGGACCGGAAAGAGAAGCTGTACCTCTGATTCTGATCTTCGCAGGGCTACCAGGAGCACCGGTTTCGGGAGTTACTGCCACACCAGCAATCTGCCCTGCCAGCATTTGGTCCACACTGGCAACACCAGCCTGGCTGATGTTGTCCATTTTTACTGTAGAAACCGCTGAAGTCTGCTTACGCTTTTCAATTTTCTGGTAACCGGTGATGATGACTTCCTGGATTTTATTTTTATCTGTTACCTCAGAAGTTAGCCTGATGGTATAGTTGGTCTGTCCTTCATTAAGCTGAATTACTCTGGATTCATAACCTGGGTAACTTACCAATACAGTTTTTGTATCGGCAGGAATTTCCAATATAAATTTCCCGTCCTTATCAGTTACTGTACCTACGGATACACTTTCGATAATTCCTTCTAATTCTGTTTTTGTAGAGACCGACTGAGTTTCGATTTTTATAGAAGCACCGATGATGATATGAGAAGTATTTGCATCTTCAATTTTTCCGGTGATGGTTTTCTTTTGCTGGGCCATTGCAATATTAGCAGCCAAAAGAGGTAAAAGTATTAGAGTTTTTTTCATTGCTGTTTATTTGTTTAAAGCCTCTTGTATACGAATAATTAAATCTGTGTAATGCGCTCTGGAAGCATCATCACCTCTGTATCTTGTTCCGTTCAGTAAGTCCAGAACCTTCTGAAGTTCTGCCCTCTTGTAAGTAGTGACTTCAGATACTCTTTTCATGGATGAATAATTGATATTCCTCAACCCGTGATCTTCTTCATGGAAATTACAGATGGTCGGGATATTCAGATTACCCTCTGTCATCAATCCTTTCACTGCTGTTTTTTCAAATAATTTGTTCACTGAAACAATTAAAGCATCCACATAATTCTTCTGAGTCATTTTCTCAAGCATTGTAAGGCTTCCTTTTTTATTGAAAATCGCCTTTCTTACCTGATCAAATAAATTTTCAACGGTGTAGATTTCTTCTTTCGATCCTGAAACCTGATGTTTCATCTCGTTTTCAAGTAACCTCAATAATCTGTCATCCATCAATAGGGAATAGATAGTCCCATACTGCATTCCTCTTGCCAGGGTATACGGTGTCTGCTCGAATGGCCCCATTGGCGAATCTTTAACCGGATATGTTTTTTCTGTAATCGGATTAAAGAATAACCACTCCGGAATATTGATTGCATTTTTAACCAGATAATCAACAGCTCTTCTCTGAATCTCTGCAGGTACTGCTTCATATGCCTTCTTCTTATTACCAAAAACCGTGTTGTTCAGGTAAATTCCTCCTACATTTGCCATCACATGACCTGTATAAAGATCCCACTGCCCGATAACTCCCAAATACAGTTTTCCGGCATCCGTGTATTCTTTACCATCTTCATAGGTCCATTTTAAGAGATTATTGATGACAACTTTAAGGTTTTTTATTCCATATTCGCTGGCTTTCATCGCATCATCACCTAAATCTTCAGACTGCGAACGAGGGTCAATGGTTTCCAGGTAGCTTTGCTGCTCACCGTAGAAATACATTGGGTCATCTTCATGTTTTTCAATTAGGTTTTTCAACGCTTTTTTCTCTACGAACTCATCCGGATACCAACGGTAGCCCCATTCTATAGCATATTTGTCGTAAAGACCAATTTTCGGAGTGATTGCTGTAACGCCATCTTCCGGCTGAGCTACGTAATTGTAACGTGCATAATCCATAATGGAAGGTGCCGTACCACCCATTTTGTCTGTAAATTCTTTGGAACGAAGCGACTCTACAGGGAATGCAAAGGATGCTCCCATATTGTGCTTCAATCCGAAAGTGTGTCCTACTTCATGAGATGAAACAAAACGGATGGCTTCACCCATATGTTCATCACTGAATCTATTTCCTCTTGCTTTAGGGTCTATTGGTCCTGTCTGAATTCTCATCCAGTCATGAAGAGAAGTCATTACATTATGCCACCAGATAATATCTGCTTCGATAATTTCCCCACTTCTAGGATCTACCACAGAGGGTCCCATAGCATTTGACTTTGGCGATGCGGCGTAAGTAATCACAGAATATCTTACATCATCAATATCAAAATCTTCATCTTTTTCCTCAGGCATTTTCGCAATCACTGCATTTTTAAATCCTGCTTGCTCAAACGCCGCCTGCCAGTCATGTACTCCGGCAATGATTTTCTCACGCCATTGTTTTGGAGTTGCCGGATCGATATAATAAACAATCGGTTTCTTAGGCTCTACCAGCTCTCCTCTTAAATATTTTTCTTTATCTTCATCTTTGGGTTCAAGATTCCATTTGGTAATGAAAAACTTTTCATCCATTTTTTGCTGATTGTCATTAAACGACCAGTGTTTTTCAGAGAAAAACCCTACTCTTGAATCCGCTACTCTTGGTTTCATCGGTATTTTAGAAAGCAGAACCAGGTTGGTTGTAACGCCTAATGTTACCGGAAGATCTACACCACCTTCATTCACAGAAGTAGACAATTGAGATTTCACCACAAGATTCTTAGGAAATGTTTTCACTCCTTCTATATAAGAAAGGCTTGATTTTACAGATCCTCCTAAACCTACATTCGCCAACACATCGTTAAAGCTCTTTTGATTTCCATCAAAAACTTTATTAACTTTAATGGCTACCGCTGTAGAATCACTGTTTTGTGCTTCAATATCAAAAACTTCAATAACAGATTCTGAAAAGTTGTCTTTTACAGATTTTGTAATGGCATCATTTTTTGGGGATGACACTTTAGGAACCACCGTCTTTACCCATACTTTTTTAGCTACGGGATCACGGTGGAAAGAGATGACTTTATTTTCATAGTTCATTCCCTTATTCAAGCCAGCCTCATTCACCTGCATCGGCACCTGAGATAGCTTGTTGACCACCAAAAACTGGCGTCCCATCAAGCTGTCAGGAATTTCAAAATAAATGTCCGTCTTTACCTGAATGGTATTAAAAAGTCCCTTTTTATAAGTTCCTTTTTTGATCAGATCTTCAATTTTTTTTGTTTTCTTTGAGGAAGATGTCTCTGTCTTATCCGTTTTTTCTTTGTTGACCTTTACTGTATCTTTATCTTTTTTCTGTGCTACTGCCATTGGTGAAGCCATAGCAAGACCGAGATACAGAGCCAGCCTGTAATTCTTCATTAAAATAGTCCGATTCATTCCAAATAGTAAATATCTTAGTTTCAGTAAGCAAAGCTATAAGTATCGTGAATCATATAAATAATATTAGGGAGTGAATGGTGCTAATTCGGGAGTGAATGGATTTTTTATTTTCACTTCATTAATGGCAAAAAACATATGAAATATTCACCATCTACAGAAATATGAAGAAGATTATTCTTAAAATACCCATAAACCTGGTTCAAATAATCAATTCCGAATTTCTCCCCCTGTACCGGTTCCGTTTTAGGCTGCCAGGTGTTCTTTACTGTGATACCTTCCCCATCCACAATAATGATAATTTCCAAAGGTTGGTCTATCGTTGCAATATTGTGTTTTACAGCATTCTCAGTGACAATTTGAAGGGATAAATATGGAATTCGTTTATCCAGGCTTTTAGGATCATTAATTATGATTTCAAACTTTATCTCTTCGTCAAACCTGCTTTTCAGAAGCTCCATATAATGCTGTATAAATTTGATCTCCTGAGAAACCTGAACAATATTTTCTTTCGGAGGCACGATCAGATACCTGTAGATCTTGGAAAGATTCATGGTAAACTTCTGCGCATTTTCTTTACTGATCCCGATCAGCATATAAAGGGAATTCAATGAATTGAAAAGAAAATGCGGATTGATATTATTTTTAAGCTGCTGAAGCTGATTGATGACTTCGGCTTTATGCATCTTTTCATTCTCTATCAGCAATAAATTCTTCTCAGACTGTATCTTTTCTTTTTCCTGATACGCCAGATTGGTTGCCCTTTGAAACAATATAAAAACTGTTACAATAAGAAACAGGGCTGCAAGAAAAATATAAACAGTATAGGTTTTTATCTTGCTGATGTTTTCATCGATGATAAAATTCACATGATTGACAACTGTATATCCGTCAAAATTATCAGTCTTCAATGGTTTAATGAAACGTGTCACTTCCACTCCAAGATATTCTGAAACTGCTGTTCCTTTGGTATATCCCGCCTCGGTTTTGCTGGTCAGGGTATCATTAGCTTTAATATCTGTAAAGTCAAAAATATTCTTTCCGATGTATTTTTTTTCAGGATGGGTAATGCAGATTCCTTCTTTGGTAAAAACATAGGCGTAGGTATTGGAGCTTTTATCGACATTGATAAAGTACTGATGAAGATCATCCAGACTCACGGTAGAGCCATAGTACAATTTATTTTTATCTGGCAGGACCAAAGAATCATAACTTATCCAGTACATACTGTCTTTCTTGGTAATCAAAAGGTCTTTGAAATGACCCGGACCGTTATTTCTTATGACAATAGATCCCTTTTTATTATCTGTCTTTTTAAAAATATCGGATAAAGGATTGTTGCTCTCCGACTTTCCTGAAACGCTGTTTTCATAATAATACCAACTGTAAGGGAGCAGATTTCTTTTTTTGTTTAAATCATTTAAAACTAAAGAATAATCCTTATAATTCTTCAACCCATCCTTCTGAATCAGCGCCCGAAGCAGATATTGATAATCTTCAATATTTCTGAATTCATGTTCTATAGATTCATATTTTCGGAAGAATGTTTTCTTTGCAAAATCATCAGTATTTTTCCGGCTGTCTTCTGTAATCAGAAGACTCAAAACAGCAAATGCTGCCACAGCAATCAGGCAGGCAGATAAGGCAGTAATATAAATGGACTTTTTGGATAAAGCGTGTTTAAAATTAATAATCAAATTCTCTAAATTATGGTTTCCTCTACATATAAATTATTCGTTTGCAAAGATATAACAAAGATTTCAGGACTGAAAAGTGAATTAAATTTAGATTTTTGTTTTTTTGAAAAACTACCAGACAGCGCACATTTATGAATTAAAAATGATATTCAAAATCTTGTTAAATTCATCACTTATTAACAAAAAAAGTATAAAGCATAAAAACAGGTATAAGTCTTAAAGTTCGTTAATATCGTCATTCATACAACAGATACAGCACTCTATATTTTGAAAATTAATTATCTTCGCCTACAAATCTTATTTGAAAATGAAGAAGATCATCTCCGGGATATCTATTTTTTGTGCCATCGTTATTTCAGCTCAGGAAGCGATCCAATTTCAGGAACTGCCTTTCAAAGATATTATTGCAAAAGCCAAGAAGGAAAAGAAATTGGTTTTTATTGATGCTTATGCATCATGGTGCGGCCCATGCAAATGATGGAGAAAAATGTTTTCACACAGAAATCAGTGAGTGATTATTACAATACCAACTTCATTAATGCAAGATTTGATATGGAAAAAGGAGAAGGTAGAGAGATTGCTTCTAAATTTGGGGTACGTTCCTATCCTACTTATCTTTTCCTGAATGGCGAAGGTGAAATTGTTTCCAGAAATACAGGGTATATGGAAGAAAGTATGTTTGTAGCAATGGCTCAGGACATCAATTCACCCGGGAACAAAAAAGGGTCTTTTAAAGATCGCTTTGCCAATGGTGAAAAAGATCCTGAATTTCTGGTCAACATCATGAAGCTAAATGCCAACACAGATTATGACTTCGCCAAAAAAGCTTCCGAAAGATATTTCCAAAATAAAAAGAAAACTGAAGAATTAACCAAAGATGAGATAGGATTTCTACTCTATTTTGTAAAATCATCAGAAGATGCCAATTATAATGTCTTTGCCTCCAGAAAAACAGAGATCGTTAAATTTCTTCCAGAAGAGACATACAACGAATTTGATGCACAGCTGAAATTAGGTAAAATAGTAGAACAGTCTATTGATGATAAAAATAAAAAAATCAATGATAACTATTTTCTAAAAACGGCTGAACCATTGGTAGGAAAAGACGCAGCACTTAAAAAATTGAATCAGACTAAACTGAGTTACTATGAGCAAAACAGCAATTTTCCAGAGTATGAGAAAGCTGCTTTAGATTATTATAAAAACTCGGACACATTTGACCCTAATGAACTTTTAAGAGCAGCATGGGTATTTGCAGATCATGTAAAAAACCCTGCTTCATTAAAAAAAGCTACAGAATGGGCAGAAAAATCTGTCATGAGAAGTGAAACTTCAGAAAACACTTATATTCTAGCTAAACTCTATCACCTTACAGGAAATAAAGAGATGGCAAAAACTATGCTGAAATGTCTAAAAATATGGCAGTTCAGGGCAATAAGGATTCTCAACTAGCAGATGAATTATTAAAGCAAATAAAATAAACATTATATACCGGATGAAATATAAATTATTAGCAGCAGGCATTTTAGCTTTCCTGTCAGTAAGTACATTGACTGCTCAGGAACAGGAACAAGGAGGACAGGATAAAAGTTTATACATTAAAGGAAATGCTTTATTTGCTCCGATAGGAATTTTAAACCTTGGAATTGAAAAACAGATAAGCCCTAAATATACCCTTCAGGGAGATGTTTTCATTTCACCATGGAAGTCTTTCGCAGGACACAAATTACAGTTCTATTCCGTTTCTGCAGAAGGAAGATATTATTTTAATGAAGCTTTTAAGCATTGGTATGTTGGAGCTAACCTTTCTGTTGCTGCTTACAATGCGTCAAAATGGAACTATTGGTCAGACGCGCCAATGACAGATGAGCGTGGACAAACCTTTATACAATCTAATCTTTACCAAAAAGGATATTCAATTATGCTTGGTATTACTGGTGGTTATCAATTTCAGTTATCTGAACACTGGAATCTTGACATTTATGCAACAGTGGGAACTGCTCAGAGTTTTTATAAAGGATATGACAAATCAACTGGGCAGCGATATGATTTTGCTGAAAAATTTAACAAAAGTGGTGAAATCATACCATACAGAGGGGGGGTAATGATTTCTTACAAATTAAAATAACACTATGAAGCCATTTGGAAGAAATCATATCATTATATCAGTGATCACCTTTGTGATTCTTTTTTTGATGAATTATGTCGGCAACGACCTGCCAGATAAATTACAAAGAGCCTTAATGACTGCTTTTGCAGGAGTTGTCGGGCTTACTGTCGGCCTGTTTGTCTTAAACAAAGGCAAAAATGATAAAAATCCACCTCAAAATTTTGATTAATTAATCTTCATATACCACATATCGGGTTCTGATCTTTTCGAAACTTTCCAGATCTTTTTTCCACGAAGCTTTAATTTCCGGAATTGACTTTCCATCAATGATCTGTTTTCTGAATTCATCAGTCCCGGATAAGGTATCGAACCAAAGATTTTTCAGGAAGAAATCCTGTTGAGAATTTTTATAATTCTGATAGGCTTTGATGACCCATTCTAAATTCAGTTCTCTTAAGTCATTAGGATAACTTGAAAGGTTTTCACCATAACATAATTTTCCGTTCAGAAAAGGATCTTTAGCACCATAGCTCGGCTTTGGCGTAAACTGATAGGGAAGATTTTCTGTCCAGGGAGAACCATAAATCTGGAAAGGAAGATCGGTACCTCTTCCTACAGAAACCTGAGTGCCTTCAAAAAAGCACAGACTTGGATATAAATTGATTGCTTTATCATTAGGTAAATTAGGAGAAGGCTTATCAAGCATCGGGTAACGTTGTTTTTTATGATAATTCTTCATCGGAATAAGGGTATATTTGGCCTGAACACCATTTTTCAGCCATTTCTCGCCATTCACCATTTTTCCATACTCACCTATCGTCAATCCATATACTACAGGAACTTCATGTAACCCTACAAAACTTACCCATTTTTTTCTCAAAACAGGTCCGTCAGTATATCCGTCGTGTGGATTAGGGCGATCTAATACCATCACCTCAACATTATTTTCAGCACCTGCTTCCATCAGGTAAGACAATGTAGAAATATAAGTATAGAACCTCACTCCCACATCCTGAATATCAAAAACGATGATATCAATTCCTGAGAGTTGTTCTGGTTTGGGTTTTTTATTATTTCCATACAGAGAAACAATGGGAATTCCGGTTTTTATATCTACCCCATTTTTTACTTTTGCACCGGCATCAGCATCTCCTCGGAAACCATGTTCAGGAGCAAAAATCGACTTGATCTTAATCCCGTTTTTTACCAGAAAATCTACCAAATAAGTTTTATCACTCATCAAACCCGTTTGATTGGTTACCACCCCAATTGTTTTGCCTTTTAACAATGGTAAATAAATTTCAGGTTGATCTGCTCCGGTTTTAAAATCCGATTGAACTTGAGTCTGAGAATAATATTGGTTGAATACTCCTAAAAAAATTAGGCAAATCAGAAGTAAATTTTTAATTTTGAAATCTAAATTCATAAGCTTGAAATTTCCTTTATATTTCTCTAGAAAAATAGCATTTTCCAAAGATAACAAAAATAACCTTTCTAGGGTTATCATCTTCATTGGCAGGCTTTCCGTAGCATTAGGAATTATCGTTTCCTTAATTACCGTAGCCACTGGTTTTGGTTCCAAAAAAGCTATCAAAGAGAGGCTGGCAGATTTCAGCGGACATATAACAGTAAGATCTACCCGATCGAATTCTTCCTATAATACCTCTGTACTTGATAATCAGGGACTGAATATTGCCAAAATAAAAGAGCTTCCCGATGTGGAAAGCACCCAAAAATATGTAACGGTTACCGGAATTATGCGTAATGAACACAATTTCGCAGGAATTATATTTAAAGGGATCGGAAAAGATTTCGACAGTTTAAGATTCAAAAAGTTTCTTATTGCCGGAACGACACCGAAAGTAACGGAAAAAGGATACAACAATGATGTTGCTATTTCACAAAAAGTAGCAAAAGACCTCCATCTTAAGCTCAATGACAGTATTGTTACTGTATTTTTAAAAGCAGATCAAAAACCGCTTTACCGTAAATTCAGAGTTATTGGAATCTACAGAACAGATATTAAATTGATTGACGAGCAGTTTGTTATCGGTGGGATTAATCATGCAAGAAAAATTCAGGATATGAAGCCTGATGAAATTGGCGGCATTGATATTTTCCTTAAAAATGTAAATGATATTGATAAAGATTTTCCAGATATTGAAAAACTCATCGGCTATAAAAACTATGCTGAAAAAGCTACTGAAAAATTCCCTCAGATTACGGACTGGATCAGTATTTTTGATACCAATATTGCCCTGATCATTATCATCATGCTGATTGTAGTAGTAATCAATATCATTATGGTTCTACTCATTCTTATTATTGAAAGAACCAATTCTATTGGGCTTCTAAAAACATTAGGAGCAAGCAATTCACAGATAAGAGCCACCTTCATCAATTATACCCTGATTATTATGATTCCGGGGCTTTTGTATGGAAATGCGATCGGTTTAGGACTTATTTTGATTCAGAAATTCTTTGGAGTAATCAAACTTAATCCGGAAAACTACTATGTAAGTACAGTTCCTGTAGACCTTAATCCAATTGCCATTGTTTCTATTTCGGTAGGAATCCTTATTATCTCAGGATTGGCTTTGATTATTCCCAGCTACCTGATCAGTAAGATTTCTCCGGTGAAAGTCATTAAGTACAATTAATCCGATAATTGATAATTGATAATTGATAATTGATAATTGATAATTGATAATTGAAAGTTACAGCTTGTATTTGAGATGATTTCACAGTTATCAACAACTTATCAACATGTTATCCACAGCGCAGATAATTTTAAAAGCCTTATCTTTGCGCTGCTTATAAAACATTTATGAAATACGCAAAAAATATCCTTGAAACGATAGGTAACACACCGCTGGTAAAGCTTAACAAAGTATTAGGTGAAGATTTCCCGGCATTAGTATTAGCAAAAGTAGAGACTTTCAATCCCGGAAACTCCGTAAAGGACAGAATGGCTCTTAAAATGATAGAAGATGCCGAAAAAGACGGCAGATTAAAACCTGGAGGAACCATTATTGAAGGAACTTCGGGAAATACAGGAATGGGATTAGCATTGGCTGCTATCATCAAAGGGTACAAATGTATCTTTGTGACCAATTCAAAACAGTCTAAAGAAAAATGTGATATTCTTCGTGCTGTAGGGGCTGAAGTAATTGTTTGCCCTACTGATGTAAAACCTACCGATCCACGTTCTTATTACTCAGTTTCCAAAAGACTGGCAAAAGAAACGGAGAACGGATGGTATGTAAACCAATATGACAATTTATCCAACAGAGCGGCTCATTACGAGTCTACCGCTCCGGAAATCTGGGAACAAACTGAAGGAAAACTGACTCATTTTGTAGTAGGAGCCGGAACAGGAGGTACGATCACAGGATGTGGAACATTCTTCAAAGAAAAAAATGCTGACATCAAAGTAATTGGGGTTGATACTTACGGTTCTATCCTGAAAGAATTTCATGAAACAGGTGAATTGCATTACGATCATGCTTACACTTATATTACAGAAGGTATCGGGGAAGATATTATTCCTGAAAACTATAACATGTCTGTAATTGATCACTTCGAAAAAGTAACGGATAAAGATGGTGCCATTTATGCTAGAAAACTGGCTAAAGAAGAAGGAATTTTCTGCGGATACTCTGCCGGAAGTGCCATTGCATCTTTGATTCAGATGAAAGATCAGTTCACGAAAGATGATGTAATCGTAGTTTTACTTCATGACCATGGTTCAAGATATGTAGGAAAAATCTACAATGACGAGTGGATGAAGGAAATGGGCTGGCTGGAAGAAAACAAATAAGCTAACTTGTAAATAATAAAAAAAACGGAGCAAAATTATTTTGCTCCGTTTTTTGTTTTTACTGATCGATTTTTACTTTCTCTTTCAATATATTCTTAAGAAAGCTATATTCTTTCTCACTCATTGCTTTTCTGGGAAACATATAGCTGTATTTTCCTTCAAGAGAAATAAATTCATGAGTGCTGTCGAAGTATTCAAAATCTTTCCATTCGTTTGTTTCTTTTTCGCCATCAATATTGACTGTGAAAAAGTTATTATCAAATCTGACTTCGTATATTTTACATTTTTCAAGCCTATTCAGATAATGATTCACCTGTTTTTTCCATCTTGAAACTTTATTAACGCTTACGGATAAAAAAACAGCACAAAGCAACAATATAAAACTCAGGAAGTATAAAACTCCTGCATTTTCTTTACTCAAAAGGTCTTTTAAAAGAAAAACAATGAAAACAATTAATGCAGCAACTACGGTAACGATAGTTTTACTTTTCGTAGTAGGTGAAAAAAGCAGACTTCCCTGATTACCGCTAAAATAAATATCTTCAAAAATCTTTCTGTCCGGTTTTAGTGTAATCACCTTTTCTTCATTCATAATTATAGAGTTTGCTTTAAAAAGCTACAAAACTAAACTAAATATCTTCATATTGATCACTTATTGCGGAAAGTTTATGCATCAGTTCTCTGTTTCTGCGGTTCAGAGCATCCAGTTTTTTCAGCATATTATGAATCACTTCAAGACCTGGAAGATTAATTTCAAGATCATAATGCCAGTTGGCAAATTTTTCCAAATCAGGCAGATCTTCGTACATCAGATAATGGATGTTATTTTCAATATGAATATTCAATAGCCCATAATCTACAAGATCATCAAAAAAAGTAATTTCTATATTATAGATTTTTACGAGTTCTTCCCGTGATATTCTTTCACTCATAGCTTAGGAATTTTTTAGTTGTTCAAAAAGTTCTTTCTGCTTTTCAGTAAGGTTGGTTGGCAGTTTCACTTCATAGGTTACAAAAAGATCACCGTGTTCTCCTTCTTTTTTATAGACAGGAAAACCCTTTCCTTTGAGTCTTACCGTCATTCCGGTTTGGGTTTCCGGTTTTACTTTAAGGTTTACACTTCCATTTAAAGTATGTACTTTTACTTCTCCCCCTAAAACAGCAGTATACAGATCAAGCACTACTTTGGTTTTAAGATCATCTCCGATTCTTTCAAAATCCGGATCAGCCGGAATATTGAAGGTAATATACAAATCTCCGCTTGGACCTCCGTTTGCTCCGGGATTTCCATGACCTTTTAACTTGATCTGCTGTCCGTCATATACTCCTGCCGGAATGGTGATTCGTACTTTTTTACCGTTAATTTCAAAGGTTTGAGGGTGAGTTGTTGCAGCGTCCCTTAAATTCAGATTTAATTCAGCCTTTATATCCTGACCTTTGAATTTACCGGAAGCTCTTCCTCTCGAACTTTTACCGAATCCACCCCCTGCTCCACCGAACATATTCTGGAAGAAGTCTGAAAAATCTTCTCCTTCACCGAAATCGGCTCCGGAATATCCTCCGTTGTAATTCTGCTGTTGATACTGTCTTTGTTGTTGCTGTTGGGCTTTTTCGTATTCTTCGCCGTGTTTCCAGTTTTCTCCGTATTCGTCATATTTTGACCTGTTTTCCGGATTACTGAGCACTTCATTGGCTTCATTCAGCTCTTTGAATTTCTTTTCTGCTTCTTTGTCTCCGGGATTGAGATCGGGATGATGTTTTCTTGCCTGTTTTCGGTAGGCTTTTTTAATATCATCCTGTGTTGCGCTTTTATCTACGCCTAAAATCTTATAGTAATCTATATAAGCCATAGAAATGAGGTTTACCCAAATTTATGAATTTTAGGTCTGAAAATTGTATAACAAAATGTTAAAAATAAACCTATCTTTGATAAAAAGCACCACATGAAAGAGGTACTGAAAAACTACTCCGGAATCATATTTTTACTTTTGGGAATCACTATTGGAAGCATCATTGGAATTGTTGCCCCAGGTATTGTGGAATACATTAAGCCTTTGGGTGATATTTTTCTGAATCTTCTTTTTGTGAGTGTAGTTCCTTTGGTATTTTTTGCCGTTTCCAATTCTATTGCTTCCCTGGAGCAGCAGTCTAAATTTGGTAAAATCATTCTTGTGATGGCACTTACCTTTTTGTTCTTTATTCTTACGGCAGCAGTCTTTACAATCTGTGCAGTATATCTTTTCCCGGTTTCCGGGGTCTCTGGAAGTTCTGAGATCATTTCCGAAGCAGCTAATGAGGACAGCTGGGGCAACAGAATTGTAAGTTTCTTTACCGTAGGAGAATTTGCTGAGCTTTTTTCAAGAAGAAATATGCTGGCACTTTTGGTATTCGCTTTTCTGACAGGGTTTGCAGCCAGAAAAACGGGTGAACAGGGACAGCCTTTCAGGGTTTTTATTGCTTCAGGATATGAAGTGATGAAAGAACTTCTTTTGCTGGTTATGAAACTAGCACCGATTGGTTTGGGAGCGTACTTTGCGTATCAGGTAGCGACTTTAGGGCCACAGCTTTTTGGATTTTATGCTAAACCTTTGGGGCTTTATTATATTGCAGGAGTTATCTATTTTCTTATATTCTTTTCTATTTATGCTTTTATGGCGAATGGACAGAAAGGAGTTAAAAGCTTCTGGACGAATGCTATCTATCCTACTTTAACAGCAATAAGTACTTGCAGCAGTTTTGCAACGATGCCCGCCAATTTACAGGCAGCTTCAAAAATCGGAATTCCGAATTCTATTGCCAATCTGGTGATTCCTATTGGTACAACACTGCATAAAAATGGATCTTCCATGTCTTCTATTATTAAGATCTATGTAGCATTCTTAATCATTGGAAAAGATTTTTTTGATCCTGCCAACCTGCTTTTAGCTTTGGGAATTACCGTCTTTGTGAGTATTGTGGCTGGTGGTATTCCTAATGGTGGTTATATTGGTGAAATGCTGATGATCTCTGTTTATAAACTCCCTCAGGAAGCAATTCCTGCGGTGATGATCATTGGAACTTTGGTAGATCCTTTGGCTACCGTTCTGAATGCTGTGGGAGATGTAGTCGCCGCCATGTTTGTCAACCGATTTGTGAAGGTCTGACCATATTTAACTATTTTTCTTTTAACCCATGAACTCATTTTTGAAAAGCATTGGCTTATATAACAGTCTCAGTATTGATCTCCATATCAGCAGTGTAGAACTTGTACAGAGATTAATGAAAGTTACCTATAAAACCAATACAACTTTCATATCCTTGGAAAGAGATTCTGCAATTCCTACGCGGTTTGAATATCGGGGAATGATTGAGGAAAACAGCTTTACAATCAAAAGGAGGGCAAGATTATTTGATATGAATAGAAACAGTCCTGTATTTCAAGGAACGATCTCTGACAGAAATGGAAAATCATCTGTGGATATAGAGTTTTTCCCATCATGGTTCCAGATCATTAACTGGATTCTCGTTTTGTGTTTTTGTTTAATTATGATCTTGGTCAATATAAGAGATGATCAACAGAACTTTATTGTTGCAGTAGTCGCTTTAATAATTGCTGTCACTCAATATTTTATCTTAAAAAGAGGAATTTCGAGAGGGAAATATGAGTTTGAAAGAGAGCTTATTTATATTGCTCAAAAGCCTTAGTATGAAGTCCTATTCACTACGCTTCACAGGTTCCAAATTCTCATACTCTTCAGGAGTGAAAAGTCTGTAATGAACTTTAAACGTTTTTCCCAAAGGAGTTTCCAGTGAGAAACCACCAGGACCAAAACCGTCTGTAACATCGAGGGTAAAATGAGAATATTTCCAGTATTCAAAAAGATCGCGGTCTATCCAGAACTCATATCCGTTAATGGTACCAATCATGGCATCATTCATTCTGGGAAAGAATCCTCCTTTTTCAAAACATTGCGGCTGGGTTCCTTCACAGCATCCTCCTGCCTGATAAAACATCAAAGGGCCGTATTGTTCTTCCAGCTTTTGGATTACTTCAAGTGCCTGCTCCGTTGCGGAAAGTCTTGATATTTTTGTTTCCATTGTTTATCATTTTAGCTTAAAACAAACTTTATGTTGATAAAAAATCCCGGTAAAATAAATTCTAACCGGGATCCCACAACACATCATCAATTAATTTGAACCGGCAATATCTAAAACGATTCTGCCATCAATTTGACCTTTTTTCATTTTATCAAAAACATCATTGATGTCTTCTAATTTTGCGGAAGTGACTGTAGCTTTTACCAATCCTTCATTGGCAAAATCCAACGCTTCCTGCATATCTTTTCTTGTTCCTACAATGGAACCTCTCACGGTGATTCTTTTCAATACGGTTTCAAAAATAGGAAGTTCAAAAGATCCGGGAGGAAGCCCATTCAGAGCGATAGTTCCCTTTCTTCTCAACACATCTATTCCCTGTTTGAAAGCAATAGGTGAAACGGCAGTAATCAATGCGCCGTGCATTCCGCCCACTTCTTTATGTAAATATTCTCCAGGATCTGTGTTCTTTGCATTCACTACAAGGTCTGCTCCTAATTTTTTCGCCAGTTCAAGCTTATCATCTGCTACATCAATGGCTGCTACATGCATACCCATTGCTTTAGCATATTGAACAGCTACATGTCCCAATCCTCCGATTCCAGAAATGGCTACCCATTCTCCAGGTTTAGTTTCTGTTTCTTTCAATCCTTTGTAAACGGTTACTCCGGCACATAAAATAGGGGCAATTTCAAGAAAGTTAACATCAGATTTCAAATGTCCTACATATCTTGAATCTGCAATAACATATTCTGCAAATCCTCCATCTACACTGTAACCTCCATTTTTCTGGGCTTCACAAAGGGTTTCCCATCCTGTAATACAATAATCGCAGCATCCACAAGCACTGTACAGCCACGGAACTCCTACGGCGTCTCCTTCTTTTACAAAAGCTTCGGGTCCACAGGCTACTACGATACCTACTCCTTCATGTCCGGGGATAAGAGGCATCTTGGGTTTTGCAGGCCAGTCGCCATCTACCGCATGCAAGTCTGTATGACAAACTCCGCAGGCGATTACTTTAACAAGGACTTCATATCTTCCGGGTTCTCTTACAGGTACTTCTTCTATTTTCAAAGGTTGGCCGTAGCCCTGAACTACTGCCGCTTTCATTGTTTTTGGAATCATATTTTATTTTTTGGATTGAGTTATTTTGGGTACTAGTTTTTATCTCCAGGTTTGAACAGAGAATTCCTCTGCGTGAGGGATAGTAATGGCGGCGAGGAACGAGCCGGTGCGGAATGCAATGGAGCACCGAAACGAAGTGCAGCCCTGGATAGCCCGACCGTACTGCCCTGGAAAAGCCAAGGCAATCGGGCACGTCCTAAATAATATTAAAAGAAACCTAACTTATTCTTATTGTAAGAAATCAGCATGTTTTTGGTTTGACGGTAATGATCAAGCATCATTTTATGATTTTCTCTTCCGATTCCTGACTGTTTGTAGCCTCCGAAAGGTGCTCCAGCCGGATAAGAGTGATATTGGTTTACCCATACTCTTCCTGCTTCAATCTGGCGTGGAATATTATACAGCTGATGAGCATCTCTTGTCCACACTCCTGCCCCAAGTCCGTAAATGGTATCATTGGCAATTTTTATGGCATCCTCTTCATCTTTGAAAGTGGTAAATGCCAGCACGGGACCGAAAATTTCTTCCTGGAAAATTCTCATTCTGTTGTTTCCTTTGAAGATGGTAGGCTGGATGTAGTACCCTTCTTCAAGATCTTCTCCCAAATGGTTTACTTCTCCTCCTACAAGCACTTCTGCCCCTTCTTCTTTCCCAAGCTGAATGTAAGAAAGGATTTTATCTTTTTGAATCTTTGAAGCTTGTGCTCCCATCATCACAGTTTTGTCCAAGGGATTTCCAACTTTGATGGCTTTTACTCTTTTGACTACTCTTTCGATAAAGGCATCTGCAATGTCTTCCTGAACAAGAAGTCTTGAAGGACATGTACAAATCTCTCCCTGATTCAGGGCAAAAAGAACGGCTCCTTCTATGGCTTTATCTAAAAATTCGTCATCTGCATCCATCACTGAATTGAAGAACACATTAGGAGACTTTCCTCCCAGCTCCAATGTCACCGGAATAATGTTTTCTGTAGCATACTGCATTACGAGACGTCCTGTAGCGGTAGAACCGGTAAAGGCTGCTTTGGCTACTTTCGGATTGGTCACCAAAGCTCTTCCAAGTTCTGCTCCGAATCCGTTGACAATATTAATAACTCCTGCCGGTAAAAGGTCACCGATCAATTCCATTAAAACCATAATGGAAACAGGAGTACTTTCTGCCGGTTTTAACACGACACAATTTCCTGCAGCTAATGCCGGAGCCAGTTTCCAGACAGCCATTAATATCGGGAAGTTCCAAGGAATGATCTGTGCGATAACACCAAGAGGTTCGTGAACAATCAGAGATACGGTATCTTTGTCCAGTTCGTTGTGTGATCCTTCATCAGCACGGATTACGGAAGCAAAGTATCTGAAATGATCGATGGCTAAAGGTAAGTCTGCTGCCAGTGTTTCTCTTACCGCCTTTCCGTTATCTATTGTTTCTACGATGGCAAGATATTCTAAATTCTGTTCTATTCTGTCTGCAATTTTATTCAGAATGATGCTTCTTTCTGTAGAAGAAGTGTTTTTCCATGTCTGAAAAGCTTTTTCTGCCGCATCTACAGCAAGTTCCAAATCTTCTTTGGAAGAATGTGCTACTTGGGTAAAGTTTTTCCCATCAACCGGAGAAACTACGTCAAAATATTGTCCTTTAACGGGTGGAGTGAATTTTCCATCAATATAGTTGTCATATTTGCTTTTGAACTCCGGACGCTGTAAAAGCGTTGTTGATCTTGGTTCTGTAATAGTGCTCATATTAGTCTTGTTTTAATTTTTCGATATTGCCAAATTACACTGAGAAGCCAAAAAGAGTATAGCACAATCCTATAAAAAAAGTGTAAAATAGTGCAGAGGGTTCAATTTTAGTATTTTATTAACAGCAACGTAGTCTCAAATTTTCTATATTTGAGTTACTTCCGATTCAAAAAATTTTAGAAATGAATAACAATAGTAAGATATTATTAAATACTCCTGAATTACGTAAGGAAAACCAACTATTGAGTCTTGTTGAAAATCAGACGAAATTCAATCTAAACAATTGTGAATTTAGCATTTATGAGACCCATAAGGCTGCTTTTGATGTAAAACTTCATTTTGAAAATATTGCATTTACAGCCATGCTGAGAGGAAAAAAACACATGAAACTGGATAAGAAGACCAATTACTTTGATTATTATCCGGGAGAAAGTATCCTTGTTGCGCCGGGAGAAACGATGGTGATTGATTTTCCTGAAGCGGATGAAACGCCTACACAATGTATTTCTTTAAGCCTTAATCCGGATTTTATTGAGGATTCTCTTAATTACCTCAACTATAATCTTCCTAAGGTAGATGAAACGTCTCAATGGAATATTCAGCTGGATGAGTATTTTCTGTTCAATAATAAAGCGCTTGCTTCTGCTACCAACAATATTATGAGAATTGCCATGGATGATAATTCTCAAAAGGACATCATGGCAGATTTTGCATTGAAGGAGCTTCTGATCAGATTAATGCAGACCCAGGCCAGAAGTATGGTGGAAAAGAATATTGTTAAAAATAAATCCAGGATAGGTTTTGTAGTGGATTATATTAAAAGAAATCTGCATCAGAAATTGTCTATTGACAGTATTGCAAAGCTTGCATATGTAAGCAAATCAAATTTCTTTAAAATGTTCAAAGACGAACTGGGAACTTCCCCGAATGATTTTATTCTGCAGGAAAGAATTAACAGAGCAAAAGAATTGCTTTCCAGCCAGATCAGCATCAAGGAAACAGCTTTTCAGACAGGGTTTTCAGATACGAACTATTTCACAAGGGTATTCAAACAATTGGAAGGCGTGACTCCTAAAAGTTATCAGGACAGAACATTTATTCGATAAAAAATTACAAAAAAGAGCCCCATTTCTGGGACTCTTCTTAAAAATATATTAAAATTAAATCTTAATACTTGTCATTCTGCTTAACGTTCGGGTTAGCAGAGATCTCTCTGATTGGAATAGGTAATGTATATCTGTAATCACCATTTGGAAGATTTTTCACTGCGATGATATCATCTGTATCATTTCTGTCCATACTCACATTAGCTGATACCGCAAGTCTCTTAAGGTCTAGGAAACGGTGTCCTTCAAGCGCTAATTCAACTCTACGTTCTTTCAGGATATCAGCATAAGCTACCTGTGTATTTGAATAAGCAGGCGTTGTAGCTACACCCTGGAAGTTTCTTGCTACTCTTATCTGCTGAATTTTATCCTGAGCCGCTGCAAGATTTCCTGCTGCTACCTCAGCTTCTGCTATAATGAAGTACATTTCTGACAATCTGAAAACTTTTACATCATTTCTTGTAGCTGTACTTATTTTACCAGGATATTTATCAATCACTAATCCGTCCGTTCTGGTATTTCCTGCTGTTGCAGTAGCATAGTTTGGATTCGGTTTTGAAGAAGGGTCTACATAAGCATATTTTCTGATATCTCCAGGAGTATTTTTAAATATGTTGTATAGGTTTCTTCCCCAGAACCACATTGGTGCTCCACTAATGTTAGACTGGTTTGTATTCCATTTCCCTCCAATAGCTGCACCAGCTCCTAAAGGTAGTCTGTTCAGAGAGAAAATAGCTTCACCGTTTTCAGTATCAGCCCACATTCTTCTGTATGGGTTGAAAGATCCTCCTGCAATACCATTTCCATTGCTCTCATCAATTCCTCCGTAGAATGCGATATTCCATTTACTTGTAGGGGTGTCAGTGAAAGGTCCGGATTGGAAAACAGAACCATCAGCTTCTGTAACAGGAACTGCGGCATTGGTACCGGTGATTGGCGTTGCCACTGTAAGAGACAGACCAGATCCACTGATTACCAATTCTGCATTTTGTTTAGCTAATGCCATTTCGCCTCTGTAAAGGTTGAAACGAGCTGCAACAGCGTTTACAAAATTCTTATCCACTTTATATCTTCTTGGAGTGGTAGAGTTTCCTAAGATTCCTCTTGCATATTCTAAATCAGCATTAATGAAATCATAAACATCCTGATTTTTAACTCTTGGCAATTTCGCTTCTGTAGAAGGAACATCGGTAAGAAGAATAACTCCCAAAGCATTAGGATCTTTCATATCAGCAGAGAAATAAGCCTCTAACTGTACATAGCAATATGCTCTGATAGCTCTTGCCTGTGCAAGAATAGCATTGTATGTATTTTTCTCCTCAACAGTAGTAGGTGTAACGTTCTTTGCTCCTTCAAGAAGTCTGTTTACCCTGTTGATTACTCTATAATTGTTTAACCAGATTCCATCACTGGCAACTGTACCTACAGTACCTCCGGTAATAATAGGACTAGACGGATCAAGGAAATGTCTGTGAAGTGTATATTCCTGTCCTCCACTACCAGATCCTGGCTTTACTTCGTCTGTAAATACCGCTGTGAAGTAGATCTCGTCAATTGGATCTAACTGAGCGTATACAGATCCGTTTAAAACTTCATTAAGGTTAGCAACACTTGTATACAGGTCTTCTCCTTCTAATTGTCCTGCTTGCTTTATATCAAGTGCATCCTGGCAGCTATTCAGCATAAATCCTGCAGATGATAGGGTTGCTACAACTAATATTGTGTTTATAATTCTTTTCATAATTCTTCTCTATTAAAAATCAACATTTAAACCTACAGATACGGTTTTTGGGTTAGGATAAACATTTAGTGAATACGAAGTAATTGGCTCAGGATCAAATCCTTTCCAATCTGTCCAGGTATAAAGGTTTTCTGCCTGAACAAATACTTTGATTCCTTTTACCGGCAGTTTACCTAACTGGCTTTTGCTGAAGTTATATCCTACAGAAATATTCTTAAGTCTGATAAAGTCTGATTTGTGTAAGAATCTGTCTGAAGAACCTAAGCTAAGATTGCTCGCTTTTAATGCAGGCACATCAGTATCTCTGTTATCAGGAGTCCATGCATTCAATAAATCCGCTGAAAGGTTTCTTGTTGCGGCTGCATTTGGATCCATAATCCATGATTGTAAGTTATCATAGATCCATCCTCCTTGTTGGAAAGAGAATAATGTATCAAGGAACCATCCTTTATGTTGCACATTGAATCCGAAACCTCCTGTAAACTTAGCATATCTGGATTTTCCAGTCAATACTCTGTCTGCAGATGTTGGTGCTTCAGTAATGTTTCCGTTTTTGTCAAGGAACTGTAAGTTTCCGTTGTCACGGTTTACCCCAACGTATGAATATAGCTGATACTGACCAGCAGGTCCACCGATAGCATTTACCACATCTCCTGCAAGGTTTTCACTGTTCATAGAAACAATCTTGTTCGAGTTGTATGCACCGTTCACAAAAACAGATACTTTTGTATTTTCGTTTCTGATCACGTTGTACTTGATCATCCCTTCAATACCTTTGTTGTCAAGAACACCGTCGTTACCTCTGATTGAGTAATATCCTGTAGCAGATGATTTTTGAATGTCATTGAACATTCTTGATGTTCTTTTCTGATAGTAATCAACACTACCTTCAACCAATCCTTTATAGTTAAAGTCTAATCCAATGTTACTTTGTTTTACCTGCTCCCACTCTAGAGAAGGGTTTGATAAGTTTACAAAGTTATATCCCAATAAATTCTGGTAACCTGAGACACCATTATAAAGATTAAGGAAGTTATTTGGAAGAAGTGCTAATGGGTTTTGGTTATCACTGGCAATTCCTAAGTTCTGGTTACCTGTAGTACCGATTGAAGCTCTTAGCTTAAGCAATCTGAATCCGGAATTAGCCATAAATTCTTCTTTGTCGATATTCCATCTTGCTGCAACTGACCAAAACGTCTCCCATCTGTTGGTAGGAAGGAAACGGTAAGAACCATCTCTTCTTACAACTCCACTTACTCCATATTTATCTTTGTAATCATAATCTACAGTTCCAAAGTAAGCTAAGGTACCAGCTGTTACTTTTGTAGCACTGTTAGAAGGTCTGTAAATGTTTGGTGTATCCGGGTTAAATGGAATATAACCAGTTCCTGCACCAAATTCCCACTGTAATGGGTTCAGACCATTTTGTCTTTGAGTATTTGTAGTTACATGAGCTTTAATATAGTCCATGTATGCACCAGCACTAATGGTATGATCTCCAAAAGATTTATTGAATGTAATATTCGTAATACTGTTGAACGTAAGATCTTTTATTGTAGAAAAATCTTCAAATCCTCCATATGTAGATCCGTCTCCTTTTGCTACACTGATAGCCAGATATCCAAGTGGTGATCTTGCGAAAGTTCTGTCGTATTGCTTATACTCTATACCTGTTCTGTTTCCAACGCTTAAATAATCTGTAATTTTGTAGTTTACATTAGCATTGGCAGAGATACTTAATTCAGTAAATCTGTTTCTGATTCCCCCATTGATGTTATCCTGAAGAATCCAGTGTCTGTTATTGGTAGCATCTCCTTTGATAGCATTATAGAGCTCAAGCCCGTTAGCATATGGAGAAGGTGTTGCATATGGTAATGAAAGCACACTTCCGAATAAAGGGTTCTGAAGTGTATTGTTAGAAATACCTGTGTTTGTTTCATCATCCAGCTGGTTTCTTCTGGAATATCCTAACCCCATAATAGCCCCGAAAGTTAATTTTCCGTTTTTAGACTTACCATTAAGGTTATTTCTCATTGTAAATCTCTTGAAGTCTGTAGATTTTACAGTACCTTCACTATCAAGATATCCTAGAGATAAAAAGTTATTGATGTTTTCCCCACCTCCTGTAATGGAAAGGTTGTGTTGCTGAGAAATACCTATACGGGTAAATTGCTTACTCCAGTCTGTATTAGTACCCCAGTTATTGATCTGATCCTGTGTTAAGGTATTACCTTTACCAGTTGCTAAATTCTTTTGAATTTGTAAAAGTTGTCTACCGTCTGACATGTTATAGTCAGAAGTAGGTAGTTTGCTGAACGAAGTTAATGCATCGTAAGATACCTTCATTCCAGAGTTGAATTTTCCACCTTTAGTTGTAATTACTACAACTCCGTTCGCCGCTCTGTTACCATAGATAGCAGTTGCCTGAGCATCTTTCAGGATACTGAACGTATCAATGTCATAAGAGTTCAGGTTTCTAAACTGAGAACCGGAAGTAATTACTCCATCCACAACGTATAGAGGATCTGTAGAACCATTAAGGGAACTTGCACCTCTGATCAAAATATTGAATTTTCCAGAACCTGGAGATCCAGATGCTGAATTTACTACGATCCCGGGAGCTGTACCCTGGATAGAGCTCAGTACCGAGATATTAGGTCTGTTTTCTAAGGTTTCAGAACCAACAGTAACCGAAGATGTAGTTGTTTTCGCTTTAGTAGCAGTCTTGCTATACCCTAAAACAACAACTTCCTCAAGTTTTGTCTCCTTGTCCTTACTGTTCTTAGAGTCCTTTTCCTGAGCTAATACAGTCTGTCCTGTAAAAAACAGAACACCGACTGTCAAAACGCTTAATTTCACATTCATATTAACAGATTTTAATATATTCAAGGGACAAATATGTCGATAAATATCTATACCATCAATTCATCAAACGCTGAAAACAGGCTTCCAGAAAGGAGAGATTCACATCCATACTTAAAAAATGATGTAGAATCATTTTAATTGTATTTAAAAAATTAACGAAAAATAAGCCAATTTAAACATTAACGGAATTTTAATAAATTTTAAAATTAAAATCAAATTACATTAATTTAAAATATTTAATTAAAAAAATTAACCAAAAAATACATTTTAAATGAAATAAATAAATAACTTGAATTGTTAATTTTGATAAAAATGGAGAAAAAAACGATGAATTTCCTTAAATTTTATATAAAAAACACACTTTAAAAGCCGGATACCCTCTATTTTAAGGCAGTCTCGTTCAGATTAAAATTAAAAAACAGTTAATACACCATATTCATCATTAGGTTAATGCTAGTAAATTCACCATTCATATTCGCTGTATTTTTTTAACCATTTTATCATTTAAATTAAAAATAATTCAACTGTAGAAACAATAAAATTTTGCTTCACTTTTACATTGATAAAAAAGTAAAGCACCCCAAAATATGGGATGCTTTATATTTTACATTTAAAATAGTTTTACTATTGATACCTGTAATATCTGGCTCCAATCAAAACCGGATTTTCAGTTTCAATGGAAACAAGTCCAAAGCATTTGTATTGGTTGTTTACAGATTCCTTTAACTGTTTTCTGTGAAGCTTCTCATAGGTTTCGAAGTCGACAGCAGTTCTTTGGTTTAAACTTTCAAATAAATTCCATTTCTCTACTACTCTTTTCCAGTTTCCAGAAACTTTTCCGGCAAATACCTTTGATTTCGAGCCGCTTCCATACCCTACAAATCCTATTTCCTCTCCTGAAAGTTCTTCATTTTCGTCAAAAGATGTTTGTAATGCAGAAAGAAATGCCATAAAAACAGAAGCTGTATACATATTCCCTATCTCAGAAGAAGCTCTTTGCGTCTTTTCTATCTTATCGTTGATTAATTTCAGATAGTTTTCAGATTTTGCAACCGCCTTCTGTTCATCTGCTGTTTCATAGGAAAGATCATTTTCAAGACTATAAATTTCTGTAAACACTCTTTTTCCATGGAAAGCATATGGAAGGTGGAAGATAATATATTTCCAGTTTTCATAAGGTTTTTCCTGCCTAGTGATTTCTTTATAATGATAATAAGCTTCTTTTATTCTATCCTGATAACATTGGTTAGAATATTGTCCGTCAAAAACAGGTTCATCTGTAAAAATTTCAATTTTTTCGGGATAATTCTCCGGAGCGTCCTTCAAATCTTCTTTAAGGTATGATCTTCTAGGTTTAAAAAAATCAAAAACACTTTCTGAAGCAACGCCCCAGTTATTCTCGATTTCAAGAAGATCAGGTTTTGATGAAACCAAAAGAGCTACAGCTCCACCTCCCTGCGTATATTCTCCTGAAGAAGCCAATTCATATTTTGCATAATCACTGGCAATCACCACAGCCTTTTTATCAGGATTTACTCTTACAAAATCCAAAGCGTTATGTAATGCATCCACTGCTCCTACACAGGCAAAAGTCATATCAAGTACATCACAATTTTTGAAACATCGTGTTCCAAATTCTTCTTCCAATACCTTCTCCACCATTTGTACAGCATAAGAAGCTGTAGGTTTTGCCGCATCCACAGCACTTTCTGTTCCCAGATAGACTCTTGCTATTTCCTTAGGATTGATATCATAATCTTTTATAAGCTTCAGTAATGCTTCTGCTGCAAAAGTAGCAGCGTCTTCGTGAACATCAGAAAGTCCCATTTTATGAAGACCTAAGCCTTTTTCCAATTTTGCTGGTTCTATTCCTCTTTTTTCTGCTAAATCCTTAATCTCCAAATATAAACCAGGCACATAATAGCCCGCTGCTTCAATTCCAAAACTCATAATTGTCTAAATTTTAAACGAATTTATGAAAGATAATGCAAAAAACGATGGTTAAAAGTGCTGATTTTTGCAACATCATTAAAAATCAATGTATTTTATAATATAGGGAATAAAAAAAGCCGACAAATCTGCCGGCTCTATCTGTTTACTTGTAGTTTTCAATTGCTTTATTAATGACATCAATCTGCTTATTGATACTTGCTGCATTTTGTGGATTCTGCTTGAGCAGTTCCATTTTTTTACTCAAGCCGTCTTTCAGCATTTGAACCATCATCATTTTAGCCTGTGGATTGTCTGCCATCTGGTTTTTGGCGTATCCTGTTATTTTCGTGATACTTTCTGTTGCTTTCAGATTATCAGAAGTCATAATCCAGTTGAAACCATCTTCTGCGGCTTTTCCTAACTCCGGATTCTGGAATTTAATAAAAGGATAAAAGGCTGCCAAAGGAGCAATGTTTTCTATCTGGGATGCGATCTTATTCTTTACAATAATTGGGAGTAGTTGTGCCTGCAGTGCATCTGAAGCTCCTTTCATATCAATTTTATCTGCCAGGTTATTGGCTCTCGACGGATCAACAGAAAGAATTGCTCCCATTGAACTTCCTTTCACAGCATTAGAAACTGCACTTACCCCTTTTTCAAATAAAGGAAGGTATTTTTTGTCTTTTGTTTTTCCTAAAGCTGCAATAGCAGCAGCCTGAGTTAATGTTTTAGGATCATTGGAAGCTAACTTTTCAACTTCAGCACCTAATGCCTTCATTTGTTCAGGGTTGGTAAGATCTATTAGATTCAAAGCTTTTATTCTTACTCTGAAGAAAGGATCTTTCAATGCAGCAGCCAATAATTTTACTACAGCAGGGCTTTTTCCAGTCTGATCTTTGATTCCGTTTAAAGCCAGATATCTGCTTTTGAACTCCTTAGAGTTGGTAAACTGCATTAGGTTTTGCTCCGGAGTTTTGGTATCTGTAATTTCTGCCAATAAAACTCCGTCTGCATTGATGTTTACCAGATCCGGAGCTTTAGAAACATCAAAACTGAATGTATTTTTGGCTTCTGCATTTACCCAGACGTTGTACCTTTTAGGTTTCCCGTTGTCATATACATCTAAAGCCAGAGGAAATTCAAATGGCTTTTCCTGAGTTTGATTAATGGTTACCGTCACCTGCTTTTTCACAGGTTCAAATGTAAATGAGTAGTTTATTTTCGGATTTCCGTTTCCAAAATACCATTGATTAAAGAACCAGTTTAAGTCTTTACCGGATACTTTTTCAAACGACAGTCTTAGCTGGTGTGCTTCTGCGTTCTGATATTCGTTGGTTTTCAATAATCATTTATTCCGGCAAAGAATGCATCATCTCCCAGATAGTTTCTCAGCATGTTTAAAATTCCACCTCCTTTCTGATACGTTACCAGATCAAAAACATCTTCGCGGGATTCATAATTGAACCTCACCAGATTTTTATTAAAGTCGGATGGATTGTGAATATATTGATTCACATCGGTCATCAGGTGATAATCTGCCTGGTCTTTTCCATATTTATATTCATTCCAAAGGTATTCGGAATAGTTGGCAAAAGATTCGTTAACGGTAAGATTGCTCCAGCTTTCTGCTGTTACCAGATCTCCAAACCAATGGTGAAATAATTCGTGAGCGATGGTATCTTCCCATGTATTTTCATCAATAAGCTGTCCTGGTTTCTGAAGAATATCACTTCCGTGAAGGGTTGCAGTGGTATTTTCCATTGCTCCGCTTACGTAATCTCTTCCGGAGATCTGAGCATATTTCGCCCAGGGGTAGTCATAGTTTAGTTTTTTGGAAAAAAGTCAATCATTTCCGGAGTATTTCCGTAAATCTGCTTCGCATAAGGTTCGTATTCTTTTTCAATGTAATAATCAACCGGAATATTTTTCCATTTGTCTTTCACAATGGCATACTCTCCTACTCCCATAAAGAAAAGGTAAGTAGAATGTCTCTTATCCATCACCCAATGATCGGTTCTAAGTCCGTTGGATTCTTTTTTAGATTCTTTCAGAAGGCCGTTGGAAAGGGTAACATATTTATCAGGAACCGTCATATAGATTTCCTGTGTCGTTTTTTGGTTGGGTTTATCAATAGTAGGAAACCATGCAGATGAAGATTCTGTTTCCCCTTGTGTCCAGATTTGTGTCGGCTTATCCGATTCTGTGCCCTGAGGATTGATGAAATACAGTCCTTTCGCATCGTTAATTGCCATACTTCCCTGCTGTTTCACTTCATTTGGGCGTGATGTATATTTGATATACACGGTATAATCCTGATTTTTCTGGTAGGTTTTATCCAGGCTAATTTTCAGGATATCATTTTTGTAATCGTATTTTAAAGGAGATTTTTTACCGTTATTATCAAGAGCTACTTCATGAATCAGCATTCCTTTTGCATCAAGCGTCAGTTCATTGGAAGCATAAAAATAAGGTGAGGCAGTAAGCCATTCTTCCCCATTCATCTGTTCTTTCTGATAATCAAAATTTACTTTCAGCTTGGTATGTTTAAGTTCTGTTACTTTGGTTGGGGTAGCTCTGTATACTTTATCCCTTCCTGAAGTTTCAGTTTGTGCCGATACGTTTGCGGAAAATAAAATCCCGAGTATAGCAATTGACAAAATGGCCTTTCTCATTGGTCTGCTTTATTATTTTTTTAGAATTATTTTTTAATGATGATATCAAAAATATCATTGACTAAGGTTTCATAATCACCTGTTTTAAGCTGTTCTTTGGTTTTGGCAAAGGCTTTTTTCAATTCACTTTCAGGGTTTTCATCATCTACTATTTCTGCTGAGGCTACACCTTTTAACTGAAGTACTGCATTTTTCAGGGCTTCAATGTCTGCATTTTCTTCGATATTGATTTTTAAATACTTCATGATTTATTTTTAAACATTTGAACTTTATCATATACACCTTCCCATCTGTTCCTTTTCTAAGGCTTCAAGGAGTTGAAGTTGTTCTTTCAAATGTAAGAAACAATTACCAAAAGAAAGTGTACTGAAGAATTTATCTCCGTATAATTTGTAATCAGAACTATTTTGCACGGGTCATTCTCCCGTTTTTATAATGAAATATTATCTCACAACTCACCTTTCTATCCTTATTGTAAACATGAATTTTTTTGGGATCAATTCCGTTCATTTCACTTAGTAAAGGGGCTTCCCAGTCATTATAAAAAAGAGGTTCTCTCAATATAAGATTGGGGTTGGATTTAAGTTCATCAGACATATCATATTCCAGACAGATATTACCATTCTCAATATTATTTTCTTTGATCGCGGTATTCAGTTTGCTGAATAATTCGTTATTAAACTTAGTTGCATAGATCCATGAATCTTTTACACTGATATTGGTAATCACAAGAAAAAAAGTGATTACCGATAGAAATATACTGATTGTTTTCTGTTTCAATTTTAGTTTTATTGAAAGCCAAATGACTCCTGAAATAATAAACAGGGAATAAAAAAGCCGTATGGCTCCAAGATTCCTGTTATCAAATCCGAAAAGAGTTGGAACATAGGATGAAAAAAGGAAGATACTCAATCCTAATACTATTGATATAAAAGAAATTAAGCTCAGCTTTTTTAAGTTTGTCACTCTGCTTTTAAAGTCATAATTACAAAATACTTTATACACTATTGAAGGAATGATAAATGATAATACAATTTCTAAAACATGCATTTTTTCATATTCAACACTCCTTTATAGATCACCATAAAAATATCTTTAAAGAATAGTTTCAGATCAAAAATCACCACAAGCGCAACCCTCTTTAATTCAAAGATTTTACCAACAAACTCTCTCTCATAAGAATTTACAAATAGGCCGGGCTGGATAATCTTTCTGAAAATAACAATGAATCCTGTAGTAAGAATTGCAAACAGAATACGTTTTTTATTTTCTTTAATAAGAAAAAGATTGAGCAGTATTAAAGGAAGAAATATTTCATAACTCAATACCGAGGCAATGAAAAACAAGGAACTGGGTACAATTTTGTCCCGAACATAGGCATAATAAATGCTCAAAGCAAAGAAAATTGTTGCCAGATTGGAATTAAGCATAAGAGGAGAAAACTGAATACTTGTACCAATCACGGAGCACGAATACAATAAAGTAATCAAGCTGGCCAATTCTTTTGATACTATATTTTTAGCTACCCAATAAACAACCGCTAATGAAAGTGGAAAAAAAGGAGTCCCAAAAATAGACAGATTCATTATTTTTTGCCAGATAAAACAGAGATCCCGTCACTAATCCTGAAACTGGTCTGGCTGCCATGGTCACAGAATCCAGAAAGGAATGGATATAATTGAAATATGATCCTGAAATGGTTCTTAATTCATATACCCTTGCCAAATCATCCGTTAGTATTACTTTTTCTTTAAAAATGGACAGACCGATATAAAGATTATAAACAATGATTAAAACATTCAAAAATGTCAGATAATGATTGTTTATTTTTTCCTTCATATTATTTTTTAAAATTACAATAAGATAATATTTTTATTAATGTTAAAAATAACAGACTTATATTAATAAAAAAAAGGATATCAGGTTAATATGACAAGATCTTAAATTGCTACAGGGGCTTTAATCCCAGGATGCGGATCATAGTTTTCTAAGGTAAAGTCTTCAAAATCAAAATCGAAAATGTTTTTTACCTCTGGATTCAGCTTCATAGTAGGAAGTGATCTAGGTTCTCTTCCAAGCTGTCTGTTCACCTGCTCAAAGTGGTTATTGTAAATATGAACATCTCCAAAACTGTGAACATAATCTCCAACTTCCAGATCACAAACCTGTGCTACCATCATCAAGAGTAAAGCATAACTTGCAATATTGAATGGTACTCCAAGGAATACGTCTGCACTTCTCTGATATAACTGTAAGGATAATTTACCATCTGCTACATAAAACTGAAACAAAGCGTGACAAGGCGCCAAAGCCATATTAGGAATTTCCGCAACATTCCACGCTGATACAATGAGTCTTCGGGAATCCGGGTTCTTCTTAATCTGATCAATTACTTCTGTAATCTGATCCACTACTTTTCCGTCTGCACCACTCCAACTTCTCCATTGTGCTCCGTAAACCGGCCCAAGATCTCCATTTTCATTGGCCCATTCATCCCAGATGCTTACTCCGTTATCTTTAAGGTATTTGATATTGGTATCTCCTTTCAGAAACCAAAGCAGCTCATAAACAATAGATTTCAAATGCACTTTTTTGGTAGTTACCAAAGGAAATCCTTTTGACAGATCATATCTTAACTGATATCCGAACACACTTCTTGTTCCAGTGCCTGTTCTATCGGTTTTATCAGTTCCGTTATCTAAAATATGCTGTAAAAGGTCCAGGTAGTTTTGCATTTTGAATGAGATTTTAAGTTTCAAATTTAGTAAAAACCAACAAAAAAAGCACTCACTTTTATGAATGCTTTTTATGGGAATGATGTCTATTTTCTATTAAACAACTGGATATCTGCTATCTAACAGATATTAATTTTACCATATATTTTCAATGGTCTGATGAATGGTATTAACAGTAAATGTTTCTCCGGCTTTTTTACTATACATCACTTTTACCAAAGGAGATTCTGCAGAAACAGTCATGATTTTATGGTTCTCAAAAGTAATTTCTCCCATTGAAACAGCGACATAAAACAATCCTTTATTGGTTTTTACCAGCGCGCCATTCTGAACTTTTTCAGAAGGATCAGAAGTTATTTTCTGTAAAACAGCCTGCTGGTTCAACACTTCATTGAGCTGTCTCTGAAGATTATTTATTTCCTGCTGAAGCATTTCTCTTCCGGTTTCATACTTATCACCCATTGAGCTTTTCGTATCATTGTTGGAAGCTCTTGTTTCTGTGATGAGATTTTCAAAATACTGGATTTTTTCAGCCGCTTTTGTTTTAATGATATTGATTATTTCCTGTTTGTTCATTGGATGATCGTTGTTTTATGTGAGTGTTAAAAACCACCCCATCAAAATCATAGATTTTGAAATCCCTCCGCAGGAGGGGAATTGAGTACCTTTAAAGACCAGTCGTTAAGATTTACTACTACTTATTTTTCAAATACTGCATAATCCGAAACTTTGAAGCTGAAGTCTTTTCCATTGCTGAAATCTCTTTTCGTTTTATCAAAAATATTTTTGAATGTTCCAGACACGTGTTCGTCTTCTATTGAAAAGCTAACGGGTTCTTTCGACATATTCAGCACTACCAATACTTCATCTTTCCCATTTTTTCTTACATAAGCCAAAATTTTGTCGTTTGCCGTTGTATTCAGCAGGTATGTAGTCACATTAGGATCTCCTCCTTTTAAAGCAGGATTGGAAGATTTTAAATCTAATAATGTTTTATAGAAACCTGCCAGCTGATAAGTATTCGTCCATTTGATGACATCTTTCTCGAAAAACTCAAGTCTTTTCATATTTGGAAGCTCCTGTCCGGAGTATAATAGTGGAACTCCATTCCATGTGGCAGAAAATACGGCCATTGGTTTGGTAATCACTCCGTATTTTTCATATTCGGTTCCATTCCATGAATTTTCGTCGTGGTTTGCGGTAAACCAGGCCCTCATAGAAGTATCTCCGATATTGGAATACTGTCTCAGAAGGTCTTTTAATTCCTGAAGAGGTTCATTTTTTTGTAATAGTCAGCCGTTTTATGCATCCATTTCCAGGAATAGCTGGCATCGAAAACTTTTCCGTACTCGGGACTTTCCAATTCGTCAAATTCTCCCAGCCAGAAAAGCGGCTTCACTTTTTCTACTTCGGGACGTGCCTGCTCCCAGAAATCTACTTCTACCCATGAAGCAAGGTCGCATCGGAAACCATCAATATTGGTTTCTTTCACCCAGAATTTCATAGCATCTATCATTGCTAGACGCATTTCCTGGTTTTTATAATCCAACTCAATAATATCGTCCATCCCGGAAGCAATATGGAATTTACCGTCCGGATCTTTCAGATAAAACTCCGGATGTGTTTTTGTCCATACATGATCCCATCCTGTATGATTGGCTACCCAGTCTATGATTACTTTAAATCCTAATCTGTGTGCTTCATTCACCATATCTTTAAAATCCTGCAGCGTCCCGAATTCGGGGTTAATGGATGTATAATCTGCTGCTGCATAAGGACTGCCCATGCTTCCTTTTTTATTCTGCTGGGCAATTGGAGTAATGGGCATAAACCAGAGTGTTTTTACGCCCATAGATTTCAGGCGGGGCATTTCTTTGGCAAATGCTTTGAAGGTTCCTTCCTGAGTATATTGTCTTACGTTTACTTCATAAATATTTGTGGTGTGTTTCCAATCTTTTGGCAGTTCTGTCATCTTCTTTGTATTTTTTTGAGTGGTACAGGAAACAATTCCCAGACCAATTACAGCTAATAAAATTAATTTTTTCATCAATCTATTTTTAACAAAAGTAAGGAATGTTTTTTGGGTGGAAAGGGGAAATAACAAAATCAGGATATTTGTAAATTCTCTTTTTGTTATTTTATCATTTTGCCATAAAAAAGCCCCGGATCAAAATCCAGGGCTGATATATTTTTGTTGACTATCTTTCGTCATCATTGTCATCTTCATCATCAAAGACATCGTCATTGTAGTCTTCTTCTTCCTCATCATCGAAGCTGTCATCATCTTCATCTGAAAAATTACCTCCTGCCCCAAAATCGTCATCAAAACCAAACTCGTCATCTGCCAAAGGCATTGCTGATTTCTTTTTAGATCCTCCTGCACTTCCGTTTTTGCTAGGAGCCTTCAATGGAACATTTCCAAATCGGTATACTGTAATAGGATAATTAACTCCTTTTGTCTCTTCAATTACTTCTATAAGCTCACAGAAGAATTCCCAAAGATCAAGAAGTCCGTACTGGAACTGTGCTTTGTCGCCTACATTTGCAAAAGCTTCATCAATGTAAACATCTGACATAATCTCACCATCACCATCATCACTCATATCTTCCAATGGGACACTTTTTACGATTGTTCCGTCATCTTCTAACAGATTAAAAGTAGAAAGCTCATCTCCCTGCAGACTGAATGCACTTTTAATTCCTAAATGTAAGTTCCATAACGTTTGTTTTCCCTTAACTTCGACATCACGGAAAATATCCTCTTTCGCATCTAATATTACGCGGATTTTGTAAACCATATCAGTTTCTTAAATTACTTTTTTGCCTTTATAATTATGATAAATCTCTGTTGCAAATATATAATAAATGACATGTGACAAAAAATATTTCAGGATTTTTTAAAATATTTTTTTTTCTTACATTTTGCCGGAATTATTTACTTTTTTCAAGCATAAAACTGAACTTTGTACCTTCAAGGTAGACACTTTCTACGGTAATATTTTCGTTATGTGCTTCCAGTATGTGCTTTACGATCGCCAAACCAAGCCCGGAACCTCCTTCTCTTCGGCTTCTGCTGGTTTCTACGCGGTAAAATCTTTCGAAGATTCTTGGAAGTATTTCAGATTTGATTCCCATTCCGTTGTCTATCACTTCAATCAGCACCTTATTTTTCAGGACACTGGTTTTTACGATTACTTTTGCTTCCTGCCTGTTAGCATAATGAATCGCATTGGAAATAAGATTAATGAAAACCTGGGAAATCTTTTGTTTATCAGCTTCCACAAAGATCTGCGGATGAAGGGTCTGAATCTGTAATGTTGTATTTCGTTTTTCAGCTTCGAGATCAAGAAGATCAAAAATTTCTTTAATCAGAAGATTAACATCAAATTTTGAAACGGTAAGATTAATTTCTCCGGCTTCAAGTCTGTTGATCATATCCAGATCTTTCACAATAGCAATCAATCTTTCCACAGATATGTCTATCCTTTCCAAATATTTATCTCTGATGGTAAGATTGTCTACTCCACCATCTCTTAAAGTTTCCACATATCCCTGGATAGAAAACAGAGGAGTTTTCAGCTCATGGGAAACATTTCCGATGTATTCTTTACGGTAGCTTTCCATCTCTTTCATCATATCAATTTCTGATACCTGCTGCTGATTGAGATCTGAAAATCTTTCTCCTAATTCTTTGATGGTGATATTTTCGTCATGATTCTGTACTATTTCCTGGGGAAGAAAGCCGGAAAGCCCTTTTACCTGTTTTCTGCTGTAGTAATTGAAAAGAAGCTCCAATACCACACAGTTGATCAGAAAGATCAGGACAATACAGATGAAAAGACCCGTTTTAAACAAAGGGGTCTCATAATAGATATCTTTCAGTGAGTCGAATACGACTACCAAAAGGAACATTACCAGTGTCAGCAGACAGGAGGCAACGAGGGTAAGTCTGTAAAATTTCAATTTTACAACGTTTTAATGATTGAACGTAAAGTTAAGATTTTTAGCGAATTAAACGATCAGTTTATACCCAATCCCTTTTAATGTCTGAATCGTATTGATTCCCAGCTTTTCTCTCAGCCTTCTGATATGAACATCAATGGTTCTCTCTCCTACAATCACATCATTACCCCAAACTTTTTCCAGAATTTCTTCTCTCTTGAAAACTTTTTCAGTATTGGAAGCCAAAAGGTAAAGCAAATCAAATTCTTTTTTGGGAAGTAGAAATTGCTGTCCGCTTTTGGACACTCTGAAATTATCTTTGTCGATAACCAGGTCTCCGATTTCGATTAGTTTAGCATTGTCAGATACCTGAGAGGTAAGCTGTAATAATGCATTCACTTTAGAGATAAGGATTTTCGGTTTGATCAGTTTTACGATGTAATCATTGGCACCCGCCTGAAAACCTGCTAATTGAGAAAATTCTTCGCTTCTTGCAGAAAGGAACACAATAAGTGTTTTTTGAAGTTCTTTCACTTTACGAAGTTCCTGACAGGTTTCTATACCATCTTTCTCAGGCATCATGACATCTAATAAGATAAGGTCCGGAACAATTTCCTTTGCTTTTTCTATACCTTCGTTACCATTGGTAGCGGTATAGATATCATACCCTTCCTTTTCCAAATTGTAAGACAGAATCTCTAAAATGTCCAGTTCATCGTCTATTAAAAGAATTTTTTTGCTCATCTTCTAGTTTAAGAATTCCCACAAAATTAATTATTTCAATTGATTTCATCTATCCGTCAAATGTTAACTAATTATTAAAAAACTACATTTTGACTTAAAATTACAAAATCAATAAAAAATCAACAAATAAATACACACAAATCAAATATAAGGAATAAATTCTAAAATTAAAACAAAAATTATAATTATATAAATAAAACATCAATAACTATAAAATCTTCTCATTCGTTAATACAAATTTCACAATTAATTAAGATTATCCTAAAGTTTTCCTAAAAACTTAGCCTTTATTTTGCCCTTGAAAAAGAAGTAAAAGAAGTAAAATGAAAAAACAACTCCACAAGAGCATTATGCTACTTGCCTTGTTTTCTGCTGGCTATGCTTTTGCACAAAGCCAAATTTTGGAAGGTAGGGTATTGGACGAGAAAGATAACACTCCTATAGAAGGGGTAAAAGTAAAAGTAAATGGGCAGGAGGTAACTACTGACATTTCCGGATACTACTCTATCAACCTTTCCCCTGGTACCAATTACGTTGTAACGGTAAGCTCCAATGGGTATAACAGAAAAGAGATCAGCGAGGTTATCATCAAAAACGAAGGTAATACTCATCTTGATATCGTAATGGACAAGCCATCTACTAAAGAAAAAGAAATTGAGGGAGTTGTCATAAAATCAAACGCAAGAAAAGAAACCATAGCCTCTACGATCGGTTTACAAAAGAACGCTGGTGTAGTTTCTCAGGTGATTGGTGTTGAAGCTATTAAAAGAAGTCCGGACAGAAACACGGGTGAAGTTCTGAAAAGAGTTTCCGGAGTGAGTTTATCTGAAGGAAAATATATCGTAGTAAGAGGTTTATCAGACCGTTACAACCAAGCGATGTTAAATGGTATTCAGTTATCCAGTACGGAGCCTGACAGAAAGACTTTCTCTTTCGACCTTTTCCCTGCTAACGTTATCGAAACGCTTGTTATCAACAAAACTTTCATTCCTGAATATACCGGAGAATGGGGAGGGGCTTTGATTCAGGTAAATACTAAGGATATTCCTAATAAGAATTTCTTCAATGTACAAGTGGGTGTAGGAGGAAATACAGCTACTATGGGACAGGAGTTCCATATGCAGAAAGGCGGAAAATGGGACTTTTTAGGAATTGATGACGGTTACAGAAAGCTTCCTACCAATATGCCTGCGAAAAATGCTTTCAGTATTCTGACTGAAGCTCAGAAAACAGAGATTGGTAAAGGATATACAAAGAATTTGGGATACAACAGTATCGGTTATCCTGAAAACATCAGTTTACAGTTAGACGGTGGATTTAATACCAAAGTATTCGGAAAAGATTTAGGGGTAATTGCAGTTTTAAACTACAGTAACAACAAAAGAAGAACTGAGTCTACCAACCGTTTCTTTACCATCAACGACCAGCTTGCAGATACTAACTTCGATTACTATACAGAAAAATACAGCAATGATATTATTTTAGGAGGAATGTTGAACTTAGCTTTAAAGCTGAACAGCAACAATAAAATTTCCCTAAAGAATATCATCACGAATAATACAGTGAACCACATGTCCTTCAGAACAGGAAAGGACTTTGAATTTGATCCGATCAACGGAACAAACATTATGGCAAGGGAAATCGGATTTAAAGAAACTACTTTCTATAACTCTACCCTTACCGGTAACCATAAAATTGATGTTCTTGGCGGACTTACCGTAAACTGGTACGGAAGCTTCGGAATCCTTGATCAGTATATTCCTTTATTGCAGCGTTTGCAGTATAACCAATATACCAACATGACAGGAAGTCCTTATTTAGCATTGATTTCTAATGGTCTTTCTCAAAAATCAGGAAGTGTATTCTACTCTACTTTAAGTGATTATCTATACAATGCAGGAGGTGATATCTCCAAGACATTTACCATGTTTGGTCAAAAACAAACGATCAAAGGAGGTTATTTATTCCAGGTAAAAGACAGAATATACAACTCAAGACCTTTCTCAGTAAGACTTGAAAATTTCAACCAGGGATTACTTTCCCAGCCTTTTGAAACTATTTTCAATCCTGAAAATTTCGGAGGTAATGGTGGATTTACATTTGATGAAATTGCAGGAAACCAGTACAGATATATTGCCAACACCATCCTTAACGCAGGATATTTACAGTTTGACAATAACTTTACACCATGGTTAAGAGCTGTTTGGGGATTAAGAGTTGAAAACTTTGACCAATTGGTAGGAAGCACGAAGAAAAGTGATGACCGTTTTGTCAATACCCGTGTTACAGACTTTTTACCAGCCGTTAACTTGACATTCAAGGTAAATCCTAAAATGAATATCCGTGTTGCCGGTTCACAAACTGTTGTAAGACCAGAATTCAGAGAGGTTTCTCCTTTAGCATATTATGATTTTGACCTTGGAGCTACGGTAATCGGTAATAAATCTATTGAAAGAACTAAAATCACGAGTGCCGATGTTCGTTGGGAATATTACCCAAGAAACGGAGAAATTATATCCGTGGCAGGTTTCTATAAAAACTTTAAAAAACCTATCGAATTATACTTCAACCAGTCTGGGGTAGGAACCAGTAATACCTTCAACTACCTTAACGTAGATAAAGCTGATGCTTACGGGGTAGAATTTGAAGTAAGAAAAAACTGGATTTTGTAAGTGCTCTTAAAAACTTTACGCTGGGTGGAAACGTTGCTTTAATTAAAAACAAAGTAACAGACGAGGCTACTAAGATTGACAGACCAATGCAGGGACAATCTCCATACACTGTTAACGTAAGCCTACAGTATGATACTGAAAAATCAGGATGGTCTTCTACAGTATTATTCAACATGATTGGAAGAAGAATCCTTTATGTAGGAAACGATCAGGTACCACCCATCTGGGAAGCACCAAGACCTCTTCTTGACTTCCAGGTTGCTAAAAAGATCTGGAGCAACAAAGGAGAGATCAAGCTGAATGTTTCAGATATTCTGAACCGTCGTGCTAAGTTCTACCATGACCTGAACGACAACGGTAAATATGACAGCAAAGATGCTCTTGCTATTGAAAGACTTTCAGGAACCAATATCAGTTTAACACTGGGATACAATTTTTAATTCACTCAAAATAATCTAATAAATAATTTAATTCTTTATAACATGAAAAAGTTCGTTTTATATTCTTTAATGCTTGGCGCTCTAGTATCAACTACCGCATGTAGAAATATAGAAGAAGATGGACCTACCATTATTCAAAATGGAGGTAACGGAAACGGAGATACTGAAAACCTTATTCTTTCAGGAAAAATCACTTCCAGCCTTACGCTTAAAGCCAATAAAATCTATAAGCTAAGAGGACTAGTATACGTAACTAACGGAGCTACTTTAACTATCGAGCCAGGTACAAAGATTGTAGGTGAAGCTGATAAAAACGGAGCTTTGATCATTACAAAAGGAAGTAAAATCATGGCAGAAGGTACTGCTGCTAACCCAATTATCTTCACTTCTGAAAAACCAAGTCCTAAAAGAGGAGACTGGGCAGGTGTAGTAATCTTAGGAAATGCTCCTACTAATGCTTCTTTCGGTGGAGCAAACGGAGTTGGAGAGATTGAAGGAGGTATCAACAACTCTGAAGGTCTTGGACTTTACGGTGGAAACAATGCTGCTGACAACAGTGGTGTATTAAAATATGTAAGAATAGAATATGCAGGATATGCATTCTTACCGGATAAAGAGATCAACGGACTTACATTCGGTGGTGTAGGTAGCGGAACTACTGTAGATTATGTAGAAGTTGCTTATGCTAATGATGACAGTTTTGAATGGTTCGGAGGAACAGTAAACTGTTCTCACCTTATTTCTTACAAAGGTCTTGATGATGATTTCGATACAGATAACGGTTTCTCAGGAAATGTACAGTTTGGTATTGCAGTAAGAGATTCTCAGGTTGCTGACGTTTCAGGTTCTAACGCATTTGAATCTGATAATGATGCTAACGGTTCTACTTTGACACCTCAGACATCCGCTACATTCTCTAACATGACGATCATCGGGCCAATCAACTCTGCGGCTCCGGGATCAATCAACGCATTATTCCAGAATGCATTACAGATCAGAAGAAACTCTTCTATCTCTGTATTCAACTCTGTATTCACAGGATTCCCTGTAGGTTTATTCATTGATGCTACGAAAGGAGCTCCAACGGATAACAATATTGTAGGGAATAAATTATTCTTTGAAAACAACGTTTTAGCAGGAAATACAACTCCTTTAAAATTCGGGCCATCTACATCTACTCCTACAACTTATACATTAAACGATCTTACAACTTGGTTTAATGCGAAAGGAAATACAATCCTTGCTTCTACTGCTGATGTAAAACTTGCTGGTGCATGGGCTCCTGCAGGAACTACACCAAACTTCACTCCTTCAGCAGGTTCTCCATTATTAACTGGAGGAGCATTTACGAATCCTAAATTAGCGACTTGGTTTACACAGGTTACTTACAAAGGTGCTGTAAAGGATGCCAACGATACTTGGTATGCAGGATGGACAAACTTCAACCTATAATATATAGTACTTAGATTTAATTTCAAATAGAAGGCCTTCGGAAGTATTTTCCGGGGGCTTTTTTTAATGGTTATTATTGAATATGGCTGTTATCTCCCGAAATTAATATTAAGCGATGTTCACATTGTGAAAATTAAAAACTGTAATTTGAACCACTATTTCTTTTGTTCGACCACAGATTTTCACAGATTAGCACGGATTTTTTAATAGATTTCGGCTAAAGCCGGAGGAATTTTTATTAGGTTTAAACGGGCTCCCTTCGACTATGCTCAGGATAATAGCCCGTTCCTATTGAATATAAGAAATCATAAAATTGATATTATAGTATCACAAATTCCCAAATCACGTATCTCGAAACCCGAATCCCCAATCAAAAAATAAACACCCAGATCACGAATCTCGAAACCTCGAATCCCGTACCCCGAAACCTCATCATTCATCATTCATCATTCAAAAAAAAAGCCACCTGAAAAACATCAGATGGCGATTACAAAAAACAAGTGTATAAAAAATATATATACTTCAAATTAATTTCTCCAAAATAAGTTCCCGTGATTCATCAGGGCTTTTATTTCAGACATTCTGGAAACAGCTTCTGCGGAACATGAAGCGTCTGTCAGAACAATAGCAGCTTCATCACCAGCTTTAGGCCACTGCTGTTTTCCTTTTTCATCCAAAGGGATAATACTTTGAGTGGCGAACTGTAAAGCTCTTGACAATGCATATTCTGTGACATACCCGTACAATTCTGCAATCAGATTGGCTTTCTGCAGCATACTTCCGGATCCGAAAGTACTCCAGTAATCCTGCACATTATCATTTCCGATTAGTACATTCACTCCGTATTTTTTCAGGGTTGGAATGGGCATTACCTTTCCTTTAAAAGGTACAGAAGAAGCGATTCCTACTTTTCCTGCTGCCAGTCTTTCTGCAATCTGCTCTGTTTCTTTAGGAGAAAGATGAGCTAAAGCAAATGCATGGCTTACAAATGTTTTTCCCTGAAGTGTCGGATTTTCGATTGCTTTATCAATCAGATAATTGATAGTTTTCATTCCGGAATCTCCTGTTTCATGCAGGTGGATATCAATTCCTTTATTGTGATCTAAGGCCAGCTGAACCGTAAAATCCATTACTTTTTCAATACTTCCGTCAATATTTAATGGATCCAGCCCACCAATAAATCCTACACTTTTCAATTGGGCTGCTTCTTTCATCAAAGGAGCCGATTCTGTGTAATATACTCCATGCTGTGGAAAAGCAACCAGTTCGGCTTTAAAAGAATCTTTTTTATTTTCAAGAGCCTGTTCAAGATGCTCCAATGATTTTAATCCTGATGTAGGATCAATATTAAAATGGGTTCTCGCAAAATGAGTTCCGTAATGCTGCTGCAGGCTGATCAACTGCTCCGCCCTGCTTACAGAAGTTTTCAGCAGTTCCGGGATGATTTCCTGTTCATAAGCAATCATATCTTTCACCGTTCTTCTTTTCGGAGAAAGTGCCTGCCATGTAAGGCCATATAATGTTTTATCCAGGTGGATGTGCATATCTCTGAAAGCCGGAAGCATCAGATATCCTTTAGCATCTATCGCTTTGGAAGCAGGATCATTGGCTTTGACTGTTTTTATTTTTCCGTCTTCAATTTCAATACTGAAAAGATCAGTTTTTGTTCCGATAACCTCTTCATTTTCGTATTCAAAACCTGTTTCCAGGCGGACATTTTTAAGGGAATATGCTCCTTTTGCAGTTAATTGATAGGGAAATTGCATGATTTTAAATTTAACAATACAAAATTAACCCGGCTTTATGGTAAAACCGGTGTATCAATCATGTCTTGTTTTGTACAGATTATTCTTTGAACTGGGAAGGTGTCATTCCCGTCTGGGCTTTAAAAAATTTTGAAAAGCTGGCATGATCATAGAATCCGAGATCATATACGATATCTTTTACAGACATTTCGGAAACTTTCAACAGCCTTTTGGCTTCCAGTAAAATACGGTCCTGAATAAGAGATGAAGCTGAAGCATTGAGGCTTTTCTTGCAGACAATATTCAGATAATTGGCGGAAATATTCAGTTTATCGGCATAAAAAGAAACGGATCTTTCTGTTTTGAAATGTTCGTCTATGAGATGCAGGAATTTCGAAATAATAGGATTCGAATTATAAATTTCAAAATCTTTGAAAGCGCCTTCTACAGATTTACTTACCAGCAAACCAATCAATTCACTTCTTTTCTGAATCAATTCCCAAAATATCTTTTCATTGTTCAGCTCTTTTCTGATTTCCTGAAATTCATAGCGAAAAGTTTCAAAAATTTCTTTGGAAAGATTGATCACGGGATGATTTTGATAATAAGATGCAGAAAACCTTAACGACGGCAGAAAACTTTCAAACCAATCTCTGCTGATCATCAGCTGATAGCCGATAGTTTCTTTTTCAATCACCCATTGGTGCACCTGGTCTGGAAAAACAAGGTGAATCTGATAGTCTTTCACCTGATATTCTATAAAATCTATGGTATGAGAGCCAGCTCCATGCTCAAAAAGATTGATAATAAAAAAATCATGTTTGTGAGGAACATCAATGGAACGTGCTCCGGAAAGATCATTGAACAGCAAATTACAGCCGTTTAACTGGTTTTCGCTAAATTCCTGAATTCCTAAAATAGGAAAATGATCTGTATGGTAAGCCACTCTGCCTGATTTTCTCCTAAAATTACTAAAATTTGTAAGAGAAAAACTAAAATAACCACAAAAGGAACAAAAGTTTTATCTCAACCACTCTATCTTCTGCTTCTATCTGCATTCTGTGGCTGTCTCCGAAAATCTTAATAAATTCTCAGGTTTTCCCCCGTAAAACTTTTACCCCCTTTGCGGTTACAAAAAACACAACTAAAATATATAAATTTATTTATCACTTTATATGCTTGATTAAAAAACAATGTTTCCATCATGTACCAATGATTCTACGTCTGAAATTCTTGATACTGCTTCTGCTGAACAGCTTGCATTCATCAATACAAAATCTGCTTTATCCCCGGATTTTGGCCATTGTTGAGTACCTTTATCATCTAACGGCAGCACATTTCCTGTTGCCAATTTTAAACTTCTTGACAATAAAAACTCTGTTGAATATCCATACAATTGGGCCATTAAGTTGGCTTTCTGAAGGACGCTTCCTGTTCCAAAAGTATTCCAGTGATCAACAATACTGTCATTTCCGGTGAGTACAGTTACATTATGTTTATAAAGAGTGGGAATAGGCATAATCAGTCTGCCGAAAGGGATTGTGGAGACAATTCCGATCTGTGCTTCACCCAGTTTCTCAGCGATCTCCTCCTGTTTCGCAACTTCTAATTTTCCGAGTACAAAACAGTGGCTTACGTAAGTTTTTCCTTTAAGTGTAGGATTTTCATTTACTTTTTTAATCAGATATTCTACCGTTTTTAATCCGGAATCTCCGGTTTCATGTAAGTGAATATCTATTCCTTTTTTATTATCTAAAGCAAGCTGAACCGTAAAATCCACCACTTTTTCAATGTCTCCATCTACGTTGAACGGATCTACTCCACCGATGAAATCAATATCCATCTTCGCTGCTTCTTTCAGATACGATACAGAATCTGTATAGAATACTCCATGCTGTGGAAAGGCAACCAATTCCGCTCCAAAGGTTTTCTTTTTATTTTCTAAAGCTTTCTGCAGGTTTTTTAATGACTGAAGTTTTGAAGTGGGTTCAATATTCACGTGGCTTCTAGCGTAGGAAGTTCCTTTTGATTGCAACAGCTCGATCAGTTTTTCAGCTTTGAAGGTTGAGTTCTTCAGCATTTCAGGAAGCATTTTCTGCTCCAGCTCTATCATTCCTTTGACACCTCCGGTCCTTTTTCGGACAGCCTGCCACTTATCTCCATAAAATGTTTTATCAAGATGAATATGCATATCTTTAAAGGCAGGAAGCATTAATAATCCTTTTGCGTCTACAGCTTTTGCATTCGGTTGATTGGCTGCAATCTTTGTAATTTTTCCGTTTTCAACTTCCACATAAAACAGATCAGTTTTGGTAGAGGCAACTTCCCCATCCTGATATTCAAAACCTGTTTCCAGGCGAACATTTTTAAGGTTCATTTTTCCTTTTGCGGAAGTATTATCTTTATCAAACAAAGGAGATGCATTCATCATATTAGGTATTAAAGTAAGTCCTGCTACAGCCAAAGCTGAATGTCGGATAAAGTCTTTACGTGAGATGTCATTGCCTGAGGTCTTCATTTCCAATCTATTTAATACAAAATTAAAAAGAAGTGCTCTGACCGAGGTGTATGGTTTATTACAAAATCTGTATGATTTATGCTTTGTGCTGATTATTTGGGAGAATAATTCATCATTTCCGTAAATTACCTTTTCTATACTATAATAAAGAAAATATCCACAACGTTTGTCATTCCGCAGGAACCCAGATTATGCTGTTTTATGCTACTGAGACTCCTACGGAGTGACAAAAAGACTGCCTTACTTTACGTACAAACTGTAACTGACAATTACAACTGGTATAAAAATGATACACACAGTTTGTCATACCTTAGGAATCAAGATGATGCTGTATTTATATGTCGCTGAGACTCCTATGGAGTGACAAAGGCAAAGGGACAACCTTTACTTTTTGTATAAAACTAAGACTAGCAATTACGACTTGTATAAAAATAATACACATAGTTTATCATTCCGTATGAATCTGGATGATGATGCTTTTACGTTGCCGAGACTCCTACGGAGTGACAACAAACATTGCGTGGAACATTTTGTAATCTCAACTATTGGAATCAATTTCTTTTGCATAAAAAAACCGGATTTAAAAATCCGGTTTCATTTATTACTATTTATTTGAATATTCAAATTTTCTTACAGCTTCCAGTGTTCTATCAATCTCTTTATCTTTGATGGCATCACTGATGAAGTATGTTTCATAGCCACTTGGTGGAAGATATACTCCGTTCTGCAACATTTGATGGAAGAAATTATTAAACAATGAATGATTTGCTTCCTGTGCTTCATCAAAGTTGGAAACACTTTTGATATGGAAAAATACGGACATCATAGAACCTTTTCTGTTGATTCTGTGAGCGATTCCTTTTTCGTTCAGAATTTTTCCGATTTCAAAATCTAATGTTTCTGTTGTCTTCTCTAATCTGCTGAAAAATTCAGGATCATTTTTAATAAGCTGAAGTGTTTTTAATCCGGCTCTCATCGCTAAAGGATTTCCACTTAATGTTCCAGCCTGGTAAACACCGCCTTTTGGTGCCAGATGGTCCATAATTTCATTTCTTCCTGCGAAAGCTCCTACCGGAAGACCTCCTCCGATTACTTTTCCATAAGTCACTAAGTCTGCTTTCACATTGAAAAGCTCCTGAGCACCTCCGAACGCCAATCTGAAACCGGTCATTACTTCATCAAAAATTAATAAAGCTCCATTTTCATTACAAATTTTTCTCAGCTTTTGCAAGAAATCATTTTCAGGCAGTACGCACCCCATATTTCCTGCTACAGGCTCTATAATTACGGCTGCAATTTCTCCCTGGTTGTGACGGAATAAATCCTCAACCTGTTCAAAATCGTTATAACGGGCTAACAAAGTATCTTTTGCTGTTCCGGCAGTTACACCTGGTGAATTGGGATTTCCGAATGTTGCAGCACCACTTCCCGCTTTGATCAGGAATGAATCCGAATGCCCATGATAGCAGCCTTCAAATTTTACAATCTTATCTCTTCCTGTATATCCTCTTGCCAGTCTAATGGCGCTCATACATGCTTCTGTTCCTGAAGAAACCATTCTGATCTGGTCAATATTCGGGACATTTTCTATGATGAATTTTGCAATTTCTGTTTCCAGTTCTGTAGGGGCTCCGAAAGAGAATCCTTTCTCTGCCTGTATTTTCAGTTCTTCCAATACTTCAGGATGAGTATGTCCTAAAATAGCAGGCCCCCAAGAGTTGATATAATCGATGTAAGTATTATCATCTGCATCGGTAAGGTAAGCTCCTTTTGCCGATTTCATGAAAACGGGCACTCCTCCTACGGATTTGAATGCTCTTACCGGAGAGTTTACGCCTCCCGGAATGTATTTGTAGGCTTCATCAAATAAAGCCGAACTTCTTTGATACTTCATTTTTCTTTTATTTTATTATTTACCCCTCAAAGTAAAGGGTTCCATCTTCTCCTGCATAATTTTTCTGCCCATTACTTATCATGTAATATATCTGAAAAGGATTGCCATTTTTCAAAACTATCATAGCTGGCTCAAATTTTCCGTATAAAACCTTATTATTGGGAAGAATCGTCTTAAAAATCACATTATTTCTGTTATTCGAATCAGGTTCTGAAAGAACAACTAAATGGCTGTCATCTATCAGATTGATTGTTTCATATCGTATAGGATAAACCTCCCGCAAGTTTTCATCTGCTAACCCCAAAAAACCTGAAACGTTGGTTGTCAAAATATAAGGTTTATCTTTATAAAACTTCCATCCTACGTATGCTATATCCTGTGTATTGAGAAATATTTTCTTCAGTTTAGGGACATACATCCCGACATAGGTATTTCCGTCCATGATCTCCAGAAAATCAGCTTTGTAATTCCATTGATAATCATCATTATCATATGGCTCCAGCATATCCAGATCGTCATCATCAAGATTTTGCCTGCTTAATGTCAATTTTGCGTTATTTCTGTTAAGCGGACTATAATTTTCCCAGCCACTGTCTCTTACAGGATAACTTTCTTGCTTAATATATTTGTCAAGACGCATTTTGGTCTTGATGGAATAGTAATAATAATCCCATCCATCAAAAACCAGATATTTATCTCTTTCTACAGATATAGGTGTATTGGAAATAAATGGCATGATGATAACAGCATTTCGATCTACAATTCCAAATCTTCCATTTTGTTCTGCATGAAATCCTCCTATGGATTCATCATAGCTGCTTATACTACTATATTGCGGCTGTACAGCTATAAATTTATTAACATCACACAATCCCCACAACTTTCCTTTTCTGTAAGGAATATAATTTTGATCCTGTGAAAATATTGTACACGACATGAATATCAGAAATATCGACAGATATTTAGATTTCACATTTAATATTCTCATGGCTTTGGAATCGTTATTAGTTTCGTGGTTTTTTGTCTATTAAATAAATCAGCTGTCCTGCAGAAGGCTGCTGTCCTTCATCCATTCTGTTTTTAGCATATAATTTATTTAATTTGATTCCGAATTTCTGTGCAATATCATGCATATCTTCTCCAGACAACGCTTTATAGGTAGCTGTATTTCCTGTAGAATTTTTTGATTCAAGGAAAACGATGTCATTTTTCTTCAACGTTTCATTTTCCAGTTCATTCCATTTCATCAGTCTGCTCTCGCTTACTTTGAATTTATTGGCAATGAATTTCACATCGGTATCTTCAGGAATGACGATATATTTCAGCCCGTCGTTAGGGTGGCTTTTGATAAGAATAGAATTCAGAATTTCAGCTTTCGTTTTGATTCTCTCTACTCTTTTTTGCTGTTGTGCATAAGAAGTCTGTTTGTAAGGAACTTCTACCGTAACCGGTTCTTTAACTTTTCTGGTGGCTTTTGAAGGCTCCAGTTGTGCCATGAAAGTTCTGTCGTCTTTCAGATCCGGGTACATCTTAAGAACAGCATACAATACTTCGTTTGAATTGGTATTGTCGTATTCGTATAATTTATACTTTTCAATTTTGGTGATCAGAATAGAAGCATAGCGTGGATTGGTAGCATAACCTGCTTTTTTTAATCCGTAAGCCCATGCTTTGTAATCTTTCATATCCAATTTGAAAAGGTTTGCGTAATATTTTCTTGTGGATAAAAATATAGAATGGTCTTCATAAGACTGTCTTGGATCGTCATACACACGGAAACACTCATTGGGTGCATCATCGGTATGCTTCATTGTTCTACCGGTCCAGTCTTCTTTACATTTTATACCAAAGTGGTTTTTACCTTCCTGTGCCAATCTGCTTTGCCCGCCCCCGGTTTCTAATAATCCCTGGGCAAGGGTAATAGAAGCCGGAATTTTATATTTTTCCATTTCTTCTACGGCATATTTAGCAAATTTCTGAATATACTGATCTTCAGTTGCCCAAGTCTGGGCAGAAAATTTTGATAAAACTAAAAGGCTTATGGATAGGAAAAGTCTTTTCATCTTATAATTTTTATTGTTTTAAAATGAAAGATGGAACACCAGGTGTTTCATGTTTTTCAATTTTACTTATATAATTAAATTTCTATTCTGTTTTTCTAACAGTAAATTAGCTCCCTCCACTCCCTGTAATCCGCCAGTGTGAAAGCATAAAATCTTACTGTTTTCAGGAAAATAATCTTCATCTATCAATTCAAAAACCTTCTCCATCATTTTCCCTGTATAAATCGGTTCCAAAGGAATACTGTATCTCTCTTTGAAATCATTGATAAAACGGATGTTTCCATCACTTATTTTACCATAACCTCCAAAACATGAATCTATTAGATTAAAATTCTGTCTCAAAGTTAATTCAAAAATTTTATTCTCCAGTGAAGCATCGTTAACGGCCTTAAATCCTATAACTTTCTGATTCTCTTTACAAAATTTTGAAATCCCTGCAATGGTTCCTCCGGTTCCGACTGCGGTGCAAAGATAGTCAAAATCTTTTGTTTGTTCATTGAGCATCATTTTCACCCCTTCTACTGCCTCTTCATTGGTACCTCCTTCAGGAACCACCAATGCTGCCGGGAACTCCTGTTGAAGGAATTCTGTGAGTTTTTCTTTGTGGCGGTATTCTTCACGGGTGACAAATTTCAGGTTCATCCCGTTTCTTTTCGCAAAAAGTAGGGTTGGATTATCCAGCCATTTATTCGCAAGCTCTTCTCCTCTGATGATTCCCAGTGTTGGAATACCTGCCAGACTGCCTACAGCTGAAACTGCGGCAATGTGATTGGAAAAAGCGCCACCAAAAGTGATGATATAAGGATTATCAGGATTTTTTTCCAGATAGTGATTGACATTATAAAAGAGTTTCCAGTATTTATTCCCTGAAATTAACGGGTGAATCTGATCTTCCCTTTTAATGAAAAGTCTTACTTTTTTATGAATTGGAATTTTCTGGATGGAAACAGGTTCTGTGGGAAGTTTTAATAGCATTTCAGTTTTACGAATCAGGGTTTATTCTTTGCAAAAGTAACAAAAGATTTAGTGTTGTAAGGGTTTTCTTTTTTCCCACAGATAACGCAGATTTACACAGATGATTTTTAAATTTTTAGGCTTTTAAGTTTAGGCTAAAGCCAGATAAAACCTGTTTTTTATAAACCGGGCTTCCTTCGTGAACTGACGTTCGTAACCTGTCAGGTTATGCTATGGATTATAGCCCGCTCCTATTCAATATTGTAATCGTTAACCGAAATCCCAAACCCAAATCCAAACCTCGAATCCTGAAAACACGCAACTCATCACTCATTATTTATAATTTCAAAGATATTTCCTGAAATTCCAGAATTTTCTTTTTTTGAGATAATTCAAATTCCTTTCATTTGCGTAAGCTTCCCTTTCAAATGAGATTCTTCTATAAGCCAGATAACTGTCTTTGAGTTTAAAAAACCAGTAATAATATTCAATAACATAGAAAATATAGAAGAAAATAATGAGCATTTCCAGCTGTTGGCGCAAATGAATTTTTTCGTGATTGATCAATACATTATTTTCCTTATCTTCGGGTTTCCTAATGAAGATAAAGGGAAAAAGAGCAATGCCATTAATTTTTAATTTTTTTAAGGGCTTTTGGCATACAATTATCATACTAACAAATATAAAAAGTTTTTTGACTAGCATTTAACTTATGGCCCATTATGACATCAAAGAAGGTGAAGACTTCTACTATAATGAACAGGGGTACAAGGTTTTTACAGAAAAATTCCATCTAAAAAGAGGTTATTGCTGTAAAAGCGGCTGCAGACACTGTCCTTACGGGTACGATAAAAAGACTGATACATTCATTAAAAGTGATAAAAAAAATAAATAAAATGAAAAAATATATTTTTATTTTGTTGGCATCTGCTACTTTAGGTTTAACTTCTTGTAGCCCGTTTCAGGTACGTTCAGATTATGCTGAAACAGCCAATTTCAATTCTTTCAAAACTTATAAAATAAGAATTGATGATTTAAAACTGAATGATATTGATAAAGACAGAGTACTGAATGAACTGTCCAGACAACTTCAGAGCAAAGGACTTCAGTCTGGAGAAAATCCGGATCTGATTATCAACGTAAAAGCTAACCATAAAAAGGTTACCGATATCAATTCTTCTTCTCCTTACGGAATGTGGGGATGGGGCGGACCATTCGGATGGGGTGTTGGTATGAACAGAACGTGGACAACGAATTATAACGAAGGTGCTCTGATTGTAGATTTAATTGATGCAAAAACCAACAAATTGGTTTGGCAGGGTATCGGAAGCGGAATTTCTGTAGATTCTCCAAAAGCGAAACAGAGACAGATTCCTGAAATTATGGCTGAGATTATGAAGAATTATCCGCCACAAAGAAAATAAGATGTAAGTCATCCATTATATAAGCCGGTACTTTTGTACTGGCTTTTTTTATGTTTCTTTCCTGAGAATAGCAAGAACTTGTATGGCTGCTTTTATTTTTCCCACGGATTACGCAGATTTTCACAGATCTTTATTTTTGAGTTTTTTTAATTGAGAAATTAGGTTTTGGCTAAAGCCGGATGAATGGATTTATAATTTATAAAGTGGGCTTCCTTCGTCTACGCTCTGGATTATAGCCCACCCCTATTGAATTTATTTTAACCGCAGACAGCAAAGATTTGCACAGATCAGTTTTTTTGATTTTGATGGATAGCCCAGTCATATTGAATATAGAAAATATTGAGATTCAAAACCAAAACGCAAAAACTCTAAACCCAGATCTCAAACCCTGTAACCCGGAACCGAAACCTCATCCCCACAACCCTAAATTCACCACCTAAAGCTTCTTACATGCAATACATTTCAAAATTAACGATTCCGTAATTTTTTATTCACAAAAATGTGGTATTCTTGTTGAAACTTGTATTGATATGAAAAAAATCATCTTATTTTCTGTATTTGCGGGACTTGCCCACGCTCAGGCTCCTGCAGGATACTACAATTCTGCCAATGGGCTGAGTGGTGCGGCACTGAAAACTGCATTAAGCAGCATTATCACCAGCGGACATCAGGATAAAGGCTACAGCGGATTGTGGACCGCCTATAAAACTACTGATATTGATAAGGACTACGAAAATGACGGTTCTATTCTTGATATGTATTCTGAAAAGCCGAATGGTACTGATCCTTACAAATATACTCCGGGAACGAACCAGTGCGGCACCTATTCTACGGAAGGAAATTGCTATAACAGAGAGCACGTTGTTCCTCAAAGTCTTTTCAGTGAGGCTTCTCCAATGGTTGCGGATATTCATTTTATCAGAGCTACGGACGGAAAAGTAAACGGAATGAGAAGTAATTATCCTTACGGAAAGGTTGGAAGTGCTTCTTTCACTTCAATGAACGGATCAAAGCTTGGAACATCTGCTTCTTCTGGGTATTCGGGGACGGTTTTTGAGCCGATTGATGAGTTTAAAGGAGATGTTGCCCGTATGATTTTCTATTTTGTAACTCGCTATCAAAGCAAGCTTTCTTCTTTTTCATCAGGGAATATGCTGGGAAATTCTACTTTCCCGGGATTGCAGACATGGGAGTTGAATGTTCTGCTGGCATGGCACAATCAGGATCCGGTTTCTCAGGCTGAGATTAAGAGAAATAATGCTTCTTATACTTATCAGGGTAACAGAAATCCGTTTATTGACAATCCTAATTATGCGAATCAAATCTGGGGTTCTCAACAGCCGGCAAGCGATACTCAGGCACCTACTACAGCAACAGGTCTGAATATTTCAGGAAAAACTTCCAGCAGTATTTCTCTTGCATGGAACGCTTCTACGGATAATGTAGGGGTTACGGCTTACAATGTTTATATGAACGGAAGTCTGAAAACTACAGTTAGTTCAATTTCAGCAACCATTTCAGGATTAGCTCCTTCCACTACTTACAGCTTTTATGTTGTTTCAAAGGATGCAGCAGGAAATTCTTCGTCAAATAGTTCTACTGTTTCCGGGACAACCAATGCAGGAACAACTACTCCGACTACCAACTGTGTGAATGAAAGTTTTGAAACCATTCCGGCTTCCAGCGCTTCTTATGCAAGCAGAACATGGAGCAACGGTAGTATATCATGGACGGCAACGGATGCAAGAACTGATCAGACTTTAAATAATAAAGCAATTACAGTACGAAACGGTTCATTAACTTCAAGCAGTTCTGCTAATGGTATCGGATCTTTAACGGTAACTACACAGCTTAAATTTACAGGTTCTAATGATACTTTTGATGTAAAAGTAAATGGAACAACTGTAGGAACAATTCCTTACAGTGCTTCAGCAACAACTACAACCATCAATAATATCAATATTTCCGGAAATGTAACGGTAAGTCTTGTAAATAATTCAACCAGTAACAGAGTGGCTATTGATGACCTTACATGGACCTGCTATTCCGGTTCTTCAGCAAGAATGGCTCCAAGTACAGCTGCAGAAACAGCTTCAAATAGCTTTAAAATTTCTCCAAATCCTATTACGAATCAGGAGATCTTCGTAAAAGGAGATCTTCAAAAGGTAAAGAAGGCTGAAATTTATAATCTTCAGGGGAAAACTCTTCAGACGATAGATCAGCCTTTCCGAAATGGGAATTCTATTAAAACAAGAAATCTTGGTCAGGGAGTGTATATTTTAAAACTGGATCAGGTGACGATGCAGTTTATAGTGAAATAATTCGAATAGTCATTTGATATAAAAAAATGCCGGTCTTTTTAGGCTGGCATTTTTGTTTTTGAAACTCTTGCAGATTGAGTGGATTTTTTTGATGCAAATGCTTTATTTTTTTAACGTGTTATTTTAGGGAGCAAAGAGGAATCAGCAAGCTGATTGGATTAAGCGAATGTTTTATTTTTTTTGTTTGTTTTTATTTTAATTCAATGAATTTTATCCAAATCGGGATATCCTGATCCTTTTAAAAGGTCTTTCCATTCTTTATTTTTGAATACAAAGAGGTTGCAGCGGTATTCGTCTGGTCTGTTATCTATTTTGGTTTCGCAATAGTAATAGAGCATATCTTTATCTCTCCAGATCGCTACCTCCTGTCTGAGCTTGTTATGAGTCTGAATGATCTCATTGTCTTTCACTTCTGATTCAAATCCTTCACGGATGGTATCAAAGCTAGGTTTCTGTAATGTTTTGTTCAGGTTATCCAGGAGTGCTGTTTTTTCTTCCTGTGTATAAATATCAAGCTGATACATTCCCAATTGGTCTTCTTTTTCGTTGGCAAGAGGGCCTATTTCCTCGTCTACTTTTCCGAAGTGTAGAATTACTTTATTGGTATTTTTATCATTTTTCCCTTCTAGATCTATTCCGTTGAAGTGTAATAATTCTTTGGATGAAAAAGCCAGTTTTTCATTTCCAATCAAGGTAACATCATTGGTGCGTACAGCTTCTTTTGCTGTGGCTCCGGCAGATTTTAAAATTTCATTGATATTTTGTCCTACAGCAATTTTGGCAAGATTAAAGGGTTCTGTCTGTGTACTCCCCTTTGTTTCAAGCATCAATTCAGTATCTTTATTTTTCTGATCACCACATGAAACAACAGTAAAACAGATTATTGGCAGTATATATTTTAGTCTTTTCATAATGTTAGTGTTAGCATCAAGTTATTAATAATAGAACAGAAAAACATGGATTCAAGTATCTGGAAATGTTTTTTATTCGTTTTTTTCTAATTTAACTCCCTTTATTTACTTCATATACTTGTACCAAGGAGAAGCAGGAGGCGTGGGATATTTCAATCCAAAAACTGCGTTGTTACGGTAGGCATCTTTGGTTACAGAAATGTATTTATTTCTTATTTTCCCATCACCTTCAATGGAGATACTTAGTATAGAGTAATTTTTCCCGTCATCCCAAAAGAAAGAGGTAGGATATGTAAAGGAATTTTTCTCATTCTGATTCCATGAAACTTTTTCCGGAGAAAGTTTTTTAAGCTTTTCAAAAATCGGTTTTACCAGTTGGGTATCTACAGTTGCTTTGTCTGTGATAGAAGCAGTAGGGTTTCCATTCCTTTTTACTATTTTTTCTACGAAATCCAAAGAATATTTTTCAGCAGCATTGGTATCTACAGCGCCTACTTTTCCTTTGTATACTGTAATCCTTGTACCCATCGTATTATCTAATGGTATATTTCCATAGGTTATTCCTTTGTTTTCATCAGCATAATATTGAATGATCTCCGGTTTTGCTGCATCCTTCAGAAATAAATCTTTGTTTTCAAAATCATACTTTTTTGCATCATCACCCAAGGAAACTGATGAAAGATCAAATGATTTATTTCCACAACAGATATTGATCAATACAACAAAAACCAATATCAGCACTCTTGCTTTTTTCATCATGTTCAATGTTTTTTCAAAATTACTGATTTTCTTTTTCTTTAATTATTTTAGACCAATCGGTAAACATTTTGGTAATGGTATTGGCATTGATTAGGCTGAAAAAAACATTCCCACGAGTACCGTAAGCCAGCAATAGGCCAATTTCACTCCATTTTTATCAGTAATAAAGAAAAGGATGAATATGGTTAGAGTTCCTATTATAAATGTAAAAAGCAAAGTATACATCAATACATGAATGATATACATGTTGAATTTAAGCTTTCTGAAAATCCATCCTATTACTGCAATCGGAATAAACAACAAAAGCGGCAGAAACATCGCTCCGAAAATGGTTACTTCCGGATATTCAGCTATTTGACCTTCCAATCCGAAAAAGGTATTAAAACTGAACCCCGTCATACTGTTTTTCTGCGTTTGTAATTTCCAGTAACGTTTTGTCTTTATAGCCTAACATTTTTGCCAGTATCACATTGGGAAATTCATGAATTCCTATGTTATACAGGTTAACGCTGTCATTAAAAAATTCTCTTCTGTCTGCTATTTTGTTCTCCAGATCGGAAATTCTTTTCTGCAGTTCAAGGAAATTATTATTAGACTTCAGTTCGGGATAATTTTCTGAAACGGCAAAGAATGAAGAAAGTGCTTTTGAGGTTTCATTAGCAATCTCTGTTCTTTTATCGGCATCCGTACTGTTATTATAAAAAGTTCTAAGCTCTGTAAGGCGGGCAAGGAGCTTTTCTTCGTAGTTCATAAAGTGTTTGGCAACGGTGACAAGGTTAGGAATCTCATCTGCACGCTGTTTCAGCACGACATCAATATTTCCATAGGCTTTATCAACATTAAATTTAAGCATGATCAGCTTGTTATAAAGATTGATCAAAAAGCTGATGATAACTACTCCCAGCAGAATAAGTAATATGATTGCGACCGTCTGATTCATTATTGTGTAAGTATATAAATAATTATTAAAAGGATGATGGAACAGGTAAACATAAATGACCTCAGCAACGGCTGGTATTTATTCCAAACCGTGATTCCTGATGAGGAAGTAATCCCGAGGACTTTATAATGTTCATCTTTTCTTATGAAAGGTATTCCGTTTCTGGAATCAACATAGCCTACCAGCAGCATCTTCTGACCTTCTTTTAAAAGGGTTTCTTTGTACCTTTTACCACTATGACTGCTTATATTGGTTTCTTCTAATAAAACCAGCTCTATTCCCTCCGGCTCTACTTCTATGGTTCCTGTATCGTCTTTAACCTGAAAGATATTGCATTTCGTTTCCCGGTGGATGGTTCTGTAGCTTTCTTTGCCGTCTGAATCTCGATCAATATCCTCAATGGTATAATAATATCCTATGCAGGCTTCATTATTTACGGGTGAAAATAAAGGGTTCATCATCATTAATGTTCCTTCAATTTCTGCGAGCCCTTTTGCTACAGAATGGATCTTCGAGGTGGGAAGTGATGACTGCAGACGTAAAAAACGTTTGGCAGCATTTGGCTTCATTACTATGATAAAGATGAAAACGAAAAAAAGTAAAGGAAAAAAAACAATCGCTTTCTCTGCGTAGCTATCATAGTTATTGGCAATTTCATAAGCATATTCATGTAGTGGCATTTTTTCTTTGAAAATAATCCACAGAATAAAATAAATAAAGCCTGCAGCTATTATTCCTAAAATGCTATATACGATGTATGGTTTTTCCTTTTTAACTCCCATCTATTCTTTTCTAAAAACTGGTGATAATATCTGAATATTATTTCCAGTGTTTCTTTCTTTTAAAGATTGCTATATAATCTCAAACTCATCTTTCCCTTCCGGGATATAAAATGTTATGGGCAGAACTAATTCCTCTTCACTTTCCGGATTTTCCAGACGTAATGCAGACATCATATCTGTACATTTTAGTGCGGCCAGCTTTCCGTATGCTGAATATTCTACCAGAATATCATCCGGAAGGCTCTGTGCTTTGTATCCATTCTGCATATCCGAAATAATCCCCTGTATTCTCCCTTCTGCCTGACTTTTACTAAGATACATGGCTAAGGCATTATTATTTTCTCTTTTTTGATATTGTGTCATGAACGAACTGTAGTTGCCTCCATTGATCAGCTTTATAATTTCGTTATACTTTTTGATCAGTTTTTCTTTAACGTCGAACTTAACGTCTTTAAGGTTGATTCCGTTCTGCCATGCCTCCAGTTTATAGGGTACATCTGCTTCAAAGGTACTTGCATGTCCTATAAGAGGTATGTTTTTATCAGGTTTTTTGGTAAAATATTCATCAAACTGTTTTACAAAAGCGTATTCTCCGGAAGCCATATCATAGAGATTCACCCTGTATCTTATATAAGAATCTTCGTGTAGCTCCTGATGTCCATCCATGGGCAGTCCTTTCACTTCAATTGTTTGTTTGCCTCCTTCCAGAATAAGATGATTGATGGGAAAATCTGATCTCGTCTGTCCCTCAATACTCAATGAAATTAATTCCACATCATTAATTTTGATCTGAAATGAACACATTACCGCACTAAAATCTATTTCGTAATAAGGTTTCATCTTTTATTTTTTAGGATAAGCTAACGTAAAACTGTCTAAGATGGAGAAAGTGCCGGCATCTGAAGAATTCTCCACTCTGGTCCCTTTCTTTACTACGATCAGTTTGGTATTGGTATATTTTGTGTTGCTTTGGGTCAATTCCTGGGTTTGGGTTAAAAACAGCCATTTATTTTTAGCTGATGCATCCCAGAAGTAAGCAACTCCTGTTTTATCTGTGGATCTTTTTTCCGGAGTACCATATGTTTTAGTAAGATAATCGATCAGCTTTTTTCCTTCGTCTTCTTTAGCAAGGTTCAGTACAAATCCCAGATATTGGTTGTTCTGATAAGAGTTTACGAATAATGCCAGATTATTGTTGGAATATTCATACCCTTTAGGCACTGCATATTCGGAAAATGTGGCTGTCCCAAGCTTATAATTGTTAATATTGGCCTGTTTATAAGATAATAATCCGTAATTGGCTTCTGTATCCTTCTCTCCCTTCAAGCTGTTATCCGGCAGTTTTTCATCAAATTTAAAGGATTCCAGGTCGGTCTGTCCGTTGCAGGACACAATAGCCAAAAAGCTAAATAATAAGATAAGATTTTTCATTGTATGAGTATTAATCATTTTTAATCAACGGAATATTTGCGCTTATTCCAAAATAAGATTCTAATTCTTTGATGACATCAAAAGGAGGAATTACATTTTTAAAGTCTCCTTTGGCAATTTCATATTTTCCATTTCTGCTTTCCTGCACTTTATGTTTATTCTTTGCAATTTTAATAGCAAGGCCAACACTTATTGTGACTACATATTGGGCATCAAGACCATCAAATCCGAGAACAGGACGGTAATACAAACCTTTCTCATCATAATTGATTCCCTGTCCAAATGTAATGGAAGCACTTCCGGAAGCTGAAGCCTCAAAGTAAGCCTCTGCTTTGATAACAGCCAGTGAAACTTCTCCCTGAATTTTCACGCCTACTTTTAATTCCAGTTTAAGTTTACTCTTACTCGAGATTTTAAAGTCAGAGTCTTTCAGTTTTCCTGCGGTATTAAATTTAAATTCAGATTCCACTTCTATTGTACTGGAAATAATAAGATCCATAAAGATATCTACAGATGCCTTAAAGCCAACATTATCGTTTCCTACATCTATCCCGGATTTCAGTTTTCCCTGAATTTCCTGATACAATCTTGTGACTCCCGGCGCAGCTGTTCCTCCGCTTACCGCTCCTGAAATCCCGAATACCAAAGCTCCCAGAAGGTCAACTGTCATTTCCAGACCAATCAACGGACTTGCTTTTAAGCCAATCGTTACATCTGTCCCGATAATGGCGTTATTATCTTTGGGATGTTTTAAAAGCCAGTTACCAGACAACTCCATATTAGGAGGTTTCACGGCAAAGCTAACCGGAATTCCTTTAGGAGAAATGGAGCGTACTTTTCCTTTTGCCTGATTGAGAACTCCGTCTGACATTGCTCCTATAGAAGCAAATGTATCATATATTTTTTTAAACTTGGTTTCGTATTCGTATTTTAACTCTTTTTCCTGCTGATCATTGTTCCATTTTGCTTTTAAGCTGAAGGCTAATGAGGCATCTTTTTGTTTCCATCTTTTTTCGGCTCCCATTTTACCTGCTCTTTTCTGCAGTTCTTTATGTTCATGCGGATCCATATTCATCCACTTTACGCTGAGATCATTGGTGAGATTCAAGGTAAAGCTCAATGTCCAGTTGATATCCGGATAGGCTTTTATTAATACAGTGGTTCTTTTCTCGTTGCTATAATATCTGCAGGTATGAACATGCAAATGAAACTGATTCGGGTTTGTCCCCGCAGGCCAGATATATTGTATAGGATAGGCAGCGAATTGAGATAAATCTGAATATACTCCATAAGTAAAGGAAGGTGTGGTAAAAGTTTTTACGGTATCTCCTTTATCTATTGCCTGCCCTACGTCTACCATCTGAATCTGTTTTTTATGTTTTCCTTTGCTGTCTCTGAAGCATTCATTGGTTTGAAAGCCTGTGACATCAATGATCAGATTTTTCTTTGTAGACACGCTTGGTGCTGTTACCTCATAGTGTATCGTCTGGGCATCATGAGCATTGAATACAAATGAGATATCTACTCTACGGTTGTTTTCGTAGTCTTTCTCATTTTTGTATTTGATATTATCTCTTCCCATTTTATCATCGGTAGGGTCTACTTCTCCTTTTCCTACTGAGATGATTCTTCTTGGATCTAATCCTCCGTCTGCAAAGAATTTTTTGACGACGTCTGCCCTTTTCTGGGAAAGTCCTTTGTTATAATTTTCTTTTCCTATCACACAGGCATAGCCGCTGAGATTCATGGTGGCATCTTTATGTTCTAAAAGGAATTTGAGTACGTTATTCAGGATTGCAACACCGTCTTTATCTATGACTGTGGAATCGAATTTATAAAAGATCGTTCTCTGAATGTGCTCCTGTAAAGCGGCAGACTTTATCAGCTTGACTCCGTTGCCATTGTCAAAGACTTTGACTATTGTATTGCTGGCTTTTCCATCTTTTGTTTCATTTTCAGTGATCTTGATGACTTCAAACTTACAAGGTTCCAGCCTTACGGAGTTTACGTCCGGTTTATATACTTTGGTCGGAGTCTGGTTCTGGGCTCCGTTGGTATTAGTTGTAACAACTTTATTTTTCACATTAAGATAGATGGCGTGAAGATCATCACCTAATTTATCTTTAATGTATTGTTTTGATGCGGTATCTTTTACTTTAACATAAAATTCTTCTACATTCTGGATATTATCTACATAGGCCATCCAGGCAAAAGTGTTTTCTATTTTCAGATTAACTTCTCCGTCTATTACCTGTACATTATTGTAGGTATGTACCAGTTTATCTGCTTTAGCTGTCTGCTGATTCCAAAGTTCAATACTCACTGTATTTCCATTCAGTCCTTCTGTGATCAGGTTCAGGTGTACAATGTGCCCGTAGGAAATGTATTGAATCTTTTTATTATTCTTAATGCTTTTGCTGTTTTTTTGTGTGGACCACTTGCTGCTTACAATTTTGGGCTCACACCAGCCTTTTACAAATATTCCTGTGTTACTTTTAGTATCTCTTACTCCTGAAAGACTGGCTTCAATATAAAACTGATAGCTTCCACAGTACTGTTTTCCAATTAAAAATTTATATCCGGTAGCAGAGGTTATCTGATTGATGATAATCTTTTTGCTGCTGTTTTGCCTCATCCAGGTCAGCGGTTTCTTTTTGTCTGCATCTGTCGTATCTGGCAGCCATTCGCCCACGCCAAACTGCACCCACTGATCAGGTTTTATGGTAATTCTCTGCCCTAATACAGACATTTTGGGATAGTACAATCCGCTTACAACTTTTATTTTTTTTACGCCTTTTGCCATTTTCTTATCATTTAGATTGCACCATCCTGCCCTCCTCCTGAAGGCTGTTCGTTATACATTTCCTCGGAGTCTACCAACGGATTGATCTGCTGCTGAACATCTTTATCGGCATTTTTAAAATTCTGCTGGCTGGCTTCTGCTCTCTGCCCGTGGTCTATGATCTCAATACATGGGGTTCCGGCAACCGCACACACTGCTTTGCTGTCTTCTACAATGATATATCCGCCATTGCTAAGCTGTACTTTATCATAAAACTTCTGCCATTCTGTAACCATAATTTTGCAGGGCGGCGGCGGACCTCCCATTTTGGTACAGTTTCCGAATGTATTTTTTTCAAATGTGGCTGCTCCTATTTCTTTCGTGGTGACGATCAGTTTTTTGGAACCGCTTTTATCGTTGGCATATTCTTTTTGGTGTGTAAGTACTTTGAGCTTGTCCGGAGCCTGTCCGAACTGGCATTTGCACATGGCGCCCTGTACTACAATATGTTTTTCTGCCATATTAATTTTATCTTTAGTGAAATGGTTTTTTATTTTTCATCAATTCCTGAAACTGATACTGAAATCTTTTTCTCTTCCTGCAGCATGATACTGCATTCCAGGTAAAGAGATTCCGGAAGTGAAGTTTCTCTTTTCAGATAGCTTATGATTCTGAAATTCCCTTCTTCATTCATTACAGGGTTATCTTCTATAATTAATGAAAAGGGTGATTTCCTTATAAAATCATCTGTATCTCTTTCTTCATATAATGTTCCTGATCCTTCTATGGTAATTAAACCTGTTTCTTCTTTCAGCGGATCAATTTCCAGTGTCAATTTATATCTGGGTTCAATGGCATTATCCACTACGGGAAAAGTTGCCGTTATCTCTGTTTTATATTCTTTTCCGAAGCTCTGGTATATCCCAAAGAACAAAGCACGGATGAAGTAATCATTTTTGATATAAAGGTTGATGGCTTCAGGTTCGTTGATTACTTTTTCAATTTTTCCACAGTATTCGTCTACGGTTTCGCCTTCAAATTCTTTATATAATTCTTCTTTTACGGCCGTCCATCTTGTGGAAAATACCTCAGCATTTTCTACATCTTCAAATTTTCCATGTTCATCTGTGCTGATCTGTAAGGGAAATAAAACAGCGGATGTTCTGTAAGCCAGCAGGTCTGCAATTTCATTGACTTCTTCTTCATTAAGATAGAGATTGGATGTTCTGTCTATCTCAAAAAAAGTTGTCCTTTCTCTGTTTTCAGCCAGCGGACTGATGTTTCGTATTTTAATTCGTTTCGAACTTCTCCTTTTTCAATGGTAATGACTACACTGTATTTTCGTAGTGCATTTTCCGGCTGAAGCGTAAGGCGGTTTCCTTTTCCGAATTTTACTAAACTGTTTTTATCTGCAACGGCCGTTCTGGGAACAAAAAGTTCTTTCTGCCCGTTAAGATTGATCAGTATCATATCCTTAACAGCACAGTGATTATTATGAAAGTGTTTTAATGCATCTTTATCCAATCCGTACAGCGCGGCTATACTTTTTAAAGTTTCTTCTTTCTGAACGGTATGTATGTTATATTTCTGCATAATAAATCCTCCTCTTACCTTATGACTAGTATTTTTCCATGTTATCAGAGATTGCCGTCCAATTACGGTTTTACATTATTTTGATTTATATTTTTTAAGCTCCCAGATATTGTCGACATCGATTTTCTGTATAGGAAATTCATTATTTCCCTGTTTTATAACCAATCTTCTATTGGTAAGATCTTCATTCATCTGGAGAACAATTTCTATTGGTTTATTTTCATCCAGTTTTTTAAATAATGAAAATATCTCATCTTCATCTAAATATTTTACTTCAAAAACAGTTTGTTTACCATTTTTGTCTTCAAATAAATAAGATAGCAAACGTGGGATAGCTCTTTTCTTAAAAGGATTTTTGTTAATGGTCTCATTAAATAATGTTTCTTCTTCACCATTATACATTTCCAAAGTCACATTTTTGAAAGTGTGATTAGGAATTTCTATTGTGGTTCTCCAGTTGTATTTTTTACGATAGGTATCCCAAATTCCAAACTGAATTCCTTTTTCTTTATATTCTCTTTCCAGTTCGGGATCATCTAATTTTCTAAACTGATCAAAATATTCTTTTTGAGAAACCGTAGGATTTCCGGGAACATAATCTTTCATAGAAACAGAGGTTTCTTTTGCCTGATATCGTCCTATTTCTACCTGCTGATCGTTACCATACATCCAAACTACTACCACTCCCCCGGGTGCTAGTCCTACAACAACAGAGGAATAACTTTGTTTTTCATTAGTTCTCCAATTCACTGTTCCCTCTTTAAAAAGTTCTTTTATTTTATCTACAGGTAAATCCCAACTTCCGGTATAAAATTTATTTTCACTAAAAGAAGCCCAGGTTACCTCAAGTTTAACAGGAACTGCTTTTAAATCACTTCCCTGGCTATGTGTGGAACCACTGTACCCCCAACCTGTATGGGAACTCCCGGAACAAGGGATATAAACACTACTGCCATCTTCAAGAAATAGATGACCCTGATAAATATTCATAGGATATAAGAGAGGAGAACTTTCCGTAGGAAGCCATTTGTATTTTTCCATTTTATTTTGGCATGAGATTAATGTACTTATAAAAAGTAAACAATAAATTATATTCGTTTTAAAATGCATTTTTTTAGATTTTAATTAAAAATGTTTCTACAAAAACATAACCAAACAAAGCAAAAAATAAATACAATGGGACTTCATCCAAATCATAGGTTCGTCCTTTGAATCCGCTTTTTGCAAACATAAAATAAAACCCTAAATAGGGGATCATCAATATAATAAGTCTGAACAGTATATGTTTTACAGGTACTTTCATGAATTAAAAGCCATTACTCGAAATCTTTTTATTTGTAACGTTTTTTTGTCAAAGGTGAAATGAGGATTATACCCAATATCTCCGAATTTTGAATTCCAGTGCAGATATCTGTTTCTTAAATACATTAATAAATTATGATCTTGTACAATTCTATTAAATTTCTCTGCAGTTATTTTTTTTGCTGCTAATTGTTTTCTTAGTATTTCTATTTCCGTATTCGTATAATAGGTCATTTCAGGAGCCAATCCATTGATATAGTCATCGAGTCTCTTTTTAACCTTAGTTAAATCAAGCTGATAATATTCATCCTCTTTTCCATTAGAAATTTTATATGCCAAACTCAAATTATCCATTTTTATAGTATTTGAATAATTTTTGTTAACCTGTTCACTCATTATATGCAGGGGAATAAAGCTGTACTTGTTACTAATCTTTGCTCTGTTAATATAAGTCTCATGCCATGAATTCGGGCCTACAACTTCACTGCGCTTAAACCACCCCTGCTCAATAAGATTATTTAAATCTATATTTAAGGCTCTATTATAGTCTTCATCGCTCAAACCATCCCCTACAGTATTATCAAAATCCATTATCTGTTTATTTTCCGGCATATTATGGATATAACAGCCGCCTACATCAGAATGGACGCCTGGTAGAAAAAAATCTTCACCTCCAGGGGCAAGCCTTACTCTTGTAAGCATAAAGTTCTCTCTATGCTCATCTGAAGCACACAAATGAATAATTTTTTTTGCTTTTAATGTATTTAAATTCAGCTCCTCTACATCATTATTAAAATTGGGATGTACTGTAAATTCGCCCGCATTGGGATCATAAGAAGACACGGTATCATATACCCCAAGAAATCTAATTTGAATGGATCCGTATTCTACTTTATCATTTTCTAAAATAAATCCTAATAATCCATTTTTTGGTTTAGTTTGATTAACTTCATATACAAAATTTCTTGCTGCAGCAGCACCTCTACTAAAGCCAAAAACATCTAATGTAATTGTATTGATTTCAAATTTACCTTTAAGATCATTAATTTTTTCAGCCACTAATCTACATCCCTTTTGCACCTTGGCTATTACCCCTGTACTACCCGCTCCATAAGCTACACCTTTATGGTTTGTGGGTTTATCTACATCACTTTGAAGATCTTCCGTTGCAATACCTTCGATGTAGATTTTACCTATATATTTACTTTTATCTTCAAGATAATGATACTCTTTTCTTGCAACATTTGACAGATCATTGGTATAGCTGTCATCAGATTTGTTAGAATTTTTTTTGTAAGCTGCTTTCTCTTCAGCGGTAGGTTTATATCCGGGTTCATTTCCCGCAGCTTGTGAATTTTTTCTGTTATTCTGTGTACCGTCAAAAAAAACTCCAATTCTAATATTTATTTGTCCTTTTGGTGGTGGAGGTGGTGAATAGTCTCCAAAAACTACATTTGACATATGCTTCTATTTATCTTATATTACATATTTATCCATCTGTTTTACCGGATATTTTTTCCATTCTGTTCTATGTATACATCTGCATTGCTTCCACTGCTTATATCAATAACAATATCTGTAGGAGCCTCTTTATCCAATTCACCAAACGTTTTATATATATCTGTTTTTTCAAAGTCCAGCGGAAGAAAAGTACCGTTATATACCTTATTGGCATCTTTTATATATTGTTGATTGCCTGTAAATACTATTTGTGAACTTTGTTTTTTTCCCTCCTTATTTTTCCATTGGAAATAAAAAAGATAAGGTACAGCCCTCTTTTTAGATGCTAAAGTAACAGCAGAATTATCCTGCAGTGTACTTTCACGCTCTCCATTAGCCATATAAAAATTTCTTTTCTCAAGGGTACTTCCTGCCGGTAAAATAAGCTTAGGACTCCAGTTCAGTTTTTCTCTGAAAGTTTCATACAAATTGGGATCCGGATATCCTTCTGCTTTTATTTTATTGGCCACAATAGGCTTTACAATTCCCGGATCACTGAGGATATCTTCTCTATACTTTGGTTCAAATACATATTTAAATTTGTCATAAGCTTCTGCCTGTGTAATCTTTATTTCCTTTCCCTGAAAATTTCCTACTTCCACCTGATGCCCATTTCCATATAACCAAAGTACCAATTTCCCTTTTGGTTCCAACCCAATCACAAAGGTATCGTAGGTTCCTTTCTTTAAGGAATCAAAATAAGTCTGGCTAAATCCTTCATTAAATAATTGGGTAATTTTCTTGGTATCCAGCTCCCAATGTCCTGCATAAAATTTGTCTTCCACCAGAGAATACCAGGTAAATTCTAAAGTATGAGGAACTTTTACAAGGTTATCAGTTCCGCCACCATATTTACCGGGTTCTCCCCAGCCTCCATCGGCAATACCCCAGATATCGGAAAATGGAAATTGATAATCATCTGCTATAAGCTCTCCGTAATAGGCCTGCATTGGATATTCATTAGGAGCTGATAATGTTCCGGTCCATTTAAATTTTTCTTCCATTTTTTTATTTTGACAACTTACTAATGAGAAACTTCCTATAATGAAAAAAATAAGGATCTTTAATTTATTTATTCCCATGAGACATTATTTTCTTATTACTGGCTAACACCAAATTGTCTTTTTGTGCTTCCACATTAATTTTCTTTGCTATTTTCTCCACCTTTTTTCCTACGCTCAGATGGTAAGAATCTTTTACTGTAATGCGCAGATTGGTTGCTGTTTTGATGATCGCCATACTAGAAAAGTTTTGATTTTTCAGCACTGTTGAATTCTACAATCTTTCCGCTCTGCATGGTCATATTTTCCAGTTCGCTGAACATGGAAATTTCCCCTGCTATCTCGTTAGATGTTTCAGATTGTCTTTTGAATTCTTTTTCAATCATCTCTGTTCGGGTATCAGAAGTCTCTGTAATGTCTCCCGAAGCTGTAAGCTTCATATCTTTTCCTGCTATGGAAACTATATTATCGTTGGCAGTACTGGTGATACTTGCGCCTGCTCCTATCGAAATTTCTTTTCCTGCAGTGATATTGATATTATCCCCTGCATTTAAAGTAAAGTTTTTTGGGGCTTTCATGCTGATATTTCCCTGTCCGTCCATGTAATAAGTATTTCCGCTTGGATCAAGAATGGTTACACTTCCTTCTTCATCATTCATTAAAATTCGGATTCCGCTTCTGGTTTGGATAGATTTCAAGTGATTATTAACACCGCCACCTAAAGCAATCCCTCCGTGAAACATTCCTCCCATTACGAAAGGTCTGTCCGGGTGACTGTGCACAAAATTCACCATCACCTGATCTCCCACTTCCGGAATGGCAACGTAACCACGATTTTGGGTAATCTGGTCTGTTCCTCCGGCATCTGGGCTCATCATACGGATAAAATGGGTGGTATCATTCGTCTGCCAATCGAATCTCACCTGTATTCTTCCCTGTCCTTCGGGATCTGTGTTGGAAATTACAGTGGCAGTCTGTGGTTCAGCCTTTGGAACAGTGTATTCCGGTTTTGGAAGAAATCCTGTGTCTGCGGCTATTCCTACGAAGCTTCCGTTATAATGACCTATGGTGTCAAATTCATGTTCTGCTTCTATAATCATGATTCTTGTGAAATAAGAGGTTTCATTAGAATCCTGTTTACGCATCTGCACATCTGCCACACAACCTGGATGAAGGAAAGGAACTGTTGTATTTCCTGAGATGGAAAAAACATTCACTGCTTCACTTCCTGACGCACTTTTTGAGAGTACTCTACGTCAAGATGGGTCGTAGCTTTAATGGGTGCCATCTGCAAAGCTGGCGTTTTATAAATAGTTTCGTTATGGCTGTAAGCAGTTTTTGCCAGATCCCCCACATGTTTGATTGGTGTAGAACCGGAAGTCAGCTTTTCATGTTTATTACTGTTATATCCGTAGAATTGGGGCTTTGTATGGACCGCTTTCAATTCAACTTTTATATCATTGGCGCTGCTTCCATAAGTAAGGGTAATAGGTTTATTCTGAGCGGGAAGCTTTCCAAAATGCAATACTTCACCATCATAGAAAAACTGTTCACCATAAGCTTCCGCCATTCTCGCCAGATAGTTATAATGGGTTTCATCATACTGGCTGCTATATATAATCTGAGAAAAATTATTGGCATCTACTCTTACATCAAATCGACTTTTATCAATTCCCTGCTTGATCACTTCTTCTGCAATGATTCCTACGTTGACAGACTGAGTGCCTCCAAAACTCTGGATATGCGGTGCACCATCAAGAAGAATGGTAGGACTATAACCTGTAAGCACAATATTTCCTAAACTCATGTGCTCCTGACTGAATCCTACTCCTGTAATTACTCCTACGAAGGTTCTCTCCGGACTGTTGTCTATATCTTTATAAGAAATAACGGCTGTAAGTCTTTTTCCAAGGAATTTATTGGCTTCTTCCAGAGAATGGGTCTGTCTATCCCCCAAAGTATCGTGTGCCAGCGTTAATGTAAATTCATGATGTCTTCTGGTACTTTGCTTTAGTTTGAAATGCTTATAGAACTTGATAATTTTCCCTTCTATAACAAGAGAAAGTTTTACCAGACGATTAATACCTGTATGATGATTTTCGGAAATACCATCTGCATTCTGCGCCGGACGAAAGGACGTCGATTTTGAGTTTCCAGGTGTATTTGACATATTTTTAGTGATTTGATTAGTTTTTCAAACGATTATTCAACAGGCCGGGAGTTTAAAAATAAAAACAAAAGATCCTGCAGAGTATAGTTTTAGGTAAAAAAAGACCGTCTTATGAAGGACAGTCTTTTATTTTTAATTCATGAAAGACCTAGCTCATTGGCCAAAGTCCGTCATAGAATGAATTTCCATATGTAATGCTTTCAGCACTTACTACAAAGCTGATCAGCATGTTGTTGCTGTCTATAGCATCAAAGTCTACTTCATGCTGAATGACATATCCATTTTCCCACTTCAAAGAAATCAGTGTTCCTTCTTCATGAGATTTATTAAACTGGATTTCTCCGTTTGTAGGTTTATATTTGCTGTTTAGTAAGCTTTCTAAAACATCAGATTTTTCTGTTGCTTCGATTGTTACTTTAATGAGTGCATTTGATGGATCAGATGCTACACGTCCTGAAACGTCTGTAGATCTTGATACGCTATAGTTAAGTTTTAATAACTTCTGTCCTTCACCTCCATTAAATTTTAAGATTCCTCTTGAATTTCCTGCCATATTCTTATATTTTAATCATTTACTAGTGTTCCCTGATATAGGATTTATATAACAAAGATAGACTTCATGTTCTAATGTAAAAAGTTTTTAGACCACTCTTTCAGAAATTGTAGTAGTTCTACGACATTTTATAAATTCCGAATTGGAAATCAATTATAGAATTTTAAACTATTTTATTCCTCACTTAAGTTAATAATGCTTATACATATATCCGATTACCATAATGATGAGATTAACGATAATCATTATCATTAAAATATTACCGTATTTTCTTCTCTTATCGATAAAGCTAAGACCAAGAGTAAAAAAGAATAACAGTAAGGTATATACGGCTGGATACATTTGAAAAGCTTCCGCAAATTTCCCTTCAAACACCAATACGATGGCACGCTGGGCACCACAACCCAGACATTCTACCCCCAGGAATTTCTTACTGGGACAGGTAAGCATGAAATCATTAATATCCATTTCTGAGAATTATGAGGGATTCTGTTAATTAAGAAGAGATTTTGGCTCTGGTATATTGGTGAGGAAAAAAGCAGTTTTCATTCATTTCAAAAGAACCCTGAACAGCAATATAGGGTTTTCTCAAAATCTCCCTTGCTACAAAAATAAGATCTGCATCACCTTTCTGAAGAATTTCTTCAGCCTGCTCAATTTTGGTAATTAAACCTACCGCTCCGGTTTTCACTTCAGCTTCATTTCTCACCTGTGATGAAAAAGGAACCTGATAACTGTCAAAAACCGAAATTTTCGCTCCATGAATATTTCCGCCGCTGGATACATCTACAAGGTCTACAGCGTGTTCTTTTAAAATTTTTGCCAGCTCTACACTGTTTTGAATATCCCAGCCGTTCTCAGCATATTCTGTTCCAGAAATTCTTACAAAAAGGGCTGTATTTTCATCCAGCTCTTCGTTTACAGCATCTACAATTTCGATCAGAAACCTGATTCTGTTTTCAAAGCTTCCGCCATATTCATCTGTTCTGATGTTTGAAAGTGGTGACAAAAACTGATGAATCAGATATCCATGGGCTCCATGAATTTCAATAATATCAAAACCAGCATCTACTGCTCTTCGGGCTGCTTTTTTAAAATTCTGCACCTGTTCCTTCACCTCATCTGTCGTTAATGCATGTGGAATTCTTTCTGTAGGATGATAAGGAATAGGGCTTGGTGCAATGGTTTCCCAGCCTTCTTCAACAGGGATTTGTATATTATTCCATGTAGAGCCTTTTCTTCCGGCATGAGCCAGCTGGATTCCTATTTTACTTTCTGAATTTTCATGAACAAACTCTACAATTCTTTGCAATTTCTCCGCCTGTTCATCATTCCAGATTCCCATGCAGTGATTGGTAATTCTTCCTTTGGGTTCTACTCCTGTAGCTTCTACGATTAATAATCCTGTTCCACCTTGTGATCTGCTTCCGTAGTGCACAAAATGAAAGTCGTTAGCTTCTCCGTTTTCAGATGAATACATACACATAGGAGACATTACCCATCTGTTTTTTAATTCTACATTTCTGAATTTTATTGGTGTATATAACATTTTATTTTTTTAAAATTGAACTTCTGTACGGGAGGAATAAATATTGCCTACCTCATTAAAAAGAACTAATTTTACGCCCCTTTTTTAGTTGACAATATATGAAAAAAGACATACAGATCAGTTACGAATATTTTAAAAATAGCAGTGAACTGAGCGATATAGAAAAACAATTATTTGAAAGAGCCAAAGAGGCTCGTGAGAATGCTTATGCACCGTACTCTCAATTTTTGGTAGGATGTTCCGTATTATTGGAAAATGGTGAAATCTATTCCGGGAACAATCAGGAAAACGCTGCTTATCCATCCGGGCTATGTGCAGAAAGAACGACTGTTTTTTGGGTAGCCGCCAATTTTCCGGATATGAAAATAAAAAAGATCTTTGTTGTGGGTGGGCCTAAAGAATTTCATGAGAAAAACCCTCCGATTCCTCCTTGTGGGGCATGCCGCCAAAGTCTGATAGAGTACGAGACCAAGCAGAATGAAAACATCGATCTTTATTTTTCAAGCATGAATGAGGAAGTTGTAAAGGTACATGCGGTGAAGGATCTGCTTCCTTTTTACTTTGATTCAACGTTTTTGTAACCAAAGTAAAACTTGATTTTGAAACCATGACAGGTTGTGAAGCAAAAACTTCACATTGACTAATCCTCAATAAACGTTACAGTTAAATAAGATAAGAAACCTAACAGGTTTTGGAAACCTGTTAGGTTTGTATGTTAAAGAATAAAGATTTGAATGCTATAGAATAAAGATCAGCATAAAAAAGTTGTTTCATACGTTGAAACAACTTTTTTTTTATTATTCTTCAGATTCTACATCATCTTCATCTTCGTATTGCTCCAGATAGTAGCTGAAACTAAATTCTTCCACTTCTTCTTCGGCATCTTCAAGGGTTGTCAGCAGGTCTTCAAAAATCTCAAGCTGATCTACAGTCATGTTGACGAATTCTAAATGGAGCGGCATTTCCAGTTCTCCCGTGATGGTATCAAAAAGGGCATCAAGATTGTCACCAAAATGCTCAGGAAGCTGAACTTTTTCCTTTAGCTGGGTGTAAAAATCTTCATAGTCACCTATGTCTGTAAAATCTATATATATTGTCTTCATATTGAACTAAATTTCCAATTTTTATTGATTAAAAAAGTTTTGCATTTTTTGCAGAAATCCGTTTCTTCATTCGTAGGATTTTTGCCTTCTGCATCTCTCATAAAGCACATTTTTTCCGGGCAATGGGGCAGCCCTTGTGTATGACCGAGCTCATGAATGGCTACTTTATAAAACTGCTCATCCCGATTTTCTTTACTTAGCCTGAAATTTGAAGCTACACAAGCTTTCCCAGGTCTGTACCCCAATCCCATAATTCCAAAGTCTTTTATTTTTCCTCTGGTAGCACTGATATCTTTTGTTGTGAGACCAATTGTAACAAAACCTTCTTTTGTTTCCTTACTTAAAAATTTAATGATGGAATCGGCTCTATACCGGCTTCTCTCTTTATAATAAGTATTTTCAGGAAAATCTATGGCATTCAGAATTTTCACATTTGGATATACATTCTTTATTCCTTCGGTTACTTTTGCTACAGTTTCCGATTTAACATCTTTAAATGGCTGTATAAGTATTGTTACGGCTGATTTTTCTGCTTTTTCCTTTATTAAATTTTTCTTTTCCGAACATGAGTATGTCAGAAGTAAAATAATTAAAAGGTAAAGAAATCTAATATTTTTCAAAATTAATACTTATAACTATTTAAATGCAAATTATACTTTGGTCATTACGAGGAGTGACACAACTAGGTCTTACTGCTTTTCAAAACTTTTATAATGATTTTTGGTAAGGTATACATCGCCATTCTGAGTGTAAATGATACGATCAGCATTTCTTCCGCCACAATGATAGTTTACATCTGCTTCAAAGTATTTTTCTCCATCTGGCAAACGACCTTCTCTGTTTCCGAATTTATCTCCACCAATTGCTTTTCCGGGAAGTACCTCACAAAGATTTCCTCTGGAAGGATCCCATCCTTGTTTTCTAGCCTCATTTTTAGTGATGTAATATTCCGGGAGTCTATGATTTTGCTTTACATAGCTGATCACCGTTTTTTCTTCTGTAAGCTGATCTATAGAAACCTGAGCAGATGAATTTCCATCTGAAGAGGTACTGCCATAGCTCACGGTTTCTGTTTTTGCCGAACCAGCCTGATCTTTTTTATCCTCAATAAAGTTTCTGTAGACATACATTATTGACATTCCGAAAAGAAGCCCAAGACATATAAAAAATACTGATCTTATTTTACCGTTCATAACTCGTATTTTATGGAATAATATTTTTTAAGCTCTCCACTCTTCCGGAATATCACAAACCGGAATAGGATCCATTTTATGCTTTGCTGCTTTGTGCATTCTGTCAAAAATCTGGAACACTTCTTTATCTCTTCCTTCATAATCGTCGGCAGTTTTGGTTCCATATTCTTTCTGAATTTTTTCCAGTTCCGGATAAGTAGCACCAATTTGCTGCTCATCTGTTCTGTCAACATCCCAAAGTCCATCCGTAGGAATGGCTTCCTGAATACTTTTGATCAAATTAAGACCTTTAGCAAGCTCATAGACTTCAGTTTTATAAAGGTCTGCGATTGGAGAAACATCTACTCCGCCATCACCATATTTTGTATAAAATCCAATCCCAAAATCTTCCACTTTATTTCCTGTTCCACAAACCAGAAGCCCGTTCAGCTGTCCGTAATAATACAAGGTAAGCATTCTCAGTCGGGATCTTGTATTGGCAAAAGCCAGTTTTTCGTTAGGATACAGATCATCTTTTACATCAAAAGTTTTGTACAATTCCTCGAAAGCAGGTGTCAGATCTACTGACATTGTTTCTACATTCGGAAATCTTGATTTAAGATCATTCATATGATCCTGTGCACGGTCTACCTGATCTGCTTTTTGGCGTATGGGCATTTCTATCAGTAATGTTTTTAATTCGGTCATTGCGGCCAGCGTGGAAACCACTCCTGAATCTACTCCTCCTGAAACCCCGATTACGTATCCGTTCACTCTTGCTTTTGTAGCATAATCTTTTAACCAGCTTACGATATGATCTATCACTTTTTGTGTCTGCATCGTTTATATTTTTTAGTCTATTCCAAATTCCTGAGGGTATTTCACCACTCCTTTTTTATCTTTTAATCCGTCTTTTACCAATTCTATTGCCATTCCGTTTTCTTCCGGAATATCGAATGGAAAAGAAATTCCAAAATTACTTGTTTTTTTGTAACCAAAGCGTGGATAATATTTTTCGTGTCCAATTAATATCACTGATTCATATCCCAATTCTTTCGCGATGTGATGTCCCTCAAGAATCAATTTTGCTCCAATTCCCTGACTTTGAAATTCAGATTTTACGGAAACAGGCGCCAATGCAAGAGAATCAAACGATTCTTTGTCATTCACAATTTTAATTTTTGTGAACAGAATATGTCCGGCAATTGTACTGTTTTCATCTTCTGCTACTAATGATAATTCCGGGATAAAGGCATCAGACTCTCTTAGCTTTTCAACCAAAAACTGTTCCTGATGATCACTATGCTCCATATCCTTAAAAGCCTCTGCTGTAAGCTGAAAAACTTGTTGATAGTCTTTTTTTTCTTCCTGTCGTATTGTTATCATTTTTTATTATATTTTTCACTCTTCAGCTCATACCAGAAACAAATTCCGTCTGGTTCTTCAAATTCGCCGGTTTTTTCAAATCCTAATTTTCTTAAAATATGGTTGGAAGCATCATGTTCAGAGTGAGCATAAGCGTAAATTACTTCTGCATCAAGTTCATTAAAGCCATAATCCAGAGAAGCTATTCCTGATTCCATTGCATATCCTCTACCCCATGATTCGGGTAGAAAACGGTATCCCAGTTCCAGTACATTTTTGTAGCCATTGGTTTCATGGGTCAGTAATTTTAAGCCACTCCATCCAATCAAAAGTCCGCTTTCTTTTTCTACAACCCCCAGTCTTCCCACTCCGTTCTCCTCATATTGTTTCTGAATCATTTTGATGACTTTTTTTGACTCATTGATATCCGTTAAAACCGGTACACCAATATATTTCATGACTTCCGGATCGGAATCCAGAAGAAATATGCGTTCAAAATCTTCATCTTCGAGTTTTCTTAAAATCAGTCGTTCTGTTTCTATTTTCATAATCATTAGTTTTTATTCTCCAACCCCAAAAATGGTTACCTCTGTTTTTGTTCCTTTTTTGATATCCGAGTCTTTTATCGTATTCCCACTGGTGTTCAGGGTTTGTAAGAAAGGATTACCGGAAATATCAATTTTTTGAAGTTTATTATGCTCCAGATTTAGTTTTCTTAATCTTTTAAACTGAGTCAGGTCTATTGTTTTTAGTTGATTTAAAGATAATGTTAATTGGTCAATTTTGGGAATCCCTGTCAGCGAAATACTTGCCAGCAGATTATTATCCAGATATAAAGAGGTTAAATTTTTAAGATTTTCTGCTTTGAATGAAGAGATTTTGCATCCTGTACATGAAAACAATTCAAGCTGATCCAGATTATTTACCACAATATTAGAAATCGTATTATCATCCAGAACAATCATTTTTACATTTTTAAAAAGGTGCAGGTCTTCTATGGAGGTAATTCCTTTTTGAACAAGGAAAAGATTGCTAACCATTCCAGCTTCCTGGGATTCCAGGATTCCGTTTTTATTCAGATCAAAATTTTCCAGTACTGCCTTTTCAAACTTTTTATCTTTAAACTCAAGCTTTTGTCCAAAAAAAAGAGAAAGTCCTGAAATAATAAAGATAACTGTAAATATTTTAATTTTCATCATGAATTGTGCATTTAATCCTTATTTTTGTCAACTTAAATTCCATGTAAAAATAATGAAGTTTTTTAGATATATTGCGCTTTCTTCTATTTTAGCTGCCGGACTTATTGCCTGCAAAAAAGAACCTGAAAATCAATGGAAGGTAGAAGTAAAACAAACTGCCGAAAAAGTTGATATCACAGATATTTCCAAAGAATTCTACAATACTAATGTTCCGCTGGATCAGTTTAAAGCTAAATTCCCATGGTTTCAGGGAAGTGTTTCTGATGCCGATTTCGGGAAAAGAAGAGCGGATGCTGAAGAGATAAAAATCTACAAGGAGGCGATCGGAAAAATAGATCAGACAAAACTTCAAAATGAGCTTCAGAGTTTATTTTCACATATAAAGTATTACTTTCCGCAGTTTAAGAATCCAAAAGTATATCTGTTCTCATCCGCTTTACAGATGGTTCAAGATCCCATATTTTATGACGAGAAAGGTAATCTTTTATTTATAGATGTTACCGGTTTCATGGGAGACGGAAATGCCAATTATAAAGGATTGGAACTGTATTTCCAGAAGTCGATGAATCCACAGAATATGATTCCGAAAGTTTCACAGCTTTTTGCTGAAAATATTGTAACAGAATCTCCTGACCATCAGAAATTTATTGATCAGATTATTCTAAACGGAAAAGTAATGATTCTTCAGGATGCTTTTCTTCCTGATACTCCTGATTATCTGAAAATGAATTATACTCAAAAACAGTATGACTGGGCGAAGAGCAATGAAGCCAATATCTGGAATTATTTTGTAGAAAGTAATCTGATCTTCGGAGATGATCCAAGACTTGGAGAACGTTTTATTTCGCCGGGCCCATTCTCAAAATTTTATACGGAGATAGATAATGAATCTTCGCCACGAATCGGAATTTTTACAGGATGGCAGATTTGTAAAGCTTATCTTAAGGAAAAACCTGAAACAAAATTAACTGCATTCTTAAAAATGGATGCTACCTCAATTTTTAACCAGTCCGGTTATAAACCAAAGTTAAAATAATTCTATAAAATTAAATATTTAATCCTTTAGTATAAGCTAAAGGATTTTTTTTAAATAATATTTAAACACACATACTACTTTGTATTGCATACTACCTTTTTATTGTGTAGATTTGCATTAAATAAATCACACAATGAAAAATATTATTGAAATTCGAAACTTAAATTTTGGATTTTCACAGAAGAAGAAAATTCTAAAAAACCTTAGTATTTCGATACCGAAAGGCAGTATTTTTGGGTTCCTGGGAGCTAATGGAGCAGGAAAATCCACAACAATGAAGATGCTTATAGGAAGCATTCCTGACGAAAAGAAAAACATACAAATTTTCGGAGAAAATCTTTCAGTACTTTATCCGGAGGGTTTTAACAGAATCGGAAGTCTTATCGACACTGCTACTTATTATGATCATTTATCCGGCTGGGATAATCTGATGATCATTTCTCAATTAAGAAATCTACCAAAATCAGAATGTGAAAGAGTATTGCATCTTGTAGACCTATGGGAAAGCAGAAATCTGAAAATGAAGAAATATTCCTTAGGAATGAAACAAAGGCTCTCCATTGCAATGACCCTTTTGGGAAAACCCGAACTGTTGATTCTGGATGAACCAGTGAATGGACTGGACCCTAATGGAATGCTGGAAATCCGTGAATTATTGATAAAACTTAACAAGGAAGAAGGAGTAACGATACTTATCTCAAGCCATTTGCTGCAGGAAATTGAAAAAATGATTACTCATCTTGCCATTATTTCTCATGGAGAGATAAAATTTACAGGAAGTATAAAAGAATTGAATGAACTGTACCGATACAGCCACATCAAAATTGGATTGAATGATGCCCACAAGCATATGAGTGAAATTCCGGAAAATTATTCCCCGAAATTAATTGATGAGAATACAATAGAAATTACTTCCAAATCAAAGGAGGATATTGTTGACCTTGTGAGAAAGCTGGTTTTAAACCATGCCGAGATTTTTGAAATCAAAAGCAGTGCAGGTTTGGAAGAATGGTTTATGGAAATTACAAAAAATTAAATTACACAAATGAAAAAGTTAATCACTGCCATCAATATAGAATGGCTAAAAATAAAAGGGTTAGGGCTTATTTACATTGCTATTGTCTTGGGGGCACTAATACCTCTCATCAATTTTATTCCGTCTTTTTTCAAACCGGATCCCATTACTAAAGAATCACTTAAATATTCCATTTTTGAAGCAGCCATAAGTGGAAGCTCTTTGAAATATTTTACATTTTTCATCTTGCTTCTGCTCCTGATCATTGCAGCCAACAGAATTGCACAAACTGATCATAAAAATAACGGATGGCAACTGATGGAAACGCAGCCTATCAATAAATTTCAGCTTTATTTTTCGAAATACATTATTTTACTAACCCTCACTTTCATATGTATTTTTTCTTATTTTATTTTTAATATAACTTTATCGCTAGCAGAATATTATATTCATCCAAATCCTGTAAAGTTATTGACCTTTGATATGGTATGGATGCTTAAAACCTATGTAAGAATTGTCGCTGCTATCTTAGGAATTGCTGCGTTACAGCTATGTTTTTCTGTAGTTTTCCATGGGTTTATCTGGTCTTTTCTTATAGGTTTATTAGGATTGGCTTCCAATATTTATTCGGTGGTGGAAAAAAAGAGTTTCTTCTTTAATCCATACAGTTCATTATACACATTCTGGAACGCTCCGGAAATAAGAGATCTGAATCATTTTATTTCTCACTCAGAGTATATGAGCTTTTTCTGGATGGTTGTTTTTCTTATTATAGGATATTTCTGGTACAGCAAAAAGGGGTTTAAAAATGCTTTCCTTAACAATAAAAAACAAATTGCCATTTCAACAGTTTTATTCATTGCAGGAACAGGTCTACTCTATTGTATACAAAAACCCAAGCCTTATACAAGTGTTGGATCAGGAACTACTATCACAGGAACATTAGAAACAGATCTTAAAATTGATTCTGTAAAAATTGTTTCAAAGGAATTTCATAAAAAAATAGGATCTGTTGCAGTTAAAAACAATTCTTTCAGCTGGTCTACCACTCAAAACCTTCCTTTAGATGAATATATTCTTGAAATCGGTAACAAAAAACTTGAAGTTATAATGGGAAGTGGAGACTGGTTTGATTTTGACATTCATGTAAACAGTACCAGAATGACATTCAATTTACAATCAAATAGAAAATCGGATCAGGTTTATAATAAAACCAAAAGTTCTTTTGGAATAGAATTTTGGCTCGCTCTGGAAAATCAGAACTTAAATAATAATCCTGAGAAGTTTTATGAATTAGCCCTATCTGACTGGAAAGACAATAAAAGGATTTTAGAAGATTTTGCAGATGCCGAGAATAATGCCCTTTCAGAAGGTTATAAGACCTATAGAAAACAGCTGATGGCGATTCAGTATCTGAATGAAATTAATAATTACAGAAGAATGACCTCATGGTCTGATCCTAAATTTGCTGCTCCAAAAATATTTTTGAATGAATTGAATGAAAATATTTTGAAACCCACTCCACTTTTGAGTAAAAATGATGATTATCTGCAATTTAAATTGGATCAAATGCTTACAGATGATGATCACCGTTCTAATCCTGACAGTATTTTATTTGCTAAAATCAATTTGCTTCCCCAAGGAAAAACGAAAGATCAGTTATTATCAAAACATCTATCAAAAAGCATTGAAATACAAACAGACAGTACAGTCAGAAACAAGCTTTTTGCCGCTGAGATTAGCAAAGTAAACGGTACTGATTATAAAAAAATGCTTTATTCACAGCTTGAACAGATCAATATTTCACAGAAAGGGTCGCCTTTCCCGGATCTGAAACTTCTGCAGGATAATGGAAGTTCTCAAAATCTTTCAAAATATAAAGGAAAATATATTGTAATAGATTTATGGGCAAGCTGGTGTGGTCCCTGCAAGCAAATTCGTCCTGTATTTGAAACAAGAAGTTATCAATATAGAAATTATGAAAATATCCTGTTTATTTCAATCAGTTTAGACCAGGATAAATCAAAATGGCTGAATTATCTCAAGACAAAACCATCCAATATTCCACAGTATTGGCTTGAAAATGCAGAACAGTTCATGAATAAATACAAAATCCAATCTATACCGAGATTTATCATTCTTGATCCTGAAGGTAAAATATTTAACTTTAATAGCCCATTTCCTGATGAAGATAATTTTGTAGAAGCTTTGGATAAGCTGAAGAAGTATTAACTTTGCACGAAATTAGAAACAAAAGAAAGTTATGAGAAAAACTCAGATTACGATAGATGTAGAACTTGATGAAAATCATGTACCGGAAAACATCACATGGAATGCTCAGGATGGAGGTATTGAAAAACAAGATACCAAAGCCACAATGATTTCTGTTTGGGATGAAAAAACAAGAGAGGCACTAAGAATAGATCTTTGGACCAAAGAAATGCCTGTAGACCAGATGAAGATGTTTATCCACCAGATTTTAATATCTTTAGGAAGCACCTATCAGAGAGCGACAGGTGAAGAGGATGTAGCACAATGGATGGAAGAAATTGCAGAGGAATTTGCTGTGAAATCTGCTATTAAGTAAAAAATAAATATGCAATAAGCTTTAGACAGTAAGCGGTAAGCTTTTTGTACTCAGCTAGGCAAATTTTAATAAAAAACAATTAGTATTAAACAGTAATTTTATTGTTTAATGCTAAAAGTCTAAAAGCAAAAAATTATGAATTTTAATACAAAAGTAATTCACGGAGGGCAGCACCATGAGTCTGCAACAGGTTCTGTAAATGTACCTGTATTTTTAACCTCTACATTTGCACAGAAGAGCCCGGGTGTACATTCCGGATATGAATATTCAAGAGCTGCCAACCCTACAAGACAGGCATTGGAAGACTCTTTGGCAAGTATTGAAAACGGAGCGAGAGGTTTAGCTTTCGGTTCTGGTCTTGCAGCGATCGACTGTGTTTTGAAATTATTAAATCCAGGTGATGAAGTAATTGCTGTAGATGACCTTTATGGAGGTACTTACAGAATGTTCACAAGACTTTTCGAAAAATATCAACTGAAATTTACGTTCGTGAATTTTGATGATGTTTCTAAAATTGCGGATGTTATTACTGATAAAACAAAACTGATCTGGGTAGAAACCCCAACTAATCCACTGATGAAATTAGTTGATATCAAAGCAGTTGTAGACATTGCCAAAGGAAAAGATATTTTAGTGGCTGTAGATAATACTTTTGCTACTCCTTATATCCAGAGACCTATTGATTTAGGTGCTGATATTGTAATGCACTCGGCTACCAAATATTTAGGAGGACACTCAGATGTGATTGCAGGAGCTCTTATCGCTAAAGATGCTGAATTGGGAGAAAAACTTCACTTTATTCAGTTTGCGAGTGGTGGTATTTTAGGTCCTCATGATTCTTATCTTGTATTAAGAGGGATCAAAACATTGGCATTAAGAATGCAGAGACATTCAGACAATGGTCTTGCCGTAGCCAAATACCTTGAAACTCATCCAGCTGTAGATAAAGTAATTTATCCTGGATTAGAATCTCATCCACAATATGAATTGGCAAAATCTCAGATGAAGGAATCAGGAGGAATGGTTTCATTCACCTTCAAATCCGGAAAGAAAGAAGATGCTATCAAATTCTTAGAAAAAGTAAGAGTATTCACCCTTGCGGAATCTTTGGGAGGTGTAGAATCATTGGCTAACCACCCTGCTCTGATGACACACGCTTCCATTCCGGCAGAAAAACGTGCTGAACTGGGAATTACTGATGACCTTGTTCGTTTAAGCGTAGGTATTGAAGATGCAGAAGATCTTATTGCAGATTTAGAGAAAGCTTTTTCTTAATATTCTAAAATAAAAAATAATGAGAAGGGCTTATATTATTGTAGTTCTAGGCCTTTTCAGTCAACTGGTCTATTCTCAGGTTAAAAATACCGATGAATTATTCCTGACTGCAAAGAAATTGGATAGCTTGATATTCAATGAGGGGTTTAATCAATGTAATCCTTCTCATTATAATACCATCATCAGTGATGATATTGAATTTTATCATGATCTGGGGGGTATTACCAAAGGAAAAGAAGCTTTTGTAGCTTCTGTTAAAAACAATATCTGCAGTACCCCCGGAAAGGTAAAGCGTGAACTGGTTCCTAACAGCATGAAAGTTTTTCCAATGTATAGCAATAAAACGTTGTACGGTTTTATTCAGGAAGGTGATCATGAATTCTTTGAAAACAACAACGGAAAATGGAACAAAGTAGGACGTGCAAAATTTACCCACCTCTGGATTTCTGAAAATAACCAATGGAAACTTAAACGTGTTCTTAGCTACGATCACTAAATAAATATGAAAAATACAAGAAAAGCCGTTATTTCCGACTTACAAGAACTTGCGGAATTATTTGATCAGTACAGGATATTTTATCATAAAACATCGGATGTTCCTGCAGCAGCAAATTTTCTCCAGGAAAGACTTGAAAATAAAGATTCTGAAATTTTTGTTGCAGAAGAAAATGGAAGACTTACAGGTTTCGTACAATTATATCCTATTTTTTCATCTACAAGAATGCAGCGCTACTGGCTGCTGAACGATCTCTACGTGAATGACAACCACAGAGGAAAAGGGTATTCTAAAGAACTGATTGAAGAATCTAAAGAACTCTGCCGTTCATCAAAAGCATGTGGTATTCTTCTAGAAACTGGAAAAAGTAATGATATCGGAAATCAGCTTTATCCAGCCTGCGGCTTTGAAATTTATGACTCCGTGAATTTCTACGAGTGGACTAATCATGAGTAATAGGTAATAAGTAATAAATAAATTACTTACGCATTACACCCGCTATCCCGAACCTCAAAATCTCGAATCCCAAAACCACCACTAAAAACAAAAAATGATATGACCGAATTTCAAAAATACATTCAGAGATATTTAGATCAGATTCCATCAGGAGACTGGTTAAATGAACTTAAAATATCTGGAGATAAAACCATAGGAATTTACTCCAACCTTACAGAAGAACAGTCTAATTTCGCTTACGCAGAAGGAAAATGGACTTTAAAAGGACTCCTACTCCACCTATCCGATACGGAAAGAGTGTTCCAATACCGAATATTAGCTTTCGCCAGAGGAGAAAAAAACAATCTCCCGGGATTTGACGAAAACGAATATGCAGATCAATCTTTCGCCAATGAAAGAAGCTTAGAGTCTCTTTTGGATGAATACAAACTGGTGAGAAAATCTTCTCAAATTCTACTAGAAACACTCCATCCTTCAGCCTTACAGAATACAGGAACAGCCAATGGTCGTGAAATTACGGTTGAAACCATCGGAAAGCTGATTATAGGACACAACTACCACCACCTGAATATTATTGAGGAAAGGTACTTATCGAAATTGGGATGGATGTAGGAAAACGAATTCCCCTTGTCAGCCTGTTAATTTTTATAGTTTCTCTTTGTTTTACAGCTTTTAAAGTTGAAGATATGGGAGAGATTAAAGATTATAAATCATTTGAAGTATTTCTTATAGGTCCGATTAGCTTTTTAGGCGGGGGCTTATTTGAATTTCTGGTATGGACAGCTAATATGTGGTTCTTTATTTCAGTCATATTCTGCAATAAAAAAAAATTCTCAACCTCTTTGATATTGGCCACAATCGCTTTTTTAATTGCAGGATCATTTTTTCTGGAATGAAATTTTAGTTGCAGAAAATGGAAGAATGGGAAGAATATACAGCTTGGAAACAGGTTATTTTTTGTGGATAGCTTCTATTACATTTTTAATAGTTAGCTCATTATATTTATCCATAAAATCTAAACTTAACAACCCTAAAATATCATCCTAATTTCCAATGAGATCACTAAAAAATTTAAAGATTTCCGAGAGTATTCAATCTAAAAAATTAGTTTTTGAAGAAAACTCATACGATAAGTTTGATACTATTTCAATCTATTTTGGATTTTCAGTATTAGCAGTAACTTCTCTGCTCTTTTTAAAAGATTTAACGTTTTCTCGTAATAATAGTTTAGAATATTTGATCCTTACCTGTCTATTGATCTTTAGCTTATATGTGCTATACTGTAAATTTACCGAGAAGCATTTAAAGCAAATCACATTTACTATTCATAAAGAAGAAGCGAAAAAGAGGATCCTTGAGTATGGAAAAAAACACCATTATAGAGTTTCAAAGATTTCAGGGAATCTGATTTTTCTTAATGAACCTAGTGATATCTACAGTCCCGGAAAAGAATATGAACAAACTACCATTGTTTTCTTTAAAGACAATGCTATTCTTTATACTTTCATTAAAGAAGGATCAAGATCAAATTTCCCAGTATTATTTTCAAAATATCTGACCAAAATGGATTTCAAAGAAATACTGCACTCAGACTATATTGAACCAGTCAAGCGAACAACTTATTTTAATTCATTTTTCATGGATTATAATCATTGTGGGGATATGGTTTAACCAAATCCACTACATTTACATTCTAATTTTTTGCCTAAAATTCATAGATTTTCTACCTTTATCCATTCTTTGAATTCACATACAATTATGGAACATATTATTGAAATATTAAAATCCGGCGGAACAATTCTTTATCCTACAGATACCATTTGGGGGATTGGTTGTGATGCAACCAATATAGAAGCTGTCAATAAAATTTTTGACATTAAAAAACGTGAAAAAAACAAATCCATGATCATCCTTGTGGAATCTGAGAAAAGACTTCAGGACTTGGTAGATGTTCCTGAAATGGCCTGGGAAATTATTGATCTTAGTGAGAAACCGGTAACAATTGTTTATGAAAATCCGAGAGGGTTACCTAAAGAGCTTCTTGCAGAGGATGGAAGCATCGGAATCCGATTGGTAAAAAATGATTTCTGTAAAAAACTGATTACAAAACTGAACAGACCTTTGGTATCTACTTCTGCCAACTTCAGTGGCGAGAAAAGCCCGTTGAAATTCTCTGATATTTCTGAGGAGATGATCAGTCTTGTAGATTATGCCGTGGAAGAAGACAGAGAAAAAGTTTCAAAATATTCAGGTTCATCAGTGATCAAAATATGGAGTGACAATAGAATAAAAGTGCTTCGGGAATAAAATTCCGGAACATTTATATTTATTTTTTAGAGTCTTGCCCGTTCATATCGGCAGGATTTCTTTTTTTAGTTTTATCTTTGCAAACTCAACTCATAAATTATTTGCTATGAATCATCAGGAATTTGCTCAAATGTGGGTTAATGCATGGAATTCTCATGATTTAGAGGATATACTCACCCATTATTCAGATGATATTGAGATTACAACTCCTATGATTGTTTTGGCTACAGGCGGTAAAGAAAGCTCTTTACAAGGAAAAGCAGCTGTTCGTGAATACTGGAGAAAAGCCCTGGATAAGTTCCCGGATCTTCATTTTGATCTTATTCATTCCACTGCGGGAATAGATTCAATAGCATTATTTTATAAGTCGATTATGGATAAACATGCTGTTGAAGTCATGTTTTTTAATGAAGATGGAAAAATTAGTAAAATGTATGCTCATTATGATTAATGAGTAACATACGTAGAAATTGTCACTATTATTAACGATGAAAATTAATCTTAATCAAAATAAGAATTTAAAACTTTTTAAAATCATTTCTGAAGCAGCAGAAAGGAATAACCAGTCCGTATATATTGTGGGCGGTTATGTACGAGACCTTCTGATGAACAGAAAAGCTTCTACAGATATAGACTTTGTAACAGAACAAAGTGGTATTGAGCTTGCTCAAAATGTAGCTCAGGATATAGATCCTAAATTAAAAGTTTCCGTATTCAAAACATATGGAACGGCTATGATCAAGTATAAAGATCTTGAACTTGAGTTTGTAGGCGCAAGAAAAGAAAGCTACACAGAAAACAGCCGAAAACCGGAAGTGGAAGGCGGAAGTCTGGAAGATGACCAGAAAAGAAGAGATTTCACCATCAATGCGATGGCTATTTCTTTGAATAAAGATAACTTCGGAGAACTGATCGATCCATTCAACGGGATTGAAGATCTTGAAAATGGAATTTTAAGGACTCCTTTAGAACCTGCTCAGACTTATTCTGATGATCCATTGAGAATGATGAGAGCGGTACGTTTTGCGTCAACTTTAAATTTTAAAATTGAGGAGAATTCTCTGCAGGCTATTCAGCAGGAAGCAGAAAGAATCAAAATTGTTTCTCTGGAAAGAATCATGGTAGAATTCAACAAAATCATGCTTTCTGAAAAACCATCTGTCGGTCTAAGGCTTATGGAACAAACTGGTCTTATGAAATTGATTATTCCGGAGCTGATTGAACTGAAAGGAGTGGAAGAAGTAGAGGGACAAACTCATAAAGATAACTTTTACCATACTTTAGAAGTTGTAGATAATATTTCTGTAAATACGGATAATCTTTGGCTTCGTTGGGCTGCCCTACTCCATGATATTGGAAAAGCACCTACAAAAAAGTTTGTGGAAGGAACAGGATGGACCTTTCATGGGCATGAATTTTTGGGTTCAAAAATGGTAAAAAGCCTTTTCCAAAAATTGAAACTGCCTTTGGGAAGTGATATGAAGTATGTTCAGAAAATGGTGAAACTTTCATCAAGACCTATTGCTCTGATCACTGATGATGCTTCAGATGCAGCATTGAGAAGACTGTTATTTGATGCCGGTGAAAACCTTGAAGATCTGTTTACCCTTTGTAAAGCCGATATTACCACTAAAAACTCTAAAAAACAGGAGAAATTCAAAAGAAACTTTGAATATGTAGCGGTAAAAATTAAAGAAGTAGAAGAAAAGGATCAGGTAAGAAACTTCCAGCCGCCCATTACCGGTGAAGAGATTATGGAAATGTTTAATCTTAAACCCGGCCGTGAAATTGGCATCCTGAAAGAGAAAGTGAAAGAAGCTATTTTGGAAGGCGAAATTCCTAATGAAAAAGAAGAAGCTACCAAGTTTGTTATTGCTGAAGCTGAGAAACTGGGATTAACCATCTGATTCAACAGATAAATAATAAAATACAAAAGCCCGGCGGGATGTTCCATCCCGCCGGGCTTTTTCTATATCCTATAAAAACAAAGCCGGCCGGCTTCAAAAGAACCCGACCGGAAAAAAACACAAATGATGAAAAAATAAAAAATTATATTTTTAAACGTAATATATTATTAAGGGTTTAGAAAAGTTCCGTTAGCACCAAGGCCTCCTGTTTTCATAGTTCCCATTTTGCTGCCCGTAGCCGCTGAATATATTACCATCTCGCTTTCTGCTGTAAATTGGTGAACATCAGATGCGAAGATTCTTCCGTCAATAACGTTAAATCCGTAAAGCGTAAAGTACGGTCCGCCATCTGCAGCTGTTAACAATGGAGTTGTAGGAACTGTTGGTGTAGCTAAACCTGTTGTATACACTTTATTTCCAGCGCTGAAATAGATTTTATCGTTATCGATCTGAAGGTTGGTAGCATTTGGAATTCCTGTCAGTGTAACTACCGGCGTCATTGCTCCTGTGCTTGAAATCTTATAAATGTAAGAATCTGCAGTTGTTGAAGAAACTGTGTAAACATTAGATTTATATGAAATAGTACTGTTAATTTTACCATTCGGAACAGTAATTTCAGTCTTGCTGTCGTTAGAAGTATTGATATAAGTAATCATATTTCCAAATCCTGATGTAGCATTCTGTACAAAAACATTTCCACCTGCTTCTACTGTTTTATCAGCCCCACCTGTCATGGTAATTTTGCTTACAAATGTATTGTCAGAAACTTTATATTTCGTTACACTTGTTGCATTTGTAGAGAAATTCAGGTTGGCAACATAGATAAAGTCATTCGCAAAAGTAATTCCTCTTGGATTATCAATCTGGTCAGTAATTACCGCTAATCTTTTGAATGTATAACGATCTACTACAACAATTTTGTTTGAGTTGTTGATGACAAGATAAGCCTTATTTCCATTAAGACCAATAGTCTGAAGAACATCACCAAGGATCTCTTTATTGTTGTTATAGCCATAGACATCGTCCTGCTTCATGCTTAAATCTCTTGTCAGGAATGTTACTTTTGCACCCTGACTGTTGAAGTTACCTTCATTAGCTATAAAATATCCATTCTGGTAAGTGATCGGAGAGATTTCAAACTCCTGAGAATCACTTGTACACGAAGAAATGTTAAACAATAACACTACTGCAAATAGGACAGTTAAAAGTTTAGTTATTTTCATAATTTATTCAATTTTAATTTTTAAAAATTTATTGCTGCGTACACACTATAATTTCTTTTGGGTAAAGGATAAAAAGAAACTGTTTTATAGTAAGTATCCGTAAGATTATTCACTTTAAACCCTAGGGTATATTTTTTTGCTAAGGTTGCAGAAATACCCATATTTAAAAGGAAATAAGGATCAATGGCATCTGATCTCTTTTCATCACTTGTGGTGTAAGTAACACCATTGAGAAGTGCCTGTGCAAAAAACTTAAAGAAACCATATTCGTAATCTACATTCACGTTTCCTCTGTGCATAGGAACGTAAGGTCTTTGCATCTTTGTTTCTTTATCAATAGATTTTGCATAATAATATCCTGCATTCGCACGGATTTTATGATTTCCCAGCTGTTTGCTGAAAAATAACTGAGATTCCAGTCCGTAAGATTCTGATTTATTGACATTGAATGCCTGCCAGTAGCCCAAAGCAGTGGGAAGCCATACAATAAGATCTGTCACATTTATATAGTAAGGAGACAAAGTAAGTTTAAAATCTCCTACTTTGAACTCATTCGTCATATCCACCTGGGTAGAGGTTTCCGGTCTCAGATCTTTATTTCCTCCCGGTTCATAATAAATATCATTGAAGGACGGAAATCTGAAGTTTTTTGAAACATTCACACTTACATCATACCATTTTGCTGCACTCCATTTTCCTGAGAATGAATACATCAACGGTGAGTTGACATCTTCCACAAAATCTTTCTTGAATCCACCCTCAAAACGAAGGTCTTTCGTCGCAAAATACCTCAACAAACCTGATATTGAGCCAACATTTCTGCTGACACTTGATATTCCGCTTTGGTATCCTTCTCCTTTATTGATCTGAAATTCTCCGATGATATTAAAATTCCATTTAGAATTCAGGAAATAATTGAAATCATTTTTAAAGATATAATTCTTCCCTGTTCCGCCACTGGATTTAGGCAAATTTAATGACCCGAAATACTGAAAATTCTCTTCCGTATAAGCTGCTTTAAGGGAATTACTGAACTTTGCTTTGTTCCAGTCCCAGGAAAGCAGGCTTCTTACACTTTGCGTTTTATATTTCGTTTTTGTTCCTGTTTCCTCATACACAGGATAATGCTGTGAAGAATCAAAAAACTGGCTCTGCCACGAAATTTTATGATCGTTCGTGATTTTATAGGATGCTCCTACATTGAATGTTGTATTGTAATAATTTCCGTTTCTGTTAATGTAATTCAGATCACTGACCTCATAATTATTTTCACTTACAGAATAATTTCCGGAAGCTTTAAAACTGAACTTATCATTGCTGTAAGATCCTTTTACAAAATTATTATAGGTATTAAAAGAAGCGACTTCTGAAAATAAAGAACCATGGAACCCTTTATTAAAATCTAGCGTATTATTCAGGTGGATACTTCCTCCGATAGCCCCACTTCCGTATATGACACTTCCTCCGCCGGCTTTTATTCCGATCTGGTCATAGCCAAACAAGGCAATATTATTGATATCTCCCTGTCCTAAAAAATTGGAGTTGATATTAATTCCGTTCCACACAAAAGCGGTCTGCTGTGCAGTAGTACCTCTGAAAGATGGTGAAGAAACAGCGCCACGGCCATTTTCTTTGATAAAAACCTGCGATTGAAATCTAAGAAGCTCCGAAAGATTGCTTGAGTTTTTCTCAGCATCTTCTGCCGAAATTGTTTTTACAGGATGAAAAAGCTTCACCCTATTCATCTGGTTGTCGAAGACATAAATAGTATCGATGGCTTTCTCTTGTCCAAAAAGAAAACAGCCATACGATGAAAAAAGCAGTACTAAAGATCTTTTTATATCCATACTTTTTTACTTTTCCTCCGAAAGCAATATGTTTTTTTAAATTATAATTCTGGCAGGTCTCCTGACTTTCGCATTCTGCTCCTTCCCGTTTTTTTACAGTGGTTTTTTGCAGAAACTTTTGTTGCGATTTACAGTTGCGGGGACAGTCCGGGAGTTACACCCGATTCCCTTTTCATTCCAAAATACTGGAAACCAAAATTTTTGCAAAGATAGTTTTTTATATGTATTCGCCAAAAAACCACCCTACGCTTAAAAAACCTGTCTTTTTAATTCAATAAATAAAAAAGAACAGCCGCTTTCAATATTGAAAACGGCCATTCATCCCACTACTTTACTATTTATATATGTTATTTTTTAATAAACTTAAAGCGCTCCTGCTTTCCTCCTTTTACAGAATATTGCAGAATATAATTTCCTTTTGACAAGGATGAAACATCAATCTGCCTTTCTACAGTATTGAATGTTTTCACCCTTTGTCCAACCCAATTATAAACTTCAGCTTTCTCTATTTTTTCTGTTCCTTTAAAATATAATATATCAGCTACCGGATTAGGATAAATACCTATGCTGTTTTTCTCTTTTACAGCATCATTTACTGATAAAAAAGATGTAATATCCAGATAGAAAGCGATCATCTGCCCTGAAGCATTCGTCCCTGTTCCGGCAATTTTCTTTCCGTCCTGTGAATAAGTAAGTCCGCTTGCAGCATTCCATACGTAAGGATTAGGATTTGCAGCTCCTATGATGGTACTTCCGTCAGCAGAAATTCCGCCTGCTTCGCCTACATTATTTCCGTTATTATCTGTAATAAAGCTTTCTACACCATCCTGCCATTTTGCACCACTTCTCGTGCCTGTCGGTTCATCCTGCCATCCAACAATCACCGTTCCCGCCGCATTGATAGCATTGGCTCTTGAACTACGTCCGGGAACCATACTTCCCAAATCTACCATTCCGTTGGCTTCATCCCATTTCACGGCGTGTGCATTTGCTGCAGTAAGGAAGCCTAGTTCAACAATGGTATTTCCATTGGTAGTCATTCCCCAGGTAGAGCTTTCCGTCCCATCCGGTAGGAACAAGCCCGCCTCTGTTGACCCATGTGGAACTCGCTACATCATAGGTTGATATTTCATTAAATCCCGTTGCTGCATTGGTAATAGAAGAAGAGATTTTAGTTCCGTCATTGGAAACAATTGTTCTTCCGGCAGCCGGATATCCGTTGGATATTGAACCTATCTGTACAAGCCCTCCGGCCGCATCCCATTTATAAACTCCTCCGGCACTTGTATGCATACTTACCACTCCATTATCCGAAACTGCTCCTACATTATAATTTCCTAAACCTATTACAGTAAGCTGAGCTTCCGCAAAACCAAAATTCAGGAAAAAACAAGCGGCCAATATTTTCATTGACATTCTGTAAAAATTTTTCATATTTTATTATATTTAGGCTTTCGAATTGGTGAAAACAATATTAATACAATATTCACCCTGTCAAAAGAAATTGACTTTCATAATTCGTGAATTTTAAAAGAATTAAATTTTTAAAACACTAATAAACAACAACATAAGCATAAACGTTTTGAATATGGATTTTACCGGAACTATTCAAAAAAACACAAAAAACAAATTATTTACTCATCAATTATTTCACAATAACAGAAGAATCCTACTGTTTCTTTTCATTTTCAGCTCTCTTTTTATCAGCGGGCAATCTGGTCCGGACTTTACTATTTTAGCCGATAAGGCATTTCTGAAACTCTATCAGAACTCTGATGAATGCATCAGTTATACCCAGGGAATTCTCGTGAGTGATCAGAATACAGAACATAAAATAGTACTCCAAAACATCATTTCGCAAGCCTATGCTATGAAGGGTGATTATGTACAATCGGTGAATATTTTCGCTCAAAACGAAGATTCTGATCAAAAAACAGGACTTTCTTATTTTATGCAGGTCTTCAGTGGTTATAATCTTGCGGATCAGTATCAAAATTTAGCCTTGTATAATCAGTCCAAAAGAATCATCAGCCATCTTTTATCTGATCAGAAACTTCTTAAAAGCACCAATCCGGCTCTGAGAATCACTACGGCAAAGTTGTACCAGCTACAGGCATTAAACTCAGGAATCAACCGGGACTATCCTGCGGCATTACAAAATCTGGATAAAAGCAATCAATACCTCAGCGATTATAACGAAGAGAATAAAATTTTAAAAACGGAAAACAGCATTTTCCGGGCTTCTTATCTGCTGAAGCAGAATAAAATAATTGAATATAAAACACTTATAGACCGTATTATTTCAGATCTTGAACATCAGAAAAGCAAACCCTTTCTGCTAGGATTGGCTTACGAAAATCTTTCCCAGTATTATTTTCTGAAACAGGATTATACAACAGCTATTGAAAAGCTGGAAAGCGGACTTGCATTAATTGAAAGCCTGCCTTTTAACAATTTAAAAATTAAAATTTACGAATCACTCTCCCGCAACTATTACGCGGTTCATAATGATGCAAAACATCATCAGTACAATAAACTTTACAATGATTTAAAATCAAAAACGGATTCAAGTTCGAAGGAAGGAATACGATATCTTGTAAAGCTTGTGGAGACTAATCAAAATAAGAATATAGAATTTCAAAAACATGTACTTCTAAGGTCTTCATGGTTTTTAATACTCGTTTTATTATTGGCTATCGCTGCCTTATTGACTTATTTTTTATTCATTAAAAGCAAAAATAAAGACTTAAAAAAACAGTTTGATTTCTTTGAAAAACAGATCAATCAGAAACCTCAACCAATCATCTTAAACAAAACAAATGCAGCAACTAAAGATTCCGGTTCCACAAAGATATCAAGGGAGAAAGAAGATGAAATACTCCAAAAATTAGAAGAGTTTGAAAAATCTGACGGCTACCTGAATAAAAACATGTCATTATCGCTCCTTTCCTCTCAGATGGAAGTCAATACAAAATACCTTTCGGAGGTCATCAATAATAAGGAGAAAAATTTCAACGGATATATTAATAAACTCAGGATCAATCATATTGTACAGCTATTAAGGAACGATGCTGCTTTTCTTAATTATAAGGTAAGTTATCTTGCGGAATATTCCGGATTTTCATCACACAGTGCCTTTACCACCGTTTTCAAATCCGTTACCGGAATGTCTCCCAATGTTTATATTCAGGAAATCAGTAAAACCAAAACCGTATGAGACTATTTTTAAAGATATTACCATTTTCCTGTTATCATTTTATACTTTTGCGAAAGTTAAAAAGACACCAGACAGTGTCTTAATAAAAAAGGCTAAACTTGATATTTATGATAACCCTGATAACTCCATTAAAATTGGAGAGCAGTTGTTAAAAAATTCTCCTGATGTAAAGACATCCATTAATCTTTATATACTTCTTTCCACGGCCAATATTGCTAAAAGAAACTTTGAAGAATCATTAAAAAATATTTTAAAAGCTAAAGAACTTTCCCAAAAAACCAATGATCCCAAAAGTCAGGCCGGAGTTCTTATCTCAGTCGCTATCCAGTACCAGCAGATGGAACTTTTCAATAAAAGCCTTGAAACATTGAATGAAGCCGATCAATATCTGGCCCAAATAGCCGAAAAAACACCTACAAAATATATCGAAACCGCAAGAAGCTATGCTATTAGAGGAATGATTTATAAAAGTCAGTCTAATTCAGAAATTGCTCTTGAAAAGTTTTTAATTTCAATCCAGAATTTTGAAAAAATCAGGACAAAGAAGACGACCTATTCCAATATGAGTGTAGTGTATTACAATATCGGATATTGTTATCTTAATCTTAATCAAATAGATAAGGCACAGGATGCATTTATGAAAGCTATCAGCTATGCCAGAAAGAATTATGCAAAAAGTCTGGAAGCATTTGCCTTGAAAGGTATTTCTGAAATACACAAACAAAGACATGAAAATCAATCTGCCATAAACCTTTTATTAAAAGCTGAAAACCTTTGTAAAAAAACGGGAGATATCATCCTGAATGAAGGACTTTACAAAGAACTCGCTGAAAATCATCTTGCGATGGGACAGCAGAATCTCTATCAGCAGTATAATAAAAAGTCCTTAGAAATGCGCTTTAAAAGAAAGCAGAATGAACTAAAATCCATTAATCAGGTAATTGATAACCATAATAAAGAAACCGCTTTAAAAAGTGAAAAGCTGAAGTCTTATTATCGCAACATTAAAATGGGTGCGGTATTGCTGGGATGTATTTTGATCGTTATTCTTTTATATTTTATTGTCAAAATCAGAAAACAGAATAAGAAGTTTCATCAGCAGATACAGCAAATGATACGAAATTCATAAGTTCTGAAAAGCAAAAAAACATTCCGGAATGGAATGTTTTTTTATACTCTGTTATTTTTATTTTATTTACCAATAACTTCCGTAATCGGATTTCCTACATTTCCGCTTGGGAACTGGATTTTCAGTAGAGAAGATACCGTAGGTGCAATATCTGTCATGTGATATTCTTTGTTGCTTTCTCCCTGTTTTACTCCCCATCCCATAAAGATTAGAGGAATGTGTGAATCATAAGAGTTCCAAACACTGTGTGTAGTTCCGGTTTTAGAATATGGAGGAAGCATAGAGTCGTGAGAAATCAACTGGATATCTCCGCTTCTCTGTCTGTTGATCCCATTGATAATTCTTTGTTTGATTGGCTCCGGAATGCTTGATTCCTGCACTTTATCTACAGAAACAGCATATAAAACGGTAGGATCTTTTTCAATTTCTTTTACCGCAAAATTTCTTACATCATCCAATTCAAGCTTACTGTCTGCCAATACTTTTCTGTCGAAATAAACCTGGTAGTTATCTATTGCATTAACCAGTTTATCTGCTCCGAATTTCTCTTTCAGCTTCTGGTTCAGATTCTTTTCTGCATCTTCACCGAAGAAACCTGTCGGAATCTTGTGCTCTTTAAGGAATCCTACAGAGTGAGCTCCACCGTGGTCAGCAGAAAGAAAAACAGTATACTCTCCTTTTCCAACTTTTGAATCCAGATAGTTGAAGAACTCTGCTAAATCCTGATCTAATCTGATATAAACATCCTCTACTTCAATAGAATTCGGTCCGAATTTATGTCCCGCATAATCTGTAGAGGCAAGGTTGATGGCCAAAAAGTCTGTAATATTATCTCCACCCAGTTTTTCACCTTCTACAGATGCTTCAGCAAGCTTCAATGTCAGTGTATTTCCGAAAGGGGTATAACGGATATTGTCTTTTTTAGTCTGATAATCCTTTGCCAGGTTGCTGTAAGGGAATGTAGGTGTTTTTGCACTTCCCAGCAGACCTTCCCAAGGAGAATTGTCTGGTGCACTTTCTGTATATTGATTGATTGGAAGTAAGGTATTCCAACCGTTAGCTACTAATTTTTCAGGAAGATTCTGAGAATTGAATGATTTTACCCACTGAGGAAGGTCATTCATATACCATGTACTGGTAATGAAATTTCCTGTACTGTCATCAAACCAGAAGGCTCCGTTTGGAGTATGTCCTGCAGGAAGAATAGAAGCACGGTCTTTTAAAGAAACCCCCACTACTTTTCCCTGGAAGTTAGTAGCAAGTCTTAATTCGTCAGTTACTGTCGTTGACCAAAGATTTTTCGGAGAGTGGCTCCCGATTTTTGTATTTGTTGTTCCCACTGGCTGAACGCTTTCATCCGCAGTACAGTAAACTCCTTTCCCTGTTTCCTTATCTGTCCAGTCGTTTCCAGCAATCCCGTGAATGGCCGGAACAGATCCGGTATAGATACATGTATGTCCCAAAGCTGTAATGGTAGGCACATAAGGAATATGTACATTATTCAAAGAATATCCTGTATTCAAAAGTCTTTTGAAACCGTCATTCCCATACTTACTATAAAAACGGTACAAATAGTCCCAACGCATCTGGTCTACTACCAGACCTACGACTAATTTGGGCCTTTCCAGTTGGGTATTTCTGTTCTTCTGTGCATTGATTGTAACTACGGACAATAAAGTAGCTGCCGCAATTGAAATGTTCCTAAGCATCCAAGTAAATTTTTATTGCCAACAAATTTAAGAGTTTTGAAAGTTTTGGAGTGTGAAATTTTATTTAAATTTGAACAAATCATTGATTTAATGCTTTGGAAAGAACTACTCATGTAATAACTGCAAAATCAATACAAGAACTTCCTAGTATTGATTCCCTCAGAAATATTCCCCGTCAAAAAACGATTAGAATAATTTTTGATCATCCTATCAACCACATCAGAGAGGATTATGGCGAGCAATTAAAGAAAAACCTTCTCCATTTTCAAATTGGTATTCATTCCATGGAACCTAAAATAGAAATAAATAAACTGATTACAAAAGAAGAAATAATTGCCAATCAATTATTTTTTGTACAATGTGCAAAAGACTACAGAAAACTAGGAGAAGAACTGATACGTTTATTTATTAAAAAGAAAAAAATAATACTCAATGAAGATTTTCCATTTCTGGTTTTTAATTATTTAAAAGGTAGAAGTAGAAAAAGCCAGCATGGGAAAGTAGGGAATTGGGAGTATTTCCTTCATGGTTATCATTGTCACTTTCAAAACGTAATCACAAAACAGCAAATTGAGGTTCCTTTTATGTTTGGGATGGAGTTTGGAGACCTTGATCCTTACTTTTTTTCTCTTTATATTAAATCTACACCTGAGTACCAACCTCTTCCTGTTACTATTTATGAAAATTTTGCTGATGGAAAAAGAATATTAGATGTGATGCTTCAATTGGGACTATTGGAACGAATTAATTCAAACCTTGAAAATCATTTCGGACTCGTAATCAAAGACAGAAATAAAGTCGAAGTTAAAATATACAATCCTAATCAAGATTATGAGAAGCCTAAATTTCAATTCGGATTATTAAAACTTATTCAATTCTTTAACCTCTAATTAATTTAAAAAACAATTACTCTATCTGTATACTTTTACTTCAAAAAAACTTTCAATAAAATTTCTCAGCAACTATCTTATAAAAATATATAATGTGGAAATAAGAAAACTACAAAAATTGTCTTCCAACCCAAGTGTAAATTGGGGACTTAATGGCTATACAACAGAAATGATCTATTCGGTTTCCTCAATTGAATTTGGAGGTGCCTTTGAATTTATTTTAAAGGAAAAACCTTTGCCTTATACCAAAATCTGGGAGACAACTTCTGAAGATATTGAAGAGCTCAATACCATCATTGAAAAGGAAAATTCTTTCGGTGCTTATGTGAATGAAGAACTTGCAGGCTGGATTATTTGTGAACACAGAACATGGAACAACAGCTTTTATATTGAAAATATCCTTATCGATGAAAAACACAGACGGGAAGGAATCGGAATAATGCTTATTAAAAGTGCAATTAAAGAAGCTCGAAAACTACACTGCAGAGTCATTGAACTGGAGACCCAAAACACCAACTACCCTGCCATACAGTTCTACAGAAGAATGGGATTTAATATTACCGGACTGAATACAAGACTTTATAATAATACAGAGGAACTCGCTCTTTTCATGACTTTGGATATAGAATAAATTAATGACAAAATAGGTATTCTAATCAATTCATTTATTCTTTATTAATTAGAACACTTGCTGGTGTGCTAATTTTTATATACATTAGTAATCAACAAATTAAAATATGATTACTATGAAAAATTTAAAAAAATTAAAGAGAAATCAGCTGGTACTGATCAGCGGTGGTGATACTCCGTATGCAATCTGTGATATGGATGGCAACTGCCCTCCAACTATTGGTTCTTACTATTGTAGTGATGGTACCTGCTACAGAGTTTCTGGCGGTGGTGGTGGCAACCCAGGATGTAATGAACCTATGCGCCTTTGCCAGGAATGGGAAACCGGATGCGGTTGCGTTTATATGTAAAAAATATTTGTTAGATAAAATTTTGTTGAGGGCGGTTTTTACCGCTCTTTTTTATTAAATTTTAATGAATTTTTCAATGCAAGTCACCTGATCGGGTGACTTTTTTAATGATGAATATTCTTTAAATATTCATAAATAATACGACAGGTTTTGTCGTGACACATAGATATTTTTGCATTACAATAAGATAAATTTTAATATAAAATAAAGTGAATTCAATTATTAATAGTATGATTTAAAGCATACCAAATTAATTCATTTTTCACGTCTTAAAAAGTGTTAAATTTGCGCGGTTTTTAAAACTAATTAGTAAATCAGAAAACAACATTAAAATGAGAAAATTTTATCTCAGTGCATTTAGTATATGCACAGTCTTGGGCTTATCTGCCCAGGAAGTGGTGTGGCAAAAAGACATCAAATCCTCTACCCAGGATTTTCTAAGCCAGGTCACTACAACAATCGATCAGCAATATCTTATAACGGGAAGTTCTATACAGTCTAAAAGCCAATCGCCAGCAGCCAGTGGCCAAAAGCAAAACAACGGTTACGATTTTCACCTTGTAAAACTGAATCAACAGGGAGAAGAAGTCTGGGAAAAATATTTTTCGGGACAGAATCATGATTATTTATCTGCTACAGTCACTACTCAAGATGGAGGGTTTCTTTTAGCCGGAACGTCCTATTCAGGAAAAGGACTGGATAAAAAAGAAGATTCCAAAGGAGGATCAGATATCTGGCTAATCAGAATCAATGAATTTGGAGACGAGTTGTGGCAGAAAACTTTAGGGAGTTCTTCGGATGAAGAAGCGAGAGCTGTGATTCAGACTACAGATTTAGGATTCTTTATTGCCGGAAATGTACAGAATTCTTCAAAAGGCTATGGTTCCAAAGATGTTTTGATCACAAAACTGGATAAAGACGGAAAAGAATTATCACAATTAATTTTAGGTGGAAGAGGCTTAGATGAAGTTGAAAAAATGATTCCAACAAAAGATGGCGGAGCATTACTGGGAATGTATTCAAGAAGTTCCGAGGTTCGTGCTTCGGCTCCTGAAACTAAAACTCGAGAAACGACTCCGAACCCCGTAACCCGAACCTCGAAACAAACTGAAAACTTCGGCGAAGGAGACTACTGGATCGTAAAACTTGACAAAACTGGAAAAGTTGAATGGGAAAAGAACTTTGGAGGTAAAGGAGATGATCATATCAGAACACTGGCATTAACTTCAAACGGATTTATCATTGGTGGAGAATCAAGATCAGAAAGATCGGGGAACAAAACAGTAGGCATTGAAGAAGGAACAGATCTTTGGTTAATTTATTTAAACGAAAGGGGAGATGAACAATGGCAGAAATCCTACAATTTCAAAAACCGTGACATTTTGATGGGAATGAGTGTTCTTAATTCAGCAGACGACAAATCATCTAAAGGAATTCTATTAGGAGGTTACACTCAGGCTGAGGGAAGAATCCAAACTGATGATGAAACTTTCTGGATGTTATACCTCGATCAAAATGGTAATGAGCAGTGGAGAAAACATGTGAAAGGAGAATCCAGAAAGAAGGAAGAAAGACTTTCAGATTTAAAACTGAACAGAGATGGTTCCATTGTTTTGGCAGGAACCAGTGCAGAAGAACTGGGTAAAGAAAACTGGAAGATTGTAAAGCTTGGTGACAAACAGGTTAATGATTTGATTGAAAAATATGACATCAAAATCTATCCAAACCCTGTCTCAGATTATGCTTATGTAGAAATCGGCTTTGATTTCAAGGATGCTGATATCCTATTGTATGACATGAGCGGAAGACAGCTTCAAAGTATAAAAACAAAGAATAAAGTGACGAAGATTAATACCCAAGCACTCATTCAGGGAGCTTATCTGATTACTATAAAAACTGATACTAATAAAACGGCGAATGCCAAATTAATTAAGAAATAACCACAGATGAAAAAATATCAAATTATTAGCCTCTTGCTATTTTGTAATTGGCTGTATTCACAGAATCAAATGAAAGATACTTATTTAGGATTTACTCCAAAAACTCCTGATATAAGTTCACTAGGAAAGTACATTGACAAGCCAATATCTTTATCCAATGGTTCGGTAAATGTTTCAGTTCCCATTTATACATTACCTATTAATAGTAATTTTTCAATTCCTATTAGCTTACAATACAATACACAAGGTATAAAAGTAAGTGAAGTGGCAAGTTCCGTAGGACAAGGATGGAATTTATCATCAATAGGAACTGTTTCAAGAAGTGTTAGAGGCAAAAGAGATAATTATAGTGATTCTCCATTTTACTTACAGTCTATTGCCACTGCTAAAAATAGCTTGATGAACAATTCCACAGGTGTAAATACCGATGTTTGGCTGGATCAAAATGCTGAAAATGTTGATTTGGAACCAGATGAATTTAATGTTTCATTATTCAATATGAATTTTAAATTCTTTTATGACTTCTCATCAAATAAATTTGTGTCAACCCCTTTAAATAATATCAAGATCATTCCGACTTTAAATAATTATGGAAATATTGTCGACTTTAAAATTATTGATGGGGCTGGTAATACCTACTTTTTTGGAAAATCAGATGATAATGACAACAGATTTGAGGTTATTGAGGAAACCTCAAGTACAAGTATTAGTAATGACAGTTCATTTTCAAGTGGTACAGATCCTCAATTTGGCACATGGTTACTGGTAAAAATTACTACCAATGATAATAAGACAGTAAGATTTTATTATGATGGCAATACTATTCCAGTTACAGATTTGACAAAACAGGATATTTATCTTACCTCTCAGTATAAATATTTCGCCAATAATTTTGATTTTTTTAATGGAAAATATGATGTCGTTTCCTGGGCAAGTGGTAATCCTGTAGTGATAGGTAATAAATATCCAATATCATCAGAAATTGCTAAAACTAAAGACGGAAAAGTATATAATGTTTACAGCTCACCTGGAGTATCAGATAAACTTATAAAAAGAGTTGTATATGAAAATACAGAGATAGAATTTATTAAATCTACAATAGCCCGAAAAGACTATAATGCTTATTCATTAGATAAAATAAAAATTAAAAATGGTAACAACGAAATCAAAACCTATCAGCTTAATCAGGGATATTTCAATTCAGAGTTCCCAACTCCAATGAATGATTTTTCAAGAAGCAATAATTATATTTTCACACCGAACTTTGATAGAGCTATTCCGAGGCTAAAATTAAACGGGATATCTGAATATGATAAAAATAACCAGTTAATCAGTAAACATAATTTTGAGTATTTTCCTGGCGAACTGCCAAGTCGACTTAGTTTTGCACAGGATTTCTTTGGCTATTACAATGGTCATACAGAAAATACTGAATTAATTCCTAATATCAATTTTAAGTATGCGAATAGTGTAAAAACCGCAGGTACAGCAAACAGAGCCGTAAGAGAAGATTATTCAAAAATAGGAATGCTTAAAAAAATTACCTATCCTACAGGTGGTTCTACCGAATTTGAGTATGAAAATCATACCTATCAGGCGATTAATGATATTAATGAGGTCGTGATTGGAAATTTATTTTCAATGGAGACAAAATATGTAGCCTTCGCCAGCGAACAGGCAGCAGATCCTAATACAGGAGAACAGCTTCCTCCTGAAATGAATTATGAAATGAACTGGGAGTTTGAAGAAGATACCTCTGTTGATTTAAATACGCAGATTGAGCAGGTATTTGATGAAAATCATGGAGCTAATAATTCCTACAATATTATCATATACAGAAAAGTAAATGGAAACTGGCAAATATTTACTTTGATGAGTCATACTATAGATAAAACAGTAATGTTTCCAAAAGGAGAATATCTTTTAACAGCACATCGAGATGTGCTAACGGTAAATGAAGGAGGTATGTTTGATAGTGCAGGAGGTTTTACATTAATGATGTCTTTTCTAGGCCCTGTCAAGAATAATCAACAGCCAAATACTAATCCTGAAAGCATACAGAATGCAGGAGGATTAAGAATAAAATCCATTGTTCAGAAAGAAAACAACGTAGAGCTTTTACGAACTGAATATTCTTATAATGAAACGGTTGGTAGTAAAGTGTATTCCACAGGGATATTACATGGTTATCCATTATTAGTTACGGAAAACTTTTATGAAGGAATAAATAAATTTTATGGAGTTATTGATTATCCTTTTAGAAACTCATCAGGAACCAATATCATTTATGGGCAGGTTACTGAAACAGCAGTTGACCAGGTAAATAATAAAAAAATTAAAAAAGAGTATTTTTTGAGAATAATGCTCCTATTGAAGCGACTGATATGGCTACAATAGAGCATAGAACAAGAACACCATACATGGGATGGAAACTTGGAAATCTTAAAAAGACTTTATCTTACAAACAAAATGATAATGGTAGTTATGCATTAATTCAGAAGGATACTATTATCTATGACCGTAAGAATTTAGTACTAAACGAAAATTTTGGGGTAAGAATTGAGCCTAGAAACAGAGTTTTATTATCAACATTTGGAGGACAAAGTCCAGATGATTATGTTTATAAGACAGATTATAAGTATGAATATTATCCATTATTTTCTGATTTTAGTTTTGAGAGTAAGAAACAAATAACAGAGTCACTTAATGATAAAAAACTTATTACATCAATAGATAATACGTACTCCAATCCTAATTATCAGCTATCAAACAGAAAGACAACTTTTCCTGATAGCTCTTCAGGCGAAGTAAGTTACGCTTATGCATCTGAAAAAGGAAATCAGTTGATGATAAGTAAAAATTTGGTTGAAATTCCTTTAGAGACAGTAAGTAGTAAAACAGTGGGTACAACAAGTAAAATACTGACAAAATCAGAAGTAATTTATCCTCTAAATCAATCCGAAGCCAATACAAAAACATCAGGATTGGTTTTACCTATTTCTGTGTTATCTTACGAACTTCAAAATATATCCTCAGCAACTACGGAATTGACCTTTGACAAATATGATTCTAAAGGAAATCTTCAGCAGTACACAACAAAAGATGGTATTTCAACGGTTATTATCTGGGGGTATAATCAAACACAGCCTATTGCTAAGATATGTACGTCTTCAAACCAACTTAGACATTTTGGTTTAAATCCTTAAGGAGGATTTTCGGTTTATAAATTTACTAATTTTTGTTGGTTATATATTTGTCTT